>JAEUTQ010000052.1 GCA_016787445.1 Bacteroidia bacterium
TTTATTTTAGGACGTTTCTATAATGGGATTTTTCTCGAAATTATTCAGCAAAGAAGAAAAGCAGAGCCTCGATGAAGGCTTGTCGAAAACCAAAGAGAGTTTTTTTGGTAAAATAGCAAAAGCTATTGCCGGAAAAAGCACAGTGGATGCTGATGTTCTGGATAATCTGGAAGAAGTATTAATTAGCGGTGATGTTGGCGTTAACACCACCATTAAAATCATCAAACGTATTGAAGAACGCGTAGCGCGCGATAAATACGTTTCAACCAACGAGCTCAATACCATTCTTCGTGATGAAATTGCAGCTCTTCTCAAAGAAAATAATTCTGCTAACAACGCTTTCGATTTTACGGCACCGCTTACAAAAAAACCATATGTCATAATGGTGGTGGGCGTTAATGGTGTAGGAAAAACAACTACTATTGGCAAACTTTCTCATCAATTTAAACAAGCCGGAAAAAGTGTTGTACTTGGTGCGGCGGATACTTTCAGGGCTGCGGCTGTAGACCAATTAATTATCTGGAGTGAACGTGTTGGTGTTCCTATTGTATCGCAAGGAATGGGTGCCGACCCGGCGAGTGTTGCGTTTGATACATTAAGTAGTGCAGTTTCAAAAGATGCCGATGTGGTTATCATTGATACCGCAGGGCGTTTACATAACAAGGTTAATTTGATGAACGAATTAACCAAAATTAAAAATGTCATGAAAAAAGTGGTTCCTGACGCGCCACACGAAGTTTTATTGGTTTTAGATGGTAGTACAGGGCAAAACGCCATCGAACAATGTCGTCAGTTTACAGCTGCCACCGATGTAAATGCTTTAGCCGTTACTAAACTGGATGGTACCGCAAAGGGTGGTGTGGTAATAGGTATCAGTGACGAGTTTAAAATTCCGGTTAAATACATAGGTGTTGGTGAAAAGATGACCGACCTACAGCTATTTAATGCACCGGAGTTTGTGGATAGCCTTTTTAATAAGGCTTGATAATATCACATTTATTTTTATAATTTGGATTAAAATTAAGCTAATGAAAAAACTTATTGGATTTTTCCTCCTTTGCATTTTTGCAATTAATGTGAATGCACAAGAAATTGTTTACGACGATTTGATTTTCGAATCTGATTCTATTACCAAAGTATACAAACCAAAAAGCAAGAATTACGCTTTCATCCGATCTAAACGCGGAACAGAAGGTGTGGGAAAAACCTCAACAGGTGATTCAATCATAAATCTGCCAATCACCGATATTATTTTAGTGTTTACCGAAAACGAAGCGGGAGCTCTCGCTAAGCGTGAAACAGCAAACCGCGAGCGCTGGGAAAATTTAATTAAAACCTATCCTCAGTTTTTTCAAGATAACACCAATTTAATCACCATGTGTCAATGCAGCATGAGTGGTGATGCAGAAGCTTTTAAACAAGCGCAAGGTTTCTATATTTATTACGCCGGAAAAGAAGAACCAAAGGCTCCTGAACCTGTAGTTGCTCCACCGGTGAAAGAAGAAAAATCTGCAAAAGCAGAGAAACCAAAGAAAGAAAAAGAAGAAAAGGTAAAGGAAGAAAAAGTTAAAGAGGAAAAAGCGCCTAAAGAAGAAAAAGCAGCGAAAGCCGAAAAGCCGAAAAAAGAAAAAGAGGTAAAAGAAGAAGTTGCAGCAGAACCTAAAAAGTCTAAGAAAGAAGAAGAAGTTCCGGTAGTAAAAGCGCCACTTCAAAAACGTGAAGGTTATGCTACTCCGAAAAAATCTAAAGATGTGAAGGCTTGTCGCCCTCCATGTTATGAAAGTGGCGGTGAAGAAATTTATGATTTCTTCAAAGAGAATTTACCGTTAAACAAAAAACAAAAGAAGGCCGTAAAAGATTTATCTACTATTGTTCGCTTACAGTTAAACTTTGACGGAACTATCAAAAAGATTTTTGTTCAAGGCGGCGACCCGGATATAAATAAACTTATAGAAGAAACCATTAAGAACAATATGAATACATGGTATCCGGCAGTGAAAGGTGGCGTAACGATTAAATCGGAAGTTAGACTAACATTAAAGTATGATAACTCTACTAAGGCTTTACGTCCGTCAGAAATAAACTATCTGCCTAAACCGGCACCAAAATGTACCTGTGTTCCGGATAGTCAATTATTCGATAATTAAAAATTTAGTCTTTATAAAAAAAGAAGCCGATTGATTTAATCGGCTTCTTTTTTGCTTTTTACCAAGAGAATTTTTTCGTTTTCCAGGGGTAAATAACCAAATTCATAACAGAAGTAATACAATTTACTTTCTTTCGTTTTCACGAGATTGGTAAAATAATTAAAATTAAATCCTGCTGATGATAGTTTTTGTTTTGAAACAGTCACTGTAGCTCCGGTTAATAAATCCTCCATGATCCTTCTGTTTTTACGAAGGATGTTATTAATGTTTCGAACGTGATTGTTGGTATCGCTATTAAGTTTATTGTTATAGGAATTCCGGCAAATATCATTGCAGAATTTTTTGTCTGCCCTACCTTTAATCGGCTCACCGCAATCTAAACAAACTTTCTTTTCGCTCATTTCAAAAAAATTAGCGTTTCACGTATTGTTGCTCGTAGTATTTTTGATAATCACCTGAAGTTACATTTTGCAACCATTCCTCATTCGCCAAATACCAATCTACTGTTCTTTCTAGGCCTTCTTCAAACTGTAAGCTTGGTTTCCATCCTAATTCGTTTTGCAATTTTGTAGAATCTATAGCATAACGTAAATCGTGACCGGCACGATCTTTTACAAATGTGATTAGTTTTTCATTGGTGCCTTCTGCCCTACCCAACTTCTTATCCATAATTTTACAAAGCAAACGAATTACATCAATGTTTGTCCACTCATTGTGTCCGCCAATGTTATAAGTACTTCCTGCTTTTGCGTTATGAAAAATAACATCAATTGCACGCGCATGATCTTCAACAAATAACCAATCACGCACATTTTCACCTTTACCATAAATAGGCAATGGCTTGTTGTTTTTAATATTACTGATACAAAGCGGAATTAATTTCTCAGGAAAATGATTTGGTCCGTAATTATTAGAGCAATTTGAAATTAGTGAAGGCAATCCGTAAGTATCATGATAAGCTCTTACAAAATGATCGGAGCTTGCTTTTGAAGCTGAATACGGGCTATGCGGATCGTAAGAAGTTGTTTCGGTAAACATTCCGGTTTCACCAAGTGAACCATACACCTCATCAGTACTTACGTGATAAAACAGTTTAAAGGCATTAGTGTTTTCCTTGTAAATGGTTTTTGCTGCATTTAAAAGATTTACGGTGCCGATAACATTCGTATAAACAAATTCCAATGGATTTGTAATACTTCTATCAACATGACTTTCGGCTGCTAAATGAATAACTGCTCCAAATTTAAGTTCGGAAAAAAGCTTATTGATAAAATCTGCATCAACAATATCTCCCTTTACGAATTTGTAATTCGGTTTATTCTCAATATCCTTTAAATTAGCAAGGTTTCCAGCATAGGTTAACTTATCTAAATTGTAAATGGTGTAAGACGGGTATTTGTTTACAAATAATCTCACCACGTGAGAACCAATAAAACCTGCGCCACCTGTAATTAAAATTTTCATTTTCGTTTTTTATTTAGTTAATGTAGCGGATGAAAATTTATTGTCCAAAATTTCCATTCTTAACATTAATTATAAACTCCAATAAGTAAGATTCTTAATCTTACCTTTATACATACCTTTTACGTCCACTAAAATTCCCTTTTTACTCAAAACAGAATTAAAGTACTTTTCATCCAATGATTTATACTCCTTATGATTTACGGCAACAATCACTCCATCATAGCCTTTACCTAATTTATTTAAACCAAAACCATATTCGTGTTTAAGTTCATCACTGTCTGCATGCGGATCTACAATTTCAACCTTCACACCAAATGATTTTAATTCCTTAACAATGTCGGCTACTTTGCTATTACGTATATCACTCACATCTTCTTTAAATGTGGCGCCCATCACTAATACTTTTGACTTAGAAATATTTTTACCGGCAGCAATAATTTTCTTTACACAGGTTTTAGCAACGTAGAAACCCATGCTATCATTCACATAACGACCACTATTGATGACGCGTGCATGATAACCCATTTCCTCCGCCTTGTAAGTCAAGTAATATGGATCGACACCAATACAATGTCCGCCTACTAAGCCCGGAGAAAATTTTAAGAAATTCCATTTAGTACCTGCTGCTTCCAATACTTCATATGTATTAATTCCAATGCGTGAGAAAATAATTGAAAGCTCATTCATTAAAGCGATGTTTACGTCGCGCTGTGTGTTCTCAATAATTTTTGCCGCTTCAGCAACCTTAATGGAAGAAGCTTTATGAGTGCCCGGCTCAACAATAATTTCGTAAACCTTAGAAATATTCTCTAAGCTTTCTTTATCGCATCCAGAAACAATTTTTAAAATTTTAGTGATAGTATGTTCCTTATCACCAGGATTGATGCGCTCAGGAGAATATCCAACTTTAAAATCTTTCACAAATTTTAATCCTGATTCCTTTTCCAAAACAGGGATACAATCCTCTTCGGTACAACCCGGATAAACTGTAGATTCATAAACAACGTAATCGCCTTTCTTCAATACTTTTCCTACAGTCGTTGAAGCGCCGATTAATGGTTTTAAGTCCGGTAAATTATGCTCATCAATTGGTGTTGGCACTGCAACAATAAAAAAGTTGGCCTTCTTTAAATCTTCTAATTTATGTGTGAACGTAATATCTGAATTAGCAAAATCCTTCTTAGTCAATTCCTGACTTGGGTCAATGCCCTTTTTCATCATATTAACGCGCTTCTCGTTAATATCAAATCCGATAACTTTAACTTTTTTAGCAAAGGCAAGCGCAATTGGTAAACCAACATAGCCTAAACCTATTACGGCAATTCTCGCGTCTTTGTCTAAAATTCTTTTATAGATACTCATATAGAAATTATTACATGTTTTTAATTACTGAATCGGGACGTAAAGCGTAAATACGCTCAATGATATCAACCACTTTTAATCCTTCTAAAGCATTTGTGGTGATTTTATTTTTACCGGTTAAGGTTTCAACAACATTGTCTATTACATAATTATGATTGTTAGCCGAACCTTTATATGCTCCATAATCATTTGCAGGATTAGTGGCATCCAACTTTGGCATGGTGTAATCTTTAATGTTACACACTTCAATTTGATCCATGTATTGTCCTCCCACCTTGACACTTCCTTTGCTTCCAACAATTGTTAGAGAAGATTCTAAGTTTTTATCCCATACTGCAGTGCTGTAATTAATGCAACCCATGCCACCATTAACAAAATCAAAACTCACAAATCCGCTATCTTCGAATGCCGTTGATTTTTGATGATTAAAATCGGCGAATTTTGCTTGTATGTTTTGTATATCGCCGAATAGCCAATACATAATATCAATCCAATGTGAGAACTGAGTGAATAACGTACCTCCATCTAAGGCGTGCGTTCCTTTCCATCCGCCCGGCTTGTAATAACGTTCGTCACGATTCCAGTAACAATTAAGTTGTACCATATATACATCGCCTATGATTTTCTTCTCTACCACTTCCTTTAACCAAACGCTTGGAGGTGAATAACGGTTTTGCATTACACAGAAAACTGTTTTATGTTGGTGCAAAGCTTTGTAAATTATTTTTTCGCAATCGGATTTAGAAAGAGCCATTGGTTTTTCAACTACAACATTTTTTCCCGACTCCAATGCTTTTAATGAATGCTCGGCATGCAGACCGTTAGGTGTACAAACATTCACTACCTCAACTTCCGGATGATTTTTTAAAAGATCGTCAACTTTAGAATAAAACTTTTCTTTTAAATCATCGAGGCCTAATTTTTCCTTAGGTAAAATATCACATACCGCTATTAGTTCGCATGCTTCATTTCTTCGAACCATTTCCGCATGACGTTTACCGATATGCCCTTGCCCTACTACCGCAAATTTTATTTTTGTCATAATTAAGAGATACGCTTAACAGTATTGTTTTCCAATTTATATTTTTGTCCACTTTCCTTACAAGTTGCAAAACCATCTTTATCGAATTCGAGACGATGACCAAATTCACTCATCCATCCCATTTGACGTCCTGGATTTCCAACAATAAGAGCATATGCAGGAACCGTTTTTGTAACTACTGTGCCAGCACCAATGAAAGCAAACTCTCCAATATCGTGTCCGCATACAATTGTTGCATTAGCGCCAATAGAAGCGCCCTTGCCTACATGAGTTTTTGCATATTCAGATTTACGATTCACGGCGCTTCGTGGATTAATTACATTTGTAAAAACCATCGATGGACCAAGAAAAACATCATCATCGCAAGTAACACCGGTGTAAATTGAAACGTTATTTTGAACCTTCACATTTTTACCTAGAACTACATCGGGCGAAATAACTACATTCTGTCCGATGTTACAATTATCCCCCAAAACACAATTAGGCATAATATGAGAAAAGTGCCAAATTTTAACGCCCTTTCCTATTTTACAGCCATCATCGATCACAGCTGTTGGATGCGCAAAATATTCTTTAACAGTTTCCATAAAAGACAAACAACAAACATAAGAAAACTGTGCATAATCAACAAATTACAATTGAGTAATTAAAGCTAAAACCGATAAATAAAATGAAAATTGGAAGGACTGACGAATAATGCCACCTGTTGTTGATTAGCCTTTACTTTTATTCTCAGTTTTTTATTCATCTGATACATGAACGCATCAAAAAACAATAAGGCGGTGCCCTGAACGATGAATGATTTACCAAATCCACTATACATTTCTTTTTCTTTAATATTTTGGCGGCTTTTCGCGAATTCCATAGCCCCGATTCCTGCTCCAATGTAAACGACGTCCAATCCGGCATTAATCAAAAATATTTTTTCTGTCCTCTTAAGGTCAGTTGATAATTGCTGAGTATTTGAATAGGTTTTGGGTTTAGCAACTAGTGAAGGAACCGCAATTACTAAATTAACGAGTCCCCATCCTGAATTCATCGAATAAAAGCATTTTTCCTCATAGGAGTGTGTGATTAAAGCGGCTGTTCCTGAAGCAATATTTACTGATGCCCAGGAGGTTAGAAATACCATTCCACGCTTATTCAATTGCTGCTTTTCTAAGGTCCAATTTTTCACCGAAACGGTATCTTGTGCCTCTAAATCAGCCACTAATAAAGAAAATGTGACCACTTTTAAAATGTTGAGTACTTTTTGAATCATTTATTTCCATTTATTTTTATATTTGACAAAATTTAGTCAGATTTGTTAAAATAATCTAAATATTAAAATTACATAGATTGATATGATTTCAAAATTTATTAAAAATCAGTTGAAAAACGCACTTCTTTTAGGTGCTTTATTTTTAGGCGGAAATGCATTGGCGCAGTTAGGTTTAACCTGGTCGGAAATGGGCCCTAACGACATTTCAGGCAGAACTCGTTCTGTTTTGATAGATCGTCAGGATCCAACGAACAAAACAATTTACGCAGCCGGTGTTTCAGGTGGAATTTTCAAATCTACGAATAGTGGTGGGGCTTGGTCGCCGATGAATGATCAAGCAAGTTCATTGATTGTTAGCACTATGGCTCAAGCTTCTGACGGAACTATATTTTTCGGAACAGGAGAAACTTTTGGTCGCGGTGGTGATGGTGCAGGTTCTTCCGGATTTATTGGAACCGGATTATATAAAATGAATTCTGCGGGAACAGTAACATTAGTGAAAGATTCTTCGCTATTTGGTAACGTAAATGAACTAGCTATCGATCAATCAGGAACAATTTATGTTGCTGCGAATAAAGGATTTTTCTTCTCAACTGATGCAGGAGCAAATTTCACTCAGGTGACTGAGTCGGGATCTTTACCTGGAATGGATGTTAAAATCAATACCTTAGGAGATGTGTTTTTCTCGGCAGGTTCAAAAGACATCAAAACTTCTAAAGTGTTTTTTAAACCAGCATCTGGTTCAACATATACTGATATCACACCAACTAATATTACTGATCGTGGTCGAATTGAAATTGCAGTTGCACCATCTGACCCTAACTATGTTTACTTAAGCATTGCCAAACAAAAAACCGTAACAGCTAGTTCAGGAAACATGGGTGGCATTCTGGTTTCTAATAACAAAGGAGCGTCATGGGTTACTATTACGCCTCCTACTTCACAAGTAGATCCTATGATTTTCGGAACTACCGGATATGGAGATTACGCAAATACAATTGCAGTTGACCCTCTAAACAAGACATTTTTATACTTAGGAAGTGAAGCTTTCTACGGTTGGAACCAAATTACAGGAAACCCATTAGGTCAAGGTAATTGGTTTCAAATTGCCTTTACTTCAGCGCCCTTACCATTAGCTGTTTATGTTCATTCTAAAATACACGATTTTAAATTTGATGGGGTTAATAACACGTTATATGTAGCTACGGACGCAGGTGTTTATAAATCTGTGTCAGGAAATTCAGGTTTTTTACCATTTAATAATGGCTTAAATATATCTCAGTTCAATTCAGTTAGTTTTCCTAATTACCCTCGTTACAATCCTGGAACACCAACTAATGTTGTTGTACCATACGCAGGTGTTGCAGGTGGCTCAATTGGAAATAGTTTAACCTACTTACCGGGTAACCTTAACACTATCCAAAACTCAAATAGTTTTGGTTCATCTGACGCTTTTCAATCTGACTTTTCAAAATTATCGCCTAAAGCAATGTTTTATGCTGGAGCTTACGGAACAATCTTTAGAACAAGTGATATTAGCATCTCTCCTTTCTCGACTTTTTATGATATACAGTATCGTTTAAAAGGTGGAGCAGGTACTCCTGGCGGAACAGGTTTTGCCAATGAAAACACGCCAATGCGTTTATGGGAGAACTACAAAACTCTCGACTCTGCCATATTCATGAATGAGATTTCGTCATTGGTTTTCCAAAACACCATGAATTCAAAATCTACTTTTACAGCTGGCAATACCCGTCCGCAAGCTAGTGCTAAATACGACACAGTCGCTGTTACTACAACTAGCTTAAAAAAGAGCGGACAATCGTTAGTTGCTACACAGGTATTTACTAATACAAACGTTTCTGCAGTGACTTTTACCGTACCTAATACTCGTTCTAAGGTAACGGCTAAGTACGATTCAGTTATTGTTAGAATGACTAGCTTTAAATTATTGACACCACCGGCTGCTCAAAGTTTCACGATGACTTTAGCCTATACTGGTTCTGTTGTAACAGGTTATAGATTTTTAGGAACCGGGGCCAATACCTTAACAGCTACAAACAACATGGTTTTCCCAAATAGTAACTTAAGTGATAGTATACGATTTACGTTTAACAATGCTCCAAATGATTCATCTGTTATCTCGATTAGAATTCGTTATAAATACTCTCAAAATTTAAAACTAGTTCCTACTTATTCAGGATCATCTATTACTGCAGTAAATGTAATTGGTGAAGGGAATACTTCATCTGTAAGTAATAATACAGTATTTATTAATAGCAATAAAGTTGACAGCGTACGCTTTTCATTTGCTAACAACCCGGGTGATTCATGTAACATTTTTGTAACGACTAAACTACGCTATGATATTGGTGATATTATTGAATTAGAAAATTCAGACATCAGTGGTCAAGCTTTTACAGCTACTGTAGCCTTAACTTCACCATTAAATTCAACAGCCAACGCTACAATAATGCCAATTGTTAAAGTACCTTTAAAGCGTTCGGCTCGTTTAGCTGTTGGAACCAGTGCAAGCGGAGCTACTGAAAGCCCTAATGTATTTATTGTAAAACGTCCGTTGAATTTTGGTACAAATCCAGACTGGTTTAAAATAGCCGGGAAAAATTCACGCATGGATGGTCCTGGTGGGGTTCCTTCAACTACAATCTCTCCTGTTATTGGAACTACTATTACTCGTTTAGAGTGGGCTAATAACGGTAACTATATTTACTTCTCTACTAGACAAAACGATACTACATATTATTTATACAGAGTTTCTCACTTAGAAGTTCTTGGAGATTCTTCAAGCGCTGATTATAGTGGTACTTTCTCATCTGATATTGACTCAGCGGCAACATATAGCCGTAAAGCACTTACCAGGACAACTGCATTAGGTCGCTTTAAATATCCTGTTACCGGTATAGCTATTTCTAATGACGATAAATCTTTAATGATTACGTGTGGTGGTTATAAAAACAAATCTGCAACTGTTTACACAAGCAATAGTGATATCACAACTATGAATATGAATAACACTGATGCTTCAAACTTTACCGCTAAAAACGGAACCGGCTTACCATTAATCCCTGCATATACTGGATTATTTGAAGTAAGTGACAACAAGGTTGCCTTAGTTGGTACAGATAATGGTATTTACAGTACATCTGATATTACTGTTGCCTCTCCTACATGGGTAAAAGAAAATGGCGGTAATTTCCCTAATGTTCCTGTGTTCCAATTACGTCAGCAGACTTTCCCTTCTTATCAATGTTATAACCATGGTATTATTTATGCCGCAACACACGGTCGTGGTTTATGGTCTACTGATAAGTATGCTGTTCCTTACGCTATTGGAATTGAAGAGAATGAAGTTAAGTTATCTGCTAACGAAAACTTGAAGTTATATCCAAACCCTGCAAGTGATGCTACTAATGTATTATTTACTGCACAAGGTGATGCAAGCTACAAAGTGGTTGTTTATGACATCAGCGGACGTATCTTAATCCAAGAAACAACTGCTAAGTTAATGGGTGGAGAAAATACATTAACATTAAATACCTCAGCATTAAACAGTGGAGTTTACTTCGTTACAATCAACGGAAGCAATAACTTCAATGGAACAAGCAAATTAGTGATTACTCGTTAATCATAACATCTAAATAATAAAAAAGCCCCTGAAAACATC
The DNA here is from genome assembly GCA_016787445.1 of Bacteroidia bacterium. Classification (GTDB taxonomy): domain Bacteria; phylum Bacteroidota; class Bacteroidia; order B-17B0; family Aurantibacillaceae; genus JAHEYG01. The sequence continues at coordinate 10,962 of JAEUTQ010000052.1, forward strand.
AGGGGCTTTTTTATTGATGAAAAATGCAGTCTAAATAGTAATTAATAATCATGTAGATTGTATCTGATAGAACACTTTAATCATAAACAGCCGTACTTGCAAAACTATAAAGGATATTGAAATAATTTTAGTATTGAATCTATCTCTTCCGGTTGCTGTGTACCAATCATTACAGTTTTACCATTACTAAGAGTTAGTTTTAATCCCTTATCTCCTGCTACATTGTAGCACCAACCTCGTTTGGAGCTATAGCGTAATCCCCAACCACCATAATTCCAAAGCGGATCATAGGTAACAATCTCAGCTTTCAAAATTTCTGATTTAGGAAATTGTTTTTTAGTGAAGAGACCTTTATAATGAATATTAATTCCCTCTGCTGATATTACTGTTTCAAGAACCATTCGTTTGAACCAAATAATTAAAATCGTAAACACTAGAATGAGGAAGGGGAAAGCAATAATATCTTCTGTCTTAAACTCCTCCTTGCCTGTTATGGCAATCGCTAATTGCGAAAACACCATTACCATTGGAGCAATTAAAATAGCCCATACCCAGATTTGATTAAAACGTTGCTCTTCCTTGAATTCCTTCATTAAAAGGCTTTATTGATTCCTATCATCCAACGGAATTGAAGATAGTCTGTTTCTTGATAAGGCAAACGGCTAATGAAAATCGGCATATCAAAACGAATCGTTAATGGAGCGATGCCATATAATGATCCCCAACGAACAATGCTGAATGTTGTACCAACACCCGCGTCGTACATTAACTCACTAAATTTATAAGGCTCAAAAGTGTAATTAGTATTGATAAGTCCTGCATCGGCAAATAAATAAGGTTGCATTTTGATGCTGTTCTTTAAAAACTTGAAATTCATAAATCGGAATAATTCTCCAAATTCAATCTCTGTATTAAACGCCGCTCCGCTTGTTCCTTTATAATTATATCTCACAATACCATCACTGCCCTTCTCTGCCAACAAATAGCCCGAATAACCTCTTAAATTCAATCCACCACCGGCAGTAAAATGATTTGTAACATTTCCATACCCGGCCCAATCGGATGGGAAAATGCCCATGGAGCGCGTGTATTTATTATCCATTAATTCCTCATTATTGGCTCCTGCTACATACAAGGCTGATTCGGAAGGAATATTATTACCGAATCCCATTTGCGCAAAAACACGTGTATTGATATTAATTCTTCCTAAATCATTTTTATTTACAACATTTAAAGTAACAGCAGAGTAATCGTAATCCTTGGTAAATGCCGACGCACGGAAATTAAGTAAAATATTTCCTACGCCACGTTTATACTTATAGTTGTGCTCCATACCCAAATGAAACGCTCCATTAAACTTTTGATACCCCCACTCTTTATCATTGAGTAAATAAATCATGTCTTGCGGTAGATCTCGCAGCATCGCTTTATAATGAGCATAAAAACGAGTTTTGTCACTATTGTTTTTTCTTTCTAGTCCAATTGTACCGCCATCTAATCCATCTAAGGATTTTAATTGCAAATAGAAATTACTACGTTTCAAGTATCGATTTAAACTTGTTTTATAATTAAACAAAAAAGAAATCTGATTGTAACTGTTAGTACTTACCGTACTATCGAAAGGAGCCTGACCTAATCCTGTACTAAACCATGCGGTTAAATCAAAAACATGTTTAACATTCATGTAATTTCCATTCAGATGCGCACCAATTTTTATTCCATCATATCCATTATACCATAAAGCAGGTCTAACGCGCATATCGTATTGTTTCCAATTCGGAGGATTATAAATTTTTGAATCGAATTTTAAATCAATTTTATTTCGCTTTACATTGTTAACCATATCCACATCCGCCAAGCGATAACTAGGATCAATAATAATGTTTTTGATTTTTTCCTTAATTGTTACTGTTGCCGTGTAGGTAGTTTTTAGTTTTGGTCCCCATCCTATCCAACGCGGCAAGGTATTAGCACCGGTAGGTTTTTGAAACCAGGTATTAGGAATAGAATAATGATGTGCCGAATCATTCTTATCGATAATGGTAAAATCAACCGGCATTTGCATGGAGCCTTTACGCTTAAACGTAATTTCATAAACACTTCCCTTTTTCTTTTTTATTTTTCCAATTGAGTAATCAATGGTTTTTCCGGTTTCTAACCATTGATCAAAAAACCAATTTAAATCAACACCGGTATATTGAATGATAGAGTTTCTGAAATCTTCGGGATACGGATGACATACCTTCCATTGATTAAAATAATGTTGCATAGCCTTGTCAAAAAAGGCGCGCCCCAAAACATACTCCAAATTTTTTAGCATGGTTGCAGTTTTAAAATAAACACTGCTGTAACCTCCACCATGACGGATACCTCCATTAAAATCATCACTATGCGTATTTAACGAAACTTCTTCGCCACGTGTAACCACTGAGCCATAATAGCCATTGTATATTTGTTCATCAATGACACGAACAGGTGATGTGAATTTTTGTGCATACTTGCCTTTTGGCGGAATACGTTTTGATAAAGGACCATCAATAAACTGATAAGTATCGGCGGTGTAAAATTGCGTAAAACCTTCATCTAAAAAAGCGCGGTATGTTTCGTTACTTCCCACCATTCCGAAAAACCAGTTGTGCGTCATTTCATGAATAAAAAGTGATCGATAATCCGGATCATAGCCACCGTTTAATGTAATCATTGGATATTCCATTCCGTCATTAGCATCCGCACAAATCATTTTAGGATAATGATAAACACCAATATTGTAATTATTAACCTCAATAATTTTAGTCATGTATTGTGCGGCATTTCGCCAACCTGCGGCATGCGGCTCTTGCACAAGGGCAATACAACGCACACCATTTTCAGCAATGGCCTCACCAATTCTATAATTAGGATCGGCCGTGTAGGCAACATCATGAACATTTATCGAACTGAATTTCCAGGTTTTTTTGGTTCCGTTTTTTGCAATGATTTTACTTGGAGGAGAATTCCATTTTTTATTGAAGAAGTTACTGATATCAAGTTTAGCGCGTAATGTGTCAGGCAACATTTCGTTCTCATTCACCATCGTTCCGGTACCGTCAACAATGTAATGATTCGGCATGGTTAACTCCACATAAAACGAACCATAGTCACCATAAAACTCATGGTCCATGTGTTGATCCGTATCCCAATTAAACTTACGATCAAATACAGAAATACGAGGGTACCAATGCACCAAATCATAATGTTTGCTTCCAAACGAGTTAAACATTTTCATTCGGTTACGAATTACTTCCTGATCAAAATAAGTTTTAAAATCAATTTCAAAAGTCACTGATTCGCCGGAAGGAATAGGCTTAGGCAAATACACTTTTAAAATGGTGTTATCCAATTCGGTTTTTAACTCCTTTCCGTTTAAGGAAATTGTTTCAACCACGGTTCCCAAATTTTTCTCTCTGTATTTGCTATACTTTAATTTGTACCCGTTATTTTTATAAAGATCGGATAAATAAGAATCTTTGTTTTGCGCATTACTGTATAAATGAAAATACACGAAGCTTAAATCATTCGGAGAGTTATTCCAGTAGGTTAATGATTCATGTCCGCTTACAATATCAGTACTATCATTAATTTCGGCTTTGATTGTATAATGTACATCCTGCTGCCAATACGCGGCATGCGGTTTACGATTTTTCCAATAGAGAGGGTTGGTAACAGAACGGTAATCGATATATTCAGTTTGAGCTAATAAGCAAAAAGGAAATATCAAAGCTAAAAGAATTAACCTCATAAGATGGAATAATAATGATTAAAGATAAAAGTTATTTAAGTGCTTTCAAACTTAAATCCAAACTTTTAATATGATGAGTAAGGGCTCCTATGGATATAAAATCAACCCCGGCTTGCGCGTATTTAGCAATGTTCTTTTCAGTAATACCACCTGAAGACTCCACTTCTACCCGGCCATTGATGAGCTGAACGGCTCTTTTAGTTTGCGCAGGTGTATAATTATCGAGCATAATTCGGTGTACACCTCCATGTTTCAACACTTTTTTTACATCCTCTATGGTGCGTGTTTCAACTTCTATCTTCAGCTTTTTTCTTTTCGATTTCAGATAAGCATTTGCCGCATCAATTGCTTGTATAATTCCACCTGCAAAATCAACATGATTATCCTTAATTAAAATCATATCAAACAAGCCGTAACGATGATTGGCACCACCACCAATAACAACGGCCCACTTTTCAAAAAAACGAAATCCTGGAGTTGTTTTACGTGTATCAATCACTTTTGCTTTGGTTCCACTGCAGAGAATTTGTAAGTGTGCTGTTTTAGTTGCAATACCACTCATGCGTTGCATCACATTTAACACTAATCGTTCAGCCGTGAGCAGACTTTGTGTTTTACCCTCTACAAGAAAAGCGACATCACCTTTTTTTACACGCGTGCCGTCTTTCAAAAGTAATTTTACTTTAATGGTTTTATCGATGATTTTAAAAATCTGAAGAGCTGCCTCTACACCTGCTAATATACCATCTTCCTTCACCAATAACTGCATTTTGCCTTTATGTTGAGAGGGGATTGTTGAAAGAGAAGTATGATCGCCATCACCTACATCTTCCTGTAGACAAGACAATACAAATTTTTTAAAATCAAAGTGCTTACTGTGCAGCTGAATGTAATTACTCATTCTCGTTCTCGATTCTGAATTGCGAAATTAAATTACGACGGATTAAAACAGATACTCTGTATTTTCCGGCTGATGTTTCGAGTGTACCGGTGATAAATTGAACATTAGCATTAACCGAATTAGAGTGAGAAACAATAAAGTTTTTTACTGCATGCTTTTCGAAAAAGAATTTAATATTAGCCTCGGCCTGCGATTTACTTAATAAGTCTTCCTGATTTAAAATTTTCACTGAAAGTTTTTCATCAAAAAACTTAACTAATTCGGAAGACTTACCCGATTTGATGGCCGCTACCACATCATCCGTCACATCAAATGCATTGAAGAAAGTAGAAACAAAAAGTGCTATAGATATGATGAGTTTCATTTATTGGTGCTAAATTTACTAAATCTTAATTTTTTATACGTTTAATATCAATGAAAGTTTCTCTACTGCAAATTGACAAAACCACCGAAAACTATTTAATTGAGGGTATAGAGATTTATAACAAACGATTAAAAAATTATGCGGCGTTTGAAATAACCACAATAAATGTGCCAAAAGCCGTGAGAATGAGGCCGGAAGCTGAACAAAAACGTGAGGAAGCCAAGCTTATTCTGAAATCATTGAAAGATAACGATTATTTAATCCTTTTAGATGAGGGCGGAAAAATGTTAAATTCGGTTGATTTCAGTAAATTTTTGGACAAAAAAGCCTTTGAAAATGTTAAAAACATGATTTTCTTAATTGGAGGCCCTTATGGCTTTGATGAGAGTATTTATCAAAGAGCGAATTATAAATTATCCTTATCAGCGATGACTTTCTCTCATCAAATGGTACGATTATTCTTTACAGAGCAATTATACCGTGCATTTACAATTTCGAAAGGTGAGAAATATCATCACCAATAAGTCATTTGGCAATCAAGTATTTAAACTAATCTAAAATTCACAATGCCAATGTTTGATAAATAAACATTGCCTTAGCAGATTTAGGTCATTTATGAGCTATATTTGTACAATTAAAAATTAAAACAGAATACCCCAATGAGTACCAACGCCATTCGATTCAACAACAGCAATCGTCAGTTCTATATGACTGTTAAGAAAAGAGTTGACGATTATTTCCGTCAGAACAACATTTCAAAATACGGTAACTACAAGATGGTTATAAAATCCATCGCCATGTTCGCCTTCTATTTAACTCCTTACTTTCTTCTTGTAACTAACACTTTTAGTAATGGTTATATTTTAATTGGTTTATGTATTGCCATGGGCATCGGCATGAGCGGCATCGGCCTCTCAGTTATGCATGATGCAGTTCACGGAAGCTATTCTCAAAAACAAGGAATTAATAAATTGATGAGCTTAAGCATGGCTTTTATCGGCGGAAGTTCTTTAAACTGGCATTTACAGCACAACAATCTTCACCATACTTTCACTAACATTGAAGGCCATGATGAAGACATTGCCCCACTTGGCTTTCTTCGTTTTTCGCCACATGCCGAGTACAGAAAAATTCACAAGTTCCAGTTTATCTATGCTTGGTTCTTTTATGGTTTAATGACTTTAATGTGGGCAACCACGAAAGATTTCAATCAATTATCCCGCTATAACAAAATGGGTTTATTAAAAACTCATAACACAACTTACAGAAAAGAATTTCTACGTTTATTGATGTATAAGTTTTTTTATTGGACTTTCACCATCATCATTCCTATTATTTTCGTGAATTTGGTTTGGTGGAAAGTTCTTCTTGGTTTCGCAATCATGCACTTTACTTGCGGATTAATTCTAGCCTTAATTTTCCAACCGGCACACGTTGTTGAAATGACCGAATTCCCAACACCAAGTGAAGAAACACACCAAATGCAAGACGATTGGGCGTCTCACCAAATGAAAACGACTGCTAATTTTGCACCAAATGCCAGAATTTTATCTTGGTTTGTGGGCGGATTAAATTACCAGGTTGAGCATCATTTATTCCCTAATATTTGTCACGTGCATTATAAAAACATCGCGCCAATTATTAAGGAAACTGCTAAAGAGTTTAATTTACCTTATCACAGCAAGAAAACATTTTTAGGTGCTGTTGCTTCACACGCTAAGCTTTTATACCAATTAGGTCAACAACCTAAAATGGCTTAAAAGTCATCATCGTCTTCTTCTTTTTTCTTAGGTTGTAATGGCTTTGGCTTGTTCTCCTTATTATCGCCGTAGTCGATTTTAAACTTTTCTTCTGCCTTGGGCTTTTCATTCTTTAGGAGTGTGCTGTCCTTTTTAAACAAACCAAACTCTTCCTTCAATATTTGTTTCAAGGTTTGCTTTTCAGCTTTAATATCCTCACCTATTTTTTGCTTCAAGCCTTTTCTGTCGTATTTAATAATCGGATTGTCTACGGTTCCGGTCATCACAATAAAAACACTTCTTCTGTTTTCGGGATCATTTTCCATTACCTCCATCTCTTCATCCAATTGCTTGTTTGCTCTCTTTTTATTTGCCAATAATTCGCTTAATAAAAGCTGGATATGATAATCAATTTCGTTTTTAAACGTATGCTTACCCCATAAATCAATATTCATAGCTGAATTTTTAATGGTTGTTTTAGGAATGGAAATAACCTGATTCGCAATATCAAAATGACTTTGCAGAGCCTGAAATTTTATATCACGCAACTCATTTACTTCAATGTATTTCGAAAGGCTCAAGAGTGGTTTAAAATCCACTAACCTTCCTTGTTCCACACTTAAATTCCCGCTTGCAGCTACACTATTCAAATCAGCGTTCAACGATTTGCTCCAATCGCCAGAGAAATTTAATGTTACCGTTGCAAAACCATTCAAATGTTTTTCATTAAGTGTGTTTTGTCCGAAGTTATTACATTGATAAAATAATTTCGAAATATTAATCTTACTTAAATCCGACGCAGCTTTGATATGAATGTTTTCACCGGAAGCATCTGCACTGGCATTTAAGACTGCGTGCCCATCCATTGTATTCAACGATAAATCACTTAATAGTATTCTTTGATTAGCAATAACCACATCCCCTTTAATACTTGTGGCTTCAAATTTCGAAAAACTCAATTTCTCGATAACAGCAGCCAATTTAAAATTCAAATTTGAAGGAATATTTATTTGTTGTGATTCTCCTTTGCTTTCTCCTCCATACATTACATCCTCTAAAATTAAATTTCCTGATTTTAGACTTGCATCAATCACTAATGGCGCATTTTGATCGGTTAAATAATTAATGAAACCTGGTAATTCGCCATTCAATTCTACATCAGATTTACCAATGATAATTTTAAAATCATTCAGCTTCACGCTGCGGTTGGCCATTTCGAAATGACCTGTACTAATATTTATTTCGTTGGGTTTATCTTTAAATTTAGTTTTGATTTCCATTAAGTCTGCTTTTCCTTGTGCAATCACATCATTAGAGAAAGCAGATTTTTTCATTTCACTGAGTTTACCTTTTACAGAGGCGTTTAAATGAATTGAACCGCTGATGTATTCCAATGTATCAATTGGCCAAAAGGAATTTAATTCTGCTAAATCAGTATTCACCTCGGCATTCATGTTTAGATAAGGGTCGCTTAAATTACTCAAGAGGCAAAAACCGGATATTGAATTCTTCCCCATGTTTGCCGATATATTCGCGAAATTCAAATAACTGTCATTTTCATTACTCACTAGTTTTCCTTCAATAATTAATTCCTTTAGCTGAGTATTGTTTGGCTTATACGTTACGGTCGCATTTTTTATTCCAAAGTCGGCAGTAATACTCGTTGCAAAACCGGATTTATAATTTATTTTTCCATCACTGTAAAATCGTCCGTCACTCTCATAATCTTTTATCCTATTTGAATATTCGTCAGGCAACAATGATAATACGGAAGCAATGTCAAGGTTTTTACCACTGAACGTCAAATCCGCTTTTTCTAAACTATCAGAATATTTACAATTACCTTCAAGCGCAAAGTACATTTCATTAAGTGCAAGCTCCGCTTTGTTTATATTGTAATTAGAACCCGTAACATTCAATTCCAGATCGTAACGTATTTTTTTATTTTGCAGGTAATTGGTTCTATTACCCGTGATATAATTAACATCCGCTTTCCCTTTGGCGACTAATGCAAATTCCTTATCACTAAAATTTCCTATAAACTCCGAATTATGAAAATGCAATGACGTTTTAAATCTGTTTTTTGCATTCTTAAATCGAAGGCGGATATCGTTCAGTGAAATTTCTTCTAACTTAAAACTTACCTTTTCGTTTCCCTTTGCTTCAGTAGATTTCCAGAAAATATAATTTGGGTTTCCTTTTTTATCAATGGCGGGGTAAAAATTCGCTTTGTTTAATTTAATTTTATTGATGGTATAATTCTTATTCCAGATATCCTGTAAACTAAACATTAATAAAATATCATTCGCATAGATTAAAGTATCACGCTCCTTTTTTTCCAATGCTTCCAGAATCAATACATCCTTAAACTCCAAGGCGCATTTTGGGAATGATTTTATAAAAGTTATATCAATGTTTTTGGGATCAACTCGCACTTCCGATTTTAAATTTTTATTTAGCTCACTAATTATAGCTTGTTTAACTTCATCTTCATAAACAAATACTAAGGCTATGGCTGATCCAATTAAAAAGACAGTGATAAATAAGAGCCATGCAAAAAACTTAAATATCCTTTTTATCGGACCACTTGATTTTTTCTCCGGTATTGTAACGTTATTTTCCACTGAAATAAAATTGCAGAAAATTGAGCCACGCAAATTTGATACGTGCGACTTAATTTAAACAATAACGTTTTGATAATTAAAAGATACGTTAAGGCAAGCGCTTAAAGTTAAACCGAACTGTATCGCTGCCACCCGCAATAAATGCTTCCAGTTTTACGGGGGATATTAATGAATAATGAATATACTTCGGAAAATCATGCTGTTGGTTCTCGAAACTAACTTGGGTTTCGTTGAGTAGTACTTCTGTAAACGCAACCGACTTACCGGCGTTTTGTCCGCTCACCAATGGTTCAAACACCCACTTCGACTTTTCGTTTTTATAAATTTTAACAGTTTCGATGTAAGTAGTATCACCATCCTTTACTTTAAACATGGCCGAAGAAAATGTACCATCATTGTTTTTAGTCCATTTCTCAAATTCATTTTCCCCTTCAATTTGCCAAACTCCAATTAACTTTTCAAACACAGGTTGGTGTGCCGATTCTGAACAAGCGAAAAACAAGAAAGATGAAATTATATAAATGAATAATCGCATTAATAAATAATTACTTTGGTAAATTTAATTGTTTGACTGTAAACTGAGCGTAAATTATACAAACCCTTTGCTAAATTTTGCTTGCTTAAAACAGCTTCTCCATTCGAAAAAACAAATGAGTTAATTAATCGTCCGGAAACATCATATAATTCTACCGTTTCGTTTTGACTTAGTGCGCCGGCATGTAAAATCAATTCATCCTTATTTTGCTCCAACCAAAACGGCATTGCCTCCCTTGCAAAATTGACCATAATTACACGCGAATCTCCTCTATCGCCATTCTTATCCAAATTATTCAAACGATAATAATTAATTCCTGCTTGCGGATAATAATCCCAGGTTTGGTAAGTTTGATTGACACCAAAGGTTTCGCTATTGGATGGAATTCGGGAAATCTCCATCCAATCGACACCGTTGAAACTTTTTTCAATGATGTAATAGGCCACATTAAGTTCGCTCGCAACTTTCCATTGGAGATTCACTTTATTTTCGTCGGGAACTCCATAAAAAGACATCAATTCAATAGGCAAAACGTTACTACAAGATGGTCCGCAAGTACCTGAAAGATTAATAGTAAAGGTTATTATCTCATCAGCACGGTTGGATGCGCCTCCTACGGTAAATGTACCTCCGGTTAATATCATCCTTACATAACCGTCTGCGTTACTGCAACCGGCCGCTATTGATGAAGTTGCTGAAGTGTAAACTCCTAATACAGGGTATGCTCCACAGGTTCCAACGTTTACATCTAACGTAGAACCTTGTGATGCAATTACACCACCCGATTGAACTATATAGAGAGCATCAGGTGAGCCGTCCATAGCACAGTTGCTACAACCATTCGCTCCCGAATGTATTCCCATATTATTTCGCTTTCTGAATTCAGCTTCAATTGTTGCGGTACAACCTGCAGGTAAAGAATACACAGTAGCCTTTGTGTGATTTACGCCTCCGGTAGACACTAAGGTTCCACAAGCAACAGGTGTAAAAGCCGGAACAAATAAAGAAGCAAGGTTACAATAATTTGGTGTGTTGCCACATCCTGCAGTAGAACCCGGGTCGATTAATGCACCACTGATATAACAACCGGAAAAAGAAACCTGTCCTTTAAAAAGTAAAGGCAAAAGAAAAAATCCTGCAATTAAACTGAATTGTAATATGACTTTACTTTTTTTCATTTACCATTTTATAGTAGCTGAAAAAAGCGGTTAAGGATTCTTTTAACGGAGGATTGTGTTTGTTAAAATTCCTTTAGGGTGATCACTTTTTTACCAATTCCGGACACCAAAATTAGTATATGAAGGTAGTATTTTCTGCTAATCCTTCATTAACAAATTATTAAATTTAACACACGTTTTGCCCCAATTTATGGTATGAATTTTGTACATTTATGAGTATAAACCCTATATCATGAAAAAATTGCTTTCAATCATTGCTTTAGCCTTAGCCGGAGTTTTATCATTAGCCTTTGTAAAATCGGCTCCCACTTTTGAGGAATTAGCGCTTAATAAGCCTATGCCTGAAGCTGCCTATAAGATGAAGGATGTAAGCGGAAAAGAAGTGGCGCTTAATGACGCTAAAACAGAAAAAGGTTTACTCGTTATTTTTTCATGTAATACTTGTCCGTATGTTAAACTCAGCGAAACCCGCATTAAAGAATATAGCGACTACTGTTTAGCAAACGGCATTGGATGTATTATTGTTAATAGTAATGAAGCGCAACGTAGCGAAGAAGATAGTTTTGATGCGATGGTGAAGTACCATCAAGCACAAAATTTAAAATGTTTGTATACAGTTGATGCTTCTTCTAAATTGGCAAACGCTTTTGGCGCTACACGTACGCCACAATGTTTTTTATTCAACAACAAAGGACTTGTATATAAAGGAGCCATTGATGATAACGTAAAAGATCCTGCTGCTGTTAAAGCGCCGTACTTAAAAGATGCTTTAACTGCTGTGGCTAAAGGAGCTGTTCCTGCAACCCAGGAAACCAAATCGATCGGTTGTACAATAAAGCGTGTTGAATAACGTTTTATTTTAAACCAAGTCTTTCTCCAATGAAATCTATTTTAATACCTGCTGTTTTATTGGCAGCATTGAATTTTATTGCCTGCAAAAAAAGCTATACCTGCTCATGTACGAACCCGGGCGGTACCGAAAAAGTATTTACCACGTATAGTTCAAAAGAAAAGGCGCAAGAGAAATGTAATCAATACTACGATGATCATTGGGGCAACATTCCTATGAGCGAAACCTACTGCCGTATCGAAGATTAGAAATTATCGTACCAGTTACGTTGACGAGGAATTTTGAAATCGCTGAGCATACTGGTTTTGATATTGATAGTTAAGCTGTAACTTTTTCTAAAGCCAAAGGGTACCCAATCGATACGGGCTTCCCAACATTTTAAATCGCGGTACACATTCACACTTGTATAACTGAGTCTTTTATTCGTAAAATCATAACCACTGGTTACTCCCAATTTCCAAAACTTAGTGACGTTAATATCACCGTTAAAGTTCAAAGATTGCACAAACTTTGGTTTAACGGTAATGGTTTTATCGATAGTTAAATTATAATACACATTTAAATTCCAAAGCAATCTTTCTTGCGGTGATGCTTTTTGTTCGGCACCACGCTCCGCCGCATTGGTCATATTCGGCGGTTTACGCGCATTACGCATCGCTTCAACCATGTTAGAACTAAAGGAAGCATTTACCGCTATGTTCGCCACCGTTAATCGCGCTATTTCTCCGTTATACTCGTTAGCCAATACATTGATTCGTTTTTTAGTCGCATAGTTATAACCATATGGATCAAATGTTGCACTACCTACCAAATCAAAAAACTTCCATAACTTATTTCTGGCGCTCACCGAAACATTGCTCCACTGAAAACTATCTGCCGCAAAATTATAACTCGCTCCTGCACTTAAATTCTGTAATACTGTTACTTTTTTATAGGTAATTCCTGTATCGGATTTCTGGCGAACCTTGGCTTCAATGTTATTACTCAAATTTAAACTCAGTGAATTTTGTTCACCCAAAGCCGGACCACCAAAAATATTCTGCTCAAATACGCTATAGTAATCCTGATTTCCTAAGGTATCTTTTTGAACCTTCTTCCAGAATCCATATTGCTCTTCACCGAAATCAGGACGATACAAATAAGTTAAAGAAGGAATTAATAAATGACGGATTTGTTTTACGCGTTTGGATTTAAAAATATAATCCATAAACAATTTCGTTGATGCGCTGGTGCTAAAATTAGCATCGTATCCTGCAATGAAAGCATTGACTGTATCTGTATTAACTTTGTTATCGGAATATAAAAATTCTTTTCTGGTAGACTTAGTATACATCACCGAACTTAAATTTAAGGCCGGTGTAACCGTGATGTATTTAAACACATTAAAATTAGTGGAGATAGGTAAACTATGCTTAATACCATAGCGCAAACTATCAGCAATATTTCCCCTAAACAACATTGAATCACGTCCTGTTAAAGTGTTTCTTGCTTCGAGCAAATAACTTATTCCGATTTTGTCTAACACATTTTGCTTAACCGCATTTTCTCGTTTAAAAGGAAAAAAACGATTCACGTTAAAGGTGAGTTGAGGAAATGATAAATCAACCAAGCCCGTAATGGTATTCTGACTTCCGGTGGCATTCACACTTAATGAACTGCGACGAAAACTCTTTGTGAAATTGATGTTGGATTGAAATGTATTCGCTAAGTATTGTCCGGAATTAAGCGCGTTAAATTTATTATACTTCTGATTAATATAGTTTACATTAGAAGTAAATCGTACCGATGGATTGTTTTTATTATCCTGCGTATGAACCCAACCAATGTTATAAGATTGTTGCTTACTAAAATTAGACGGAACATCTTTGTCTCCAATCACAAATTCAGAAAAACCTAAATTCAAAGCACCAGCATATTTATACAAAACATTATACGAGTTCGTTGTACGTAAGCCCCAGCTTCCATTCGAATAAATATCGCCACGAATTACCATATCAGTTTTATCACTTATTCCCCAATAAAAACCACCATCCCTCAGGAAATAACCTTGTCCGGGTGAATTACCAACAAATGGCAACAGAACGCCATTGTGACGACGCTTTGAATTTGGAAAATATCCAAAAGGCAAAACAAGCGGTGTTGGCACGCCTCCTACTTCCAGATACATCGGACCGGTAACAATTTTATCATCGGGAATAATTTTAGCTTTAGTAGCACGGAAAACAGTGCGCGCATCATCATACTGACATGGAATACATTTTAAATTCCGCATGTAAACAATATCCGTGCTGTCTTTCTTAATTTCATTTCCGAATACCAATAAATCGCCTTGTTTGGTGAGTACATTATAAATCTTTCCCTTCTTGGTTTTAAGATTGTACATGATTTTTTCGGCATTAAACTCCTCGCTGGCATCCTTAAAAACAGGAGTGCCTATTTTTTTACCGATAGAGTCAACCCTTCCGTAGGCAGTCACCAAGTTTTTTTCGTAATCAACCTCAATGAACTCAGCCTTTAAATTCATGTTATCATACTCCACATAAGCCTCCCCAAACAAATAAAGCTTCTTGCCATCCGCTTCAAAACGACTCGAATCACGTGCGTTGGTAATCACCTTATGCTCGAGAGTTTCTTCCTCTTTAAGGGTATCCAAATTAACAGTTTTAACACTATCCTTGGGTAACGTAGTCTGCGCAGAGGCGTTATTAGGGGCAGATATTAACAAAGCCCATAAGAAAACTAATATAACGCGGCCGGTAAGGGTCAAACCTTTAAAAGTAATTTTGATAAGATACAAATCTACTAAATACTTGTATTTAGCTACAGTGCTCAAGAAGAAGATATTAATAAAAAACCTTAAAAAAACAGGCATTTTACTCTCAGTTTGCCTGTTTTCCCTTGTGTTATTTGCCTCCTTTGGCAAGGATGAACCGAAAGGCATCAAAGTGGTGGTTATTGACCCCGGACATGGCGGAAAAGACCCCGGCTGTAATGGCGTCACGCACAAGGAAAAAGACATTTCGCTAGCTGTAGGATTAAGGTTAGGGAAACTGATAGAAGAGCATTGCAAAGATGTAAAAGTCATTTACACGCGCACTACCGATGTATTCGTTGAATTGGAAGACCGTGCTCAGATTGCCAATAAAAATAAAGCGGATTTATTCATTTCCATACACTGTAACGCCGCCGGAAAACCCGTGATGATTCGCGATAAGAAAACCGGAAAATTGCGTGCTAAGACTTACAAAAACAAAAAAGGAAAAATTGTTGTGGTAGAAACGACTAATCCTGTTCCTTTCGGCTCTGAAACTTATGTGATGGGGTTGAAAAATGAAGAGGGGAAAATGAAAGTGGCGCAACGCGAGAACTCCGTAATCTTATTAGAGGATAACTACGAACAAAAGTATGCGGGCTTTGACCCTGAAAGCGAAGAAAGTTACATCATCATGAGTAATTACACGTCTGCTTACGTGATTCAAAGTGCTAATCTGGCTTTAAAAATTCAGTCGGAGTACGCGAGTAAAGCCGGACGTGTTGACAAAGGAGTGCATCGTCAGAGTATTTGGGTATTGTGGCGGACAGCCATGCCAAGTGTATTAACCGAAATAGGTTTCTTAACGAATCCTTTGGAAGAACAATTTTTAGGTTCGGAGAAAGGACAAAAATATGTAGCTGCTTCTATTTTCAATGGCTTCAGAAAGTTTAAAGATGAAGTAGAAGGAAAAAAGAAAGAATACAATGATGAATATGCCAACCTGGAGCCACTCGAAAATGAAAATTTAAAAGCGGGGAATACAGGTAAACCGGTGAAAGAAGAAAAAGACGATTATGCCGTTGAAGAAGAAAACGGAAATGGTAACGGTAAGGAAACCGCGGCAAAACCCGATAGTGCCAAAACAAAAACTCCTGAAAAAGAAATAGACCCGGCTGATTCTACCACCAAAGAAGAAACCGTAAAACAAGAACCGAAAGAAGACAAGAAACCGGAACCTGAAAAAACGCCTGCCAAAGAGGTGGTGGTGAATGACCCTGACGAAAAACCGGAAAGCACGCCGGTAAAAATGGAAGGTAACACAGAAGACAAAATTGAGTTTAAAGTACAATTTGCAAGCAGCGATGTGGAACTGAATTTAAAAGATGCCAAGTTTTCCGCGATTGAAAATGGCAGTTACTATAAAGTAGGAAGCTTTTATAAATACACTTCAGGCAATTTTAATAACGCGAACGATGCGTTTAAACATCAGGCTAAATTGAGAGATGCCGGGTTTAAAGATTGTTTTGCAGTGGCTTTCAAAAACGGAACACGCATTGATTTAAAAGAAGCTAAAACACTCAGTGAAAAGAAATAAATTGCATTAAGGATTCTTATATACAATTAAATAAAAAAGGCCCTTCATTTCTGAAGGGCTTTTTATTTGAGAAATATTATTTCTTCTTTCTTTGCTCTTGTTGTAATTGCTGCTGACGCTTTGCCATTTCTTCCAATTTCTTAGAGAAACTGGAAACCTTCACCGGTTTCTTCATATTCGCATCAATTTCCGCACGCACTTTTTCATCCGATACAATTTTCTTGATAACCCAGTTTTGTAAGAAGGTAAACATGTTCGCTAGGAAATAATACCAACTTAAACCGGCAGCGTAACTATTCATTACCGCTAAGAAAATCACCGGCATAAAATACATCATGAATTTCATGCCCGGCATTTGCGTACCTTGTTGAGGCGCCATCATGCTACTGTTCATATACGTATACACAAGCGTAGACACGAACATTAATAAAGCAAATAAACTAACGTGATCACCGTAAATGCTATTAATGATAGCTACTTTACCGAATGTCCAGATACTATCATAAGTTGATAAGTCATCGGCCCATAAGAATCCTTTTTGACGTAACTCAATCGCTGCAGGAATAAAGGCGAATAAGGCAATTAAAATAGGGAACTGTAATAACAACGGTACGCAACCCGAAAGCGGATTAACACCGGCTTTACGGTATAAAGCCATTGTTTCTTGTTGCTTCTTCATCGGGTCACCATCCTTAAACTTCGCATTAATTGCTTCCGTTTCCGGTTTTAAAACACGCATACGCGCACCAGACATGTAAGTTTTATACGCGATTGGTAACAAAATAATTTTTACAATTAAGGTGAGTATTAAAATCACAATACCCATGTTCATGTTCCCTAACCAATCGAATAAGGGAATAACCATCCATTTATTAATGTAGCTGAAAATGCTCCATCCGGTTGGAATAAGTTGCTCTAATTCGTTACCGTATTCTTTTAAGGTTTTGTAATCGTTAGGTCCGAAATAAAACTTCATCGCGAACTTTTCACTTGGCGTATGATTAAATGGAATTCCTAAATCTGAATTAATCACTTTAACCACGTTACTGGTGTTCGTACGACTTCCTGTTTTTACAAAACTACCGTCTTTCAAGAATTCAGTCTCCGCAATTAAAGTAGAGTTAAAGAATTGTTGTTTAAAGCTTA
Source organism: Bacteroidia bacterium (assembly GCA_016787445.1). Lineage (GTDB taxonomy): Bacteria > Bacteroidota > Bacteroidia > B-17B0 > Aurantibacillaceae > JAHEYG01. Next base: position 28,426 of record JAEUTQ010000052.1, read on the forward strand.
TCCATTTGATTGGCGCATCATTCAATGGTTTGTCTTCATCGCTACGCGGATTAATATAATCCGGTTCGTCTACTGTGAACTTATAATAAGCAGTTGCTACTTCACGCTCTTTCTCCACGTATTTCTCTTGCTGAGGCAAAGTCATACGCCAGTTAAGTGTCATTTGATCTACATTTGAAGAAATGATTTTATCCATGCCTACGAATTTGATATCGTAACCAAGCATATAATCATTACCCTTTAATGAATATACGTACTCAATATATGAACCCGGTTTTGAAGTTTCGAGTTTGAAAGAAACAGATTTTGACGTAGTGCCGCTAACCGTTATGCTCTTTTCAGATGGTTTGAAGTAAAAACTATCCGTAGAAAGTATGCGTGAACGTTCGTAGGCATCCAATTTTAAAGCGAATTGCAAACTATCATTATCAAATAAAACCAATGGTTCTGTTTTTCCTGAGCGGGAGAATTTCTTCAATTCAACTTTTATTACCTGAGCTCCTTTAGTAGAGACATAAGCTTTGAGTAATTCGTTTTCGATGGTAACGATTTCTTCAGTGCCTTGTGCGGCCACCGCAAAATCTTTATAAGCATCCACTTTTAAAGCGTTCAATGCTGAATCGCTTAAAACAGTTGCGGGTTTTAAAGTATCCTGAATGGTTTGAGTTTGTTGTACAATTTTCTTCGCTTCTTCTTCAGCTAACTTCTTTTGTACATTAGTTATTGAATCTTGCTTTTGTTTATTACGGGCAATCTGTTCTTTACTAGGGCCGCTCATAAAAAGCCATGCACCCAAAATAACTGCAATTAAACCCAGACCTATTAACGATTTCTTATCCACGTGTGCTTAAATTTTGAAGGGCAAATTTAGCATTTTTGCGGGGAACGGCATAACCTATGTAATAGACTAAACGTTAATGATTTATAAAACCAACACGTAGGGTTAGGAGCCAATTTAGAAGATTGACTTAGCAATGAAATAGAGCTAGTTTACGCGTATTTCAATATCAATCCTACCTGCCCTGCATGATAGCCCGTATGCGAAATGATTCTCGAAAGCGCTTCTGCTTTTGTTACAGTACCGAATTCAGCTGTGGTAATATTATTCTTCCAATCTTCGTCCGTTGTTTTTAAAATCGCTTGCTCCATAACGGACGCCGCTTCGTTTAGAAACTCTAACTCCTTTGCAAGGTCTACAAATTTACCGCTATCATGAATGCCTTTACCTACAGTTTGTAATGTCACCTTTATATCCAATCCAAATACATTTTTTGCGAAGAGGTGTTCAACTTCGGCTATATGTCTTAACAAAAAACCAATAGAATTAGAATTCGGATGCAGCTTTTTGCTTAGATCAGTTTCTTTAATATTTGGTAGTTGATTGGTTAAACGGGTACGTCCCATTTTGTACATTTTTAATAATTGTTCAGTCATAATTTGTAGTATTATTTTACTAGAGGCTCTTCAAAATATTCTCTCCCCTGCAAATCTATCAATCCCACCTTTTCATTATAGATCACGCGAATCAAACCTTGTTTTAGTAATTCATAAGGTGCATAATAATCCATTAACGTTTTGTATTTGTAACGCGGATAATTACACCCAAAAGGTTTGGGCATGTTTAATTCCTCATATTTAATTTCACCGATTACCTTTCCATTGCCATCAATCAAACCTTCCTTACCATTTACAATCACTTTGCAAACGCCATTGGTAAATCGTCCAACACTGTCGTATTCACAGGGACTAATAATTTGTCCTTTACCATTAACAAATCCAAATTTTTCATTGTATTGAAACGTGGATGTTTCAGTCATTTCTTCAGCCTTCTTTGAAAATTTACGTTTCACTTTTAATAGTCCGCCTTGCATGACAATATTTTCAACCGGACCTAAATACTCTGTACAACACTCCACCGGAATCTCGAGATTACTCTCTAATGATACTTTATTACTTTGTACATCGATGTAATAAAATTTATTGGCACTATCCTTTACAACGGCATAACCCTGATAAAATGAAGTAGCATTTTTATACTGAGCACGAATAGCATACTCGCCCTTTGTGTTTAAATAACCAAATTTATCGCGCTTATAAGAAGCTGACTCATTCTTATTAATTTCCTTAGCACAAACTAAACCATCATGAAATTCTCCGATTAAAATCCCTTTATCATACACAAACAATTCATTGCCCTTCTTATCTAAGGCAATAAATTTCTGACCCAATTGTGCGATTGCAATGCCCTCACTGAAACTTCCGGTGTAATCGTATTTTAAATCTACTTTTAGTGTGCCGGAAGTATCCGCGTATCCCCACTTACCGTTTTTCTTCACCGAGACTAAACCTTCGCCTGCAGTCAAAAAAACATCATAGCCTTTTGTATTCGGTAGCGGATTTTCAATGTGCTCTACTCTTACAATTTCTTTACCTAATAATTTAGTCGAGTAATTTTTCTTTCCATCGGGATAATTAATTTCATAATCAACGCGCTCAATATTTTTTCCTTTACTGTTTATGATAAAAACATACTCCAACACGCAGGGAGAAGATTTCACCAGCATATCTCTATACTCGGAAGTTAATTCAGGATTGGCAATTGTAGCATCAAACGTTCCGCATTCTTTTAAATTATCTTTTTTACTTCCTCCTCCCTTTGGTGTTTTCTTAATAAGCTCAACAACCTTGGCGTTGTCGTAATTGTCGCCGTAAAAATCAGAAGCCCAGTAATACTTTATCGGAATTACCAACTTTCCTTTTTTATTGATGTACCCCCAGTAAATTCCTATTCTCACTGCCGCTTTATCCCCCGCAAATAAACGCACTTCATCGTACTTTGCGGAAATAACCATTTCCTTATTTGAATTACAATAGCCCCATTTTTTTCCGATGCGATAGGGAATTAAATCAGGTAATTGCTGAGCAAAAGATAGCATCACTATCCAGAAAAAAATAATCGTGTATTTTATTTTCTTTTTCATATATATTGGACTCACCCCTGACCTCACTTTGTTCGGCCACCCCCTCTCTACGCGTAGAGAGGGGGAAAGGCAAGCGAAGCGAGACTAGGGGTGAGTTCTAAAATTTCTCTCCTTCTAATCGGGCTACAACTGCAGAGGCCACTGCATTACCGACTACGTTGGTTGCACTACGGCCCATGTCTAAAATTTGATCCACGGCCAATAAAAGTAATAAGCCTTCGCCGGGAATATTAAACATACCCAACATACCGGCAATCACCACTAAGGATGCACGCGGTACACCGGCCATTCCTTTACTTGTAACCAATAAGATCAACATCATTTTAATTTGATCGGCCATTCCGATTTCAATTCCGTACGACTGCGCAATGAACACGGTTGCAAAAGTCATGTACATAATAGAACCATCTAAATTAAATGAATAACCTAAAGGCAATACAAAACTCACAATACGGTTACTGATTCCATGTTTCTCCAATGCCTCAATGGTTTTTGGCATGGCACTTTCAGAACTTGCTGTACTAAACGCCAACAAAATGGGTTCCTTAATATGGGAAAGTAATTTGTAGAACTTAATCTTGAACATCAGGGAGATTATCCATAACACAACGAACACAAAAAACAACAAGCCTCCAAAAAAGCACACGATCAGATAAACGTAACCACTTAATACATCCAAGCCTTGTTGAATCACAACCGCTGTGATAGCACCAAAAATACCAATGGGCGCAAAACTCATCACGTAATTTGTAACTTTAAACATGATATGAGCCAATCCATCACATGCCTTTACTAAAGAATCGCCTTGCTTGCCTACTGAAGCAGCAGCCACGCCAAAGAATAAAGCGAACACAACAATAGGCAACACATCATTTTTTGCCATGGCATCAAAAATACTTTCAGGAATGACGTGGGAAATAAAATTCTTTGCGTCTTGCGCATTCGACTTTACACCGGTATCGGCGTTTGCTTCCGGCAAATCCAGATGCATGACTTTACCAGGCTCAAAGGTGTTAACTATCACCAAACCCAAACTTAAAGCAATTAAAGTTGCAACCGTAAAATAGATAAGGGTTTTTAATCCAATTCTTCCTACCGACTTAAAATCGCCAACTTTGGCTACACCCAAAACCAATACTGCAAACACCAATGGTGCAATAATCATTTTGATTAGTCGGAGAAAAATATCACTTAAAATAGAGAAACGAGAAGCAATCTTCTTTTTATAATCCTTATAAAATTTAGCGCTTTGCTTATCCAAAGCAGCTTGTGTGGTTTTAATTATTTCAGGATTTCCGCTTTTCACTAAAACGGTTTTGCTGAAATCCGGTTTTTCGGAAGTAATTGATTTATTAATAAGAAAGCCACAAAAGATACCTACAATCATGGCAATAATTATACTTGTAATAAGTCGGTTTTTCTTGGAAAACATCAGATAGTTTTATGTACTTCAAACTTAATAATTATATTTAAGGTAGCATAAAGAAAAAGCATCTATTATGACGATTTCAGAAGCACAAAACCAAGTCGATAATTGGATTAAAACTTACGGTGTTCGTTACTTCAGCGAACTCACAAACATGTCGATTCTTACTGAAGAGGTTGGAGAAGTCGCACGAATTATGTCGCGACGTTATGGTGAACAATCCGAAAAAGAAAGTGACAAAAACAAAGACCTTGGGGACGAACTCGCCGATGTGATGTTTGTACTTATATGCATCGCCAATCAAACCGGAATTAATCTGGAAGAAGCCATGCGAAAAAACTTAGATAAAAAAACTCAACGCGATGCTTCGCGACATATTAACAACAATAAATTACAATAATCAGCTCAAACAATTCTCTTAACACATTAAAAAACCAATTATGAAAAAATTATTACTCTTCGCTTCCACTCTTGCTCTGATGAGCTTTACATTGGTTACCGATACCCGAAACGCCTATGCGCTTTACGACGCTAAAGGAAAAGTAACCGATTATACTGCCATGCTTACCGAAGCAAAAAAAGCCGATATCATTTTATTCGGCGAATTACATGATAACCCAATTGTACACTGGCTGCAAAAAGAATTAACACGCGATGTGCACGCCGAGAAAAAAGACAAATTAGTTTTGGGTGCCGAAATGTTTGAAGCTGACGATCAAATTGCATTAAATGAATATTTAGCAGGAAGAATCAGCGAAAAAACACTTAAAGATGAAGTGAAATTATGGAACAACTTCGCTACTGATTACAAACCATTATTAGACTTTGCTAAAAAAAATAATTTAAAATTTGTTGCCGCAAATATTCCGCGCCGCTATGCCAACATGGTTTACTCACGCGGAACTGCTTGTTTAGACAGTATTGATACAGAAGCAAAAAAATGGATTGCTCCACTACCCTTTAAGTATGATGGTAATGTAAAAGCTTATAAAGATATTTTTGAAAATGGCGGCGGACATGGCGGAGAAAATTTACCAAAATCACAAGCCATTAAAGATGCGACCATGGCGCATTTCATTATAAAGAACTGGACAAAAGGACAAACTTTTATTCATTACAACGGTGCCTATCACAGCAATCATCATTCAGCTATTGAATGGTATTTAAAACAACAAAATCCGAATTTAAAAGTGATGGTAATTTCTTCTACCGAACAAGATGACATTACAAAATTAAATCAGGATGCGGTTGATTCCGGTGATTTCATTATTGTGACACCAAGCAACATGACAAAAACGTATAAATAAGTTGAGATTTAGTCGCTGGGTTTTAGTAAATACAAATAGAATCCGGCGACTATTTATGAAGCGTATTTCTTTTTACGGAAGTAAAACTGAATTAATCCGAATACGATGATGATACCCAAAGGCAAGGCAATGTTTATCATTTGCCATTTGGTTTCATTATTGGCAATTTTCTTTTTATCCAACAAACGCAATTTCACTTCTCTTGCGCGCAATTGCAACAAGCCTTCATCATCCACTAAATAATTCACGCAATTCAACAAAAATGTTTTGTTAGCGAAAGTTTGCCCTGTATTTCTATCAAATCCTAAAGCTAACGGACCAACACCCGGACGAATATCATTCTTTGCCACATCTCCGTCTGCAATTACAATCATTTTTGTTGGAACCCCTTTATCGCGAAAAGCAATTGTAGAATCATTTAAAATGGCACTTGGCAAGCGATTACTAAACACCGAACTAAAGGAACCTTCTAATAAACACGCTACCGATTGATAGGAATTATGAAACTGATCTTCCTTTGGTGTAAACTTAACCATAGCTAAACCAATGCGTGCCGGTGTAGGTTGAGTTTTTGTATAACGCGAACTGCGTAATAAAATGGTTTTCTTAATACCCTTCGCAGCTACAGTATCGAGCGTGCTCAGAAACTCAAACTTTATTAAATCAAGATTTTTCACCACAGGATGATCAACATCCGATAAAATTAAAGGATGATAGAGCCAAGGAAATAATTGAAAGTTGGGTTGTCCGTTTTTAAATCCAACATTGATGTTTAAAAAACCACACTGCATATCCTGAACTAAAACAGGATTTAAACGCACACCGTATTTAAACAACATATCATCCAAATTCAAATCGTTGTTTAATCCCAATGTAAATCCTTTTATTCTAAGCGTATCATAATTAATATACACCGGATCAATCATCCATAAAACCTTACCGCCTTTCATGATGAACTGATCAATGATGAATTTATCTTTATCATCAAAAGCGGAGTCAGGTTGCGAAATAACAACAGCACTGCTTCCTTTTAAGGCATCTAAATTGTGATTAATCGCCACGCGACTCACACTGTAGTATTCGCTAATCGAGCGCATGAAATCATACTGACGTAAAGTATCTAACTCCCCATGACCTTCTAAAAAGGTGATTTCCGTTTTACCTTTAGCTTGCAGTTTACGAATAGAATTAGTTAAACCATATTCTAAATCCTGTACTGAGTTATTGATAGCCACCTCCGGCGAGATACCCAATTGACGTTTAAAAATTTGCCATGGTATTTCCTTGCCTTTATAGGTTACCAAAGCGGCCGGATAAATATATGACTTGGTTGTTTTTTTATTCTTACGGTCGGTAACTTCCTCCGGTATTACGCCTTTTTCATACAATTGCTTTTCTATCTTTTCCGTTTCATCCTTGTTTGGATTTTCAAGCGGATTGATAAATTCGTATTCAATTTGATTGTTTGAATACGCTCTGAAAACATCGAGCAACTCTTTTGTTTCGTTACGCAGACGTGTAAAATCAGGATTTAAATCGCCATCTAAATACACTTTAAAAAAGACCACATCATCGAGGTTTTTTAATAACTTCATCGTAGAAGGAGCCAAGGTGTATCTCTTTTCAGCTGTTAAATCAAATCGTTTAAAATAGAATGAGAAAACAAAATTTGCGAGCACAACGATAGCTGCCACCATTAAAAAATTGGTGATATCACGTTTTTTATTTGTGCCTGTATGTTTTTTCTCCTTTACCATTTCCGACTTTGTAAAACTAATTTAGTAGACACATTAAACAAGGCAATTACACTCACGAAATAAATCACATCGCGTGAATCAACCACTCCACGACTCATGCTTAAATAATGTTCATTAATCCCCAATGATTTTACCAAGGCATCGTACTTACCGAACAAACCCGATGCAGCAATGAAATCGAAACCGGTGTAAGTAAAAAAACAAAGCAGCATGGCAATGATAAAGGCAATCACCTGATTTTCTGAAACAGCCGAAGCAAAAATTCCTACAGACACAAATCCTGCACCTAAAAAAAGCAATCCGATATAAGAACCCCACATAGCTCCTGTATCAATATTTCCTTTTGGGTACCCCAATTGATGTACAGAATAATAATAAATAAGAGTTGGAAGTAATGATACAATCACCAAAGTAAATCCGGCAAAATATTTTGCTAGTACAATTTGTAAATCAGTTAGCGGGCGGGTTAAGAGAAGTTCGATGGTGCCGGTTTTTTTCTCTTCAGAAAATGTACGCATGGTGATGGCCGGGATTAAAAACAAATACACCCAAGGAGCCAACATAAACAAGGAATCAATATTGGCAAAACCATTCTCCAAAACATTGGTACCCGTGCTTTCTGAAGGTATTAACCACATAAACACACCAATGAGGGTGATGAATACACCAATGGCTACATAACCAATAAGAGAACTTAAGAAACTGCGTATTTCTTTGAGATAAAGTGTAAACATTAAGGCAAAAATAAGATTAAAGCAAATTGCAACGATAATTTACATTCGCTTTTTAACACATTTTTGAGTTAATAACCTCAGCGGTTCCTCTAAGATATCGTGTCCTCCCTGATAATAGACGGTTTCGGGATTGATATTGTACTTTTTCAACTCTTCCAATTGAGCATTTTGTTGCGCTTGATTCAGAAATTCATCCTTGTCGCCCGCTACATAAATCCAATGTCCGATGTTGTTTTTGGACAGAAATTTTTCCCTGCCCACAGTTATTGGAACCATATCCGGCGGAATTACCGATCCCCAAATAATTAAATTATCAATTTTATATTCTGTTGACGAGGCCCATCGGCAAACGGTGGCTCCTCCTTGCGAAAAGCCTAAAACATTAATTATAATTTTATCACTTAACGGAAGAATGAATTGCTTATATACTTCATCCAGATAATTACAGTAATCCGCAATATCATGCTCCCTTTCTTCTTTTGTCATCCAACTGGCGCCCACTCTTCCGGTCACACCATTTAAATAATAGCGATGCAAACCTTCAGGAACAATCACTAAATTTTCTTCATTCAAAAGAGGTTTTAATTTATTAATGAAGTAAGAAGCCAGATGTCCGTAGCCATGCGCAACCAGCCAAACCGATTTCAGTTTGGGACTTACTTCACCTTCAACAACTACTTTGGCGGTTTTTTGTGTTTGAAAATAATGTATCATGCTTACTCTTCGTCAACCATGGTACTATCAGAAGCAGGTTTTGCATCTAACACTTCATAAATTTTCCAGGTTTGGTAGGCTGTTTTATTCAATTGATTACTCAATACCACAATTGTTACTTTGTCGCTTAATCGCCGGTGAAAGGCCGTACGATAACCATGCCACCAACCATTATGAAACACTTCTTTCTTTTCATCTGAACGAAAATCGCGCATGCGCCAACCTAATCCATAATTACTTTGTTTTAATTCACGACTCATTGCCGTGTAAGCCAATTGTTGCGATTCAGGATTTAATAATTTCCCTTGGTATAATGCTTCGCTGAATAAAAACATATCGTAAGCCGTAGAATATACACTCTTATCACCAACAACATAATCGGCAGCTTCTGCATCAATTGGCTTCCAACGCAAATCGTATGGTTTTGATACGGCCTTTTCAAATTTATCCAAACTCAGAATTGTTCCGGAATGCTTCATGCCTAATGGTCTGAAAATTTCCTCATATAAAAAATTAGAATAAGTTTTCCTGCTTACTTTTTCAATTAGTAAAGCAAGCATGGCGTAATTGGTGTTGCAATAATTGAATGCTTTATTCGGACGTAAATACGGTTTTGGTTTTCGTTCAGCCATTAATCGTAATACTTCTTGATTGGTAAGCACGGTTGTTTTATTGGAAACAACATCATTCAAAAAATATAAATAATTAGGAAGTCCGGAACGATGCGCCAACAGCTGCTTGATCGTAATAGTTTCATAAGGAAATTCAGGAAAATAAGAAGCAAATGTATCTTCCAATTTAACCAAACCTTTTTCGACCAACATCATCACAGCCGTTGCGGTAATTACTTTTGATACCGATGCCAATTGAAAT
>JAEUTQ010000054.1 GCA_016787445.1 Bacteroidia bacterium
GAATTTAATAAGCTCTTCGTAATCGGCATGCGCACTGTAGGAAGAAATTACCTCTACATCAGCATTCACAGTTATGTCATCACCAAAAATCCTCACTTGTTTATTTCCGTCTATGAGTTTACCGCCTAAAGTATAAGGCGGGCAATAACCAACAATGAGAAGCGTATTTTTCTTATAAGGTAATGTGTGTTTTAAATGGTGTTTAATTCTCCCCGCGTCCATCATACCGGATGCAGATATAATAATGCAGGGTTCTGAAGATTCATTCAAAGCTATCGAATCTTCTTTATCTGTAACATACTTTAAGCCTTCAAATCCAAACGGATCTTCGTCGGTTTTCAAATGTTCCTGAATTTCATTATTCAGATTTTTTACATAACGACGCATGATATTCGTTGCGCTGGTTGATAACGGACTATCCACATACACTTTAATTTTCGGTAGCAATCCTTTATCGTACATTTTATCGAGAGCGTACACTATTTCCTGAGTTCTCCCCAAGCTAAAGGCAGGAATAATCAATTTTCCTTTTTTCTCAACGCATGTATACCGCACGCAATTCAACAAACGTAACTGAGCATCGTCTATTTTATCGTGTAATTTGTTCCCGTAAGTGCTTTCGCAAATTAAATAATCTGTCTGCGGAAATGGCTGTGGGTCGTGCATTAATAAATCATTATAACGACCAACATCGCCACTGAAAGTGAGTCGTGTTGTTTTTTCGCCATCTTGAAGTTTAATATTTACAACAGCGCTGCCTAAGATATGACCGGCATCTGTAAACATAAAGCTCACTTCATCATTCAGAGTATATTCCGCATTATAAGGAACAGATTTGAAGTGTCGCATACATCTTTCAACATCTTTTGTTGTGTAGCTTGGCTTCAATAATGGTTTTCCTTCTTTAGCTCTGCGCTTATTTACAAAGGCAATATCGTTTTCCTGAATTTTCGCACTATCCATCAATAATACTTCACAAACATCAATGGTAGCAGGTGTACAATATATGCTTCCGTTGAAACCTTGCTTAACCAGCAAAGGCAAATTGCCGGAATGATCGATATGAGCGTGTGATAAAATAACGGTGTCAATTTGTGAGGGATCAAACCCAAAATGTGTATTTAAATCCCCGGTTTCTTTTCCTAAGCCCTGATATAATCCACAGTCCAATAATATTTGAACGCCTTTTGTGGTGGTTAGTAAATGTTTGCTGCCAGTTACGGTTTCAGTTGCTCCAAAAAATTGAATTTGCATAGTACAAATATTAATAACCAAAAATGTCTTTTAAGCTAAGTTCTTTTACCTCGCCGTACTTACTTAACGTTCCAAAATCTATTTTATCTTTCTTACCAACCACTAATATGGTAGCTGGTTTGTTTTTGATAATTGTTTCCTGAAATCTAGCCATTTCATCAAAACTCATATTACTAACTTTTTCAAAGATTTCTTTTCGAACGTCGGTTTTGTTGCCAAACTTGACAGCCTCTTCATAATTGAATAGAATTCCCGATTTGGTAATTCTTTCTGAACGTATTTCCTGAAGCACAACTTCTTTCGCGGAATTAAATGATACATCCGCTTTTGGCATTTCATTCAGTAAATCACTCATGCCTTTTAAAGCTTCGGCTAATTTATCAGCTTGTGAGCCGATATAAGAATAATTTACATAGCGGCGTTTGGGTGTGTTTGGTTTTAAATACGTGGAGTATGCTGAATAGGCCAACGCTTTCGATTCTCTTAAATCCTGAAACACAACACTACTCATTCCGCCACCGAAATAATTATTATATAATGTTATCTGAGGTAATTTGGAAGCATCGTAATTTTCACCTTTGCTTATCATTACAATTTCTACTTGCTTCATGTCAAAATCAACAAAAAACACTTTATTACCTAGCTCTTCTTCTTTAAAAACAACCTCAGATGGAATTGGTTTTAATGTCGCCGGTACTTTATGAAGTGAGTTCAATTTGTTACTCACGGTTTGTATGTCATCCGGACCATAATATAAAACGCGATGACTATAGCTTGTAAGGTTTTTAATATTCGCTGTTACCTGGTCAACCGTCACTTTTTTCATTTCGTCCGGACTTAATTTATAAGTGAAACGATTAATTGGACCGTTAACTGCGTAGTTGTATAAACCTTCTCTTAATATCACCATCTTATTTGATTTAGCATCTTCACGCTTCTTAATCATGTCTGATACTAAATTATCAAGAGATTCTTGTTTTAAAACGGGATTGCTCAATACGTCTTCAAATAATTTCACAGCCTTCTCGTAATTTTCACTTAGTCCGTTTAGACTTACCCACATTTGATCTTCACTTACATAAATATCAAACGAACATCCTAATTTATAGAGCTCTTCTTTAACTTGTGCCGCAGTCAATTCTTTCGTTCCGCAAAACGGAACACTCTCCACCGTAATACGTAAACTCTTATCGTGATTACTGCCCATGTCAAAGGCATAATACATTTCGAACGTGAGATTCTCGGTGTTTTTATTGTAAAAAACCGGAATACCTGAACTTAATTTTGTTTTCTGAATGTCTTTATCGTAATCAATATAACGTGGCTCAATAGGTTTAGGTTGACTTGTTAAAATAGAATTTACAAATGGAGAAGAATTATCTCTGTCTACTTCCACAGGCGTAATAGCCGGCTTCTCTACTTTTCCCACGTTTTTATCTTCACCTCTGCGTTTGAATACTACTACATAGTTGTTTGTATTGTAATGCTTCTTCGCAAAATCCATTACCTCCTGTTTTGTGATTTTTGATAAGCGCTCTGTTGTATTTACTGCCTGTTGCCATTTGATATTGTTTTTAAATGCGTTTAACATGGTAAATGAGCGTGACATATTATTCTCGAGTTCTTTCGTTTTTTGAAGTTTATAATCAGTGATGATGGCTTTTAGTAACCAATCACTGAATTCACCTTTTTTTAATTTCTCGAGTTGTTCCAAAATCAAACGTTCTACTTCTTCAAGCGATTGCCCTTCTTTTGGATTTGCATAGAGAATATGTGTGGCATAATCTTTTAAGATATAAGGAAATCCTCCCGAGCCAATTACTTTTTGCGCCTGATTTAAATTTAAATCAAATAAACCTGCCTTGCCATTACTTAGTATAGAATTGATAATGGTAATCATGTCGGCATCGCGTGTTCCTGCCCCGTCAAATCTCCAGGCCATGGATAAATTCTCAGCTTCCGGTCCGTATACCTCCTTTACAATTTTGGAAGTAATAGGAGCTTCCTTTACATATTTATAAGGCTCCACCGGTTTACTCGCAAAAACATTAAAATGTTTTTCAATATCTTTTATCGTTTGATCCGGATCAAAATCTCCCGACATAATGATAGCCATGTTATTCGGAACATAATTTTTATTGTAGTACTTCATAATTTCCTTCATCGAAGGATTTTTTAAATGATCGATAGTTCCAATAGGTGTTTGAGTTCCATACGTGTGTTTTTGAAACAAACTCGACATCATGGCTTCCCAGGCTTTATCATTATCGCTATCAAGACCACGATTTTTTTCTTCGTATACAGCTTCTAATTCTGTGTGAAATAATCTCAAAACCGGTTTGCGGAAGCGCTCTGCTTCAATCTTCAACCAATTTTCGATTTGATTATTAGGAATGTCATTAATGTAAACTGTTTCATCAAAAGAAGTAAATGCATTGGTGTTTTGAGCGCCGATGCCTGCTACCATTTTGTCGTATTCATTGGCAATGGCGTATTTTGCTGCTAATCCGGAAATGCTATCAATTTGATGGTAAATTTCTTTACGCTTCGTTTCGTCTTTTGTCACACGATATACTTCGTATAAATCTTCCACTTGCTTAATTAATGCGCCTTCTTTTGCAAAATCTTTTGTACCGAATTTGTCGGTGCCTTTAAACAACATGTGTTCGAGATAATGCGCAAGACCGGTAGCATTAGCCGGATCGTTTTTACTTCCTGCTTTTACTGCAATCATTGTTTGAATACGTGGCGCATTTTTGTAAACCGACATGTATACTTTCATGCCATTACTTAAGGTATAGATACGTGTTTTTAAAGGATCATTGGGTACACTTTCGTAATTGGTAACTACTTCTTTTTCTGCCGGCGCATCATTTACGATTACAGCAGGCGGTGTATTTAAAGGTTTTTTTTGTGCGTAGTTAATTCCAACGCATAAAACAAACGCGAGAAGTAAATTGAATTTGTTTTTCATACTAATTAAATGTGGATTAATAATCAAGCTCTAGATCAAAACGTTTTTTTAATTCCAATAAAGCCGGATTTTTCTCAGCAAGGAATTTAAATTTATCGCTTGGTTTGTAAACTTTGGCGGTGCTTACAGGAGCTTCTTCTATTCGAATGTCAAGCCCAACTGTATTATTTGACAATTGCTGACGAATATTATCTAAAAATTCCTGACGCACATTGGTAAGAATTTCTTTTTGCGCTTCATTATGAATAAACATAATGGCCAAATTGGTATCCGTAAGTTCAATTCTGGCTGTTGTAAGCGTTGTATATAACTGTCGGTTCCCTGCGGCATTTTTTGCATTAGCAAATTCATGAATCGCTTTTTGAAGTTCTTCAAAATTGAAGGATTTGTTTTCAAAAGGAACTTCTGCCGAATTACCTACTGTTTCGACTGTGGCTACAGAATTATTTTTTATGGCTTCGCTTAAGCTAAACTGAGCTTTTATTTTTAATTCTGAAAAAGGAACTACCGGTTTGTCGGTGGTTTTTACAATTTTTTCGGGGGTAGCACTTAATACAGGTTTAGCGGTCGCGGCGTTATTAACGGTGACATTTTGCTGAAATACGGGCTCTAACTCATTTTTTTTTTCCGCATCCATATTTTGTGCGGTGTTGATATAAGCCATTTGCATTAAAGTCATCTCCACTAAGAGACGAGGGTTTTTTGCCGACTTGTAACTTACATCTGTTTTACTAATAAGAGCCAAACTCTTTAGTAAAAACGGTAAAGAGCATCGGGTAGCTTGCTCAGCATATTTTGGTTTCAGATTATCGCTGATTTCTAGCAACTGTACTGTTTGTGAATCGCGACTCACCATAACATTTCGTAAATGTTCTCCTAAGCCAATTAAGAAGTTGTGCGCGTCGAATCCTTTTTTAAGAATGTCATCGAACGTGAGCATTATCTCCGGTAGTTTTTGATTCAGTAAAAAATCAGTAATCTTAAAATAATAATCAAAATCAAGAACGTGTAAATTCTCAACAACTGTTTTATAAGTTAAATGATTTCCGGTAAAGGCAACCATTTGATCAAAAATGGAACAAGCATCGCGTAAACCGCCATCCGCTTTTTGTGCAATCACATGTAAAGCCTCAGGTTCAAAAGATACATTTTCGGTTTTTGCAATGTGTGCTAAGTGGTTCGAGATATCTTCATTTTTAATCCGGTTAAAATTAAAAACCTGACAGCGCGAAAGAATAGTTGGAATGATTTTATGTTTCTCCGTAGTTGCTAAAATAAATTTAGCATGCTTAGGTGGTTCTTCTAATGTTTTAAGAAATGCATTAAAAGCCGCAGTAGAGAGCATGTGAACCTCGTCGATGATATACACTTTGTATTCGCCCAATTGCGGAGCGAAACGAACCTGATCTACGAGGTTACGGATATCTTCTACCGAGTTATTGGAAGCCGCGTCTAATTCGTAAACGTTCAAGGATTGTCCGCTGTTAAACGACTGACACGATTCGCACTTATCACAAGCTTCTCCTTCCGGAGTTATATTGAAGCAGTTGATGGTTTTTGCGAAAATACGGGCACAGGTTGTTTTTCCTACACCACGCGGACCGCAAAATAAATAAGCTTGCGCTAATTGCTTATGAGCAATGGCATTTTTTAAAGTATTGGTAATATGGGACTGCCCAACAACAGTGTTAAAATGTTGTGGACGATACTTTCTGGCCGATACGATAAATGCTTCCATCAGGATTATAAAAATACTATTTAACCGCTAATAAATGAGGTGAACGGGTGGATTAAAAAAGGTTAAATTATCCACAAAAAGTTAATAAATAATTCACTAAAGCTTAATTTAGCGGAGACTGAAGTATTTAAAACTCATAATCGTTTTTTTAGTCGGTTTTTCAACCGCATTTGCCCAGCAACTCATTAAAGGTAAGGTGGTAGAGGGCGACAGCTCCACCGTAATGCCGTTTGTTTATATTATCAATAAAAGCAGCGGTAACGGAACCATGAGCGATAATTCCGGAAATTTTTATTTGAGAACAAATGTAAATGATACCTTGATGGTTTCGTTTGTAGGTTATGTGCGCTTAAAATTGCCGGTTTCTCAATTGAAGATGGATGCGAATGGTGAAGTGAAAATCGTTATGAAACGTATCGCTTATGCTTTAGGTCCGATTACGGTTACAACTTTCAAAATCAAACCTTATGAGAGGGAAAAAATGCAGAAAGTAATTGAGGACGCGAAAATAAAACCGGTAAATGTAATGAGCAGTCCGATTACTGCATTATACGATCAGTTTAGTAAGCGAGGGAAAGAGCAGAGAAAATTGGCTGCCATATTTGAGCAGGTTTTCATCGATGAGCAAGTGAGTCAGAAATTGAACCCCGAAATCTTAAGAAAACTTACCGGCGACGAAACAATTGATTATGAGAAATTCAGAAAGTATTGTTTCAACCTTACGGATTACTATATCCTCAATCACGACGGCTACGATCTCTATTACAAAGTGATGGAGTGTTATTATCGCTGGAAAGACGAAGGTCGATAAGTATAGAGCCCAAAAAATGGGGCAGAATATGCGTTTTTTTCTTATATTTGATTGGTTAATTAAACATTTCGCTTGTTTAAATGTCTAATAAAAAAACAACTATGAAAAAGTTTATTATTTTCTTCGCATCCCTTTTCATCATTTTAAATATTAATGCTAACGGTAAGGACGATAAAACGAAATACCGCGATACGCTTGTGAATGTTGGTGATTTGAGAATTCAATCAGATGATGTTTTTTCGACGGATGCTTATGTAAAAGCGAAATTTCGTTTTGAAAATAAAAACGATTTTTTCATTCTGTTAGACCCAAACAAATCATTTTTTTACATCAATGGAAATAAGTCCATGTGTAAAGAGAGAGAGATTGTTTTACCTCCCGGAACAAAAAAAACAAAAGTATTTGATGTCAAAGGACCGAATTTAAATTCAGTGCAGGCTTTATCATTGGTTTTAGATGGCTTTACAAAGACAGGTAATGAGAAAATGGTAAATATGCCGGAGTTGGTGGCCGACCGTAAACAAAAAACATCAGCCGGCGGTGTGGAAATTGCCATTGATGATGTGGATTATGATAAGGCGCAAAAGTTTCACGTACGTGTGAAGGTAACCAATACAGGTAACGATATTTTAATTGTGAATTCAGGAATTGTAGAGTTAAGTGAGGATGGTAATGTTTTAAATAACATACGTAAACGTTCTAACAGCATTATGTTGCGTAAGGGC
This sequence comes from Bacteroidia bacterium, assembly GCA_016787445.1. GTDB lineage: Bacteria > Bacteroidota > Bacteroidia > B-17B0 > Aurantibacillaceae > JAHEYG01. The sequence goes on from JAEUTQ010000054.1 coordinate 7,503, forward strand.
GAATCACAGATGATAGCCATGATTTATCAGACTACCGGACCAAAATCAACAAAAAAAATAAATTGGAACGACGCTTTTGTGAGTGCAACATTATTACCAATGGATCCTGTTGAAATCGGATTTGCAACAAGTCCGGAATTATTAAGCAATTATAAATATTTCATGGCGCCTATTCCTAAGAAAAAAGTAGATGCTCTAGAAGATAAAAATATTGCGATGAATGATACTCGCTCCCAAAAGAAGAGCGAAACTAAAAAGGAGAATACAAAACCGGTGAAGGCAAAGCCAAATCCAACACCACAAGATAAAACACAAGTAAAGAAACCGGAGACAACACGTGCAGAGACGATAGCTTCAGAAGGTGAAATGAGTGAATTACATGCGGCGGATGTGAATTTTGGTGATGCAGGCGGTAAGTATTACGCTTTATTAATTGGTAGCAGTGATTATACGGATCCAAACATTCCTGATTTGGATAATCTTCCCGTTAATGACGCGATTGCATTAGGAAAAGTATTGCAAACGAATTATACTTTCGCGGAAGAAAACATTAAGGTACTAAAGAATCCAAGTCGCCGCGAAATTGTAATTGCACTCGATGATTTAAGCAAGAAAGTAACAAGTCAGGATAATGTACTGATTTTTTATGCCGGACATGGTCATTATGAAGATGACAGCGACATTGGATATTGGTTGCCTACAGATGCGGAAGTAAGTAACTCTGCGAATTGGTTGTATAATGACCAATTAACGGCTTCTATCCGTAAAATAAAATCATTACACACTTTATTAATTTCAGATGCTTGCTTTAGTGGTAGTATTTTCAAAAACAGAAGTATTAGTTTGACAGGTTCATCGGATGTAATTAAGAAAAAATATCAGTTACCAAGCCGTAAAGCCATTACCAGCGGAACTTTAAAAACCGTTCCAAACAAAAGTGTATTTATCAAATATTTGTTAGATCGTTTGGAAAAGAACAAAGACAAATATATGGCTGCAAGTACATTGTATCAAAATCTTGAAGCACCTGTTGGAAACAACAGCACCAGCTTACCGCAATACGGTGTAATTAATAACGTAGGGGATGAGGGCGGAGATTTTATTTTTATCAGGAAGTAGTTGGTTTTAACTTCTCTAAACTACCGCCTTTTTCAAAAAGCCTATCCACTCTTTTTTCGATAGCAGGATCTTTTATTAATGCCGGTGCGTGATGTGGTTTCACACGGGCATCGATGATAACGCTGTCGCAACCAAAATGTTTAAAGCGTGTAAATGGATTTACGCCATATATATCATGACTTGGATTGCAACGTGTAAAACTTACCCAAAGCCAATTGTTTAAAGTGGCAGATGTAAAATCACTGTCGTCACAAATTACGATAAGAGGATAATTATGTGTATCAATCCGGTTTCGGATTAATTCAATATTAAATTCGGAAATTTCTTCTTCGGTTTTTTCGTGACTTACAAATTTATTTGCTTGCAATACTAAAACGCCGGGTAATGCTAAAAACGGATGATTAAAGGTTTTTAATTCCATGATTTCATTGGTGATACTTGTAGCTAATTCGCGTTTTTTATCACCGTATGCAGCAAATACAACTTTACTGCCGCTGTTTAAGCCGCTGCCGCTGTAATCCAATGTGTCAATGGTGGTGTTGGTGTAAAAATGTAAATCACGCGTCAGATCAATCCTCTCCAATAAAAATTTAAAGTACTCCGGAATATTATGTGTGCTGAGCTGATTGCTATCATCAGCTGTTATAAATAAGAACTTCGCTAAACTTAATTGTCCTTTTCCTAAAATATGATTGGCTTGCGTCAGTAACTCTGCAGGATGTTTGGTGGGAGAATAAGGTGTATAGCGTTCACTACCGATAGCCAGTAATAACGGATGCACCCCTGCGGCATCAACTGCATTTACTTCTTTGATTCCAGGAATTTCATTTGGGATGGCTTTACCGGTTAATTCATGAATCAAGGCGCCGAAGCTGGTGTCCTCTTGTGGTGGTCGGCCCACTACGGTGAATGGCCAAATGGCATCCATGCGGTGATACACTTTATGTACTTTCATCACCGGAAAGTCGTGCGTTAAACTATAATAGCCTAAGTGATCACCAAACGGACCTTCCGGTTTATTTTCATTCGGATAAATTTCTCCGGTAATAACGAAATCAGCATCCGTGCTGATACAATAGCCATCAATGTAAGTATAGCCAAAACGTTTATTGCCTAAGGCGCCGGCAAAAGTTAACTCGCTTAATCCTTCCGGTAGAGGCATAACGGCCGACAGGGTGTGGCTTGGCGGTCCGCCAATGAAAACCGAAACTTTTAATGGTTGTCCTTTTTTGTTTGCTTTAGTTTGATGAACGCCAATACCGCGGTGAATTTGATAATGCACACCAATTTCTTTATTTAAGAGATAATTGTTGCCGTTTAATTGAATGCGATACATGCCTAAATTGGCATTCATTACTCCGGGCTTGTCAATGTCTTCACTATATACTTGAGGAAGCGTCACAAAGGCGCCGCCATCCATGGGCCAATGTTTAATTAAGGGTAATTTATCAATGGTGGTTTCCTTAAATAAAACCGGTTTTACGAATGGATTTTTTTTAGGAAGTGCGGATAAACCCGTAAATAAAACATCACTGTATTTAAAAGGGTTTTTTAGCGCGTTTAAAGGATTTTGTTTTACCTCTACCAGCTTTTGAATTTTTTCAAACGTATCTCTGAAAATAAATTTACTTCTTTCGAGAGTTCCAAAAATATTGGAAGCACATTGAAATTCGCAACCTTTTACTTTTTCAAAAAGCAGGGCAGGGCCTCCCATTTCATAAACACGTAAATGTATGGCAGCCATCTCCAAATTAGGATCTACTTCTTCTTTAATTCGAATAAGTTGTCCGTTTTTTTCGAGGTCGAGTAAACAATCTTTTAAGCTGCTGTGTCCCATTTTAATAATTATATCAGGCGAGGGTCAAAATGTCTATGTATTTTGTAACAAACATATTAAGACTTGTTTTAAGATTACTTTGCAACAACCAATTTCTTTGTGATAGTTTCATTTTGTGAATTGCTAATGGAAATAAAGTAAACTCCATCCTCTAAATTTTCAACTTTAATTGTGGCTATGTGATTTTTAAAACTCAATTCCTCTTCTCGGATTAACTGTCCGAAATTATTATAGAGTTGGTATTTATTAAATGGGTCATCCATTTGCAAATTCATCTGAATGGTTACTTCATTACTTGCAGGCTGCGGGTATATTTTTAAGTTTTTACCTATTAAATCTAGCTCGTGCACCCCAATAGCACTCTGGTACAACACAACTGTATCCCATTTTATATTGCCACAAATATCCTGTTTAACAACATAAGTGCAGGTTGCGGTTGGTTTAACCCACATGCCTGCTATTGTATCAATGGCTGTGGTCGTGTTTGGCAGTTTATACCACATACAATCTTCATCTATTCCTACATCACTTGGCCTGCCCAAGTAAACACTATCTCCGGGAATAAAAAACGTATCTCGCCCGGCGAAGGCAGGGAGGTTGATGTCAATGCATGAAACATTATCATATAAAATATCAGAAAATGTAACTACAGTGTTTGTAGGGTTGGTCATTACAGTGTTAGTTGATACATCATTTTTAAAATTCCCCAACATCATGTATTTTTCAGTTCCATTAGCAACAAAAGTGCCTGTAACCAAAGTCCAATTTAAGGTGTCGGTTAAAATACCTGGGTATTGTATCTGTGGTGTTAGATAGGAAAGAGGAGTATCACAATATTTTATCGTATCAAGGCTCGTATCGCCAAAATAAGCTCCAAGTCCATCGCATCCATAACTTGATTGATTGGACAGATTAGCATAGAATTTGACACAATAGGTATGCCCGGATTGTAAGGTTTGTTTTAGTTTATTTCTAGGATAACCTCTTTGGGTATTTGGAGTGCTGGGTTTCCATAGACCAAGGCTAATAAAATAATTTCCACCACCTTTAGGCCATTGATAAGTATAGCTGCTATTTGGAACAAAGCCTTGTTGAGTTGATAATAATAATCCAACATATTTAGTAGTATCAATAGCTCCCCAAAAATAAGCGGTACCATAGAACGTTTGACTTTCACAGCCTTTACACGACTCAAATCCCCCATTATTAACGTAATTAGCAATTTGTGCCCTTGAGTGTAAAAAAAAGAAAAAAACACCAAGCAGTAAAAACTGCCTGATGGATTTATTACTATTTAAAATAACACTACTTAGCAATGACTAGTTTTTTGGTAATAGTTTCATTCTGCAAATTACTAATGGAAATAAAATAAACCCCATTAGCTAAATCTTCAAATGTAATTGTGGCTATGTGATTTTTAAAACTCAATTCCTCTTCCCGAATTAACTGCCCGAGATTGTTATATAGTTGGTATTTATTAAATGGCGCATCCATTTGTAAGTTCAATTGTATGTTTACTACATTGGTGGCAGGCTGCGGGTATATCTTTAAATTATTACTTATTAAATCCAACTCATGCACGCCTATAGCACTTTGGTAGAGCACCACCGTATCCCACTTTATATTACCGCATATATCCTGTTTTACTACATAAGTTGTAGTTGTAACCGGCTTCACCCATAAACCGGCAACTGTATCAATGGCTGTTGTTGTATTGGGCAATTTATACCACATACAAGCTTCATCAATACCCACATCGCTTGGCCTGCCTAAATAAATGCTATCACCGGGTATAAAAAAGGTATCACGGCCAGCGAAGGCTGGTAAATCAAGGTCAATTAAACTCACATCGTCGATATATATATCATTTGTAAGGAGTGAATTTGGGGGATTAATTAATAAGGTATTAGTATTTACATTACTCCTAAAATTCCCTATTACTAAGTACTTTTCGTTTCCAGATGCAGTGAAAGTACCTGTAATTGCTGTCCAATTCAGTGTATCAGTTATTATTCCCTGATTATTTTCTATCTGTGGTGGTAAATAATTTATATTAGCATTACAATACTTTATAGTATCTAAAGACATATCTCCTATATGAATACCGAAATTACTAATTGCAACTACATTATTGTTAGTGTTTACAACAAAATATTTTGCACAGTATCTTGTATTCGGCTTTAACTGTTGCTTCAATCTATTTCTAGGATATTCTCTTGAATTAGTCGAATTACATGATAAGCCGCCACAATAAAACTGTGTTCCAATAAAATTATTTCCATGTCTTGGGTATTGGAAACCTGTACTTACATATGGAGCATTTGAATATGAAGCAGATGTGCTACAAGTGTAATACCCAATTTTAGTACTATCAAAAGTGTCCCAAAATTTAAATCCATCCCATTGATATTGGGATATCCCAGGATATGCATCCTCAAACCCCCCATTATTGACATAATTGACAATTTGAGCTTTTGAGGAAAGGCAGCATAATAAACCACCAAGCAACATGATTTGCTTGGTGGTTTTAGCAATGGTTATTTTAAATTTACTTAGCAATAACGAGTTTTTTAGTCGTTGTTTCGTTTTTGTTGTTCGTGATTGTTATTAAATACAATCCGTTTTCAAGGTTTAACGTTAAGTTACTAATAAAATCACTTACCTGCAAATTGTTTTGATTTACAATCTTACCTGTTGCGTCTTTAATAATTACCATTAATTGTTCGCTGTTGTTTTTGCTTACAATATTTAATTCGCCTGATGTTGGGTTTGGATATAAATGAACATCCCAGTTCGCAACACTTGGAGTTGTTGATGATTTTTTTGATTGCCTTGCATTACTTATTTGTTCGCAATTCTCCTTAAACACTATTACATCCTTTGTTACAACTTGGTATAACGCTCTAGCCTGATAAATTACAGGACCATCGATACCCGGACAAAGATTAGCCAAACTATTAAGCGAAGCTAAATCTGTTTCATCTAAATTACCGCTCTTGTATTTATCATATAACGCAAAGTAAGTTTTATAGTTATCTTCTACTGATACTTTTGAACTTACAGAGCTGCTTGTTGCGTTTGCCTGTGTATTAGCACCGTTATAAGCTTGTTTTTCAGCCTGAGCGAATTTACCTATGCTGGTATTGGCATAATTGTTATAGAATGCTGCATTTGATGGGCTGTTGCTGATTAAATCAGGATTTGCTTCCAAAATACGATAACTATTATTCACCGCCATATATTCTTCATCAGTATCAATGGAATCTGTACCACCGCCTGATTTATACGATGATTGATCATAATTGTTCGTTACCTCATAAACTCTTGGAGCACCGGAACTATAACGTCCACTTCCGCCACCACCACCGCCGCCGCCACAACTGAAGGCACCGGTGGTACTAATTGTATTTGTACCCCAACTATACCAAAAAGTATTTGCATTATTTCCAAAATTAGCAGGGGCTTGGTAAGGAGAACCAGCTCTTGTATACAATTTAGAGTATGAGGCATCACTATTATCCATAAAAGTCCCATAATTAGTTCCTGTCCAAGTTCCATTCCATTGATTATCTATTGGAGCTCCGCTACTGCCTTGCACGCCTATGGTTCCACTGTTACTAATAACCATACCTCTTGCGTGTGTTTGCATCAAGTTACCTCTCCAGAATGTATTACGATTATCATTATTAAATTCAAATCCTTGGTAACTTGAGCTAAGATTATTACAAGTTACGCTAGGAGAAGTAGTACCGATGTTGTTACCCAAATAAACAAGTGTTGCCAATGTGTTGGTTGTATTAGCAGCACTTAATGTGTTGGTTGTAATAACAACACTGTTTTGAGTGTTCACTAATTCTATTCCTCTTTGTGTAGAATTAAACAACCCGTCATCAACCATACTGATTGTGTTATTACTAACAGCAGTACTGTAACTATCCATACCGTTAATACTAATACCACGGTATACACGGTTAATTTGGTTATTCATTACCGATAAGCCGGTGAATGTGACTTTATTCCAGTTACCTGAGTTTGGACTGCTGATTGTTATCGCATTATTAATATACTGTCCACTTGTACTCGCCGTTGTTGTAGTAACCGGACCAAAGTAATTATTTAATATAGCAAAGTTGTTAGCATAAATACCTACTGTTGGTGTGCCTGTATAATTATATGTATTAGCAACAATTGGTATATTAATAGGGTTACGGATGTTTGTAAATTCATTATTCCTGAAATTGTAAGAGAAGCGATTTGTAGTTGAAACTACACCTGTATTACCCGCTAAAAAGCCTGTACCACCTGATGTGTTTTGAGTACTACGTACGGTCGCATATTCCATATTCAAAATATAGGCATTCGTAGCATCAACAGCTCTATGACAATCCCAAAAACGATTACCAACCGATGGCGTTAAACTATAAGAGCTTATAGTATTGGTTAGATTAAGTTGTCGGAAATAATCTGTATTTACATAATAGTAAATTGCACTACCTCCCTTTGTTTTTGGTTTTGGAGGCGGAGTATTGTACTGGCGTGTGTTTTGAAACACATTGTTTATTACACTTACATTACTTTCGTCCGCATAAATGCCATATGCAAGCGCATCAAATAAATTGAAGTCTGTTTGGTCATCAATGGAATTGGATTCTCCAATTTGAACTCCATATACGTAACTTGTACTATAAGAAACATTCGTTAATCTAACTCCCGCATTAGACGGTAAACCACTATAAGGGGACAGACAAGTTGTATAAGAAAAACTTTGCAGCGGATACGGTGCTGTTAGTCCTGTTGTAGCTGTTCCGCTGGAAGCAGACCTTAATCCTGGGGTTACGGTTGATGTTGTTGGCCAGCTGGATGGCGTAAATGTTATTGTACGGCAAGTAAAAACATTTTCCTTAATATCTACATCTAAATCACCTGATAAGGTAACTGTATTAATTTTAATTGCAATATAGTTTTTATTAAAGATGGTGTTGTTAGTCTCGATTGGTGCTGAAAATCCAGGAGGACTAGTTATTGGCTCAATATTTATTGCTGTTTTTGCGTCTTCAATAAAAGTGCTCATTCCAGTAACAGTATTTGTGTTTAATATAGCTCTTCCTCCGAATTGAACTGTAACACCTTCCCACATTTCCGTTTTACACGCATAAAGATGAGCCCCCTCAACTCTAAACGTTCCTCCGTTTTGCACAATTATTTGAACATTTGGAGCAAAAATAAACTCACCACCATTAAACGTCACATCAGCACCAGTTCCTACTGTTATGTTTTGATTAATAGCTTTACCGCCTGTTATGATTGTTGTTCCGGTTATTAAAGTGGAAGTGATTTGAGTAAGTGTTGAAGTACAACAAGCTGTGTTGGTAGTTAATACATAGGTTGCTGTATAACCACACAGTACATTACTTCCTGTATAAGTGAAGCCAACAGTATAGGCTGTGCTTGATGCTGATGAGAAAGTGTAAGTTGAACCTGATATTTGTGTGCCATTCACGCTAAAGGTTCCCGGACCAGCCGGATATGCATAACTTAATAAATTAATGCTCTGAATTCCGCATACAGGAGGAATTGCATTAAAGAAGGCTGCATCGGATGTACCAAACACTTCAAATGTTTTTGAACCTACACATCCAATCGAATTAGTTGATGTAGCTGTATAAATTCCAGGGCTTGTAATCGATAAAGTATTTTGAACTAAGCTCCCCGGAGTCCATATATAATTACTTGGGGAACCTGTTGCTGTCAATGTTGTTGTCCCGCCGGAATTACAAATTGTAGCAGATGGACTTGCAGTTACAGTGAAAAAACTAGTGCTTGATGTAAACACACTTTGTGTAACAACACAGGTATTTGTACAGCCCAATGCGCTTGTTCCAGTAACTGTGTAATTTGTAGGATTGGCTGTTGAAGTTACAACAACACTTGCTCCTGTTAAACCTGCAGGACTCCATGTATAGGTACTCGCTCCGGTTGCACTTAATGTAGAAGTTGATCCCTGACATACCAAGGTTTTATTAGTAGCACAACTTATGCTTGGTAAAGGATTTACTACAATACTTACTGTTTTGGTACTTGAACAGGAATTAGTTCCTGTTCCAATAACAGAGTAAGTAGTAGAAACCGTAGGACTAACACTGACACTAGCATTAACAACGCCCAGCGGCTGCCAAGTGTAAGTGCTGGCACCAGATGCAGTAAGCACAATTGAACTTCCTGAACAAATTGTGCCTGAGGAAGGCGATATTGTTAATGATGGGGCTGGTTTAACAGTAATGGTTAATGTTTTGGTTTTTAAACAAGAATTTACAGATGTAATTCCTGTGAGAGTATAGGTTATTGTAATGGATGGAGTTACAGCGTATGTTGCGGTATAAACTGTACCTGTCGGGTTCCACGTATAACTAGACCCTCCTGTAGCAGTCAGTGTGGTGGTAACGCCCTGACAAATCGTGTATGTGCTAGCTGATGCGGTAATGTCGTTGGTGTATGTATAAATTGTTATAGTTTGAGATATTGGACAATTATTGGTTGCCTTACCGTTTACCGTGTAAGTAGTGTTAACAGTTGGATTAAAAACAGTTGGATTGGTTGTAAATCCACCCGGTAAAAATGTATATGTTCCGGCACTTCCTCCACTTGCAGTAATTGAAACGTTTGCATTTGGACATACAGAATAACTACTTGGCGTGAGCACAAGCGTACCTGTCGCTCCTAGTATATTTACGTTTTGAGTAGTTGTGTAGCTTGCAATTCCATTAGTCGAAACTAAAGTTGCGCTGTAAACACCACCGGCACTATATGTATGTGAAGCAGTAGGGCTACTGCCACTGGAATTTGTGCCGTCACCGAAATAGAAAGTGTAATTCATAGTTGCTGTAGTACAAGTTGACGCAGCAGTAAATTGTGAGAGTAATCCGTTAGCACATGTATTAGTATAAGTTAAACTGGTGCTAAATGTGCCTACTGTTAGTGTTTGTGTAGAAACATATGTGTTAGTTCCTGATGTTGTTGTAAGTGTTATGGTATAAACACCACCTGTTGTATAAGTGAGGTTAGCTGTTGTTGATGTTGTATTAAATGTTGTTGCATCTCCCCATGCCCAAGAGTAGTTTGCAGTACCTGTTGGATTACATAATAAACTATAAGAACCGTTCATGCCCGAACAAATGGATGGAGTTACAATTTGAGGGGTTAATTGCTTAATGGATACATTATCAATATACATATATCCAAAAGTATTACTGCCAGAAGGAATATTATTGGTGCAGCCAGACACACTCGATGGGGGAGCAGTAGTTGATGAAGTAGTTCCTGTGCTACTACCAATAAGTAAATAATTTTCAGTTCCAGAGGGCGATGTATAGGTAAAGCTAATAGACATCCAGCCTGAGGTATTATTTAATATAGTTGTATTGGTTTCAGAATAAACAGGAGTTATGCTTAATGTTCCAAACCCAGCTTGACTGACCAATGAGTTGCTAAAATAAACTGAAATATTTGGCGTGTTAAATTGATAAAACTCTGCTCTACTAACCCATAAAGAAACGCTGTATACATACCCAGCCTTCATGGTATTTACAAGTTGAGTTTGTAAATATTCGTTGTCAACGGCCAAACTAGGGGTTACCACAGTCTTAATTCCTGCATAAGTACCACCACTACTCATTGAGTTTTCATATCCAAATAGATTACATGGAGCAAGAGTAGATAAATTAAGCGTACTTGTTACTGAAATTGCATCCGGGGTTCCGGCTGTTGCTGTAGTCCATCCTGTACAATTTCCTATTTGACCGAAACTAGTAATATTTGCTGATAATCCTTCAAAACTTCCATTACAAACTAATTCGCAGTTGGTTGTTAAACTTGAAGGGCATGTGCTCTGTCCATTCATAAAACACACACTATAAATTAGTGTGATTAGGTAAAGTAAACGTTTTGTTTTTTTCATATAGATATAATATTAATTTGTTTTATTCGCGTTTTATTTTTGTTATTCATGGCTGAACAAATTAAATTCTGTTAAAAGACTTAACCACTAATATATAAAAAAAACAGGATGTGCTTGTATTGTCACGGTAATAATAAATGTATTTTCTCGTCTAAAGTTATCACTTTATCAATTCTGGTTTTGGTTTTAGAGCTGCCTCGAAACGTTTTTCGTAATAGTAATTAAAAAAAACGTTGTTAACGATGACCATGTGGAGTAGTCGAGGTGCATTAATAATTATTAGTTTCACTTCTCGACTACCTGCCTCGCCGTCAGGCAGGCGCTCGAACTGACAAGACAAAGTTATTTCCTATAAACCAATTTTCCATCAATGAAAGTTTGTAAAACCATTGAATTTAAAATTTTGTCTTCAGTACATTTCATCAAATCAGTATCCAGAATAACGAAATCAGCAAATTTGTTTTTTTCCAAACTACCTTTTTCTTTTTCTTCGAAATTGGCGTAAGCTGCCCAAACGGTCATTCCTTTAATGGTTTCTTCTCGCGTTAAAGCATTTTCTTTTTGGAAGCCACCATCCGGAAATCCTTTGCTGTCTTTACGCGCTACAGAGGCATAAAATGTTTTAAACGGACTAATATCCTCTACGGGAAAATCAGTACCTAATGCTACGATTCCTGCTGCGTTCAATAAATCTTTATAGGCATAGGCCAATTTAACGCGGTCTTTTCCTAAACGATCGGCTGCCCAATACATATCACTGGTAGCGTGAGTGGATTGAACAGAAGGAATAATGTTTTTACTGAAATCTTTGAAATTGTCTTTTAATAAAACTTGTGCATGTTCAATACGCCAACGTTTGTTGTCGTTACCACTGCAGTATTTTTTATAGATGTTGAGTATAACTTTCGCGGCAGAGTCACCAATACAATGTGTGTTCATCTGGAAGCCGTGTTTGTTCATCAGTTCGGCATGCCTTTCAAAATAAGCGGCATCGTTTAATAAAAATCCTTTCCAATTGGTTTTGTCGGCATACTCGTGGCATAAACAAGCTCCTCTGGAACCAAGCGCCCCATCACCATAAAATTTAAATGAGCAAACAGTAAGTTTATCCGTTTTAAGTGTTCCGTTCTTTAAGTAGTATTCAAGATTTTCTTTGTTGGGTGTGAGCATGGCATACACACGCATGAATAACTCATTTTCTTTCTGCAATTTCTCAATGGCATCCACCACACTTTTATCTAGACCCGCATCGCTTACGCTTGTGATTCCCATTGCTAAGCAGTTTTCTTGCGCATTGAGTAAAGCGTTCTTAATAGTATGATAAGAAGCTTTTGAAATTGATTTTTTAAGGGAGTCTTCCGCATTATCAATAAGAATTCCAGTTAGTTTCCCGTTTTTTATTTCTACTTCACCACCACTTATTTTAGTATTAACCGAGAAGCCTGCAATATCCAAAGCCTTTTGATTTACTAATGCCGCGTGTCCGTCGATGCGAGTAAGTATGACCGGTGTATTCGGGAAAATGCTATCGAGTTTCTTTTTATCAGGAAATTCTTTTACTTCCCAATCGTTCTGATCCCAACCTCGGCCAATGATCCAATCAATTTCTTGAATGTATCGTCCATCTCCCGTGGTACGGATAACTGGTGTTTGATCATGTTGAACTGTGAACTCTTTCACCCGTTCAATCACTTCATCAAATGATTTACTGCCAACCAAGTCAACTTCCTGCAAACCCTTTCCGTAACCGTAAAAATGACAATGGGCATCAATGAATCCAGGAAACACAAATTTTCCTTTCGCATCAATTGTTTCTTTAGCTGTGTATTTTTTTAAAATAACTTCATTCGTTCCTGTTTCAATAATTTTACCATCTTTGATAACCATCGATTCACAAATACTAAATGAAGAATCAACGGTATAAATAGTTGCAGAATGAATAATTAAATCGGCATCTTGCTTTGCTGTATTACAAGATAACAAGCAAGAAACAACGAGTAGAAAAATTATTTTTTTAAGCATAATATAAAGATATAGTTTAAAGGTATACAATGGAAATTGCAAAGCAAAATAAGGAAATAGCACTGAAGTGGTTTAAGGCATTCAACGAGCATAACCTCGAAAATTTATTAAGTCTGTATGATGACAACGCGCAGCATTACAGTCCCAAATTAAAAATTCGTCAGCCTGAAACGCGCGGACTCATACAAGGGAAAAATGCATTGCGCGCCTGGTGGAAGGATGCGTTCGATCGGTTACCAAGTCTGAAATACGAGGTGATTAAATTAACTGCTGATGAAGAGCAAGTCTTCATGGAGTATACACGTTTTGTGGACGGAGAGGAAGCACTAAGTGTTGGTGAAGTGTTGGAGATTTCTAGTGGGAAAATTGTTGCATCACGCGTGTATCACGCCTAATTACATTAACTGATACAGTTTTGTTCGCTGAAATTTCTGATAGAATTTAGGATAGCCTGTGTGCACACGGAATCCCATTGTGAAGTTGACGCTGTAATACGTGGACTTAATTTCCATTTGTCCACTTTTGTAAGGCATTATGTCACCAATGAAAGATACAAACGTATAAAACTTACGGTAGTTTAATCCAATAGCGGCACGCACATCACCGGTGAAATTGATATAGTTTAAATCACGCGTAGGTAAACTGTCATAGCGGTAAGTTCTGAATTGATCTTCCGGACCTAACATAAAGGTGGTGTTAATCAGTAAGTGTTTCCATAATACAAGATTAAGCGACGCACCTCCATAAATTGAAAAACCAAATACATTCAGATTTCTCAATCCGGCCTGATCACCATAATAGGAGCGAACGGGTTGTGGAATGATACTGCTGTCTCCCTTTAATGTATTGTAATAAGCGTTAGCTGTAACTATCCATGTAAAAGAAGATTTGATTTGGCGATAGCTCGAGCCATAGCATGATTTGAAGGCGAAACGTTTATGATTGGAGAAGTAAAGAAATTTAACTTTATGAAGCGTACTTCTTAGTGAAGGATCATTGTAAAACTTACCGGTTTGCTTAAATGTTGTATCGTAATTCAGCGTATTCTTTTCGTAAAATCCCTGATAGCGACGGTAAGAACCCTCCACAATCCATTTATTACCTCCAATGTTAAAGCCAAAATTTAAGAATTTAGTTTCGCCCTTTTTGTCTTTGTCTTTTGGCGGTGTGCTTTTGTATCCGAAAGAAAGTGACAGTTTATCATAACTGATTTCTATACCATCTACCCAATTCGATTCTCCAATGTAATTTAAGTTAGATTTACGCAAAGTGTCTTTCGTAAGGTATTGCACCATGTCTACATTATACCCTTTCGTAGAACCGTAGTAACCAACGATGATACTGGAATTGTATTTGGAAAAGTATAATGAATCGGGTGTGCGGGCTCTTTTTTCCTGGGGCTTTTTTTCTTTAGCTGCAGGTTTGGGTTTCTCCTCCTTTTTAGTTTGAGAAACAGCAATGAATGAACAAAGAGTTAAAACTATTAAAAGTAGTTGTTGCAATTTTAATTTAATTTTGTACCAAGATAAAAAATATTTCAATGAATTTAGATAAATATCTTGATAGGATTGTACATGTACTGGCCGAATTTACTCCTGTGGTAATATCAGCCTTGTTGGTATTGCTAATTGGTTTATGGGTCATTAAACGTATAGCAATATTTTCGCAAAAGACCTTTGAGAAACGAGATTTGGATGTATCACTTCGCACTTTTTTGCGTAGTCTGATTTCTATTGGCTTAAAGATTATTTTAATTGTAACCGTAGCGGGTATGTTAGGAATCGGTACCGCTTCTTTTGTAACGATTTTAGGTGCTGCGGGATTAGCTGTTGGTTTAGCCTTGCAAGGTTCACTGTCTAATTTTGCAGGTGGAGTTTTAATTTTGATTTTTAAGCCTTATAAAGTAGGTGATACCATTGAAGCGCAAGGACAAACCGGAGAGGTAACGGAAATACAAATTTTTAATACAATAATGATTACTACCGATGGAAGAACAGTCATATTACCAAATGGCGCTTTATCGAACGGGACTATTGTTAACATTACACGCAATGGTTTTATACGTTTAGATATTCCGGTAAGTGTAGCTATTGAAAATGATTTAGAAAAAGTACGTTCTTTAATATTCCATGTTTTGGATAAAAATGATATGGTACTCAAAACACCAACACCAATTGTTTTAATTCAGAGGATTGCGGAAGGGGCAGTTCATATTCAGGTAAGGCCATATTGCAGTTACGACAACAGTACATTTGTTGTGTCGCAATTTAATGAAGCTTTAAAGGAAGAGTTTAAGAAAAACAGTATTAGCGGAGCAATTCAAACCCGCATCATTCACAACGTTTAATTATTCAAAGCGTAAACTTTCGATAGGATCCAGCTTGGAAGCGCGTTTGGCAGGGAAGAAGCCACTGACTAAGCCAACGAAAATACAAATTATCACACCACTGATGATCCAAAACCAAGGAACAAAGAAACCGGTGTCGAGGGCCATGCCAATAACGTTTCCTATTATTATCCCCAATACAATTCCGATTAATCCTCCCATCACACAAATCACCACACTCTCAATTAAGAATTGATTTTTAATAGCGGATGATGTTGCGCCTAATGCTTTTCGGATACCGATTTCGCGTGTACGTTCAGTAACAGATACAAGCATGATATTCATTAAGCCAATCGCCGCGCCAAGCAAAGTAATAATTCCAATAATTGTAGCGCCTAAGGTGACAGTTTGTAAATTCTCAATTAACATAGTTGCCAATCCGTCGGATTTCGTGATTTCAAAATCTTCTTCTTCAGTAGCACTTACTTTTCTCACTTTTCTGAATAATCCGGTGGCTTCTCCAATGGCAATTTCCATCAGCCACGGAAATTTTGAAATAACACTGATGGTAAAACTCATGTCGGGTCGGCCGAAATACTGTCGCGCATTCATAATGGGGATGATGCAAACTTTATCGCCGCCAAAACCCATGCTGCTGCCCTTGCTTTTTAAAACTCCTATTACTTTATATTTTCCTCCGCCAATTGAAATGGTTTTATCCAAAGCTTTTACACCTTTCGGAAACAAGGTGTGAGCTACTTCGCTTCCTAACAAAACCAAACTGCTTCCACTTAAAATTTCCTGGGCTGTAAAATTGCGTCCTTCCTGTAATTCATAACCGGAGATTTCTAAATAATTTTCATCGGCTCCAAAAACCTGAATGTTTGGATTGGTTTTTTTTGACGCATATTTTAAGCGGGCATTAAAAGAGGCCATAGTAGAAACCGAAGTCATACCCGGAAAATCAAATTCTTCTTTAAAACGCATCGCCTCCTTAAAAGTAATTGATCTGAAAACTTTCGGTCGTTTTCCTCCTTTTCCAACCCGCATACTGGTGCCTCTGTTACGAATGGTAAAAGTATTGGCACCCATGCTCGTAAAATTGCTGTTAATACTTGATTTGATGGCGTCGATGGCCGATAATATACCCACCAAAGCTGTAATTCCAATAGCAATGATGAGCATCGTAATAACAGCTCTCAACTTGTTGGATTTAATTGCCGTTAAGGCGATTTCGGTATTTTCTCGAAGTAATAAGGCCACAATGAAGCAAAGGTAAGCTTAGCTTAGCATATTTATTAACCGTTTATCAAAAAAAGGGCTGTTTTTTCACTGATTTATCCTCTATTTTTTATAAATTCGTACCTCTCTTAAACTAAATATTAACTAACCAAAAAACAATATCCTATGGCTTTTGACATTGATATGATTAAGAAGGTTTATGCAAATATGCCTTCACGTATTGAAGCCGCCCGTAAAACTTTGGGTCGCCCTTTAACTTTAGCAGAAAAAATTCTTTACTCGCATTTAGATGCAGCGTTCGAAGTGAAAAACTACCAACGCGGTAAAGATTATGTGGATTTTAATCCGGATCGTGTTGCGATGCAAGATGCAACAGC
>JAEUTQ010000039.1 GCA_016787445.1 Bacteroidia bacterium
ACTAGTGGAAACAAGTCAAAAATTACAAAGTAAACTCCCAAAAGTTGGGACTACCATATTCACAGTAATGAGCGCGTTGGCGCGAGAGCACAATGCGATTAATTTATCACAGGGCTTTCCCGATTTCGGATGTTCTCCTAAGTTATTAGAGTTGGCGCAAAAGCATATGAACGCCGGCTTTAATCAGTACGCGCCCATGCAAGGCGTGATACAATTACGCGAACGTATTGCGGAAATAATTTCTACGTGCTATTCCGCAAACTATAACGCGGATACCGAAATCACCATCACTGCAGGCGCCACGCAAGGTATTTATACCTCTATTGCTGCCTTTATTAATAAAGGCGATGAGGTAATTGTATTTGAACCTGCTTATGATTGTTACATTCCTGCTATTGAAGTACACGGCGGAATTGCTATTCCTGTTCAATTAACATACCCCGGATTTAAAGTGAATTGGGAGGAAGTAAAATCAAAGGTGAATGAAAAAACCAAAATGATTATTATTAATACACCGCATAATCCGAGCGGAACGGTTTTAAATGGAAATGATTTAAAGCAATTGGAGCAATTAGTAAAAGGAAAAAATATTATTGTGGTGAGTGATGAGGTATATGAGCATATGGCATTCGATAATCAACCGCATCAAAGTGTTGCAAGATATTCTACTTTACGAAGTCAATCCATTATTGTTTCTTCATTTGGTAAAACTGTACACACAACGGGATGGAAGATAGGATATGTTGCTGCTCCTGCGGAATTAATGACGGAGTTCAGAAAGGTACATCAGTTTTTAGTGTTCGCTGTGAATCACCCTTTTCAATTAGCCCTTGCCGATTATTTGGGAGATAAAAATACTTATCTCGATTTAAAAAACTTTTATCAAACCAAACGCGATTTTTTCAGAGGGTTGATTAAGAATTCGCGTTTTACCATTGAAGATTGTACCGGCACTTATTTTCAATTGCTCGGCTATAAAAGGATAACGGAAGAAAAGGACACAGACTTCGCCATTCGTTTAACCAAGGAAAATAAACTGGCCAGCGTTCCACTCTCCGTGTTTTATTCGAAGCCTACGGATAATAATTTATTACGTTTTTGCTTCGCGAAGAAGGAAGAGACTTTGGAAAAAGCCGCCGAAATAATAAATAAAATTTAAGTATTATTTAGTCGAACTAATTCCTAAAAGTTCTTTTTGCGAATAGTATTTTCCATTTAAAATGGTGCCTTCCACTTTCTGAATGTTTTCAATGGCATCCAAAGGATTCGCGTTAAGTAAAATCAAATTGGCGCGTTTGCCTTCTTGCACACTTCCTGTATTTTTATCATTGGCAAAAAATACGGCGGCATTGTACGTGGCTGATTTTAATATCTCGTAATTGCTTAAACCTGCTTTGCTGTATAATTTCATTTCTTCAGCCATACTAAAGCCGGGTACATTGAAGGGTCCTTCATCAGCGCTCAGGAGTAACAACATGTTTTCATCAGCTAATTGTTTTAAGACTGTGTTAAACACATCAAACTTTTTTTGATAAACGCTTTTGTATTTCGTGTCGAATTCTTCTTTCAATTGTTCTTTGGTTCCTATTAGCGCTTCATTGTATTCTTTCAACCATTGATCTTTTACCTGAGTGGAAACAAGTGACATGCCGTTGTGTGCTAAGAGTTGTGTTTCATCCTGCAAGAATGAATAGGTGTAGTAAAACGAAAGTGTAGGACAAACAGCTACATTTTTATCTTTCATTTTTTTGATGAGGGCAGAAAAGCCATCCGGCGATTTTTCGTAGGCTGCGAGAACAGGCTGGTAATGTTCAATAGAAACAAAATCCAAATCCACACTTTCTTCTAAGCTTTTATTGAAGGCATGTCCCGCCAATGGAATTTTATATTCGTAACAGCTCTGCGAAAGATGATTCATGTTTTTTGTTTTCAATCCGCCTAAATACTTTACAAAATCATACTTTTTAATTTTTGCCTGAAAGATGAGGTCAGCAATTTTATCTTTTGTGAGTATAGAATCTGCGTCAGGAAATACGTACGATACATAAATGTCCGGCGCTACTTTTAATTTTTTGTTAATGCTGTCACGCAAAGCAAGCTGACTTTCTTCCCCGCGCATACTTCTTAAAGTTGTGACGCCGGCCGCTAAATTGTATTTTAAATACTGTTGCAAAGAAATGGGATTCAATTTATCCGGAAAATGCGCATGCATATCTGCAAGGCCCGGCATCAGGAATTTGCCTTTACCGTCAATGGTTTTATAATCTTTAAACGGCAATTTAGTTCCTCCGCTTACAATTTTATCAATCACGCCGTTCGTAATATAAACGTTCATGTTGGTGAGTACGGTGTTGGTATTCACAGGAATTATTGAAACGTTGGTAATGACTAAGTTTTGCCCTACACATAAACTTGTTAGGAAAAGAAGGCTGAATAAATATTTCATACAAATTGAATGGATAATAAATGTAATAATAACAAATTTATAGTATATTTAGTATCATGAAACGTTTACTTATTCTTTTAGCATTTATTGTCGTAAAGTTAAATGCGCAAGACACCATACGCTTTAAAAATGGTGTTACCAAAGCGGTTAAAGTGAGTGAAATCGGGTTAACCGAAGTTCGTTACAATGATTTCAGTAATCCTACCGGACCAATTTATGTAGTCAATAAAAATGAGATTTCATCTATTCGATACAGTAATGGAACGGAGGATAAATTTAGTGAGGTGAAGCCTTCCACATCTTCAAATCCTGCGGTTGTTGTGACGCAGCCAATAAATGATAAAATAGATATTAAAAGGGGAGATTTATATTATAACGGTAGAAGAGTGGGAGAAGCTAGACTTCAAAAACTTGTGAATCTTTGTCCCGATGCCGAGAAGCAAAATAGAATGATTCCTGTAATGCAGGACATGAAAAAGTATAAGAAGAATCAGTATTTGTTTGGCTTTTTGGGCTTAGGCTTGGGATTGATGTCGTTACCGGTTGGGATTATTGCTACCGGATTTTCTGAAAGTGTTACACCGTTCTTAATATGCGTGGGTACCGGTGCAACCATTGCCATTACGGGACAAGTGATTTCGGGCATCAATAAAGGAAAGCGTAATGCCAAGAAATTAGAAGTGGCTAAAATCTACAATGGAGAGTTGTAAAAAATGAAAAAAGTAATTGTCTTGTTACTTATTTCTTTTGTTTCCTATGCGCAGGATACAATTTTTAAATTAAACAAGGAGGCAATTGCTGCCAAAATCCTCGAGATAAATGATCTGAATATAAAATTTAAAAAGTTCAGTAATCTTGATGGGCCCTTATATTCTGAATTAAAATCTGAAATTCATTACATTAAATATCAGAATGGCAGTGTAGATAGCGTTACCAGGAAAAACACAGTTGTTGCAAGTGTAAATCCTAGTTCAAGTCCTTCATCATCATCCGTTGTTATTTATAAAGGGCGAAGATATATTGATGATGAAATTAATATGATGATAAGTACCTATCCAAACGGAGAAGGAAAATCAGTCTTGCAAAAAAAGTTTACTTCAATGATTGAGTACAAACAAAGACAACATCTTTCAATCGGCTTAGGTTATGGAATAGGTTTCGCCGTGCCAATTGTTGTCACATTCGGCACACTAACCTCAAACAATATAAATTACGATAATGCAGTGAACACTATTGTAGCCGGTGCATTAATCGGTGCAGCCATACGCATCGCAGGAAATGTTGGTTTTTTTATAAATAAAAATAAAAGAGCTTACGAAAAACAATTAATCATCGACTTGTTGAGTCAGGGAAAATAATTACTTCCTTCCCGGACATTTCTTACAACGATCGCCTTTCTTATGATTTTTACAACACTTCTTGTGTTTCTTGCAGGTTTCAGCAAAAGGCATGAGCGGATGATTTAACTTCCATTTTTGTGTATCCTTGCAAAACTCGATTAGCATGATTCAAAGATGCAAAATCGCATCTCTCTTTAACATACCTTAAATGTGGTAATTTGCATAAGGGCGTAATAAACCCGAAATTTGACACTTCACCCCGGTACTTTCCTTGTAGGAGAGTGAGAAGGCATGAAAATACAAGCATTAAATACCTGGATAACAAAGGATAAGGAAGCCCTTGTCGTTGCCGGTCCTTGTGGCGCCGAAACCCGCGAGCAAGTATTGGAAACAGCTAAAGGATTAGCCAGAATTCCTCAGGTAAAATTATTTCGTGCCGGCATATGGAAACCGCGTACACGTCCCAATAGTTTTGAAGGCGTTGGTGAAGAAGGATTGAAATGGCTCAATGAAGTTCAGCAACAATACAAATTAAAAACAACGGTAGAGGTCGCGAATGCGCAACACGTAGAGTTAGCTCTCAAATATAAAGTAGATGTGTTGTGGATTGGTGCCCGCACAACAGTGAATCCATTCAGTGTGCAGGAAATTGCAGATGCCGTGAAAGGCGTTGATATACCGGTGATGATAAAAAATCCTATTCATGCGGATTTACATTTATGGATTGGGGCATTAGAGCGATTGAACAATGCGGGAATTACTAAGTTGGCAGCAATACACCGTGGATTTCATTTCGCGGGAAAAAGTAAATACCGTAACAAACCCATGTGGGAAATTGCCATCGAATTAAAAACATTGTTCCCTGATTTACCAATTATTTGCGACCCAAGTCATATTGGAGGTAAACGCGATTTGATTGAGCCTATCGCGCAGAAGGCACTCAATTTAGGAATGAACGGATTGATGATTGAAACGCATCCGCATCCGGAGAAAGCATTGAGCGATGCTGCGCAACAAATTACGCCAATAGAATTATCAGATTTATTAGGACGATTAATTTTCCCAGATACACAATCAAGTGATGTGGAGTTCAGTAATAAATTAAAAAGTTTGCGCAGTATGATTGATGAAGTTGATGATGAGCTGATTAATTTATTAGCGAAACGTTTGCAGATTATTGAAGAGATTGCATTGTATAAAAAAGATCAGAACATTACCGTGTTTCAATTAGAACGCTGGCAAGAAATATTAAGAACCCGTTCGCAGTGGGCGGAGAAATTGGGCGTATCACGTCACCACATCGAAAAAATTTGTCAGATTTTACACGAAGAATCCATTCGTGTACAAAACGAAGCCATCAATAAAAAAACGATTTGATTATTTAACTCACCCCGGCCCTCTCTACTGGTAGAGAGGGGGAAGGACAAGCAGTTGGTAAGAATGACATTTATTTGATTTGTCATGTCGGGTTTACCCTCCGCAACGTAGAG
>JAEUTQ010000051.1 GCA_016787445.1 Bacteroidia bacterium
ATCCGGCCTCATTTTATACGGTTTTTTATGCGCAACAAATTGCGTTAAGCCAAATGGGAAGCTCCGCAGGTGGACCAAGGAGATCACCCATTTGGTAGCAATTTGTAAGCATAAAAAATTACGACCGTAGGGAGTAAAGGATAAAATGAAGCCTTGATTTCTTTTGTTTCTTTTCTGCATCAAGACAGAAAAGAAAGTAAAAAGTATTTTGATAGCAGTAAAATAGAAAATGTAAAAATTAATCATCCAACCCTTTTCACCACCACCATCCAATCCCATGGATAAGGTTCTTGTAAATTTTTAGGTGGATTGGTGATTTCAGTTTTCCAATCGTATTCGATTTTATCAATCGACTCAATTGAAAATCCTTTTTGATTAAATAATGTATAGATTTCTTGTATGTGATAATGTTTGGTTGGATGATCATCGATGAAGTGAATGCCTTCCGACACTTGTTTTAAAGTATTTTGTTTTGGATTTAATTCATCTTTAGGAATGCGGTTTATTTTCTTCCCATCCTTCTCATATAATTTTATCATATGATATAAAGTATTGGAAGCAGATTCAAAACTTGGAATGACGATGAGGGCTGTTCCGCCTTTTTTGAGCGAATGAATAACATTATGAAGAATTTGATAGTTCTTTTTGTTATCATCACATATAGCCACATTACAACAATAAGCAAAATCTGCTTTTGGTAAGTTGAGTTTTACTTTAGCCAAATCCATTTTTTGTAAATCTACATTGGGGTAATTACGTTTTTTAATTTGGTCTAATAGCTTTTGAGAGATATCTAGAGCCAGTACCGTTTTAAATGATGCTGATAAATACGGTAGGGCATGACCAACTCCGCAGCCGAAATCAATGGCGAATTTGTTTTTGTTTCGGTTTTTGAAAATAGTTTTTTTAACTAAGGCATTGCGGTCGGCATGCAGTACACTGAAGATTTCCTCTTTGTAATTGTTGCCGATGTTGTCCCAAACTTTTTCTTCGTTCATAGATTGAATTTTAGTAAATGTAAAAAAATATATGAAAGAAGAATTTTGAGTTTATGAACAGATTATTGGTTACATGCTTTGTTTTGAATTCTATAAATAAAATTCAATTTCGGTTCCTCTCCATAATAAGCCATTTCTTCTTCTCTGATTTTTATGGCACCTAATTTTTCTATGGATTTTTGCGAACGGGTGTTTTGCGCCCCAATATGAAAAATCACATTGTCTACAAATTGGAAGGCATATTCCATCATTAATTTCTTGGCTGCGGGATTGTATTTTCCTCCCCAATGACTTCTTGCGTAAAATGTATAACCAATACTCACTTCACTTTCCTCCGGTTTATAATCATAAAAGCGCGTACTGCCAATGGCTTCATTTGTTTGAGCATCATAAATTACAAAGGCGCCTTTGGATTTTATGGCTCCTTCAAAGAAATTTTGAAACACATCGCGTTGCCAGCGGTTCTTATTGGGATGTTGTTCCCAAATTAGCGGGTCTTTAGCAATATTGTATAATAATTCAAAATCATTTTCCTTTAGCGGAATCAGCTTAATAATTTCATTTTGAAGTATGGGTTGTAAGTTAAACATAAAACACACTATACTTTCTTTAAAAAATCACCATCAACAATCAAAAGTTTCGTGCCATGTTCGGAGTAGGAGCGATGTGAACTTAATTCATCCGACACCGCATAACTTTCTCCTTTTTTCAATTTTGTTTTTTCACCGGTGCGCAATTCTGTTATAAAATCACCTTCTAAACAATGCACTACATGTCCTTTCTCACACCAATGATCGGCTAAGTAACCCGGTAAGTATTCCACTATGCGAATACGCAATCCGGAAAGCTGAATGGTTTGCCAATAAGAAGTGCTCGTCTCACCTTTATGTTCGGTTTTGGGTATGGAAGTCCAGTCAATGGTAGTAAATGGAATGTTTTGCATGGAGAATAAATTAATTATACATTTTTAAAATAATATAGGCGAGATAAATAAGAATGAGTACGATTCCTTCAAGTCGCGACATTCCTTTTTTAGTCATTAAAAAAACAATCACAAGTAAACTAGAAAAAAACAAAATTGGCAAATCAATTCTTAAAAATTCCGATTCTAATTTCACATCGGTAATGCTTGCTCCTAAACCAATCGGAATGAGTCCGTCGAATATATTACTGCCAATAACATTTCCCACCGACATGGCCGCTGATTTTTTCATGGCTGCACCAATGGAAACGGCCAACTCTGGTAAGCTTGTGCCTAAACCAATAACGGCAATCCCAACGAAAGATTGTTCTACGCCCCAGGCTTTCGCTAATTCCATCGCGTTTTCAACAACAAGATGAGAAGAACCTATAAGCACAATTAAACCTGCTATAAGAAGTAAAATAATTTTCGGAATGCTATCGGGTGCGCCTTCATTTTCGGCCGCAGCTTCATCTTTGTTGTTTCTAAGGAGTAAATAATAGTAGAGTAAATACGTGATGATTAAAAGAATTCCTTCTACTCTGGTAATATTTCCATCGTGACCAAATACATAAACGAGGGCAACGGAAAGTAAAAGAAAAATACCGTTTAAAATAAGTTCACTTTTAGGCATTTTAAATGTGAGTAGTAAAGCCGCTATTCCTAAAATTACGGTAATCTGACTGATGCTGCTACCAATGGCATTACCTGTTATAATGCCTGACGATTCTACTCCGGATAATTGAAGTAAAGAAGCTTTTAGTGTAACAAATACTTCAGGCAAATCTGTACCTACTGCTAAAATTGCTACACCAACAAAACCGTGGGACAGTTTAAATAAATTAGCGATGCCGAGTGCGGCATTAATGACCCACTTAGTTCCAAGCCAGAGGCCAATTAAGCCTATGGTTATTAAAAAAACACTCATAATAAATTCAGTTAATTTAAGATATATATTATTACATCAAATTATAACTATGCATTATGACCTTTCCCATTTGAATAATATCTAACATTATATAAATCAAGTCTTCTATCCTTCCAGGTCTGAACACTTCCAAATTCGCGATTACGCATAATTAAATTAATATCTAGATCTTGGAATATCAAAGTTTCCGAATTAGCAGGAGCTTCAGTAGCAATGCCTTCACGGTGAAATTCAACATCCGAAGGGGTTAATATAGCGGATTGAGCAAAATGAATATCAAGGTTTTCTACTTGTGGTAAATTACCTACACACCCTGCCATAACAATGTAAACCTGATTTTCAACCGCACGGGCTTGTGCACAATATCTAACTCTCAAATATCCTCTTCGTTCATCAGTGTTAAAAGGCACAAATAAAATTTGTGCTCCTTTACTAACTGCTATACGTGAGATTTCCGGGAATTCTATGTCGTAGCAAATAAGAATAGAGATTTTACCAATATCGGTATCAAAAACTTCAACTGTGTTTCCGGGTTTTACACCCCACCATTTTTTTTCATGGGGTGTAATGTGAATTTTATATTGTTTACTGATTTTTCCATTTCGTTCGAATAAGTATGAAACATTATAAAGTTCATCATTTTCTATTACAAAATGAGAGCCTCCAATAATGTTTATATTATATTTTATAGCTAAGTTTGAAAATAGAGTTTCGTATTGTGCGGTAAATTGATCTAATTGCCTTATGGCACTTCCGGGTGATTTATTGGGTAGAAAAGACAGTAACTGCATGGTAAGCATTTCCGGAAAAAGAACAATATCACAACGATAGTCTGAAGCGACATCAACAAAGTATTCGCAGTTGTGTGCAAATTCTTCGAAGCTTTTAATCATTCGCATCTGATATTGTACAGCGCAAGCTCTAATATACGGGTTTTTGTTTTTTCGTTTGTTTTCAAAAGAGTAACTTAAATTATTCCACTCCAAAAATGTAGCATAACCACACGACTCTTTATCATTTGGAAAATAATTAGGAAGTAGTTGCTTTAAGGTAAAACCGTTTGCAACTTGGGCAGTTAAAACGGGGTCATAAATTTTACGATCCATTACTTTTTCAACATATTGCTCGGCAGTTAATTTTTCTGAATATTTATGATAATTTGGAATTCGACCGCCAATTGCAATACGCTTTAAATTTTTATCCCTAGCCAACTTTTGTCTTGCCTCGTAAAGCCTTCGTGATAATTTCATACCTCTATAATCCGGATCAACCATTATTTCTATTCCATACAATGTTTCACCGTCAGGGTCATGATTCGTAATCATGCCATTGTCTGTCAGGTCTGTCCAGGCTTGAGTTTCATCATAATTATTAAAGTTTAAAATTAAACTTGAAGATGAAGCTACTAGTTTTCCATCTAGTTCAACACCTATTTGCCCTTCTTTAAAATGTTTTAATAAACTATTGAATTGTTCTTGGCTCCAAGGTTTCATGTTGGGAAAACACTTTAACTGAATTTGTGTTACTGCTTCATAATCCTCCAGGCGAAGACGACGAACTTTGATTTTCTTCATGAGCTTTAATTTTAATTGATAAAAAGGTACTTTATGAAGTTAAGTAATTCAGAAAATTGGGCAATAAAAAAATGTTAACAAGTGTTGTGGACAGGCCATGGTCTTGCAACTAAGTGTATTGTATGACAGTTGTTTCATTAAGAAAATACTGTATTTTGAGTAAACAGGGATGATAATAATTATATTGAGTTGACAATAAAATGCAAGAATCAGGTATTTTGAAATTGATATTGCATGGTATACAAATCATAGCCCTTGGCCCAATAGTCCTTTATTACCTCTTTCAAAGTGAAATTGTTTTTTTGGTAAAATGTATAAGCATGTTGTGAAGTGCGTACCATAATTTGTGCCGAGGGATTTAAGGATTTTATTTTTTCGATACGAAATTTCAATAATTGCGAAGCAATGCCTTTTTTCTGAAAATCGGGATGAATATTATCCCAGCTGATTTTAGCCAGGCCTGGATGGTCAGCGAAGTTAATGCCACCGCATCCTATAATGGTATTACCTGATTCAACAACGTAATAGTGCTCCCTTTCTTTTTCAAGGTAATGAATAAAATCTTTTTCCTCCTTCGGAGAAAAGTAGGCAGGGGTGTTTATTCTAAGTAATTCAACAAGTAAAATTTTATCCTTATTGTTGTATTCATGTATGGAAAAATTCATGAGCATTGCATTCTAATAATTAGAACAACTCAAGTGTTTGGGTTATTGCTTTTATTGAAATACAAGGTATTGATAATTTTATTGCAAACTAATATAATTCAATCTACTTATTCTTCTCTTTTGTTTTAGCTTTTTTAATGGAGTCTAATTGCGCTTGATTAGCTGACCCGTGAATAACTGCTGTATTCGTGTTTGATTTCACCGCGTCTTTATTTCCTGAATTTGTATTTGTACCGCCACTCGATTTTGTTTTTGTATGGCAGTATGTTGCAATAATAAGCACTAGTAATATATTACTGACTAATAATAATTTTTTCATTTTTGTAAAGTTTTGATTCGTCACGAATAGTTAAAAAATAAGTTCCTGCTTGTAAATTGGCTTTATTGAAAGTGAAAATATTTGCGCCTTGCTGAGCTTTTCCATGATAAAGTGATTTAATCATTTTGCCACTAGCATCTGTAACTTCAATCGTAAGTTGCGTAACTGATTCTAAAGTGAATTCTACACTGAAATTTTCTACAACCGGATTCGGATATATTTTACCTGTGTTTTTAGTTGTGTTTTCTTTAATGCCGACTTCGTTATCATGTATTTCAGCAATCCAAGTGTCCCATCTGTTATTTGAATTTCCGAACATGCCATTAATCCAAACCGATGGATTGGTGCTGTTATGCATTCTTGTACTTCCGGTATAATCACCCCATCTTTCTTTGGTGCTTGATGTATAACTTACATATGTACTGCTTCCTTTTATGAAGGTTGAATTCGACCAATTCATGCCATTATCACAATTCACGGCTCTTATTTCCGGTAACATAGTAGAACTGCTTCGTCCAAATCCAATCATTACTGACGCATCCGTTGGATTGGTTGCATACGACACGACAGTTGGGTAAGAGTAATCAGAATTACCAACAGATCCGAAGGTAGAACGCTGATTTGTTTTTGTATTTACATCGAGTCGGTTATAATTAATTCCGTTCCATCCGCTTCCTACATCCGAATGAAATACAAAATGAATTTTACCATTTAAGTAAAAACCACTGAGGGTACGACAGTCTCCGTTATCCAATAAACAAGATGTGCCTTGCTGTGAAGCATCGCCGGCCGGCGAATAGGCTGATGTAGGTACAGAATAGTAATTTAATTGTTCGTTAGTGGCAGTCATGTCGTCCGTTAGATCATATAATTTAACGGATGAACCACCTCCGGGAATACTGGCTACTAAATAACAGCCTGGACCATAATTTCCGCTTTGTCCCCATGAAACAGGTAAAAGTGTAAATGGTGTTCCGGGAATATTACTCCAATATTGCCAGGAAATACTGGCGCCTGAGTAGCCATTGTTTTTTTGAATCTGATATAAAATAGCCTGATCAAATACTCCACCCGGATTGTTTGAGAATAAATTTCCGGTGATGTATAATTCGTTATTGGAAACCGCGAGTTTTGGATAGTCGAACCATTTATTATTATTGAGTGGATTTCCGGTTAGTTTGTAGGTCCACCATCCGCTATTTGGATTATTACTTTTAGAAAACGCTATTAATAAATAAGAGTTAGAAGAGTTTCCGGCGCATTCTTGTGCAAAGAAAATAAATCTGTCGGCTCCTGAATCATATATTACAACAGGGTCACATACATTGCTAATAGCAGGGTCGTTAAAAAAAGTAGGAATGTCATTGTAATAAGTGTTGTTTCCGGAAAGATCATCAAACTCAATTGTTGTATTGGCTACACTGACAATCCAATTCGCTGAAACAGCAATTGAATTATCCATGGGTGACATGCCATTATTTGTATTACCTAAAAAATTGGTTCCCATAACGGGTGTTATACTTAAAGATGAATTTTCTTCTTGTAACGACTTCTGATTATTTAATTGATTTTGCTTTAAGAGTGTTTTCTCTTTTTTAATTGCAATGATTTTTTCCTGTTCAGGAATTTGATGCACTCTTCCGGTACACTTATTGCTTAAGATGGGTAACCATTTTAAATCGGCACTCATAACATTGGTCTCACCACTACGAACAACAGTGAATTCTGCTGATTTAATGGCGGAGCCTGATTTTCCTTCGTTGCTTAAAACAGGTTTTATATGTTGTGCGCTTAACGAAGCATTTATTACTGCAAGCAATCCAATGGTAAATAATGTGAGAATTTTTTTCATGGGGATTTAATTATAGAATGAATCTACAACTAAATTAATACATAATTACTTACAGTCCTTGTCTTCTTTCTAGGAAAATAACTGATTTTTGACAGGAATGCAGCAAAATTGTAAACAAAGCAGGTTACAGTAGGTCTATTCAATACTTGTAAATATGAGTTCTTCCCCAATCATTTCTGTTTTTAACATGGGCCTTAATTATACAGTACTTGTTCAAAATTAAGGTTGATTTGCTTCGGTAACATTTTCTGATTTCCGGCAAAACATGATGCCTAACATCATAGTTATTGCTGTTAAGATTATCACCTGTATGATTAATGAATTATTAACTGTAGAAATTCTTTGCGAAGGCTCTATTGATAAAAATAGTAAGATAGTAATGAGTCCGCGGGGTGCAATAAATAATAAAGGACTAAAAGCTAAGCCTGATAATTTTAATTGTACAGCTCTAAACATAAAAATAAATACCGTTATGAGTAAGGCTAGGGGCAAGGTGTCTAAATTCATCAGGTCTTTTGTTTCTATGAGATAGCCAAATAGTATAAAAAACATTGTTCTGATCAGAAATGTTGCCTCAACGGTTAGCTCTTTGAATTTTTTTATCTCAGTGTCAAGTTCTTCTGTATGAAATATCTTTAGCCACTTAAAGCGTCTTAACTCATCTAAGTTTCCTAAGGATAATCCTAAGATCAATATAAATAAAAGTGCAGGTAGGTGATAAGTTTTTGCAATAGCATAAATTAAAATGATAAGTAAAATAATAGGAATGAATTTTATATGATGGTCAATTTTACTTAGTAAAAAAGAAAGACCTAAGGTGCTGATTAAGGAAATGGCTATCATGCCAGATAACTGTAATAAGAATGTGCTTATAGAGTCTGAATTTATATACTCATTCATGGCTATATAGTTAAATAAAATGACACCAATAATGTCTGACATACTACTTTCATAAACTACATACTCTCTAATGTTTTTATTCAGATTTCTCACGGTAGGAATTGCAATTGCACTGCTGATTATGCAAAGTGGTATCGCATTTAAAAGATTCAATCGGTTGGATGTTGAACCTGTTTCATGAAAAATATAAACCAAACTGAATGCAATCGCAAGTATGGGAAATATTGCGCCAAAAAATGATTTCGTTACTAATTTCACTTTTGATTTATTAAGCTCTAATTCTAGCGCGCCTTCTAATACGATTAATATTAAGCCAACTGTTCCAAGTATGGGTAATACAGTGGAGAGTTCAGTGAAATTATAGCCTAAGAAATTAGTCGCTTGCCGAACGCCCCAACCTAATATCAGTAAAAGTATAACGGAAGGGATTTTAGTGAGCGATGATGTTAAATCAAAGACATAGGCAATTAAGATTAATACGCATATGGCAATAATTACATTCATGTAGATTTAATCGCAGAACCGCTTTTTACTCTTTAGGAGTTAGTTTGTGGATTTTTTTGGTACCTGCGTACATTTCAAATTTAAACAATCTGCACTCAAGTGAGCCGTTAAATAATGTTATCTTACGTGTAGGACGAAGGCCAATGAATTTCGCGGCATCTAAATTGGAAGTAATGATCCAACAGGTCCAGCCGGCAAAATCTTTTTTTAATTTGTCGCCAATCTGTTTGTAAAATGTTACGATATCTTCTTTTTTCATACGCTCATCGTAAGGCGGATTCAATAGAATGGTTCCCATGGGTTTCTCTACTTTGATATCAAAGAATGATTTTCTGCTGAAGCTGATGACATCATCTACTTTAGCTACTTCAACATTGTGTTTGGTTATGTTTAAACTTTTATCACTGATATCGTTGGCTAAAATGTTTACATCTCCGTCTTTAATTCTGCCAATGGCGATCTCGGTAATCGTTTCGAATAATTTTTCATCGTAATTTTTCCAGCGCATGAATCCAAAATCTTTTCTGAAAATTCCGGCTGGTACATTATTGGCATACAAAGCGGCTTCGATTGCGAGTGTACCACTGCCACACATACCGTCAATCAAAGGTAAATGCGGTTGCCAGTCGCTAATTAATACAATTCCTGCTGCTAATACTTCTTTAATGGGCGCGTCAACAATATCTTCGCGGTAACCACGCTTGTATAAAATATCGCCACTGCTGTCTAAACTTACACTTACTTCATCTCTGAAAATATGCACGTATATGCGGAGTGTTGGTGTTTTTAAATCCACACTCGGACGCTTGCCTGTGTTCTCTCTGAACTGATCACAAATGGCGTCTTTGGTTTTTTGTTCGATGTATAAACTGTGTGTAAAGTTATCGGAGTTGGCAACGGCTTCAATGGCCAGTGTATCATCTACTCCCATAAACTGTGACCAATCGAATTTTTTTATTCCGTCGTATAATTGATGATCGTTATTAGCTTCAAACTTGTATATGGGAACTAAAATTCTAAGTGCGGTACGCAGACAAAAATTAGCTTTATACATAAAGCCTAAATCACCGGTAAATGAAACGCCGCGTTTAAAAGGTTCTACATCTTTAGCGCCGAGTTTACGCAGTTCCGCTGCTAATACTTCTTCTAAACCAAAGAAGGTCGTTGCTTTCATTTCAAAATCGCCGGTATGTGCAAAGGTGTAGTTCATAAGGGTAAAGGTATGGATTATTATTGTGTTCTTTTAGTGTTTAAACCCCTCTGTCCTACGGACATCTCCCCTTAGCAGGGGAGAAATCAGTCGTGGTAATTAAGCCGTTATAGCAACGGACAGCTTCTCCCCCTGCGAAGGGGGAGTGCCCAAAGGGCGAGGGGGTTAAGCCTCAAATTTATTCACCGCATCTTTCCAATGCGGTGGTATCTCAACGGTAGAATTGATTTCGTAATTGAAACAAACAATGACACTTTTGCCTTCGGCACAAAGTACTTCTTTGTCGTTTTTTAGTTTGGTGATGACATTGGTGATTTCAAAACTCTTGGTACCGAAGGAAGTAATTTTGGTATAGCAGTAGGCTGTGTCTTCCAAAAATATTGGTTCCATGTAATTGATTTCGGTGCACGCTAATATCATTCCCGTTTTAATCCAATCGATTTGTTGTGTAAATACATCTTTAAAGTATTCTACGCGCGCAGTTTCGAAATAGGTAATGTGATTGGCATTGTTAACGTGTCCTTGCTTATCAATGTCCTTATAACGGATTTGAATTTTTTGCTTGTGTTTAAAATCGTGAAGATTCATAGCATTACGATTGACGGTTTAGCAGCTGCATGGCTAAGCGTTCCAATTCTTTTTTCTTGCTTTCGGAAGCAGTTACCGCTTTCAAATGTTTTAGAGCTTCTTGTGTATGTATGTCCGCTTCCTTTTCGCTGATGTTTTTGATATTTAACTGATCATAAACATTAAGTACACCTTTCACTTTTAAAGTGCTGTCTTTTTCGTTTAAGAGCGCGGTTAAATTATTTTTTTGTGCAGCATCCGCTAATTCGAAGGCTTTCAGTAACAAGAATGTTTTTTTATTCGCGATAATATCACCGCCTACCTGTTTGCCAAATTTTCCGTCATCAGCATAGGCATCCAATACATCGTCCATTAATTGAAAAGCAATACCTAAATGTTTTCCGAATTCATACAGGTGATTTTGGTTTTCAGTATCAGCCTCTGCACAAATGGCTCCCATTTTCAAACTGCAACCTAATAACACGGCGGTTTTGTAAGTAATCATCTGCAGATAATCATTTACGCTCACGTTTTGTTGGGTTTCAAAATTCATGTCCATTTGCTGACCTTCGCAAACTTCAATGGAGGTGCTTGCAAATAAATTTAACAAGGATGATAATTTTGTTGCTTCGTAGTTTTTTAAAACATCGAAGGCTTTAACCAGCATCACATCTCCACTTAAAATCGCAATATCAGTATTCCATTTACTGTGAACGGTTGGCATGCCGCGGCGTAATGGCGCTTTATCTAAAATATCGTCGTGAATAAGAGAGAAATTATGAAATAACTCCACGCTTAATGCGGCATTCAATGAATGCGATGGGTTTTTATCAAACAAATCACATCCGATAAGAGCCAGTAAAGGACGAATACGTTTTCCTCCCAAAGATAAAATATAATTTTCGGGATCGTATAATTCACGCGGTTGTTTCTTGTCTAACTCTTTTAAATAGGAGTTGAGATGCGCGTTAAATAATTCCAGTAAAGGTTTGTAGTTTTCCACGCTTTAATCCAATAGGCCTAACAAATAATTTCCATAACCGCTTTTTGTAAGAGGCTCTGCTACTTTACGCAATTGTTCTTTATTGATATAGCCCATGTTGTAAGCTACTTCTTCTATACATCCGATTTTTAAACCCTGACGTTCTTCAATCACTTCCACAAATTGTCCGGCTTGCATTAAAGATTTAAAAGTTCCTGTATCTAACCAGGCTGTTCCGCGGTCCATGATACTTACTTTTAATTTACCGCGTTTTAAATATTCTTTGTTTACATCGGTAATTTCATATTCGCCGCGCGGACTTGGTTTTAAATTTTTTGCGATGTCTACAACATCGTTGTCGTAAAAATATAATCCCGGTACAGCATAATTCGATTTTGGCTCTTTTGGTTTTTCTTCAATAGAAAGTACTTTGTTGTTCTGATCAAATTCAACTACACCGTAACGTTCAGGGTCGCTCACGTGATACGCGAATACCACACCACCATCCGGATTGTTAATCTGACGTAAAGCCCCACCTAATCCAACACCATAAAAAATATTATCACCTAAAATGAGTGCCACTTTATCTTTGCCAATAAATTTTTCACCAAGTACAAATGCCTGGGCTAATCCGTTCGGAACTTCCTGCACTACATATGAAAACTTACAGCCAATTTGTTCGCCTGTTCCTAATAGTTTTTGAAAGTTTGGCAAATCATGTGGTGTAGAAATGATGAGTATTTCATTGATACCCGACATCATTAACACCGAAAGCGGATAATAAATCATTGGCTTATCATATACAGGCATCATTTGCTTACTCATGGCAAGCGTTAATGGATGTAAACGGGTACCGGAACCTCCGGCTAATATAATTCCTTTCATAGGCGTTTAATGTAGTAGATAAAATGTAGAACAAGATACAAATTAAGGTTCAGATGCTAAAATGGCCTTAACTTTTTTTCGGTATTTAGGGCGTTTAAAGCCATAAAAACGAAGGTCGCGATGGATTTGCCTGATATCCACCCACACGCCATAACTATAATAGAAATTATTAAAATTCAAGTTCGTTTTTTCATTGAATCGCACAAAGCGGTAACCACCCATCCCTACCAATCCTATCCATTTTAAAGGTTTGAATATGACTTGTAGTCCGGCGCTGCTGAGTTTAATGGGGCCTTGTTCGTGCCATAGTAATTTAGTTTGTGTTTCGTCTTTGAGGTTGTAAACATAACGACCTAATCCCAATTCAATCGGTATATCAATTTCAAAAAATCGTTTATTTAGTAAAACATATTCATAATAGCCGGTAAAATAATTCATGAATAATTCCTCGTAGCGAATCGTATTGAGTTGGTCGTTGATTTTTACCGGACGTTTTGATTCGGCAGCGATGTTGTAAAGGCCAAATCCAACCGAATGTTTTTCAAAAAGTACAGCGCCTAATTGAAATCCATTAATGGAAACAGGAATTTGCTTTGTGGCACGTTGGTTTTTAATCCAGGAATTACGGCGATCTAACGCCACACGAAAACGAAATTTTTGAAAGCGGTAAATACGGCCGGAATCTTTCTGAAATTGTAGCTTAAGGGAATCTAATCGTTGTTGTTTACGAATGTTTTGCGAGAATAAAGTAATGTTAAAAGAAAGAAGTAAACCAATGAGTACAGGTCTTATAAATGAACGTGTATAAAATGCAAGCAACAAACTCTTTAAGCAGTTATGGAGAGTGAAGTTAAGTAAAAACCAAGGCTTGGAAAACAAATTTTTTTGGTAAGTAAATGCTGAGTAAATTTGTACCTCAAATGAATACAAGTCCACTTCAAAACAGCGATAAACCGGTTATCAAATGGCTCTTAACAGGTTGTGTGTTAGTGTATGTAATGGTGGTAGTGGGTTGCATTACACGGTTAACACATTCCGGACTTAGCATTACCGATTGGAATTTCATGGGTTCATTGCCACCCATTACACAAGAACATTGGCAAGAACGATTTGCTAAGTATCAAACAAGTCCGGAGTTTATTTACAAGAATAACTCCATGACTATGGATGAGTTTAAATCCATTTTCTGGTGGGAGTATATTCACCGAATGATTGGCAGAACCATTGGTTTTGTTTTTTTAGCCGGATTTGTCTGGTTTTTGATAAAGAAAAAATTCAGAAAGGAAACATTGCCAAAAATGCTTTTATTATTTGCGTTAGGCGGACTTCAAGGACTAATCGGCTGGTGGATGGTAAAGAGTGGTTTAGTAAAAGATCCTGCCGTTTCTCATTATAGATTAGCTACTCATTTAATGAGTGCCTTTACTGTTTTCGCATTTACGTTTTGGTACGCACTGCAATTGATGTATCCCAAAACAGAGGCCGTAGAAAGTGACGGAAAAAAAATGAGGACAACTGCTATTGTGTTATTTGTTGTTCTGATCATCCAAATTATTTACGGTGCATTTGTGGCTGGATTAAAGGCAGGTTTGTTTTATCCAACCTGGCCGAAGATGGGTGACAGTTGGTTTCCGAGCGAAACGATTATGATTGAAGAACAATGGTGGAGAAATTTTCTGGAGATAGGGGCAGGCGTTCAATTCATGCATCGTACTATTGCAGTTTTAGTGGTAATTTGTGTTGCTATACTTTGGAATAAATCAGACAAATTAAATTTAACAAAGCAGCAAAATTTGGGCATTACATTATTGATTTACGGAGTAACCGCGCAATTTATATTGGGAATTTATACATTGTTATATCAAGTGCCCGTGGTATTAGGTGTATTGCATCAAACCGGCGCTTTCTTTTTATTTACCGTTTGTATTTATTTATTGTTCCATCTTAATTTAAAACCGGCACCTAATGGAGACAGTAAATAATCCTTCGCCGGAAGAGGGCAGTGCTATTATTTATCCGCCAAAGCCAATTGTTGCCGAGAACAAGGGTAATAATCTAACGCGCTCTTTAATCAGTTTGTTTATTTACGCTTTTTTATTTTACATTATTTTCGATCAGAATATAGCGTATATAGCAGCAGTATTATTGGCTTTATTAATACATGAATTCGGGCATTTCTTTGCTATGAAATTGTATAACTACCAAAATGTAAAGTTGTTTATTGTTCCATTATTAGGCGCTTTTGTGAGCGGTAAAAAAAGTACGGTTTCTCAAAAGCAAATGAGTGTTATTGTGCTGGCCGGTCCGTTACCCGGTTTATTTATTGGCTTTATACTTTATTTTTTAAACAAAAGTTTGCAAAATGATTCTATAAAAATGTTGGCCAATGTTTTTATTTTTTTGAATCTGTTTAATTTGCTACCTATCTATCCGTTAGACGGGGGAAGATTCCTTGAAAATTTATTTCTTAAAAACAATTATGGTATTCGTCTAGTATTTACAATTATATCTGTTTTATTACTGGTTAGTATTATTATACTTACCGGTAGTTTTTTGATGTTAATTATTCCTGCCATGATGGTATACGAATTGATAAATGAAAACCGAAATCAGAAGATCAGAGAGTTTTTAGATCAGGAAAGAATTGCCTATCGTTGTGAGTACGCTGATTTACCTGATAAAAGTTATTGGGTGATTAGAGATGCGGTTTTGTTTTCTTATCAGAAGAAATTTGCGGGTGTACCACCGGGTTTATACCGTTACAGTGAGTTGGAGCCGATTTTAGTTCAGCAAATATCAGCCATATTAAAGCCTGATTTCAAAACCGATTTAAACGCCTTCGGTAAAATTGCCTTCATTCTTCTCTACATCTTCTCTCTCATAGGATTACCTTTATTGTCTTATATCTTGTTTTTTTAGGGGCCTAGTTTTCTCGAAAAAATAATTATATTTGGTTTCAAACATTTAAAATCTATATATGTCAGTTTGGCGAATTAAACCGGTATCGGCATTTGAGGCCGATATGAAAAAAAGTGATTTAAAGCGCGTGCTTACCAAATGGGGATTAACCTCATTGGGTATTGGCGCTATTATTGGTGGAGGTATTTTTACATTAACAGGAATTGCAGCGCATGATTACGCAGGACCAGCATTAGCATTATCGTTTGTAATTGCAGGTATAGGCTGTTTATTTGCCTCTTTATGTTATGCTGAGTTTGCATCGGTGTTACCTGTAGAAGGTTCGGCCTATGCCTATGCTTATGGTACCGTTGGCGAATTATTCGCGTGGTTTATTGGTTGGAATCTGATTCTGGAATATATG
The DNA here is from genome assembly GCA_016787445.1 of Bacteroidia bacterium. Lineage (GTDB taxonomy): Bacteria > Bacteroidota > Bacteroidia > B-17B0 > Aurantibacillaceae > JAHEYG01. The sequence goes on from JAEUTQ010000051.1 coordinate 15,668, forward strand.
ATGGGAGCAACCACAGTGGCTGTGGCCTGGAGTGGTTATTTTGTGAAGCTCCTGCATCTTTTTCATATCGACATTCCGATTTATTTGTGTAATGATTTAGCAACTGCAACCGATAAATGTTTGGCGGCAGGATTGGCAGCGCCATCATTTGCTTTTAATTTACCGGCATTCTTAATTACCTGGGTTGTTACAGCAATTTTAGTAAAAGGTATTAAAGAAGCAGCAAGCACAAATAACGCTATTGTGATTATTAAAATCGCGGTTGTATTATTCGTGATTATTGTTGGTGCATTCTATATTAATACGGATAACTGGTCGCCATTTATTCCTGAGAAAGTTAGTGTAATTGGTGAAGATGGTAAGGAAACATTTAAGTTTGGATTCGGTGGTGTATTAACTGCGGCAACAATAGTTTTCTTTGCTTACATCGGATTTGATGCGGTATCTACGCAGGCAGGAGAAGCTATCAATCCAAAGAAAGATGTGCCGTTTGCTATTGTAGCTTCTTTAGTAATTTGTACAGTTCTTTACATTTTGGTTTCATTGGTATTAACCGGAATGGTAAAATACGATCAATTAGACAAGGCTGCTCCTGTTGCTTCAGCATTCTCAGGTATTGGTATTAATTGGGCGGTGTTCATTATAACGCTTGCTGCAACGGCGGGATTAACGTCGGTAATGTTAGTAATGATGCTCGGACAAACACGTATCTTCTTAGGTATGGCGAAAGACGGTTTATTGCCTAAGTTCTTCCGTACTTTGCACGCTGATTTTAAAACACCTCATAAGAGTACAATCCTTGTTGGTTTAATTATTTCTTTAGTGGCTGCCTTAACACCGATTGATAAAGTAAGTGAGATGTGCAGTATGGGAACTTTATTAGCATTTGCCATGGTTTGTGTAGCCGTAATGATTTTACGCTATAAAAAACCTGAATTAGAGCGTCCGTATAAAACCCCTGCGGTTTATTTAGTTGGAACATTAGGTGTAGCTTTCAATATTTTCTTGATGTGTTTCGTGCGTAAAGAAACCTGGATTGCATTCGTAATTTGGGGCGTAATTGGAATTATTGTTTACTTCATTTACAGTAAGCGAAACAGTAATCTCAATAAGTTGGATCACGAGGAAACTTTATAATTGAAGAATACAAAAACAAAAAACCCAGATATTTCATCGGGGTTTTTTTATTGACTTTAATATTTGAATTAAATTTCTTCGAATTCAGGCTCCGGTTCGTAAATAAATTGTTTGCCTAAAATAATAACGGTAGCTCCAATGCTTTGCTCAATAATTTGCCAAAAGAAATCTGTGATTAAATAAGTACTCGTCATATTTTTTGTAAAGGAAATATGAAGCACAGTCATAATTGCGAATAAACTCACGGCAACAATTAATCCGCTTAAAAACCCACGTAATACCACACTGTGAATGTTTTTTATCCAGTTGGTTTCAAAAACACGGTAAATGATAAATGAAATAACTAAGTATGCTATTGCTGATAACAATACGAACCAAACGAATGGAAATTGAATTTGTTTGAAGTCGTTTAAGAAAATTCCATGCCACACGTAAAAAGCCGAGTACATGGCAATCGCGCCTAGAATCCAACTAATAAAAAATCGTGCTGTGAAACGCATATAAGTTACAACGTGTAAAGTTAACAAAAGGTTAGTTGAAGTCCAACTAAATGCTTGTAACTTGTTGTGATACAGTGGTCTAAACTACTTTGAAGTAGAAGTCGCCGTTGTGTTTAGGGGCTTGTGACGTATAAATGATGATCTCTTTTCCGCTTTTTGTTTGCAGTAAAAGCTCGAAGCATTTACCATTAAAAAAGTGATTCAAATAAATCGCGAACAAATCACCGTTTTTTTTGTCGGATAATTTGAACTGATTCGGACGAAGTAAAATTCTTTTTTTGGATTTATAATAATCAGAGTCTTTTTCAAAATCTTTATGATCAAACACGTTATAATCACCTAATATCTTTGCCACTTTTAAATTACGTGGTTCGTAATACACTTTGTTTTTGTCACCAATCTGCGCAATATTTCCATTTACTAAAACTGCTATTCTATCGGCATATTTTAAAGCTTCCTCTGCCTGATGTGTAATCAGAATTACACCGCTGTGTTTTTTCTTTGCTTCATGGATAATGAAAGCAAATAATTTATCTTTTAATATTTTGTCGAGATTACTAAAAGGTTCATCCAGCAAAATTAGTTTTGGAAATAAAGCTAATGCTCTGGCAATAGCCACACGTTGTTTTTGTCCTGACGATAAGTTTTTTGCCTGTAAATGTTTAATCGACTCAAGTTCGAGGAGCTTCAGGATTTTATGACTGCGCTTTTCTTTATACTCATCACTCAAACCAATCAACATGTCTTTAATATTTTCTTCTACCGTATGATTGTCTAAAACATAGTAATCCTGACTTACCAGTTTCATGTCGGGATAACCCGGAATTAAATTATATGAGGGTCCAAGTACTTTATGTTTATTAAACCAAATTTCGCCTTCATCTAAATCTACTAATCCATAAATACATTTAATGAGTGTAGATTTACCTTCACCGCTAGGACCTAACATAGCGAGAATTTCCCCGTCGTTAACTTCAAACGATAAGTTTTTAATGCCCGTAAATACGTTTTGATTGTGATAATTAAAGGATATGTTTTTAACCTTTAGGATAGCGCGTTAATTTCGGAATAAAGAGATGTAACCTTTAAGCTTGTAATCTTTTCCATCGAAGCCGGTAGCTTCCACCACACAAAAATAAGTTCCGCTTTCGCATAACATTCCACTTGGTGTATATCCGTCCCAGTGTCCGTTAATGGTTTCCCAGCTCGCTACTAAGTTACCATAGCGACTGTAAATATTTACTTTCATGGTTTTTATACCACGTGCAATCGGTTTGAATACATCGTTTACGCCATCCGCGTTAGGTGTAAAAACATTTGGTAAAGTGATGCCTGATGTGTCTGAAATAAAGAAGCTGTAATCTGATGTATCACTGCATCCATTGGTATTATACGCCACTAAACTAACGGTGTACGCGCCGCTGCTTGTATAATCGTGGGTTGTATTGGTATTTGTATCTACAGCCGGTGTATCACTGAATAACCATGCGTAATTGGTAGCGTTACTCGAAAAGTTGGTGAGTACAATTTGATTTGGAAAACCAATTGTATTTAAACTGGCAGAAAAACTGGCACGAGGGGTAACGCTAATTGTTATCGATTGAGCCGCTGTGAAACTACCAGATGCATTTGCTACAGTTAATGAAACAGTATAAACGCCAGGATAGGTAAATCCTAGTGCTGTACTTGCCTGGTTGACGCTGCTCAAATAAGCGACTTCAATACTCGGATTAACTGTCCAGCTAAAAGAAGTGGGTGTATTGGTTGTAATAGAGGTGAAAATAACTGTTTGTCCGGTGCAAATGGTATTACTCGGAACAATAATATTAGCGGTTGGAACTTGCGCCATCGCGAAACTGCCAACAATTGAAAAGGCTATGAAAAACAGCTTTTTTAACACCTCATAAATTTACTAAAAAATCCATCGTATTTACCCCATCGGCATAATCAGTAATAACAGGCTGTTGTGAATAACCGAAGGGTATCATTCCCTTTCCGTTTCCAACCACACATTGAAGATTCTCTTTATTTTCGTTTAGATAGTTGTTTAGTTGTTCTTCATTCCTGTATTCTTCACTGTAAAGCACTGAAACGGGCGAAAACAAGCCTTTGTCGGGCTTAATCATTAAGAAATTATTGTCGAGAAATTTTTCTCCGCCTAAAAGATAAATGGCACGGTTATAATCGTAATTATTACCGTATTTTTTATTATCGACCGCAAATTTATAATCGTAAACGGATTCAAATAAGGTATCAAAAACGTAGCCTTCCGGTACTAATATTTTAGAAACATTTCGACAACCTAAACCAAAATAAAGAAAAATGTCTTTGCCCAAATTCTTAAGGTCTTCGTTGGATTCTTTTCCTGTTAATACGGCTACAGAGGTACGCCCTTTTCGAATAATATTTGGATACTTACTGAAGTAATATTCGAAGTGCTTTGATGTATTATTACTGCCGGTTGCTATCACAGCGTCAAAATCATTCAGCTTGCCTGTACTAAAACTTATTTGTTGAGCAATTTCCGGTTCATAGTGCTCCAATAATTTTATGAAGAATGGCATTAATACATTGTCATCCGACGACAACTTCACCAGTGCTTTATGTCCGCTCAAGATCACACACATTAAATCGTGTAAACCTACCAACGGAATATTTCCCGCCATAATTATGGCCACCGTTTTTTGGTGCTTAGGCTCTGGAATATTCTTGCAGAATGCATCCAAAGCTTCTTTCGTGAGCATAAGAGCATTGTTGGCTAGACTTTCATGTATAAATTGTTTGATGAACCAGCCATTATAAGTGTAAGCTGCCTCCATTAACTTTTCGAGGCCTTGATGCAAACCTTTCTCATTTTCAATCCATTCGTTCGGATTAAAGTGTCGTTTAATGAACAGTCCGGTTTGAACAAATGCATTTATTCTTTGTTTTATTTCCATATAACCCCGTATATTTGCAGCTTAAATTTAAATGCAAAACTAGTTAAAATGGCTATTAAAATTACAGATGAGTGTATTAATTGCGGCGCCTGTGAGCCTGAATGTCC
>JAEUTQ010000067.1 GCA_016787445.1 Bacteroidia bacterium
CTTTCTTTATCAATCAAAGCAAAGTTTTGTGTATGGATGAAATCTTCTGCACCACCGTCGCCTTCTTCCGCATTTAATAAATAGCCTTTGCGCGCTACTTCATATAAATGTTTTTTTTCTCCGGTCACAAACATCCACTTAGCATCTTTTACGCCATGTAATTTTGCATAACTCAACAATTGTGCCACCGAATCGGTTTCAGGATCTACCGTATGTGAAAGTATCATAAAATCACCGCGACTGTGAAACTCCTTGTAAACGCGTTCTAAACTGGTACTCATCACCGGACAAATAGATTGGCAGGTAGTGAAAAAATAATCGGTTACGTATACTTTTCCTTTTACATCGGCTTCTGTAATTTTTTGATTGTATTGATTGATGAAAAAGAATGGCGGGATGGTGTGATACGTTGTATCATTAATCTTTAACGCTCGTTTTGGTCCGTAAAAAGGTAATGAACGCAGCGGTTTGTTCTGGTTTTTATTGTAAAAAAACCAAACCACCAATAATAACGGAACTACTAATAATAGTAAATAAGAAAGTTTAACTTTGGACATAATTCACAAAGTTACGGAAAAGTATGCAAGCGAAAAGTAACAAAAGTCACGAGCAGGTGGAATTGGGTTTTGGCACCAAGTCGTACAATAAAAACGTTCGTTTTTTGAATAAGGACGGTACGGTCAATGTACGTCGTAAGGGGTTGCGGAGCTATGATAATATTGATGTTTATCATTGGCTTATAACCACTAGTTGGACAAAGCTTTTGATTGTAATTCTTGCTTTTTATGTATTGGTAAATACACTGTTTGCTTGCATTTATTTTGCCTTAGGTTATGAGCATTTCGGCGGTATAGAGGGGTTTACAGGTCCGGATCGTTTTATGGATTTGTTCTTCTTTAGCGCGCAAACACTCACAACCGTAGGATATGGGCATGTGTATCCAAACGCCAACCATGTAAGTACAGTAGCCGCCATCGAATCTTTGTGTGGTTTATTAGGTTTTGCCTTGGCAACCGGGGTTATTTACGGACGTTTTTCCCGACCTAAAGCGGCTTTGATTTATAGTGAAAATGTATTGATATCTCCATACAAAGAAGGAAAAGGATTGATGTTTAGAATCGCCAACTCTAAACAGAATGAGTTAATTGAAATTGAAGCAAGCGTTGTGTTGTCTTATACCAATCCGGAAACCAACAAAAGAGAATTTAACGTTTTAAATTTGGAGCGAAATAAAATTAATTTTCTAACCTTAAGTTGGACCATCGTCCATCCCATCGATGAGCAAAGTCCAATGTATAATTTAACAACCGAGGAATTAGTAAAACGCGATGCAGAACTAATCATCCTGATTAAAGCCATTAACGATACTTATTCCCAGAACGTTTATTCACGCATGTCTTATAAAGCATCTGATTTTGTGGATAAAGCCAAATTTGTGCCTGTAAAACAAGATTCTGACAATGACGGACATATACTCATCAATTTGTCGGATATTCATAAATACACTCCCGTACATAATTAATTTCTGTTAAAAGCGTTATAGGCTTTTAAATGCGGAACAATATTTGCTGTTAAAAAAACTTAAGCGATTATTGCTTATATTTAATGTTTTTAAATTTGTTAAAATTCAATTATGAACAGAATACAATCGATACTATTAGCTGCTTTTTTAGGAGGTACCATCATGGCTCAAAAACCTTTTGCTTTTACAGTAGAAGGCAGCGTTAAGAACTATACAAACCGTTACATTTATTTAAATCACAAATGGGGGGAAGATTTTCACACCGATTCAGCTAAAGTGGAGGGTGGAAAATTTAAGTTCAGTTCTAAGAGCCAGGAACCGAATATGTATTGGTTAACATTTACTCCAAACCCTAATACTCAGCCCAATATTGTATTTTATGTAGATGCGGGTAAAACCATTGTTGAAATGAACATGGATTCGCTTCAGAACTTAAAAGTAAAGGGCGGTCAAAGTCAGAAGGATTATGAAGATTACCGCATTATGATGACGGTTTTCAGCATGCAGCAACAGGAATTGGTTTCACAGTATAACGTGGCGCGTTCTAATAACGACATGGCGACCATGCAAGCAAAGCAAGCCGAGTTCGAACAGTTAACCAAAGGGGTAAAAGACGGATTAAAGAAATTCATTAAGGATCATCCAAAATCACCGGTAAGTGGTTACATCATTTATGCTGAATTCGCTAATCCTAACTTCACCATGCAGGAAGTAGAGGAAGCCATTGCTCTCATGGATAAGGCAGCCATGCAAACTAAATTTGGTAAGCTTGCTCAAGAACGTTTGGACAATTTAAGAGGAACTTCAATTGGGTACAAAGCAACCAACTTTACACAAAACACAGCAGATGGTAAGCCCATCAAATTATCGGATTATAAAGGGCGCGTAGTATTGGTTGATTTTTGGGCCAGCTGGTGCGGACCATGCCGTGCAGAAAATCCAAATGTGGTAGCGGCTTATCAAAAATACAAAGACAAAGGATTTACCGTTTTAGGAGTTTCGTTTGATCAAAGTAAAGAGAAATGGTTAGATGCTGTTCAAAAAGATCAGTTAACCTGGGATCATGTGAGTGACTTAAAAGGATGGGGTAATGAAGTCGGAAAAATCTATAATATAACGAGTATTCCTCAAAACCTGTTGATTGACAGGGACGGTAAAATTTTGGATAAAAACTTACGTGGTCCGGCTTTAGAGCAGAAGCTAAGTGAGATATTCAAATAACTCATAATTCAATAAAAAAATTAAATTTGCATTCCGTTTAAAATTAAACTTATGAAGAAGATTTCAATTGCAGTTTTATTTGCAGCTTTTACAATGCCCTTAGCGGCGCAAACCAGCGAGCCAGTGGTGATGACTATCGGTGGTAAACCGGTTTATAAATCTGAATTTGAAAGTGTGTACAGAAAAAACAACACTAAAACTACTTCAGATGAGAAGTCGGTACGCGATTATGCGGATTTATTCTCATTGTTTAAGATGAAAGTGTTTGAAGCCGAATCAATGGGCTTAGATACCGCACAATCATTTAAAAATGAATTAGCAGGTTATCGTCGTCAGTTATCTGCACCATACTTAACCGATAAAAACACCAATGATAACTTGATTACAGAAGCTTATGAGCGCATGAAATATGAAGTGAAGGCAAGTCACATTCTTATTCGTTGTGCTGAAACCGAGTTTCCTAAAGATACCTTAGAGGCATTTACACGCGCTACTTTAATTAGAAATGGTATCATGGGTAAATTACCTACCGCGGCTCAAATAAATGATTACGATCGTTTATTGAAAAATTCTACTCAAGTAAAATCAGAATTAGCTAAAAAGGATAGTGGTTTATATAAAGCAAAATTAAATTCAGTAAAGAAGCTTGCTGAATATTATAAAACAACGGGTGCGGATAAATTTATGGAAATAGCACCTAAAACCAGTGATGATCCTTCGGTTCCGGATAACAAAGGTGATTTAGGTTATTTCACGGCATTAGACATGGTTTATCCATTTGAAACTGCTGCTTACAACACAAAACCAGGAGAAGTTTCTAATGTAGTTAGAACGAAATATGGTTATCATATTTTAAAAGTATACGATAAGCGTAATAACCGCGGTGAAATGACAGCAGCTCATATCATGATTAAGTTTGCGAAAGACGCAACACCTCAAGATAAAGCTAATGCTAAAACAAAAATTGATGAGATTGCAGGAAAAATTAAGGCCGGCGAAAAATTTGAAGAATTAGCCAGAACTTTCTCAGATGATAAACAAACATCTGATCGTGGTGGACAATTAACCCCATTTAAAGGTGGTCGTTTACCAAAAGCTTTTGAAGATGCGGCTTTTGCTTTGAAAGAGAATGGTGCTATTTCTGAACCGGTAGAAACACCGTATGGTTGGCATATCATTAAACGTATTGATGTGAAAGGACTTTCTCCTTTAGATCAAATGAAGCCTGAATTAAAAGCCCGCGTACAACGTGATAGTCGTTCGCAAATGGGACGTAAAGCATTAATTGCTCGTGTAAAAAAGGAAAGCAATTTCAAAGAAAACGCGAAGAACCGCGATGAATTATTGAAAGTTTTAGATACAACTTATTTAACAGCAACATGGAAAGCAACTGCGGCTGATAAATTAGGAAACAAAGAAATCATCACCATGAATGATAAAAAATTCGGACAAAACGAATTTGCAAAGTTTATGGAGTCTCAAATGGTGTATCGTAGTCCGACAGATTTAAAAGATTTGTTGTTACAGCTTTATGAGAAGTGGGTTGAAGAAATGGTTGTTCAGTACGAAGATTCTCAATTAGAAACAAAGAATGCGGATTTCAGAAATTTGTTACGCGAATACCGCGATGGAATTTTATTATTTGATTTAACCGATCAAAAGGTGTGGAGTAAAGCTGTAAAAGATACAGCCGGCTTACGTGAGTTCTATAACAAAAACAAAAATAATTATTTGTGGGGTGATAGAGCAGATGTAACAACTTACCGTTGTACCGACGAAAAAATCGCTGCTGAGGTGAGAAAAATGTTAGCGAAAAACAAAGGTGAGAAGGAAATTCTTGAAGCCATCAATAAAACATCTCAATTAAATTTAGCGGTTGAAAATGTGATGTTCTTAAAGGGTGAGAATAAGAATATTGATGATAATTGGAAAGAAGGAATTGTATCTAAAAACATTAAAGACGATAAGGACAGTAAGTTTTTAGTAATTAAAGTAAATAAGATTATTCCTAAATCACCGAAGGCATTAAACGAAGCACGTGGTGCGGTTACAGCCGATTTCCAGGTTAACTTAGAGAAAGAATGGATCGCTTATTTAAAAAATAAATATCCGGTGAAAATTGATGAAGCAGTTTTAAAAACTGTAAAATAAGAGAACCTGAATTTATACAAGAATTAAAACGGCTGTCGAACAGACAGCCGTTTTCATAAATAGAATTGAAATATTACGTATACATATTCCTTTTTTGGTTGTTTTTTACGGCTTGCAATAATTCAAATCAGCAAACCGATGAAAAAGCAATTGCTATTGCGGGTGAAAAGTCGCTAACCGAAAACGAGTACAAACGTTTTAATTTTTTCAGCGAATCAGTGAAAGATAGTAGCGCCATGGCGAGAAAGCTGATTGAAAATTGGGCCAAGGACGAATTGTTTTATCAGGAGGCCAAACAAAAACTTCTGCCGGAAGATATGGACATTGAAGCGGAAGTAGAAAGGTATCGTAAAGAGCTTATCAATTATAAATATGAAGTTAAATTGATAGAAAACAATCTGGATACCGCAGTAACGAAGGAAGAAATTCAGGCCTACTACGATGCTAACCGCGATAATTTCATTTTAAAGGATAATATCGCTACGGTAAATTATTTTAAAATTCCGGTCGCGTCTAAGGCCATTGATAAATTCAAAAAGGCCATTTATTCACCCAATCCTAAGGATAAAGATCAGTTGAAAAATTTGTGTTTACAGTACGCCGATAATTATTTCATGAACGACAGTACTTGGTTGTTGCTGGAAGATATTAAAAAAGAAATTCCTCAATTACGCGATGTACCGGAGTTTAATTTTTATGCAGGACGTTATTTTGAATTTACAGATAGCTTGGCTTGGTATTATCTGAAGATAAAGCAGATTAAGGTTAAGGATGCATTATCTCCTATCAATTACGAATCGGCAAATATTAAGAAAATCATTCTTAATCAGCGAAAAATGAAGCTTATCAGACAGTACAAAGAACAAGTAATGGAGAAAGCTAAATCAGAGGGAAAATTCAAGGTGAATTGATTGTTAAAAAACTCAAATTTATCCCTAGTAATCAAAATCTTATCCGCAAACAAATTTTTATGCTTAACTTAGCTCTCTATGCTAAAAAAAGCGTTTTTTATACTATTTCTTGCACTCGGTTTTAATCTATCGGCACAACAAGTCATCGACAAAGTGATTGCGGTTGTGGGTAAATATCCTCTTTTACTTTCTGATTTCGAAACTTATCATATTGAAAAACAAAAGGAGGATCCTAATTCACCAAGATGTAAAGCATTTGAAGAAATTCTTTACAGTAAATTATTGTTGGCTCAAGCCGACCGAGATAGTGTTGAGGTGCAGGATGCTGAAGTTGAACAGGAATTGGAAAAACGTTTAGCGTATTACATTCAGATGTTTGGTGGCGATGAAAGTAAGTTTGAAGCTTTTTACGGTAAGCGCACAAATGTTTTCAAGGATGAAATGCGAGATGATGTACGCGATCAATTGTTAGCGCAAAAAATGCGTCAGCGTATTACAGGTGAAATTAAATTAACGCCGTCAGAAGTTCGTCAGTATTATAACTCTTTACCTCAAGATAGTTTGCCTGTTATAAATACTGAGTTACAAATTGCACACATTGTAAAAATGCCTCCTGTTAATGAGCAGGCAAAAGCGGATGCACGAGCAGCGATTGAATCATATCGCGAGCGTGTTTTGAAAGGGGAGAGCATGAGTGTATTGGCGGCTTTGTATAGTGAAGATCCTGGCTCAGCTAAAAATGGCGGGCGCTACGAATCGGTTATGCGCGGCGTTATGGTTCCTGAATTCGAAGCGGTAGCATTTCGATTAAAAAAAGGTGAAGTTTCTGAAGTATTTGAAACACCCTATGGATATCATTTCATTGAAATGATTGCGCGTAAAGGTGAAACAGTTGATTTACGCCATATTCTCATTGCGCCTAAAATGTCGCAGTTAGATGTTTACAACGCAAAATTGTTTTTAGACTCATTACAAAAGCAAATCATTGAAGGGAAAATTACTTTTGAGGAAGCAGCAAAAAAATACAGCGATGATAAGGAAACAAAACAAAACGGTGGTTTATTAATTAATCCAATGACGGGCGCAACTAAATGGGAGAATGAAGAAATCAGTCAGATGGATCAAAACTTAGTTTTTGTATTTGAT
>JAEUTQ010000019.1 GCA_016787445.1 Bacteroidia bacterium
ATTATTGGATTTGGTTTTAGCAGTAATAGTTAAAAAGCTAAAACAAACTAAGAGGGCTAAAACTATTTTAAGATTCCTGTTCTTCAAACTACCTAAAGATAAAAAGAATAGAATAACAACCAAAATTTAGGTTAACTCTACTGTGTAAACATCGCTGTTGTTACGGACAATGTTTTTGTATTCGAAGCCACCGTCTTGTGGAATGATTTCTACTAAATCAAACAAAGCGCATTCTTTGCTTAAGCCTTCAAAGATGAGAGTAAATCCTTTACCGTCGTTGTAAGTCCATTGCGGCGCGAAGGAAATATTAAAGGCCGTAATTAATTTGGCGCGTTTGCCGGTGCCATGTTCAATTAAAAAAGTGCTGGGCCAAACGCGGTAAGCATAGGTATCACCGCAGGTGCAATGCACAATGGTTTGGCGTTCGGCGCTAACGAGTGTTTCTGTTTTTTCCGCTACTTCAGTTTGAGTATTCGACATATTAAAGTTTTCTCAATTTCAATAATAAACTATTGCTTACAACACTCACGGAACTGAGTGCCATCGCGGCACCCGCAATCATAGGGTCGAGTAAAAAGCCATTAACAGGGTAGAGAATTCCGGCGGCTAAAGGAATTCCAATGACATTATAAATAAAGGCCCAGAATAAATTTTGTTTAATCACACTAACGGTCTGCGAAGAAAGGCGAATCGCTTTCGGAATAAGAGACAGGTCGGAAGAAATGATTGTTATTTTCGCTACATCAATCGCTATGTCGGAACCTTTTCCCATGGCGATGCTTACATCCGCTTGCGCGAGTGCTTGTGAATCGTTAATGCCGTCACCCACCATGGCAACTCTTTTTCCTTTGCTTTGCAGTTCTTTTATAAAAGCGGATTTATCGGATGGAAGTACTTCCGATTGATAATGAATAACGCCTACTGCATCTGCAACGGCTTTCGCGGTTTTTGCATTATCACCCGTGAGCATATATACCTCGATGCCCAATTCTTTGAATTGTTGTATCGCTGAAGCAGAACTTGTTTTTATTTTATCGCTAATGGCCAGAATGGCGATTAATGTTTTTTCTTCCGCGAAGAGTATAACTGTTTTGGCTTGATTTAATAATTGATCAATTGTATTTTGTTCTTGCGTTGAGATCACAACACTTTTATCAAGCATTAAATTTTTATTCCCTACTAAATATGTTTTTTGATTTTTCACCGCGGCAACGCCTTTTCCGGTGATGCTTTCAAATTTTTCAAACGTAATGGGATTAGTTTTGCTTGCTGTCAAATGTTTTGTTACGGCATCCGCTAATGGATGTTCGGATTGTTGTTCGATGGAGAACAAAATCGTTGCATACTGAGTCACATCAGTGTTTTCTTTCCAGATTAAATCAGTCACGGTTGGTTTTCCCTCTGTAATGGTGCCTGTTTTATCGAGAATAATAGTGTCAATGTTTTTATTTTGCTCCAAACTTTCCGCATCCTTAATTAAAATACCATGCTCGGCGCCTTTGCCTATTCCAACCATGATAGCAGTTGGTGTGGCTAATCCTAAAGCGCAAGGACAAGCAATCACGAGTACTGTAATCATGGAAAGCAAAGCATGTGTGAATGCGTTTTCTCCACCGAAAATCATCCACACAATAAAAGTAAGAATGGCAATGGCAATGACACTCGGTACAAACACAGCCGCAATTTTGTCGACGAGTTTTTGTACGGGTGCTTTGCTGCCTTGCGCTTCCTGTACCATTTTAATAATTTGCGACAAGACGGTTTGGTCGCCCACTTTTTGCGCGACGATTTGTAAAGAACCTTTTTGATTGATGGTGCCCGCGAAAACTTTATCGCCCTGATGTTTTTCGGCGGGAATAGATTCACCGGTAATGGAACTTTCATCGATGGCTGAGCTTCCTGATTTTACAATGCCGTCTACTGGAATTTTATCACCGGGTTTAACCAATAATACATCGTTGATGTTTACTTGCGAAACAGGAATGACTTGTTCTGTTCCATCTGAATTTAATTTTAGAACTGTTTTGGGTTGGAGTCCCATTAATTTTTTAATCGCGGTTGAGGTATTCGCTTTCGCATTGTCTTCTAAATATTTTCCCAATAAAATAAATGCGATGACTACACCCGCACTTTCAAAATACACTTGCGCATGTAAGCCTTTGTGATGCCAGTATTGAGGATACATTGTATTAAACACACTGAATAAATAAGCGACACCGGTGCTGAGTGCAACCAGCGTGTCCATGTTCGCTGATTTATTTTTAGTTTGTTTCCAGGCATTGATAAAAAATTGTCGCCCGAAAACGATAACAATAGGCGTTGCTAAAATCCAGGTGATGTAGTTCGCGTAAGGTGCATGCATAAAAAACATGCCGACAATAATGAGAGGAATCGCCAGCGCGATAGAAGCAAAAGTTTTAAAAAGCAACTGCCTATGTTGTTTGAGTTTGATGACTTCAATTTGTTTTTGCGCGTCTTCGTTGGAAGAAATTTCAATATCGTAACCGATACTTTGCGCGGCACTTTTCATTTGTGCAGGCGTGATGGCATCGGGATTGTATTCAACCATCACATTACCTGTAGCAAAATTCACGGCGGCAGATAAGATACCTTTCTGAGCAGCGAGCATACTTTCTACACTCACCGCGCAAGAGGCGCAGCTCATACCTGTAACTGGAAATGTGGTTTTGATGGTAGGCATTGTTGTTTACAAAGTTACGTAGGAATAATAGAAACTAAATGATTTTTATTAGCATGAGGAAAGACCATCGTAACTCCGGTAAAAACAAAAACCCGCATATGTTGGATTTTTTTGACGGCCTCGATGGATTATTACATGATCCGCATAGGGCAAGCCTAGAGTCAAAAAGCAAAAGTTAAACACTAAGGTGTTTCATTTTCTTTTTCCATCCGTTGCCTTTCAAGCAAAGCTTGACGGCCCCGTCTGAAAAAAGAAAAGCTCCAACAAAGTTGGAGCCTTTTGCTTTCATAGAGGTCCCGAGCGGACCTCTTTTGGGTGACACGCCTGAAAATCAGCTAATTATATTTAACATTTAATATATTGAAATACAGTTAATTAATTAAATAGTGTAAGCCCTTGTAAAAGTTTGTAAGAGATTTGGAGCCACCTACTATGCCTCCGGGTGGCTCCAAAAATGCTTATATTTGTATCATCAAAATGATACAAAATGGCAACAGTTAGATTCTATTTAAAAAACAAGAAAAGCGAAACGGCTACACCGATCATGCTTTGCTTTTTTTACGATAAGAAAAGAATTCGTGTTTCAACGAAAGAAAAAATCGTTCCAAGAAACTGGAATGACAATGAACAAAAGGCAAGGCGAAGCGAGGAAGGCTATGAAGAGCTAAACTTAAATCTACAAAAGAAAGCTGAAGATTATCAGAAAGCTTATCGCATGTTAAAGAGCATTGGCGCTAAGGTAAATCCAGATTCTATACAACGCCAGATCGACACTATTAATAATGTGGTAAACAAAGACAATAAAACGCTGATGGGTTTTATTGACGAGTTCATTAAAGGGTCTGTTTACCGCGTAACTCATGGAACAATTAAAAGTTACAAGACAACGCAATCTGTCTTACAACGTTTTCAAGCGCATCGTAACAAGCGAATTGACTTTGATGATATTGATATGAACTTTTATGATGAGTTAAAAGTATACCAAGCTAAGAACCTTAAATATAGCGGTAACACGACGGGGAAAACCATAAAGAACCTGAAAGTGTTTATGAATGAAGCTACTGAGAGGGGACTAAATAATAATATCGCGTATCTTAAAAAGGGCTTTAAAGTATTTAAAGAGGAAATCGATCACATTTATTTAACCGAAGAAGAGCTTGATAGAATTTACAAACTCGATTTGAGTAAGGATGAAAAATTAGAAGAGATAAAAAACTTGTTCATTGTGGGGGCCTGGACGGGCTTGAGGTTCTCCGATTTCTCCCAAATCAAAAAAGAAAACATTAAAGATGGTTTAATTTCTTTGAGACAAAAGAAAACCGATGATCCTGTTTCTATTCCGATTCATCCTGTAATAGAGGAGATCATGCAAAAGTATAAGGGGAAATACTCAAACGCTCTTCCTCCTTCTGTGGCTAATCAAACCATGAACGATGCCTTGAAAATAATTGGAGAAAGAGTTGGGCTAGATGAATTAGTGTTTATTCGAAAAACAATAGCTGGTAAGAAAGTCGAATTATCCTATAAGAAGTATGAAGTGATTACTACGCACACAGCGCGTAGAAGTTTTGCAACCAATTTATACTTGCAAGGTTTTCCAGCAATTTCTATTATGAAAATCACGGGTCACAGGACCGAAAAAGCGTTTATGACGTATATAAAATTAGCGCCACATGAGAACGCTCAAAAGCTGCGAGCACATTGGGATAAATATTACAAAAGCAAATCAACAAATAAGAAAAGTAAAAAATCAAAACCATGAAGCCATTTAATAAGCACAAACAGATCATTAAGAAAAGTCATCCGGGAAAAGTCTTAGAGTATGAGCTAAGTAAGAAAAAAATTCCGCCAGGTAATTTTGCATTGCATATTAATCAATTTCCATCCACTATATACGACATCATCGATGGTAGGAAAAAGATCACCAAGAAGATGGGAAGAACTTTCGAAAAGGAATTGGGTTTGGAATCAGGTACTTTTTTTCTTTTGCAGGAATACTATGAATTGTTGCAGTGGGAAAAAATCAGAGAAGGTGATGAACCAAACTATTTAAAATTCCGAACAAGCTTATTCGCTGACGTTGGTGTTGAAAGAATCGAATGGACGTATTATGCAAAGCCGGTGATCCATCGCGTTTTCACTAAGGGAAATGAAATTGAGAAAGAAGAAATAGTCAAATACTATGGAAGTGAATTAGTGAAACAAATCTTAATAAATGACCTGCATCAAAAAGCTGATTTGATTCTAAAGCAGGCTGTTTTTAAGAGGGCGAAAAGATGAAAATGGCTGTTGTAGCTCATTTTTTGACTTTAGCAGCTCAAATTAGGGCTATTTTGAGCTCTATTTTGCTTCCATTTGAGCTACAAACGGCAAAATCTCAATAAAATCAATAAAATTTAAATAACGTTTGATAAATCAAACAAATACGCTATATTTGTATAATATATAAAACATTATGAAATCAAAGCCCATATTATTGCCCCCCCTTCAAAAGCTATTAAAGGAGCTTGGTGAGAATATAAGGCTAGCAAGACTAAGGCGAAAACTCAGTGCCGAGCAAGTTGCAGAACGCGTGAATGTGGCGCGCTCAACTTTATGGCTTGTGGAAAAAGGTTCGCCAAGTGTTGCTATCGGTACTTATCTACAAGTATTGTTTGTACTGGGTCTTGAAAAAGACATTTTGAAAGTTGCGGCTGATGATGAACTTGGCAGAAAACTTCAAGACGCCAAATTATTAGTAAAGGAACGCGCACCAAAGAAAAATAAAAAGTAATGGCTGGGATCAAAAAAAATATTTTGGTTTATGCTGACTGGATAGAATTAGGCAAGCCTCATTTAATGGGTACTTTGTCTATTACACCTGGCAAGGGGAAAGAAATTTTTTCCTTTGAATACAATAAGGACTGGTTGGAATCTGGCTTTACAACAATGCTTGATCCCAATATGCAATTGTATTCAGGACCGCAGTATTTACCCAATGAGAAAAGAAATTTTGGAATCTTCCTTGATTCCTGTCCTGATAGATGGGGACAGGTGATCATGCAGCGAAGAGAAGCAGCCATTGCTAAGAAGGAAAATCGAGCTGTAAAAACATTATTGGAATCAGATTATCTTCTCGGTGTTTATGATTCTCATCGTATGGGAGCAATAAGATTTAAAGAAAAAGAAGATGGCCCATTTCTTAATGATAACAAAGAAATGGCTGCTCCGCCATGGACATCCCTTAGAGAATTGGAACAAGCAAGTCTTAAATATGAAGAAGATAATGCAGATGATCCGGATTATTTAAAATGGCTCAACTTATTAATTGCACCCGGATCTTCCCTTGGTGGTGCAAGACCTAAAGCAAGTGTTATTGATCACAACGGAAATTTGTGGATTGCAAAATTTCCAAGTAAAAATGATATCAGGGATATTGGGGCATGGGAGAAATTGGCAAATGAATTGGCGATCATGGCAGGTATAAATATGTCAGATGGAGCCCTTCAACAATTTAATGATAAATACAACACTTATTTAACAAGGCGATTTGACAGAACTAAAAAAGGGGGCAGAATTCATTTTGCTTCAGCAATGACATTGCTTGGTTACACAGATGGCCAAGAAGGTGTCAGCTATTTAGAGTTAGCAGGTTTCATCATACAACACGGCGCAAATGTTGAAGCAGATTTGCATGAGTTATGGAGAAGGATAGTATTTAGTATATGTATTAAAAACACAGATGATCACTTAAGGAACCATGGTTTCATTCTAACAGATAAAGGATGGACTTTATCTCCCGCTTATGATATAAATCCTGTGGAGCACGGACATGGTTTGTCACTCAATATTTCCGAAAATAGTAATGCGTTGGATTTAGATCTTGCGTTGGAAGTTTCCGAATATTTCAGATTAACGAAGAAAGAAGCCGTTAAAACTATCGCATCGGTAAAGGAGGCAGTTAGGAATTGGCAACAAATTGCAAAGACACTAGGTATTTCAAAGGCGGAACAAGAAAGAATGGCTTCCGCATTTGAGTTTAGTAAATAGTAATTCTCATATCGCATATTGCAATATGCAATATGAATGAAGTTAAACGTCATGTTTTGGCGTATCAACAAGTTAGTTTTGCCTTATGAAAAGGGAAACTAAAATTCATAGAATTACTGATGCAACCTATAATTATTCATATATTCAATATGGTATTGAGGAATGGTTCGAGAATTACTTTGAAAATCCGGCAAAAGAAAACGAATATACTGAATCGTCCAAAGTCGTTAAGGATTTATTGGATTTCATAAATAGTGAATGTGATGATCAACCAATTTTGGTAATAAATAACATAGGGCGTAAAGATTACTATTTTGATGAATACCGCAAGGCATTTGATCCAAGCTTCCTGTCAAAAACATTGTCACCTATGTTTGAGATTATTATCGAAACAAATGAGGAGAACTATGGTGCAGAGTGGATTTACAAATCAATTTATGAACTAGTAAAACCCAAGATTGATAAGCAGAGAAAGATCTTAGCTTCTCACCAGTTTATTACACAAAACTTTATTCAAAAACATCCTTTCAGCCGCACATTATACCCCACGCAACTTGAAATTAAAATCTACGATATGGATCAATGGTGGAAGCTGAAGAACAAAAACATTTTATTTATTACATCTGGTGATGGTCCTTGCATTGAATTATTCAAAACTCTTGGTGTTAGAAAACTTATTTGTGTTGATTCATTTATCTCAATTCAAAATCCAGATTAAAACTATGGAATTAGGAGCAGTATACTTGGAAAATGGTGAAATTATACCGGAAAAATTGTTTTATTTCCACTTCCGAAAAATAGCAAATAGTATTGGTTATCGTAACGTTGAAGGAAATGAAATAATAACTTTAATAGCAAGGAAATTCCCAGAAAAAATTAAGGAACTATACTATGAAAGACTATATGATTTTGAATCTAAAAAATGTATTGAAATTGAGAAGATTCTCGTACTTACAAGCGAAGAAATCTTAATTTCAAATGCCAATAATTTAGACTATTTTTATGGTAGTGCTAGGGTCATTGAGGAAGCCGACCTTGAAAAGTTGGTTCTTGAGTTGAAATATCCAACGGAATAGTATATATGGGAGACTTATTCACAAGAAAATATGATTCGGAAATATTAAAAGAGTTACCTCATCTGAAAAATTATCCAGAGATGCTGCCGTTCATTGGAAGCAACTACGAGGCTATGCGTGATAAAATATTCATTCTTGGGGAAAGTCATTATTTCGACCGCGAAATAATTGATGTGTTCAAGAACACGAAAGAAGGTTCTTTGTATTTAACGGACTGGTACAACCAAACCTCACAAGGATGGGAAAAAGAAAGAAAGGAGTATATTGATACCAGATGGAATTTGATACAAATCGAAGTTAACAAAAAGCGCACTAAACCATTAACTAGTTATTATAATTTAAAAAAGGAACTAGGAGAGAATGTTCACTTAGTTAATAAAGAAATGGTCTTCAGTAATTTTGTGTACTTTAATTATTTTCAAAGACCAGCATTTATATCTGGCGAATCTGTAATTAATAATGAAAAGGACAACGAAATTGCTTATTCAACTTTCATTTGTTTGACTAAATTATTAAGACCTAATAAAATAATATTCGCGAGTATTCAAAGTTATAATGCGTTTCAATATATGAATAAGAATCCTTTTGACTTTTTGAAAGGAGTAAAAATTGATTTTGTACCGCATGCAAGTTGCAAATGGTGGAATAAAAGGGCAAATAAATACAATAACATGACAGGAAAGGAAAAGTTCATCACATTACTTAAGTAGATATTATGCCTATTTATAATAAGTTTTCGGAGGAATATGCAAGGATTTTTGAAAAGAACATTGAGGAATTTAGAAATAAATATTGCCTTCAAAAATCGGACAATAAAGACTTTGTAACTTTCTATCCTGCATTTGGAACAAAAGCCAACGTAAGATGTGATTTTTTGTTTCTCGGCCAAGCTGTTAATGGCTGGGGGACGGGTCTTTCTTCGCACGAAGATTGGTGCGACCCAATTTCTGAAGTAGTAAAGGCATCTAATGAATATTTGATGGAAAAAGACCATACTCCTTTGGATTTTGTTAATGTATTATGGTCGAAAAGCACGTTCAATAAATATACATCAGATCCTGTTATTAAAAGTTTCTATGATGAAAACAATAAGGGAATTCAATATCTTTTTTGCCGTTCATTTTTTTGGAATGTTGTTTATAAGACTATTTCAGATTACTATGAATTAGATAGAAGTACTTGGGATTGGTCTAGGAAACTTGTTTGGTCAAACCTTTATAAAATAGCGCCTGATGGAGCGAATCCTGATTCATTTGAAAAAGAATTACAGCAACATATATCAATTGAACTTATAAAAAAAGAAATTGAGGAGCTTAAGCCGAAGTTTTGCATCGTACTTACAAATAGCTCTTGGTGGTTACCATTTCAAAAAGGCTTAAGAACGGAGGCAATTCCTTTCAGTTCTGAACTTGACCAGATAGAGCACTTTGAAAGATATGGCCAAACTAGTATAATTGTTACCACAAGACCATTTAGAGGCAACAACGAAAGGCATGTTCAACAAATTTTAGAGCTTATTAAGCAATCGCATTAAACCTAATTACTTGGCTCAGAAAATCCAGTAGTAGTCTTATCTTGGTTCAAAGTATATCCCGGTAATAGAAGTTCAATCTGGCCACTGTCACCCTTCACTAAACTATCTTTTCGCTTTTTAAGAAGAGACCGGTAAAATTCGTCATTTTTCTCATTCAAAACTTTATTTCGGTCAATTTTGCTTCCAAACTCCAACATCAAAGCTTTTAACTGTTCCTTTTTAATAATAGGGTTGTTTGCTAAATGCTCTGAGATTTTTGTGAGGAGCATTATTTCTTCATTTAACGTTTTTTCCGCAAGTGCTTTTGCCTCATTAATAATTCCCAATATTTCCGTGTTTAAGTTTAAACTGTCGTCATGAAGATAATTATTTGTATTTACCGACTTCACACTTACAGCTCCAAGAACACTCCCCATTCCTGAAGATTTAATCATTTCAGCAGCAAATGAAGTGGCGTTAAAAATATCGCTTTCGGCTCCAGTGGTAATATTCTCCTCACCGAATATTATTTTCTCCGCGACCAATCCTCCAAGTTGAACAGCTATTCGATTTTTAATGTCTTTTTTAGAAGTGTATCTTAACTTTCTTTTAGTATAGACAAATCCCTGACTTTCCGAGTCCGCCGTCACAGAATAAGCGTATTCAGGTAAAGTATTAAGTAGAGCAATAGCTAATACGGCATGTCCAGCTTCATGCACTGCGGTTATAGCTTGAAGATCGTCTTTTCTGTTTTTGCGAAGCTTATCAAGACTTAATTCAACTTTTTCTTTTATTATTTGTATTGTTTTACTATCCTTTTTAAAGTTGATTAATAAATGGCCGTCCACGGCTGAAAACTCTACACATTCAGTTTCGGGAACATTTACCTGTGTCTCATAATAAACAATACCGATTTTAGAGCAGATCAAATAATTGATGGTTGTGAAAAGTGGCCGTGTACCCTGTGTTGGAAAGACACCTTCCTTGTATATTAATTTTTTTACTTCATCACTGAAAGTTACATCAATACCAAAGTTAGTTTTATATTCCTTCGAAAGCTTATTCAATTCAATCTCAATAAGCGAGAAAAATGATTTTTCAGAGAATGACGGATAAATGAAATGTATATTCCCAAGGCGCGCGATTTGTTCATTTCTAAATCTTCTCCGCAATGCACGTTTGATATCGGGAATATTAATTTTAAGAGACTGTTCATGAAACTCGTCTGCGTTAACGTCGGGGTTGAAATCATTACTCATCCAAAAAGCCTCATCAATATTGCCCATGACAAAAATTAAGGCTTTACTGCAATCAACAGTTTTTGGAGTTAATCCTATAGTAATGACTTCAGATAGGAAATCAATAGTTTCATCTCCGCTTAGCTTGACCATGTAATCTCTTACTTCATATTCGCTTTTAAATAATGTTTCTGTTAACTCGAAAATGTAACTATATTGATCTGGATCAACAAAGAGTAAGTCATCAAAATCGTAAACCTTCATATTATCTTTATCTCTATGCCACCTCCATCTTATATCTAAAAGGTCAATAAATCTCTCACGTGCTTTTGTAACTAAACCGTTTTCTACTTTAACGCCTGTCAACAATACGTATTTCAGTTTTTCTCTTAGAGCGTGGATTCTATCAATAACAGTGAAATTCTTACTAATTGAGAATTTACCTGAATCTAAAACATCCCATATTATACGGTGTTCAGTTGAAATAATTTCTTTTTGATCTTCATCGATTGTTTTTGCATGTTGAAACTCATCAAACCCTAAGATTATTGGATACCCATTTTCTCTTTGATAAATATCTTCCAGCATACCTTTTACCTCCCAGAACTTATCTCTTTTAGAGCCTAAATCAAAGCGGTAATATTTATTATTAAAATCGATGAGTTCGGCTAACCGTTTTATCATAGACGACTTTCCAACACCTGTTAAACCCCAAAGATTTATTATTACCGGCTTGGTTTGAATTTCAGGGAAAAGATACCATGAAGAAATTGATGAAATCACATTGTCAATAATGCTATCAATTCCAACGAATTCTTTTTTCATCTGAATTGCTGCTTTTTCTAGCGTTTCCTTTTTAGAAAGAATAGCTTTTGATTTTTCTGTTTGTTGCGTCATAGCTTTGATTTTTTACAAAATTATAAAGCCACTACGCCAAAGGATGGCGGTTAATTAAAAAGATCTACCCCCATTGAATTACTATTTCATCAGCTAGTCTCTCTAAACGTTCTTTTGTACCTTCAGCCCCTTTTTTATCAGCTTTTATTCGATTTAAAGAGGACAAACCTAAATGACAAGAATGAATGATCTTTAAATTTAACTTTTGAGTTTCTGTTTTATTCAACCTTTCTATTGCCTTGGAAGCTCTCGTTCCGAAACAAATCACTGCGTCCGTTATATCTCTAAGCTCAGCGTAAAGACGATCAAGGTTTTTCTTTTCATATATTTCGCTTAACCTAGCTTCAGTTCTGTTGTCTTTATTATTAAATAAAACCTTACTGTAAGCATTTGTGATTCGAAAATCATATCTGCTTTTGAAATTCCCGATTAGTTTTCTTTCACGAAGCATTTCAAGAAGAATATCAAGATTAGAACCGGTAGTCCCATTAACTGGTCTACCAGCTTGGAATTCCTTTTGACCCGGACAACTGAAAACCAAAGCTATCTTGGAAGAATTTCCTTTATTAAAATGCACTCTTCTATTTGCCATAATTTTTAAGACTTTCCTTCAAAATGGACTTAATATCATCCGCCAACCATTTTGGCTTTAAAACTTTTGCTCTATCACACATTGTTAGTACTTTCTGAATGAGTTCAAAATTTGGCTTGAGAAAATATTGAAAGACAACCTTATTGTTCTCTTCTTTAATTGGTTTTTGAGAATGATGTAGAGGCAATGCATTGAGATACTTGGATTGGAGCAAATCAGTTTCAATTAAAACCTCCTCAGTTTGACTATCCGAGTAATTTAAACCGATTATGTCCTCGAAAAACTCCTTTGCGTTAATATTTGGGTTCGGTTTAAATTTTTCGCCTTTCAATTTTAAACTATCAATTCTGTCTAAACCAAAGGTTCGGTTAGTTTTGGAATCTATTGCGCCAAAAACATACCATCTACTCTGATATTCTCTTAACAAATATGGTTGAAGAATATAAAGAGTTCTTTTTCCGCTTTCAAAATTTGTATGGTAGAACTCAATCTTCCTTTTGTTTTTTATAGACAGTATTATCGGTCGTAAATTCTCAACTCCTTTTAAATTCCCCTGATCTTCAAAAGAAATAAAATTAAGTAAATCTTTACCATCCTTTAACCCCTCAGATAGAGATTCAGCAGTACCTAGTATTTCAAGAAAACGAACTAATGTCTCTGTAGGAATATCCTCTTGATTTGATATAGTATAACCATTCTTAGCTCTTTTATATAGGATTTCTATTCCGAATTCATTCCTTATTTGTTCTATATCACGCTGAAGCGTCCTTTGCGATATATTGAACCCGTGCTCTTCCAGCCCTTCCTTAATATCTTCGAAGGACGGAAATACGCCTGTGGAGACCTTCTGAATGATTAAGGTAAACCTTTTAATTGTACCATGAGTTGACATAATGGTAAAAATATGAATTTTAAACGTCATCTAATGGCGGTTTACTCTAATAAATTTGCATTTGAAGTGATTTTTTAGCACTTTTAATAGCATGACAGGTCACATTCTATCCAAATCAACTTATATGAGAGGCTTAAAGTGTCACAAAAGCCTCTATTTAAATAAGTATGGTAAGGAATTAAGGGACGAAACATCCGATTCACAGCAATATATATTCGATCAAGGAACGGAAATTGGGGAATTAGCAGCTAACTTATTTCCTCATGGAATAGACCTAACTCCTGACTCAGTTTTTGATTACACGGAATCAATACGAAGAACTCAAGAATTAATATCAAGAAAAGAAAGGGTTATTTATGAAGCTGCCTTTTTGCAAGAGGGAGTTTTGTGTGCGATTGACATTTTGGTGTATGATGGCAAAAACTATAGGGCTTATGAAGTGAAAGGGTCAACCAGCGTTTCTGATACCTACATTCAGGATGCTTCTTTACAGTATTATTTAATTACCAAATCAGGTGTTAAATTAATGGACATTTCCATTGTACACATCAACAACGAATACGTTAAGAAAGGCGATCTAGATATAAATCAACTATTCACAATTCAGTCAGTCTTAACCGAAGTTTTAAACGAACAAAAGAATATACCTAACAACATAGCTGAGTTCAAAAAAGTTCTTGAAAAGAAGAACAATCCACCAACAATCGATATAGGAGCTCATTGTAACTCACCATATTCTTGCGATTTTTTAGGTCATTGCTGGAAACATATCCCTGAAAACTCAATTTTTGATTTATCTGGTTTGAGATCAGAGAAGAAATTCGCGCTTTACAATAATGGAATAATAACTTTCAATCAGATCACAAAAGAGGCTGAAGAATCATTTCTAAACGATAAACAAAAAATGCAGGTTTTTGCTGAACTAGAACAGAGAACTTATCTTGATGGAGAAAACATAAGATCGTTCATCAACGAACTTCAATTTCCATTGTACTTCTTAGACTTTGAAACAATGATGCCTGCCATTCCTTTATATGACGACTCAAGGCCGTTTCAGCAAATAGTTTTCCAATACTCATTACACATCCTTAAATCAAAAGGTTCAACTCCAGAACATGACGAGTTCTTAGCAGAGCCTGATAAGGGCGATCCGAGAAGGCCGTTTATTGAAAAATTAATCAAGGATTGCGGTAACTCAGGAGACATTCTTGTTTATAATATTGGTTTTGAAAAAGGAAGACTAAATGAACTCGCTGAAGATTTTCCGGAGTATAGTGTCTCAATTAATAAAATTATTGCCAGACTTAAAGATTTAATGATTCCTTTTTTTAAACGCTGGTATTATACTCCAGAAATGAAAGGCTCCTATTCAATTAAATCTGTCTTGCCTGCTCTAGTGCCAGATATGTCCTATTCTGATTTAGAAATTCAAGAAGGAGGGACGGCAAGTGCAACATTTACTGAAATGGCAAGGGGTACTTTTAAAGGTGATGTTGCAAAAACCCGCAGAGCCCTGATAGAATATTGCACGTTAGATACTCTTGCGATGGTAAAAATTTACCAAAAACTAAAAGAAATATAATGAGCTCTGTACTTATATCTAGTGTTATTGAATTACTTTCACAAAACAAGAAGTTCCCGAATTATCAGGCGGAAAGAAGAGTGGATATTTTCATTAACCACTTTCTTGAAAGAATTTTAACAGAATACCTGAAGACTCCAACTACTTATGTATGCCCAGAGTTCCCTCTCAAAACCGCAAACCTTACTCAGTCCGGAAAATCTAGAAATTTGAGTACAAAATTGGACTATTTATGCGGCACATTAAATGAAATTATTTATGTTGAATTAAAGACTGACGACAAATCTATCAAACCAGAACAACTCGAAATCTATTTTAACAACATAAACTGGAGCAAGTGCCTTGAGAATTTTGACTCTCTAGTGAACGGACCAAAGCGCAACAAGGATTATCAAAATAAATATAATGTATTAAGCGAAAGGATCACTAGCCTCAGAGGTAATTCTTATTTGGATCAGGCCAGAATAATTTATATCTCACCATTATCAAAAGATCAGCGTCTAAATATTGGAAAATACAAAGTAATAAATCCAACCCCTCTCCATGAAATTAATCTAAAATTAAGTGAAGATGAAATTGTTGTGTGGAAGTTTTTGATTGAAATAGGCATCAATATTTTTGAACTTAAGGAATGAATCTATACCAAATAAATACTGGAGTTGAAAACCCTGTGATTCAAAGTGCGGGGTTCGATTTACGTTTGTATACAGATTACTTAGATAACACTATAAAATACCTTGAGAATGAGACTCTATCAATAAGAATAAAAAAGGAAACAGTTGGAAGTGAGGTGCGATATTTTCCCGAACCATTTACTACACCAAAAGAAGAAAAGGCGATTGAAATTCTATTTAATGAAAACACAAAATACATTTTCCATCAGAAAAAAGATTTTAATTCTAGGGCGGCAATTGATATTGTGGAAAAAAATGAAGATGACAACTACTTTATATTAACAAAGGAAATAAAGGAGGAGGTCATTTACTTGAAGCCAGACACCTATCAACTAGTTCAGCAGTCAAAAGCGCTAAAAAATCTAAGACATCGACCTTTAAAGGAACACGAAGCTTTACTTCGACTGTTTGGCTTCCCTGATAGTTCATTTTGGAATCAGAAAATTTCTTTTAATAACACTTTTGATTGGGAAATACTAACTGATTATTCAAAAGATGGAATCTATGAACAACAGGATTTTGTAAAGAAAGCCTTTTACACAAAGGATTTTGGTTTGCTTGAGGGACCACCAGGTTCAGGAAAAACAACAACAATTATTGAATTAATTATTCAATTAGTAAAAGAGGGCAAACGTGTTCTTCTTTGTTCCGCAACTCATGCAGCAATTGATAATGTTATTGAGAGGGTAATGGGAAGATACAAGGATATCTGCGAAAAAGAGATAGTTCCGGTAAGGATCAGCAGGGAAATTAGCCCTGTAAAAGAGTCCGTTCGTCCTTACTTAATTAAAAACCTCGTTACAACTTACAAGACCTCGCTGGAAAGGCATTTAAAGGCGCATCAGAAATCTGAAAGTCAAAAGTATTTACTTGAAACGCTTCATAAGGATGATAAACTTATTGATCAAGTCATTTTAGACTCTGCTAATTTGGTTGCAGGAACAATGATAGGAATATTGCAGCATCCTGACATTAAATCCAACAAACAGGGTGCAAGTTTTGATGTTTTAATCGTGGATGAGGCATCTAAGGTTACATTCTCAGATTTCATAGTGCCTGCCTTACATGCTAAAAAGTGGATTTTAGTTGGAGATGTAAAACAATTATCTCCTTATGTAGAAGATGATTACGTTTCAGAAAATATTTCAAAATTGATTGAAAAGGAGGAACAGGTAAATATCCTAAAAAGATTTGAGCTGCTTAGTAAGGTAAATAATCCAAAATTTGATGATTGCATAAAAGTATTCTTCACAGATGAAGAACCAGCCAAAGAAAAATTGTATGTAAGTTCCGTTAATACTATAATAGACCTTGTGGATATTGATTGGGTTCCTGATGATTTATCTATCGCTAAACTAAACTCCGCAAACATCGTTATTGCGAAGAATGACAAAAGAATTCGAGATCTCTTAGCAAAGCACATATTTGTAAAGTCAATTTTCATTAATGGTGAAGCTACCGGTCTTTTGCAAAATTACAGACAATTATATTTCAGATCATCTGAACGGTCTCCTGCGTTCAAATTTGATTCAAAGTCAGGGGAGTGGCCTGAAATGGTCGCAAGTCGATTAAATCAGAGTTTCAGCTTCAGAAATGCGAGTGAGGAATTTAGCAATATTGATAAAGAGCTTGATTTTCTAATCCCAGATGAACTTAAGGAAAGCATTAACCAAATCAGAAGATTGGTCTTCCCATCAATACTTGAACTCCTCCAAAAAGGAATAGGAAAAACGAATTCCCAAAGGAATAACAAGGTAATTAGTGATGGTTTCACTTCTTATGCGAAGTCTACCAGGTTTACCGCATTAACTTTCCAACATCGAATGCACCCTGAAATTGCTCAAACATCGAAAGATAATTTTTATTCAGAGTTTAATGGTTTACAATCCGCCAATACAGTCCTTAACGATAGAGGGTGGAGGTATCGCACAAATGAACCTGTGGTGAAATGGATTCACAACAATGATTCAAGCGGAAATTCACCAAAAGGGCAAATCATTAATCCAACCGAGGTAAAGGATATTGAAAATGAATTGTCGAAATTTTTACATTGGGCTAGTAGCAACCCAAATATTAGTAAAGAAGGTAAAATTATCCCATACGAGGTAGCTATTCTTTCCTTTTATCTCAACCAAGAGACCTTGTTAAGAATCATGTTGCGTAAGATCTGTAAGCAGAGAAACTTTTCACGATTTCAATTGCCTAATGTTCACATATTTCTTTATACGGTAGACAAATTTCAAGGGCAAGAAGCAGATTTTGTATTATTAGGTTTTACAAAATTTACAAAGGCGGCGCATTATAACAGTCCAAATAGATTGAACGTTGCACTAACCAGAGCAAGGCACAAATTAGTATTATTTGGCAATAGGAAGTGGTTTGCTGAAAAAGCAAAGTTGAAAGCACTAAGAGATTTGGGAAATAATTATAAATCAAGTTTAAAAGCCGGCTAATGATCACATTAAAGAAATCAGAACAGATTAGTATTTACCAAGTGGAAATGACCTTGAAAAGAAAAATAAATCAAAGTCCATTTATTGCAATTCTTATGTATGGGTATGAGCAGGGAGAAATATCGGCTGAAATGTTGAGAGGTCATTTATTGCCAGCACTTCCGATTAAAGCATGCGAGAATTTACTTTCAAGGCTGAATAGCATGAATTACTTGAATAAAAGTCACTATGGATTAACCTATCTTCTAACTGATTTCGGTAAAAAATGTGCTGAGGAAAGATCTTTCTGGGTTGGTGAAAAGGGCATATACAATGTTTATACTTTACAGAGTACCTTAATAAATCAGGATATTATTAAAACCGAAAAAGTTGATCGTTCAGAAGACGAAAGTACCGCCTCGGCTTCTTATACACCGGAATTTATAAGGGAGTTTAAAGGGAAAACCTTGTCAATTGATAAATCAGAAGCTTTCATTGAGAGTATAGAAGGAAAATGTTTTCAACTTAAATCAATTATGGGATCAACTGAAATCGAAAGTAATAATAGCGAAACGCTTCTGAAAATCACCTCTAACAATCAAATTCTATTCACAAAGAACTTAATGCTGAGTGAAGAATTAGTAGTGGACGAAATTCTTTCTAATTCCAAATTGAATCCAAGGGCAAGCATGAGTTTGACGCGAATTAATTTGAGTGACCCATCTAAAAACATGACGGTTCAGCAAGACATTCTTGAGTACGATAAGGAGAAAAAATTGGTATTGGTTGGGTTCAATAAAAATAATCTTCAATTTATAAGAAATGTCAAAATATCGAGACCAGCATTCAAAAATTACTTGTTCGATGAGATTACTCTTGCAAACATACCACATGCACCAAGTGATGAACTAAACGCACAGGAGTGGTACAAGGAAATCCTTATTCAAGGTATTGAGAACTACTTTATGAATGAGACTGATTATATAACTTGGGCTACTAATAAGAAAGCAGAAATTGAAAAACATTATAATGTAATTCAACCAAGCCGAAAGGATATTATATCTAAGCTTGATAAGGAGCCGAATTTGTTTTATAAACTGGCTAAACTTGAAACAATTGATTATTTGAATTATTAAATGCAGTTAATAGCAGAAATAGAAGTTATAAACGAAGGGGTTTTCCAACATCCCATAATTCCTAATGGGTATGGCTGGAGGAGTTATGAATATAACCTCAATTCCATTATTGAATCGGGGGAAAAGCGCGTTTTAATGGATCGTATCATTTTCATGATCAATTCTGCAAGAGAATTTATCTGTTTGCAGTCATTTTTAGTTCAAAAAAGCCCTGTGATTGACGCGCTTGTGGAAGCTCAAGCACGAGGGGTAAGAGTTTTTATTTTAAGCTCTGTTGAAGCACGATTAAAGGACACGATTGAGGAAGAAAGGGACTTTATTAAGGAAGACTATATCAAATTACTTAATGAAACTTTCCGAAACCGCTTTGTTCACCGAAGTGCAGAAAATTTCCATGCCAAATATATTTTAATTGACCCAAAAACTAATCCTAAGGGTTTTTTGTGTACAAATAACTTCACCCTAAACGGTTTTACCAAGAATCCGGAACTGGCAGTAGAGTTAAGCCCGAATCAATGCGAGGAACTATTTAAAATCTTTACCTATCATTTTTGGGAGCATTCTTCATTTGAGCAAACGGCCACAAATGAATTTGAGCACGTAAAACCAGCAGGAGTATTTCGATTGGAGAGCTTAGAGCATGTATTGTTAACTTCTCCAAATTCATCTTTGTCAAACTTGGAACAACAGCTGATTAAGGCTGTTAACTCTGCTCAAAACAGAATTGTTTTAACAACATATGGACTCGATAAATCAAATGCATTGATAGTTGCGCTCAAGGAAAAAGCGCGACAATCAATAGAGGTTTCTGTTTTTGTAAGAGATTCTGAAAAATTATTCCAAGATCATATAACAGACTTACTCGATTCAGGTATCAAAATATTCCTTCACCCTTTTACCCATGCAAAGAGTCTGCTTATTGATTCAACAGAGGGGTACATTTTTACGGCAAATATTTCGGAAAACGGCATGACTAAGGGGTTTGAAGTAGGGGTCAAATTAGATAAAGTTCAAACAGACCTTTTAAATGAAACTATTGAGAGGTGGAGAGAAGACTATCCATTCAGAGCTCAGAAATCAGCCATTATAAAAGACTTAAATGAAGTTGGAGTTTACAGGGATGGAAAACTAGTAAAACGTGCCATCATTGAAGATAAAAAAGAGATTTCAAAAAAAATAACTAAGGTCAATGATCTAGTTCATGCGTTCTTGCAGAAACCAGTAATAAACGATAAGTACACAAAGTCATTAAAAACAAAAGTAGTCGCTGAACTGCCGGAATTGCCGGAACAATACAGACAGGGTTTAAATTTTGGAGGCGAGAAATTTCTTGTTCAAAATATTGAAGAAAGAAAGGGCGTTATTTCTAAAGTTATTGCAGTTTCAAAATCTTTCACGAATGAAGATATTTCATTGATTGAAAAGCATAATGATTTAAAAATTTACTTTGTTAAAACTTAACTTAACGGCACAAAAAGTTAATTCACCTGTTAATTTAATCCTTAATATCAAATATTTTACGCTCACGGGCTAAAAATAACTCTTCAAAAGAAATAAAAGCCTTGCTTAACCAGCCATGGCCGCTTTGTAGATTGTCTTTTTTTATCGAAGGGCTAAAAGCATGAATTGGTTCTCCAAGCGAAAACAAAATTCGCTTATTATCTTTCCAATCCCATTTTTTTATTTGGTCAAGTATATCTTTGTTTTGAGTTAACCAACGTTTTGATTTTATTTTTTTAGCCACTTCAATGAAATGTTTCCAGTCCTCAACAATTTCTCGGCTCTCTATTCGAGCAATATAACTTATACCGGGAACAATACCAGAGTGTTCTTTAGCTAATTTATTCCCAAAATGCGGGGCGAAATAAATTGCTTCATAGAGTTTGCTTGATTCCTTGATAAAATCACAGCAATAAGCTCTCGATTTTAGGAATAAATCTAAAGTAGCATGGTCATTTATTTCCCTTGCATAAACTTCTGTAGGATTTTTTACTTTTACCATTTTATGATATTTTAAATACTGGATAAGATTATCGCAGTAAAGTTTATATTTAGCGCTTTTTCCAATCTTAAGTAAAGTTTGATGAATGCTTTCCCAATTGACATACTTAACACGAATAAGTTCCTTTTGTTTTGAATTAGGCGTTGAATTAGTTAAAAGGATTTTCCGTTGACCGGCGTACTTTTTGGATTGTATAATTGGGTTAGAATAATCAATTTTGGCTTCAACAATCCATCGGCCATGCGATGTTTCGATTTGAATGTCAGCCCTATCTCTTTCATGAAAGGACTCGATTTCAATTTGTATAATTTCTCCATTAATACCAAATAAACTCTTAAATGCAAAAGGCTGTTCTGCTATAAGGTATCCTAGTGCGGCGGTTAGACGGGTTTCACGCAATTTATTTCCAAAGGAATTAAAAAAGTTATTCACTGAATTACCCGCTCTATAGAGGGGTATATTTTCAGGTTGAGTATTTTTTATCTTCTGTTTAGCCAATGCAAATAACTATCTCTTAGGCATATTTCTATAAACTCTACCATTTAGCCTACAACCCCCCTTAGCATGATGTTTGTGATCGGCAGCAATAGTAGGGTCATTCGGATTAGGATTAAAGGCCGCTTTACCCCATTGCTTGAAGAAAAACGGAACGTCAGCTTCATCGCATTTCCTTTTAATATCTAGAACCCATTCCTTTTTAATTGGTCTGGCACCATGCCCGGATTCTCCTCCAACGATTACCCAATCAATGTTTGTCAAATCTAAACTCGGTAAACCTCCAATAAGGGGTTCTAATGAAAGAAATTTGATATGAGCATCTGTATATCTTAGATGGTCAATCCGGTCAATAACTCTTTCGTCTTCTACGGAAACACCCATCCAAATATTTTCAGTCCATGTAAGATGGCGATTATATCTCTCTACAAGGTCAGCACGTTTTGTTAAAACTTGAAATGTGTGTTGTGGACATTGATTCATAACCTTAAAAACCCTTTTTATAAATTCCAATGGTACGTCTTTATGAAACAAATCGCTCATTGAATTTACAAAGACTACTTTTGGTTTGTTCCACTTAAACGGCGTTTCAAGTTCTTTTGGGTGAATCCGAAGTTTGAAATTGTCCTTGTACTTTTTAATTCCCATTGCATGTAAGCGTCGGGACATAACTTCTGCATAGCAAAACTTACAACCTTGTGAGATCTTAGAGCAACCCGTGGTAGGGTTCCATGTTAACTCCGTCCATTCTATACTAGATTCCGCCATACTAAAAGAGAGTTAATTGGTCGTCGCTTGACTTTGTTATAGAGCTAAAAAATGTGCTACCCAACTTATGCTTAGAATAGAATGCCATATAGTATAGCCCTAAACCGGAATCAGTTTTTATTTGTTGTTTATCTACATCCGTTAGATAACTTAATTTCTTCATGTTATTATCAAATTGGTCGGACAGAAACTTAATAAAGGTTTTCTCGTTATATCCCTTTTCAAATTCTGCTCTCCAATTCTTATTATCCAAAAATTCTTCAATCCTTGTATTCTCCTCATCAATGTATATGCCGAAGTTTCTTCTTCCGTCCATCTGAAGCGCTAACAGAAGCAAGATGTCAACCTTATGTGCCGCTAAAGCTTTTATAGTTGAGAAATTAAGGTTCAAAGAAAATGGATCAACGAAACAGAATATCAAGTTACCTTTTCCATTATTAAAATTTGGGATACTCTTAATTACTGTATCGACATTTGCATTCGCGTCTAAATTGAACACCCTAACCGGGCTTCCATTTTTGTGTTTTTCAACTCTTGATGAAAGAGCTTTATATTTTTCAGGATCAAGTTCATTGAAAGCATAATAATCGAAGGGTGAGGGAACGGAAAGTGCTATTAATGCAGAAGATTTAAGAATGGACCCTGTTTCTCTGATTTTTGTATAACCTGCTCCCGAAAACAAATCAATGTAGACAAGATTCCATTTGTTCTTCATGGCCGAAGAGAAAATATTGCAGTAGTGTCCTACGAGTTTATATTTCTTTTCACCCCAATTGCCTACATCTGGGGTAACTAATCCGTCATCATCTACGGGTTGTATTGGGTCAAATTTAGCACTCATTTTTACATCCTTACTTCGATTAATGAATCATAATTATAATCATCCTCAGTCCATGTTCCGATCATGGCATAACCTTTTTCATTTCGGTAAATTGTATAGTATATCTTTCCCGCCAACTCTCCATCACAGATAACTCTTCCTTGATAGTTAGTCGCGTTTACCTGCTTTAAATTGGCTACATATTTGTAACCCTCCCACATGAACCAAAATGTAATCGAATCACCATTAATAATGAACTCTTTTATTAAAGCCGACCAAGCATCATCAATCTTTCCTCGCATGCCTTGAAACGAATTAATTGAAGGAGAAAATCCGTAAATATTTCCACTCATAGGCGTTTTCATAGTAATAAATCATTTAAACTTCTGCCACCAGTTGATTTGATAGACATATTTAAATTAGCCGGCTTTGCAATTCCGGTACTGTGATTTATTATGTCAAATACTTTTTCAAGGGTTCTGTCTTGCATACAAAACTCTGCTAAATCGTTTCCAGTCATTATTTCACCTGCTGCATTCTTTTTATAATCAACACCTCCCCAAGTCCATTTTGTAATTCTAAACTTGCTTTTTGAAAGTATCTTTGTAGCATTGTGCTCCACTTTCCAAATATTGGTTGCCAATTCCAGCTCAACCGAATAGTTGTTTCCTGTATTCGTGTATATGTATTTGTCACCAGCAAAGGCTACTTGTGTTCTTGAAATTTTCTTTAATTCCGAGAGTTTGTCAACAATTGCAAGTGCTTCTTGAATTTCTTTTTTGAACAAAGGACTTTTGCTGTCGTTGTGTGATGATGGATTAAGTAGCGCCTTTCTGTAAATCCTTATGGAATCTGTTAATTCGGTTGGTTTTGGAATATTGCACTCATCATAGTATTTGTCAAGCTGATTCAATAAACCTTCCAAATCATCAATTAAACTTCCATCATGAGCTAACATGTAAGTATGGGGTAAAAGTGTTTTGATAATTGCTTCGCATTCCTTCCTTAAATAATTTCCTGCTGCCGGATAATCCTTACTTTTGAAATGGGCTTTAGCCTTAGCTAAATTTCCGTCATAGGGAATCAAAATTGGGTAGTCAGGGGTATTTGGATTTTCATCATCCTCAATAAAGAGTTCGAGCGATTTTATTTTTCCTTTTCCAACTTTTGTTTGAAACCAATGTCTTGAAAGCTCAAACCATTCTCTGTCATATGTAGAAATGAAAAGCTGAAAGCCATCTTCGATAAATTCTTTCTTGATTATCTCTAATAGAGGAAAACGGTTAGATGTGTCAAGGCCTATGAAAACGTCATCAAGGTATAGAACCTTTAATGAATCTTCTCCGGGATTGTAAGTTTTAATTGAAGCCAAATAAAGACAAATTGCCAATGAAGAAAGCCGTGCTTCATTCAAAAAGGCTTGATAAAAATCTATCTCCTTTCCTGCGTATTTTATTTTGAATGAAAGCGTTTCTCTCATCGAGTTGCTCTTCTCATCATAGCTTAAATCAGTAAAGTTTACATCAAGAGATATTTTGTTCTTGAAATGGTCTCTTAGAAAAACATTCGCCAACTCAAGAACTTTTTTTAGCAAATCAATTATCAAAGTGTTCAAGGCAGCGAGATGTTTTTTTGCTTCAAGGATCTTAAGAGCATTCATTATTGTCTTCTGCTCCTCTTCGTAATCAGTTGTTGCAGCAATTAATGAGGGTACTGATTCGCGGTCTTCGCTTCCGACATCCATATCACTTAACTCCCTTTCAATTTCCGTTAGCCTTTCTTTGAGTTCAACTTCGCTTTTTAATTTATGCTCATAACTTAATGTTGTAAGTATTGTGACGATTGCTTTATACTCAGTATATAATTCAACGCTTGTAACTCCACCTTTTGGATCAGTGATACGATGTTCAGATAGGAGTTCCTTAATTAACAAATCAAAAACATCGGGAGTCTTCTCGTCAGGAATATCTAATGAATGAACTTTCAACATACGCTTGTAATCAAGAAATCCTTTGAACTTGTTTGCCAAAATTACTTTGTTAACTCGGTGATTGCTTTCAGCATCTGGTAAAGCAAATTTGTATTTGGTTGGTTCCGTTCCATCTTCATCAATGGTAACTTCAATGCTTCCAGACTTGTTTCCCTTTGCGTCCTCAAATTTATTGAGTGTGAATTTAGTTGCTCCCAAAGAAGATGAAAAGAAATCTCTTAGTCCATTATAGATGGATGATTTTCCACTTCCGTTTTCACCATAAATTAAAAGATGGCTCCCATTTGGAATCTTGATTGTTTCAGGTTTTCCAAAGGCGCGAAAATTATTCAGCGTTATTTCAGTAATCCACTTCACTTTTTACCTTCAATGATTCTTATTTCTTCAACACCATCCATTTTGTCAATTGCTTGATTAACAGGATGTTTAGAATATGATAATTCTTTGTAAACTCTCTCAATCATTTTAAGATTCTTTTCGCCTTCACCTTCTTTTAGCTCAGGCAAATTGCCTAAATGCTTTAGTACCTCGCATTTCCCCTTTCGAATGGCATTTGGTAAATATAATTCATACACCATAGCATCAATGAGACGTTCAAAGAAGGAAGAATCTTTGTTGAACCTCTTCAAACTTAGAATATAATTACTAATCTTAATGAATGGTTCTTGTAAAGTCTCATCAAGGAAAACAAAAGGTATTTTTCTAACCTCACCTATTGGAATATGATTCGTAGTGTTATAATATTTAAAAAAGTAATCTATAACTTTTGAGTTTAATAATGCCAAAAGAAACTTATTTGAGATATTATTTTTTACTGAAAACATGTAGTTAGTGGTATCGCTACATATAAATTCACCTAAACACAAATACGATTTTATTCTTCTTTCTAAATATTGGTTCGATATTTCTGGAAAAATAATTCTTTCTAATTTGTGATGCGCTCTATTATCAGCTTCAAGCTCACAATATTCGAATGGGTATTCAACAATTGAAAAAGCACCGATTTGTCTGCCACGCACCATGAGTTTACTCTTTGGTGTTTTAGTTATTGAAATGAATTTCTTTTTTACACCTAAATTTATTTCCCCCTTATAGCTTTCAGTAAAGTCGGCAAAAGTATATTTTGAAGAATTCTTAATAAGTTTAATGACATTATTCTCGGGAAGAAATACCTTGTCTTCTGACTTAATAATATCATCTTGAAGAAGAGTACAAAACCCTTGTTTTTCTGTTTTAATTTTTATAATGTTGCCAAGCCCAGTGCCTTTTTTCAGAATTAAAGTAGTAACAGCTTGGGTAACATTTTCAAAAACCTTCTCCGCTTCTGTATATTCTATTATCTCCTTTATTTGCGTACTTTTTAACATCAAATTTCGCAAGCTTAAATTTTCTGCGCCAGTCAAATAAGTGTTTGGGTTAATAAATGCAATTGCTCCGTTATGTTTTAATAAATCAATACCCTTCTCGATAAAAAGCTTATATAGATTAGTCTTACCGCCTTTTGAAGACTCATATTTAAATTTAAAAAATTCTGATAATTTATCCTCAGAGTCAACAATTTTATACGGTGGATTCCCAATTACTACATCAAAACCGTCTTTCAACCCAAACATCCATTCAGTATCAAAAAAGGGAGCGAATGTGTTTTGGTCATATGGATTCCATGCAACTATTTTTTTTGCTGTATCAGGTTGCAGATCGTGATTAGTTACTAATAATTCTGTTAGTTCGTCTCTCAGTTGCTTATCCTTCTCGCGGCAATTGGTTTTTCGCTTTGGAGTTCGTGCTTCAAAGTAATCATGTCTTACTTTCTTGAGTTGTTCTTTCTTTTTGTCAATTTCCGGATTGGTGAAAAGGTTAGCATTTTCTTTTTCTAAGTCTACCAAAGTGTTGGCAGCCACAAATTTTGTTTCAAGGTTTGGTAATGGTCTTACTCCAAGGTTTTCTTTCTTCGGATTTGTTTTTTGTTCTACAATCAATGAAATGAAGAAGCGAAGTTTTGAAATCTGTACAGCAATTGGTTGTATATCTACTCCATAGATGCAATTTTCAATCAGAAATAATTTTCTTCCAAAGTCAAGTTCATTATTGTTAAAGTCTTCTTCAATTTGTTCTTTATTTTTTTCTAAATCGCTAATTACATTTTCTCTTGTTCGTGTGTCTTGTATGGTTTCAGCTTCTTCAATTAACCTATCTACTTTTGCCAGCTGTAATTGTTCCCATTTTTCATTTTTTGGGTCAAGTTTGTGAAGTATATGAACAAGCTTGTGTAAGATTCCCATTGGGAAAGCCCCGGAGCCACAAGCAGGGTCGATAATTTTGATGTTATCAATCGCATTAATAAGTATCTCTATTTCAGTTTTTGAAAACTGAATTTCCTTTTCAGAATAGGATAGAAGTTCTCTCAAATTGTTTTCTGTTTCCGATTTATCATTTAGGTTTTGTTTTAGGTAAGCCAAAAGACTTTCGTCTACCATATAGTTCACTATTTCTCTTGGTGTATAAAAACTACCTGTTTGTTTTCTCGCAGTAGTTTGTGTTTCAGGGTTATAATTCGCTAATAGATTTTCGAAAACTTTACCTAATAGTTCAGGGTCAAGCGCTACTTCTTCTTCAATAGGAGTATTCTCAGCGATTGTAAACTTATAACTGCCGAGAATATTAATTAAGCCGCGTACTTTTTCTTTACTTTTTTTTGGAGTGCCATATACTTTACTCAAGTCAATAACCTTTTCTTTTTCGGAGAAGAAAAGCTCGTCCGGCACTTTTAGCACATTGTCTATTCTGTCGCTGAAGCCATCTATTCGAATTGATTTTAGCTTTCCGTTTTTTTCAATTTGTTTATCCAAACACTCGAACAAACCTCCATTCAAAAAAGGAATCGGATCAAAATACCTTTCAAGAGTCTCCTTTGGTTTAAAGAACTCATTCTCGTATCGAAAAAGGTTATGTATAAAATAATGACTGCTTAATGATTTGTCCGCTGAACTTCTGAATTTACGTTTTCCCATTTCAGTGTTGAGCGTCGCGAAAAATAAATTTTGTAAGATTGCCTTATAATATGTGCTTTTGTTTCCGTCTTGATATTTCAGAAGCGACTTTAGTTTAACGTCATCAAATAATTCCTCAGGGACAAGACGCTTTTCTTTCAAAAACCAAACAAACATCAATCGCGTAATGAGGCGAATTACACCTGTAGCATTGCGTATTTCTTTGTCTTCAATTTCATCATCGGGAAATGTAACTTTTGTTGTGGCCCAAAAATACCAATTCGCCAATTCATTAAAGAACTTTCTGTTGAGCTCTTTTGTATCAAGAGTCTTCTGCCATCCATTATGCAATTCAACAAAGTTGGTGAACGCGTATTTTTCCTTTAGCTCATCAAATGAAAGGTCCTGGAGAATTTCAATATGTGCACGGTGTGGGGTCGTAATATTAATATCTTTAATTTGGGTTACTTTCTCTAACACATCCTTACTTTCATCTCTTTTGTGCAATCTGCGATTAATAACGGATAAGGTAAGTGCATTACCATGCTTGAACAATATCATTACCGGCATAGGAAACAATCGATTCACTTCACGAGTAATGAGTGAAAGGTCCGTTCTACTGTATTGATCCTTGTTTAGTTCAACAACAAAAAACAAATAGCTTTCTATAACAGTATCATCAACTTTCTTGGTGTCAAAAAGCGAAGTTTGTTTCAGTACTTCTTCCTTTGATAGCTGAAATAATAAGTCAACATATTTCCAATCATGAACTAAAGCTTTTGTTTCGTTAAACTTAGAGGATGCTTCAATATAACTATCTTTAAATTCTTTGAAAGTGGGTTTACTTAAGTGAGCTTTTCTTTCGGTTATATAACCCAGAGATTGAAATAGTTTTAATCCATTTTCAGTTAAACTTCCTTTTGAAAATGAATTAATAGCCGATATTATATTGATTTTGGTGCCTAAGTCTTCCATAAATTATTTGATAACTAACCAAGTAACAAGCTCAAAATTATCCATTTCGTTTAATTGTTTTGAATTTGGAATTAGAAGTGCCCCTCTATCAGTAGTCAATTTTTGATTGCTTCGTTTCTTAAATACCCTACTTACTTCTTCAACCGATTTTCTTAGCAGTTCTGTGTATTGGCTCATTTCTTCTCCACTTTTCGTTTCTAAATTAAAAATATTGCACAGCTTCTCGTATGCTTCCTTTTTCCCAGAACACATCAATCGATATATTTCCAATATTTGTTTAGCATTTGTATAATTGAATCTTACTTGACCGTCATCCCTAATATAAACTAAAAAATAGGGCTGTAATGGATTTACTTCTTCATTGCCTTCGGTATCGCCTTTTTGCTTTAAACAATAAACTACGCCAGATTTTATTATGTCTCTTTCACTTTCAGTAAAATGCTTTATTTCTGAGGCTACTGCATGTTTACCAGAAGGTGATGGAACAACAGCATACAAGCCAAATGGCGCTTCTTTTAACTTTTGCTCATTGTTTTTTAAGAAACTAAGTAACTCGATTCTGAAGTCATCCAAAGTAAAGTCAGTCAATGAAACGTTTTCATTCATTTCCTCCAAATCTAAAACTTCATCCTGTAGTTTCTTTAATTGTCGATTTCTGTATTTCAAATCCTCTTCAATTAACTCCTCAATTTGATCTGATGCTAACACATTATCATCAGCCGTAGCTGTAACATCAACGAGCGCCATTCTTGATTCTACTCGTTCTTTAAGATTAATGTAATTGTCAAGGTCTTTTGTTGGCCAAAAATTGACAAGCTGAATAGCCTCATTTTTACTACCCAGTCGGTCAATACGTCCAAAACGCTGAATTATTCTAACCGGATTCCAATGAATATCATAATTCACCAGATAATCGCAATCCTGTAAATTTTGCCCTTCACTTATACAATCAGTGGCTATCAAAATATCAATCTCATCATCTTGCGGCATTTTCGGCAGCTTGTTGCGATGTTTCGATATTGGAGAAAAATTAGTGAGTATGTTAGAGTATTCAGGTTTACCAAGAGTAGTTTTACATTGAGAACCTGCTACAAGGGCAATATTCAACTTTAATTCTTTCTGGGCCCAGTCTAATAAACAATCGTAAATATAGTTGGCAGTATCTCCGAATGCTGTAAAAACAATAACTTTTTCGTTTCTGCCATTAATTGGCTTTTTGATTTTAGCTTTAATCAGTTTTTTTAAGTCTTCCAATTTAGCATCTCTATCAGGTGTAACGGCCACTGCATTGTTATACAGGTCAGATAATGCTTCTTTATCTTTTCTTAGATCATCCAACCACCTAGTTAGTTCCAGATCAGCCAAATCAAATTTCAGTTTTTTACCTACTTGCCACTGTTCAAAATCGTCACTATTTTCTTCCATTTCATCTTCATCGGGCTCAAGTGGAGATAAATCTTCCTCTTGGGTTTTTGACTTTGATTTAATGAATTCATTTATTTTCCTTTCGAGTTTTTCAATTTTCTGAATTGTTCGATCCAATGAAATCTCAAACGACTCAATTGAACTTTCAAGTCTTTTCAGGAAATTTATCTTCATCATGCCAATCAAATAATGCTCACGATCACTTTGCGTAAAACCCATTACGCCTGATGAAGCAGCCAACTCTTCGTATTTCTTTTTCATACCCTCTTGAATATATGCAGAGGGGTTAAAGACCGATAATTTATATTGAAGTATTTTTTTATTCAGAGCATCGTAAGTGAAGAATCTATCCTTAATATCAATGTTTGAATATACTGGAATTGGTTTTAACCTTTCAGGAAATTTTCCTACAATCTCTTCCACTTTATAGAAACTTTTGATATGCTTTCTACTGCGAGCTATCGTTAATTCATCTAATAGCTTAAAGAAAGAAGAATCTAATTTTTCAATTAATTGTTTTACCGTTCTTTCGGGGTTCTTTTTATTATCAGCCCAGTTGGTAAATTGAGTTTGTGCATTTTTTAGTGACTGCGCAATGTCTTTTATTTGTGTAGATTCAAACATAGCATCATTTTTACCTTCGGTAATGAGGTGTATTTGATTTCTTAAGTCACGGAGATTATTGTTTACTGGAGTTGCAGATAGTAATAGTACTTTTGTTTTAACTCCGGACTTTATAATTTTCTCCATGAGCCACTTTGCTCTATTTAGCTTGATGGTTCCGTCGTCCTTTATTTTCTCCATTGGGTTTCCCCGGAAATTATGGCTTTCATCAATCACAACTAGATCGTATGCGCCCCAATTGAAAGTTTCTAAATCAATGCCATTCGCATCAGACTTCCCGCTTGCTCTTCCCATATCAGTGTGATATAGTACGGTATAATTAAAGCGGTCTTTCACAAATGGATTCAAAGCATTATTCTGACTCGCCTGATAGATAGTCCAATTTCCCGCCAATTTTTTTGGACAAAGAACTAGAACACGGTGATTAAGTAATTCAAAATATTTTATTACAGCTAGAGCCTCAAATGTCTTTCCCAAACCTACACTGTCGGCAATAATACACCCATTATGTTTAAGAATTTTATTAATTGCTCCCTTGGTACCATCTTGCTGAAAGTCGTATAACATATTCCAAATTTCACTATCAAAGAAACCTGTACGTTCATTAAGCAATCCACCTTTTTGCTGTTCATCCAAATAATTTTCAAAAATGTGATAAAGAGTTTTATAATAAATGAATTCCGGCTCATTCTCGATGAACATCTGATCTAAGTATTTCAAAACATCTTCCTTGACATCTTCCACTAATCCAGTATTGTCATTCCAGAGTTCTTCAAACCAAATTTTCAAGTCAGAAAGATCACGCCTATCTTGAATAACCATGTTCAGTTCAATATTTGGACTACCTCCAAGACCAAGCCCATTAACTGTAAAATTTGAACTGCCCATTGCAGCTTCGTTCACTCCATTTGAATTTTCAATCAGATATAATTTTCCGTGTAGAAAATTTGGCTTCACCATTGACTTAATATCAACTTTCTTTTTTATCCAATCTGAACATGCTTTCGCTACAGATTTTTGGGTTAAACGGCTTTCAATGGGTATGACAATTTGAGAATCTTCAATCTTAAATTCTCGTTTATTTGTTTTATTCGGGTCTAGAGATTTTATAAAAGTTGGTTCGCCAAAAAGAAATTTTAAATGCTCAATATTTTCCAACTGATCTTTCAAATGACTATAAGCATAAATGGTAAAGTAGGCCGAAACAATGGAAAGGTTAGCATCCTTCTTTATATTATCGACAAGGAATTTTCCTACCGAACCATGCTTATGGTTATCTTTAATTGAGGAGTTTGATGTCTTGATGGTGGTCTTTTCCATATATACTTAAAAAGCGCACTAATAAAAGTGCGTTTTGAGGAGGAAAAATACGGAATTTTACCAGAATTAAAAACCCGGAAGACCCATTTCAGACATCGTGTTAATAAGTAGCATCAAATTGCTACATTTTGTAGCAATTCATAGGTAAAATAGTGTGATATTAATCCTTTTTGGCTTGTGTTTTTGGCCACTCCTTCTTAGCCTGTTCTATAATAATTGAAACGAAAATCAGTAAAGAACCTCCGGTCATGGATATTTTAATGGGTGTGGAAGTATTGTTCCACCAACCTTTACTCGCTGAATCCTGTATGTTTGATTTACGAATCACTTTGTGGCAGATTAATTATGCTTTTCAATTTCATTTTTACTTATAATTAAAAGTTCGCCAAAATCATATTCAGAACTATACTGAC
Source organism: Bacteroidia bacterium (assembly GCA_016787445.1). Taxonomy (GTDB): domain Bacteria; phylum Bacteroidota; class Bacteroidia; order B-17B0; family Aurantibacillaceae; genus JAHEYG01. The sequence goes on from JAEUTQ010000019.1 coordinate 32,585, forward strand.
TAAATGATGCTTTTTCAAATCCGTTTATTAAACGTAAATTAATTGTATTGTCTGCTAAATTGTTTATTGCAACATATCCAAATAGTTCTTCTCCATTCTTCAGTTTGATTTCTTCAAGAATGCAAAAATTATCGTTGCGTATTACTCCAAACACTTGTTCATCCGAATGAAAATCTCTTTCTAACAATGAGTCTTTGTGAATAGAATAAATTGCTAAAGGACATCGTACAATTAGTTGATTGTTTGAGTTAATGCCTATTATACCCCTAAGAACATCAATCTTCCTGTTTCTTTCTTGATAGTACTTTATCAATCCTTCTTGAGTATTTTCACTAAGAGTTTTTAATTCATCTATCAACATTTCGCGTGTGAAATTCTTCTTTAATCCATGTTTTAATAATGAGCGCGGAACGTTCTCAATGAACAGAGGTAATTCGTCATCAGTATAACCTAATCCATCTCTCATTTTAGCTATACGAACACCGTATTCTTTCTTTACTTCATCAGTAAACATTGTATCGAGCATTTTAAAAAGCTCATCGTTATCAGTTCTTTCAAGCAGAGTGGAAAATTTGTCTTTTATCATGGTATATGGTTTTTATTCAGAATGTAAATCAAAATGTTCATTCATATCGGGGTCGATGCCGACTACAAATTTATACTTAGGGTTCTTATCACAATAGGCAACATAGAGATCTTTGTATATGAAAAACTTCAGATTTGGATACCTCAAAATGCTCTTGTAATCGTTAAGTTTTTTTTCCAATAGTGGTTTTATCTCCTTTATAGTATCAAAGGCTTTTGAGAATTTATGCTGCTTAATAAATTTCATCTCATTTAATTCTTTTTGCGACCACACTAATCTTTTTGCCGCCTCATAGTTACGGTCTAGCTCCATCTCGTAGCTTTCATCCTCAGCTTTCTCGATTATTTCTTTTGTAACTGGTTTCCCTTTCTTATCATAATATTCCCATCCTTCCTTAACTTCATCTCCTTCGTTTATATTTAATCTGTACGCTTGAAAATAGTCAGATATACCAATTCTTTCAATTTGGCTATACTTTGGCGGCAAGAGGACATCGCCTTCATTACTCAGTATACCAGATAGCTCGGTTCCATCCCAAAGAGAAGAATCGAATATGTAAAGGTCATCCATGAAAGGATTTAAACTTTCGATATTGAGCGAATAGATGTTTCTGAATCGCTCACTTTCCTCAAAGCCTAATAAATCACCAAGCCATATAATAAAAAAGTGGTTGGCCTGATGTAATACATGACCATTGAAAGTCACTTCTTGTTTTCCTTTTCTCACATAAAAATCGAAGGCAATAGATTTGCCATGCACCTCACGTAAATTAATATTGTCGGGCAATAGCTTCTTAGTTTCTTTACCATTTATTTTTATCGAGAATTTGTCCCCAAGATGGGTTTTGATTTGTTCAAGAACCAGTGACTCGATTAACTTATTTACCTTAGTTTTATAATTATTGAGAGCTTTTGATTTAGGCTCGCTCCTTATAGCTTCATCTGTTGAATGGCTAATTTTTCCAAGCTCAAGAATAGTATCGAAAATGTTTTTACTTTTTGAAACAAGTTTTTTTAAGTCTATCATTTCAAAGCCAAAATCCATTTCATCTTGTTGTGAAATAAAACGAATTGATTTTTTCATTTTATTCAAACCCAACAATTCTACATCTATTTTTTTGATAGCTGATGATGATTTTTTTGATTTAGCAATAACTTTTGCAGCTCTTAAATCGAAGAGCTTGCTATCAATCAGTTTAATAACTCTGCCCCCAATTTGATTAATGTAAGCTATAAGCTTATAGTCATTTGACTTACTTTTGTAGGACTCATAACACAATTCATATAGATCAAAGAGCTTGGTTATTTGTTCCGTTTTTTCATCCTTTTCAATTTTGCCCGTATTAAGAATATTCTTTGCAACACTGATCAGTTTTGATGATTCAACCCATGCTTTACCGATATTATCTTTCCTTTCCTTTGATAGGCCAGAAAGTATTTTGATAATGGATTTTTCAGGAGTTGTTTTTTCGATTAGAGTAAGAAGTGTTTTCCTAGGGGCACCTTCCAGAGCTTGCTTAACAACTTCATTAATATCCTCGTCATTTACCCATCCGCTTTCGATTGATAACATTTCCATAAACTCAGGATAGCTCTTCTTCTGTCTAAGAAGAATTTTAATAAGATGTGGATCAGATAACTCAGCCTCTATAAAATAAATTAAATCTTCCCTTTCTAGGAGAGTGAGGAATTTATTGAAACTAATTGTCTTCATTTTTTGTGCTGGATTTACCACAAAAAATCTGCGTGGGACATTTTACTAATCCGCTCTGAGGCACTGGAATGCCCAACAAACGAAAAAAGCAAAAGCCCACGCATTGCATGGGCGTTTTGGCTTCATCCTCATTTGTTTTGAAATTTTCCAGTTTTCAGAGCGAGAATCAGCTTAACGCAAATTCTTATATGTTTTTAATCTATGGTCTATTCAAATTATCTTGTTTGTCTTATTATATCAAAGATAACCTATTCTTTTACCCTTTGTAAACGTGTTAACAAAATGAATAAACCGAATTATAAACAGCCTTTTGTCAGAGGAAATTTATATTTGGATATAAATTATTGAGCCGGGGGAACGCCCGTTTTCCGGAGTAAACGGGCATTTTCCTCCGGATACTCGTATTTACGGGGGTTTACGGGCGTAAAGTAGGGTAATTCATTGGGAAGCATGATTTTAATAAATTAATCGTAAAACGGGAGTAAACGCCCGTTTACGCCGGTGCGAAACTAAAACAATAAATATCCGGTGCGTTTTCCTGCCGGAGGAATATATTTTAAGTTCAAAAAAATACAGGCACAAAAAAAGAGGGCGGTTGCCCTCTTAGTAAAATAAGGAGTAATGGTTTACGCTTCTGGTTTTGTTTTGTCTTTATGTCTGAATTTGAATTCAGGTTTGCCTTCAAGCTTTGTTGTAACGTCTTTCACGATACAATAGGCACCATAAGCAGCTAAGCAAATGATAACACCACCCACGATATAGTGAGTGGTGCTTAATTTAAAAGGCTGATGTGGACGCGCGACATGATCCAAGGGTGTACCATACAGTTTTTGGATTTCCGGGTAGGTAATTTTCGCATTCATTTTATTTTGGTTTTAAGGTTTATAAAAAATTAGTATTTCAAGTGGGCTTACCAAATAGGTTAAGAAGTTGCCGAACATCACGCAGAAGCCATTCTTTACGTTGCAAAGTGGAAAAAAGTAACTGTAATGTCGCAGATCAACTTCCAGATCTTCCAAAAATTTTATGCTATAAATAGTACCATTCTTTTTGTCGATGCTCAAGCTGGAGAAAACTTCAATATTCTTTTCTAATTGATTTTGGTTAATACTTGGCGCCTCAGGTTCAGATTTTTTGACAGAAGGCGGAACCGACCCTTCAGGAATTGTAATAGGCGCTTCTTCTTCAAAATCCATAGATCTTCTTTCTAATTTTAATTTTTTCAATTTTCTATTTTCGTTGTAATGATCATCAGCACACTTGTCGCAACAGTAAATCCGACCCCTAGTGGTCATAAAAGGCTGTGAGCATCTTGGGAAAAGGCAAACCCTATAGTAAGGGCTTGTAGGATCAATTTTCAAACTGTTTTTTTTCATGGTTCTAATTTTAAATTTTATAGATTTTATTTATTCTTCAATTAGTGCTAATACATTTTCACGCTTAAAGAAGGTGCTGCCATTGATCTTATACTTTCTTAGTTTTTTTTCTTGGATTAACTTGTAGACGCTTGGTCTACTAATCTTCAACAAAGCTTGTACCTCTCCGATTCGAAGCATGGTGTCATTATCGCGTTTAATATTTTCCTTCACAATATCCTCCACACTTTCCTTAATAACTTGAAAGAATACCCTTTTGAATTCATCAACAGTTAGTGAATATAAAGGCTTGCCATTCTCACTCATTTTTTGTATATTTAATTTGTGTTTTGATTAACTCTTTGATACCATAAAGTTCTGTAATGTTGGTGACTTAAAATAAAATTTATTCGAAATTATCCTGACGCAAAAACGCGTAAAGTTTAGTAAAGTATAGCGCAGTATAGTGCAGCATTTTGAGCAAATATTTAAGTTCAATCATTTAAAAACGAAATTGGCTCATTTTATCGCCTTGAAATTTGTTAATCAAATTTTGTTTGAACATATTAGCACCCTAAATGAAAATTACAGGCACATACCAACAACAAACAACTCAAGTGACATTGAAGTCAATTATGAGAGCTATTGGGGTATATTAATGTTTAAAAAAATATTTATTAATCAAACCCCGGCGAAACCGGGGTTTTTTATTGGAGTAAAAATGAAATTTGTAGCTATAAGCGATACACACGGAATGCATAATAGATTAATTCTTCCAAAAGGAGATGCAATTATTCATGCAGGTGACATAAGTCGAATGGGACACGAAGAAGAAGTAATCGAATTTTTAAATTGGTTTAAAGAACTTGACTTTAGGCACAAGATATTTATTCCCGGTAATCATGATTTCTTTTTCGAGAGTTCATCACCGCAAAAAGTGTATGATATTATTCCCGAAAATGTAATCTATCTTAACGATAGCGCAGTGACTATTGATGGAATAAAAATTTGGGGTTCACCGATTAGTCCGTGGTTTCATGATTGGGCATTCAACCGTAAACGTGGTTTTGAAATTAATATGCATTGGAATAGAATCCCACCCGATACTGATATATTAATTACTCATGGGCCTGCCTATGGAAGATTAGACAAAACTATCTATGGAGATTATGTTGGATGTGAGGATTTATTAAATAAGATTCATGATATAAAACCGAAATATCACATTTGCGGCCACATACATGAAGCATATGGTAAATGGAATGATGGCAACACTACTTTTATTAATGCCAGTGTGTTGGATCATAAGTATAGGATGAAGAATGAGGCTATTTTGTTTGAGCTTTGAGATTAACACATTTCGACGTATCACATAGGTTGATGAAATCAACTTAATTATTTTGTGCCAATTTGGTATTTTTTTAAATGACACTCTTCTATTGAATTAATATTGTATAAAATTAGAATTTCATGAAAGACCCGGTTGATTACAAAAAGCTTCGCGATCTTAGAATTGACAATGATATGAAGCAAAAGGAAATAGCTGCAAAACTGAATATAACTCCTTCTGCGTATAGTAGATTAGAAAGCGGTAAGCGCCAAATCCGAACGGAGCAACTCAATATTATTGCGCAGGTGTTAGGGAAGAACATCACTTATTTTTTCAAGAAGTCCACACATGATGAATCTATTGAGGAAAATGCAGAAACTTTAAAAGCTGAAATAAGCCTTTTGAAATCAATGTTACATTTACTTAGTGTAGGAGTTGAACAAGAGCTTGATTATTTGGACAATCAGTATATTAGCAAATATGAGCCGATTAAGTATTCCTTTTCGGATTTTATTGAAGACGGTAGTTCTAAGATTGCGCTCTTGCAATTTAAAAAATATATTAAGGAGTACGAAGACCTAATGGACCGCCCATACGAATGGTACAAAGAACAATTAGAAAAAACCTTTCCCAACTATAATCAACAGGAAAAAAACCCGGATTGGATAAACTCACTTATAGATTATAAGGAAAAATTTGAATTTAATGGAAACCATCCATTCAATATGTTCTTTAGTAAAGAGCATTACGAATACTTTAAGGATAAAAGTGATGAGTTTATTATGGATTTCATTTTGGATGAGGAAAATTTTGATTTCGTTGAGATGATTATGAATGATGGAGTGGGATCAGGATACTCATATTCGGAGGAGGATAACTACTCAGCTTTCAAAGATATGTTAGAGGAAAATCATCTGGTTAGACTACTCTTTGAATATGGATTTCTGAGTAAAACTAGACAGGCCTATTTTTGGGACAAATATCTGAATGATAAGGGGGAAACCTTTAGGTCACAGATTCAACCTGAAAACAATGAAGTAATTGAAGCGATACGTGAAAAGATGAATGAGATCTACTCACTGAAATCACCCTGTAAATTATAGGAGAAAGTGGTCTTAAAGAAAACGTTAATGTTTATCAGTCCTTTGTCAATTGAGTTATGAAATGTTTGATGTACATTGAACCATTATTTCTTCTTTTGAAGAGTTTTTTAAACTTATCCCCTTCCTGAGAAATAAGACGAATTAAATCATCCTTAACGCCATCGTAGTAAACTATTATATTGATTCCGATCATTCCATTTGCCATATCAGTGGCATCGAACGTAAAACTAAAAACCTTATCGGTTCCTAAATAGCAGTCGGCTATCCAAATGTAGCGAGGAAGACTTGTTGTCAGAAGATTTAATTTTTCCCTATTACTTAGGTTAGAATTTTTTATAGAATTTTTGAAACCTTCACTAAAATCTAATTTTATATCCCATACTAAATCTAGGTTCGTCTTCCCGTCAAAGGCTGTTGTTATGATTCGATCGTACCCAAGTACAAGAAGTTTTATTTCTGCATAAGAAATTCTAATTTTTGGATATAAAGGAACAATTATGGATGAAACTAGCGTTTTGCGCTTTTTTGGATCATTTTCATTCCAGGGACATTTTATTTCACCGTCACCTTCAAATTCCACTCTTACAAATGGCCCGAACTGATCATCGTGCGCATAAATTTTGTCAATAAAATCTGACGCATACGATAACCTCTCCGCATTATCATTAACAGGCGCAAGGTTTGTTTGTTTAAAACCTGACACAGTTAAAGCGTGTAAGCCATAGGCCTCTGGATCTGCTGGATTTGGTACCGCTATGATTAAAATTATCGGAATCCCAATACGAGAGTAAGCATTAATCGTTTGTTTAATATAGCTGTTAGAGAGAACCGCTATTTCAGAAGCCTCATGCTCCATATCAGGTTGTCTGAGCTCAGTAACCAGTCCAGAATTGTAAATAGCATTACAAATTTGGTTAATATTTAAGCCTTCTTTGTTGGGAAAGAGACGGCTTCCATCGTGGCCGATATTTCCAGCATCTTTTGTAATCTGACTAGGTGATTTTAGAGTTGTATGATAATCTAATGACGCTTTGCTTAACATTGACCATATAGCGGTAGTTGCACATGCAGCAAGAACACTATCTTGCTCCTGAAAGGCCAGCGAGGTGATTTTTATTTTCACACCATAAAAATGAACATTGTATTTCCTTAACCCAAAAAAATATCTGTTACTGAGATTTTTCTCGGATGCGTAAGTTTTAAGAATTGTAAAACCAATTACTGTTGTGGGGATAGGTTTTACGACAATGAATCCAAGATAATGGTCCCAAAACTCTTTATTATCACTATATGGTGCAAGAATCTTTTCGTTTATTTCCTCAAGAGAAAACTTATTTGAAAAAAAATGAATCCTCTTGCATTTATTCGAGTAGTCTTTAAAGCATAACGAATAATAGAAGGAATAATCGTCAATATAATCTTTATTGATGTAGTTTTCTTCTGTTACAATTGTTTGTGCATTTATCTCTGGGGAAGATAAATACTTCACCAAGTAAGAGTAATGGTGCTTATTCTTGATTACGTCGGAGGGCGTTTCTTTATTAGACAAAGCTATTGCTAGTCTTTCAGCACTATACTCTTCAAGAAACATAATCTGAATTAAAGTTGAACCACCTTCTTTAGAAGCTCCTGATTTATTTCTTGGAGCTTAATAACAGCTTCTTGTTCCTGAACAGTTTTATCGATTAACTTCAGAACAGTTTCCACTTTTGATGATTCAATTTTTGAATTCAACGATGATGATCCTTGATTCAAAATTTGAGAAATATGTGGTTTTTCCATATTGATGTTATTACAATTATAAGACAATAATGCTTTTAAGGGGACGCAAAGATACAACACTAATTAACAGAAAAATGTTAAGTATGGAAAATCTTTTTTAGTTTTCATTTATAAATAATTGATTTGCAAATATTTGTGTGTGTTTTGCAAAATAAAATATAGCCCTTGACACTATTGTCAAGAGGAACTTCTTAGTGAAGAAACCACAGGAATCAGTACGAATTTAGTGCCAAAGATCTATTCCTGCTTTTTGCTAAATCGGATGTGTTTTAAATAGGAAAGCAACTCCTTTTCTTCCTCTTCTGTTATCGATTCAGCAGAGAGAGCAACGGTATTCAGTAACTTATTTTTCTTTGGCGCACCTTTATTAATTATGCCGGATGCTGCCAAAAGAGTATCTAGATCTATATGGTAAAGACTAGCTAATTTATATAGTACGTCAGCCGAAGGTTTTTTAATCTTGTCGTTTTCAAGTTGACTTAGATAAGCGTTTGATATTCCTATTGCGTCCTCAACCTGTCTTAAAGTTAGTGGGATTAGCTCGCGAGCTTCTTTTAGAGTTTTACCTAATGTTGTCATTTTTAACGGGATCTATACTGCAAATGTACCACTAAAATCTAAATCTAACAAGCAATTCTAAATTGTTGATAACTATATTTAGCACTTGCTTGATATATTTAGATTTTCTTTATACATTTGTATCGTGAAGTTAAATAATAACCACTTTTAAAACATATAAAAATGTCAACACAAAAAGATAAAGGCCATGAAAACGGCAAGAAGTTGCATCTAATAATAGATGGCAAACATTACGATTGGAGCGAACAATACATTACCGGCGCTCAGGTAAAAGAGTTAGGAAAGATACCTAAAGAGAACGAGGTTTATTTATCAATTAAAAAACCTTGGGAAGACGAATTAATTCTCGATGAAACCAAAACAGACTTAGCAAGACCGGGAATTGAACACTTTTATTCCGTGAAACCAATTGAATTACCAGTTGTGATAATTGTCAACGGGCGAGAGAGATCGTGGGATAAACGCACAATAACCTTTGAGGAAGTTGTAAAACTTGCGTTTGATAACTATATGGATAATGGTACCACCCTGTATACTGTAACGTATAAAAAAGGCCCTGAGCAAAACCCTGAAGGCACAATGGTCAAGGGAGATAAAGTTTTCGTTAAAAATAAAATGATTTTCAATGTCACATCAACTGATAAGTCATAGTCCTGATCTTAAACGACTCAGAGATGAAGGCTATGAAATTGAGGTAAAGGGAGGTTATTTGATAGCAAATCATATACCCTATGTCAATAGTAGTAGAGAGATTAAATATGGTAAGCTCATAAGTGAGCTTACTTTAAAGAATAATAAGGAAACTGCGCCTCCAAGTACGCATGTCATTAATTTCTGTGGCGAACATCCCTGCAACAAGGATGGATCAATTATTACACAAATTCAGCACGCAACCGCTACACAAACGTTAGCGGAGGGAGTTACCATTAATTATTCGTTTTCAAATAAGCCGCCCAGCGGGTATCCAAATTACTACGAAAAAATTCGAAGATATGCTGATATGATATCGGCACCTGCAAAATCATTGGATAAAAATGTCACGGAAAAAACGTTTAAAGTAGTACCGGACGAGGATGTTGAAAGCGTATTTCAGTACATGGACACAAGTTCATCGAGGGCAAATATTAACGGGTTAAATTCAAAATTCCACGGACTCAAAATTGCGATTGTCGGATTGGGGGGAACGGGGGCATACATATTAGATCTGTTGGCAAAGACACCGGTAAGTGAAATCCATTTATATGACGGAGATGAATTTCTTCAGCATAATGCTTTTCGTTCCCCAGGAGCTGCATCAAATGAGCAACTCGGTCTTAAACAAAAGAAGTCGGATTATTACACGAATATTTATTCCAATATGCATAAAAAAATAATTCCTCATCATGTGTATTTAGATGGAAAAAACTTATGGGAATTGGATAAAATGAATTATGTATTTATTTGCGTCGATAAAAACTCAGTAAGATCAGACTTAACCAAGTATCTTCTCAGCGCCAAGATTCCATTTATAGATGTAGGTCTTGGAGTAAACGTGGTAGATGATTTTCTCATAGGAACTTTAAGAGTAACTACCGGTACGCCGAGCAAAAATGATCACCTTCCTGTTCGGATTTCGGGAGAAGACAACTTAAATAACGAATATGCTACAAATATTCAAATAGCAGATCTCAATTGTTTAAACGCGGTCTTAGCTGTAATTAAATGGAAAAAAATGGTTGGATTTTATCAAGATCTTGAACAGGAACATCATTCTACCTATTCTATAAACGTATCACAATTACTCAATGAAGATATTACAACATAAGTTTGTCGAGACGATACCTGATAAGGTGGAGGAAGGGATACTATACATCTCTATCGAATATTGTACGGCGATACATAAATGTGTTTGTGGATGTGGTAATGAAGTTGTAACTCCATTGTCTCCCACGGATTGGAAACTTACATTTAATGGTGAAACAGTTTCTCTCAGCCCATCAATAGGCAATTGGAGTTTTAAATGCCAATCACATTATTGGATTACATATAACAAAATTAGCCATGCAAGAAAGTGGGATCGAGAGGAGATTGATTATGGAAGAGAGAAGGATAACAACCGTAAGAAAAGATTTTTTTCTAAACGGAAAAAGAATGATAAGGGCAAACCTAAAGAAGAGTAAATTTTTAATATGATAGATATAAGTAAACAAACAGTTAAGATTAACTGTCCGGAATGCAATCGTCAAATAACAGTTGCATTAAAACAAGTTGCTGACGAGGCCGTAATTAGATGCAGTTGCTGCAAGGAAATACAATTAAGAGATAATAACGGATCAGCAAAAAAAGCCATTCGAGACATAAATGGTGCTTTTAGAGATTTGGATAACACAATTAAAAAAATAGGAAAATAGAATTATGAAAAAAGGAAATTTACTCATCTTTGTTTGCGTTGCAGTTGTCATCATAATGATTCTCGCTTTCGCTTTTGTTCTAAATAGTGAAAAAAGAGTTGATCAACTTCAAACTGCTTTAAGGAAGAGCTATCAACATCTGACTAATGCCGGAAACCAGTTAATTGAGGTGACTGCCAATCAAAAACATTTGGAGAATCAAAATCAAAAGCTCATATCTTATATTGAGGCTAAAGAAACTCAGGATAATAGACAGCCAATAGGATTTAAGATTGAGCGAATGAAGGATTCCAATGATCAAAAAATTAATTCTTTGAATTTCAATTCCGTAAATTAGTATAAATTAAAAAAACATGAATAGCTGTACATATAATATTAGAAAAGCACATCCATATTACCAGAGTTTGGTAAACAGAATTAAATCAATGCTAAGTATGAATCATCCTATCGAGGTTTTTGAAGCGAGTATTGATAATGCATGCGCTACGCTTTATAAAAAGGCTTTTTGGGAATCGGAAAAACCAATCATCACCTATAACCCAAATTTTATTTCTCAACTACATAGAGTAAGTCCATGGGCCGTGGTTGCGGTGTTTGCACACGAAGTAGCTCACCATTACAATGGAGATCTTCACGGAAGATTTTTGGCAAAACAAAATGGCAACTTAATAAATTATAAATCCCATAGGCAAGAACTCAATGCGGATTACATCGCGGGATGGGTTTTAAGTTGTGAGGGGGCTTCCTTAAATCAAACTACTTCACTTTATTATGCCATTGCAATGCCTGACACGTATACGCATCCAGCAACTCATAAAAGAATTCAAGCTGCAACTGAAGGTTGGGTAGCTGCAAGACGTGCACTAGCTGCATAGAATATTTGATTAGCCTAGCTAATCACTGTATCAACATGCATCGAACAAATGACCAAAGACTAATCTTCGTCAACAGAGTTCTTAATAGAAATAATTCATTAATACTAGTTGCATACCCAGATCTGCGGAAGTTGGAGCAACATTTGTTTTAGATTTTTTCAACCCTTCGAGTCTGCAAGGGACCTCTGCTGGGTAGGAGCCACCCACGCTGCCACCCAAAATGCGAAACCCCTATAAACACTGGGGTTTACAGGGGTTTTTAGAGGTCCCGAGCGGATTCGAACCGCTGTAGGAGCTTTTGCAGAGCTCAGCCTAGCCACTCGGCCACAGGACCAATTTTAATTGGGATAGCAAAAATAGGGTTTTTTTGATAAAGGAAGCCTAAAAACACGAAAAAAAATACTGTCCTTGTGGTTTGAGCCTCAATTTATTAAGGAAATTGTCTTTTGAGCGCCCAATTATACCTCGTCCGTTTCCCTCTCATGAATTAAACTTATCTTTAAACCATGCGCATCCACGATCTTATTAACGAAATCCACGAACTAAAAAACAATACACCTCGTAAAGCGGCTTTCGATATCTACAACATCCTCGAAAATAATAAAACTCTTTTTTTGGACGTGTTGGAGCATGATGTGTTTAATCAAATTTTAAACGACTTCGAAAAAATGGCTTATGCCGCTGCTGCGGAATTAAACTCGCCACAATACAAAGATGATTTTTCGAAAGCGTACAATCTTTTAAGTTTTTATCTGAATAAGGTGATATAAAAAAACCGCTCTGTTACGAACGGTTTTTGAACTACAGAATAGCAGTATCTATACCCTAATTACTGTTTGTGTATTCTGCAGAAGCTTCTGTACTGTTTAATGCTTTATTCCAAATTTTTATTTTATCCATTTTTCCTTTTAATCGTCCGTTGTTGGTGCTAAATGAAACGCCTCCTATTAAACCTAAGTTGGAAGTTGTTGAAGGTGCTGGATAACTTATACTGTTACCGGAACCGGATAATGCGCATAAGGTATCTTTTTGTCCGTTGATGTAAACATCCACATTGTTGTTTCCTTTTACAACAGCCATGTAATGTGTCCACGTGTTTGAATTTAAAACAACAGATGATAAAGCGCCAATGGTTGTGCTGTTGGTTGTGTCGCCAACAGTAAGATTAATTCTTCCCACTGCATCCGTGCGAATTAAATACCCGCAGTAGCCGCCATTAGGTCGCGCATTTGATTGCATAAAATAATTAGAAGCCCAATTCGAACTGTCATCCACGCTTACCCAAAATGAAATCGAGAAAGGTAAAGCAGGTTGTAATCCCGATGCATTCGGATAGTTAAGGTAACTTGTTCCGTTAAATTTTAATGCTTTGTTGGCATTATTATTACGATCCAAATCATAAGTGGCGCCATTATTCGTTACAGTAAACGGAACACATGAAGCGTCGGTTAAATTGTTGTTGCATTCTAAGCTAAGAAGTAAATTGGGATTAGCACAGGTGTTGCCACTTCCCGGATTACTTGGCGCAGGTTCGTTATTGTCTTTCTTTTTGCAGGCAAAGCCTATTGCTAAGGCCACTAGGAGTATAGATATTTTTTTCATGGATATTGTTTTTTCAAATATCCATCTACATTTTTTCTTTTTTGGGCAAAACAGATAAGTGCAGTGTTTTTGGTAATAAGTGCAGTGGTTTTATTTATGACTACGGCCTTTTGCAACGGCTGTTGCACTCCATGGGTCTTCCGGCCAGGCATGTTTTGGATAACGACGCTTTAATTCACTCTTCACTTCAGTATAAGTGTTATTCCAGAAACTTCTTAAATCGGTGGTGACTTGCACCGGCTTATATCCCGGTGATAAAAGATGCATCACCAATGAAATTTTATTCTGATTTATTGTTGGTGTGTCGCTCAATCCAAACACTTCTTGTAATCGCACGGCTAATACAGGCGCCGCGCCGTTCGGAAAATAGTCTATTTTGATTTTAGAACCACTGGGCACTTCTATACGTGCTGGCGCTAATTCTTCTAATTTCTGCTGCAGTTCCCATTCTAAGGAATGGAGTAAAATGTGAGAGAGATTGAGTTTCTTAAAATCTTCGTTTTTCTTGATGTCTTTTAAATAAGGCGCCAACCATTTGTCGCAGCTTTGCAATAGTGTTTCGTTGCTTACATCCGGCCAAGCTTCTTCAGAATTCCATTTGCGCAAACTCAGAATTCTGTTTTGTAATTGTTTGACCTCATCATTAAAATCAAGCAAAGCATCGCCTTCTTTTTTAATGGCGTTACACAAGGCTTCGTTTATTTTTTCCTCCGAAGGATTTGTCAGCGCTTTGCTTTGTAAAACAATATTTCCAATACGTAATTCTTTATTGGCAACGATGCCTCCTTTACGTGTTTCCCAGGTAATGATTTCTCTTTCTTTTACCAAGGAAACCAAATCTTTTGGATTGAGTGGAGCGGCTAAAAATATTTTCCCTAATCCTTCTCTTAAATCCATATGCGCTACGGCCAGCCAGCTTTCATGTGCCAAATCATCTTTGTGGCCTGCCGCGGCAATCTTACCGTTAGCTAATTGGAATTGCGCGTTATTACCCGGACGCGCAGAGGCAATTCTCTCCGGATACGCATAGGCTAAGAGTAATCCGGTTTCGTAGGCGTCAACAGGGTCGTTGCTGATTTCAATTTTAAGCATGTTGCGATACGATGAGGCTATTTTTTCGATGCGCGAAAATTTTCCACCGCTACTGTTATTATTTCTTGCTCTTCGCAAAGCTTCAATCCGTAAGTTGATGTCGATACCCGAATCTTTTGGAAGCGGATCACGTTCTTCTATAATGGCTGCAATGTCGCAGGCTAAGGCTTTATTATATTCTCCCTCTGCTAAAATTAACATGTGTGCAATGCGGGGGTGACAAGGCAATTTATGTATGTCTTTACCGTGCGCCGTAATTTTTCCATTCTCCAGTGCGTTAATGTTTTCGAGAATATCGCTCGCTTGTGCAATGGCTGCTTTTGGAGGAGGGCTGAGCCACGTTAGTTGAGCAATATCGTGAACGCCCCATTGTGCCATATCTAAAACCAAGGAAGCTAAATCGGCTTCCATGATTTCAGGGATGCGGTGTTCTGCCAGACGTTCATGCGTTGCTTTCGTCCACATTCTGTAACAAACGCCACTGCTTAATCGTCCGGCGCGACCTGCTCTCTGGTCGGCAGAATCTTTTGAAATGCGAACTGTTTCCAATTTGGTTAATCCGGAGCGCGTATCAAATCTTGAAATTTTTCCGAAGCCTGTATCTATTACTATTCGGATTCCTTCAATCGTTAAACTTGTTTCTGCAATGGAAGTGGCTAATACCACTTTGCGTTTTCCGTTTCTGTTGGGAAGTATCGCTGCTATTTGCTGATTTTTTGGAAGCTGTCCGTATAAAGCGTGAATAGAAAAATCCGGTAAATCTTTTAGTAAGAGTTCTTCGCATTTCCGAATATCTGCTTCACCCGGAAAAAACACCAGCACATCACCTTCGTGTTTTTGTGTGGCTTGAATGATTGTTCTTGCAGCTAATTCAGGTAACAGAAATTCATCCGCATCGCTTGTGTAATGTATGTCAACCGGATATTGCCTGCCTTCACTTTGTATGACTTTGCATTTTAATAATGAACTAAGTTCCGGCACATTTAGTGTAGCCGACATCACCATGATTTGCAAATCGGGACGTAAAACCTGTTGTGCTTCGCGACAAAGCGCTAAAGCTAAATCGGCATTTAAACTGCGTTCGTGAAATTCATCAAAAATAACCATCCCCACATCTTCCAAAGCATTATCACTTTGCAGCATACGCGTTAAGATTCCTTCGGTGACTACTTCAATTTTGGTTTGATTGCTGACACGTGTTTCAAAACGTATACGGTAACCAATTTCTTTTCCGGTTTCACTCTCTAATAAATCCGACATACGCTCGGCGATGCTTCTCGCGGCTAAACGACGCGGCTCGAGCATAATGATTTTTTTACCGTTCAGAAATGTTTCATTCATTAAGGCAAGCGGCAATAAAGTACTTTTTCCGGCGCCCGGAGGTGCAGTAACAATTAAGGTGTTTTCAGAATGAAGATGTTCTCGTACATTCGAAATAATGTCGCGAACCGGCAAATCAATATCAAAAGGATTGAATGACATCTGAGAAGCGCAAAGGTAAATAAACGTTACGGATAGAATGAATTATTAAAGGTTTAAATTTCATATATTTGTTATGATGAGTCAGTTCAGAATTATAAATAGTATAATTGGTTTACTTCTATTCGCTCATGTTATCTTAAGAGCGCAGATTGTACCGCCGTATATTCAACATTTTGATTCAGTAAATTGTACGGGTTGGACGCACGGAGCAATTACCGGTACGGACGATTGGCAGCGGGGCATACCAAGTGGCGTAGTATTAAATTCTGCTGCCTCTGCACCAAATGTATGGGCAACTAAATTGAATGGCAATACAACATCTAGTTCCGTCATGTATTTAGTGACTCCAAGTTTTGACTTGTCGAATATGACAAAAGTGTATCAGATATCCTTTTCACATAGATATCAAACCACCAATAATTTAGCGGGATGTAATGTGGAGTATTCAACTAATGGCGGGTTGAGTTGGCTTCTTTTAAATGGAACTCTTAGTCAAAAAATAAGTTGGTATAATAATGTAAACTGCAGTTCGTTAGGAGGTCAGTCTTCCTGGTCAGGTAATTCTTTTGGTGGATATAATTATCCTGCGCATAGTTTAATTTCATTGCAAGGTCAATCCAATGTTAAGTTTAGATTTAAGTATGGTAATACGAATGCTACCGGGAAAACTGAGGGTTGGATTATTGATGATTTTAGTATTACAGAAACTGCACCGGATGTAATAGCAACATCTGGTACGAAATTTATTGGAGCAAAGAACTTTGCAACATTTACAGTTAGTACCACTTTTGTATATAATAGTATTGGTCCACCAACCTATTCTAATGTTACAAATTATTATTTCTCATACGATTCTATTTTTGATGCAAGCGATGCGTTAATTGGAACTAAATCTCACACGGTTAATTCAACAATTTCTCCATATACTCATACAATTGCAATGTTGCCTAATTTAAAGGCTCGTAATTATTGGGTGTTTTACCGACATGACGCAACGAATAACCTGGTAGAGGCGAATGAAAACAATAATGTTGGATGTATGGTACTGCAGATAGATACAACTTTTAACATACCAGAGCATAAAGAAGATTTTGAAGGGACGGTTAATTATTGGAAACCTTCAGGAGTACCATTATATTGGGTTAAGGGAAAAAGCAACGTGCATCAAATTGAGGGCACGCATTCGGGAAATAAAAGTTGGTATATAAAAAATCCAAATTACTCTGCGCCTTTCGCGCCAGTTCAATATCTGGAAAGTCCTTATTTTGATTTCTCCGCACAAAATAATAATGTTATTTGTTTTTGGTTAAAGGCTAAAAGCACGTTCACTTCAAATCCCTCTAAATTCGGCATTGAATTATCGGCAACAAATTCTTTGCCAAGTTTTTCTACACCAACTTTTTTTCCTATGCCAAGGTTTAACGATTGGGACTGTAACTGTTTTAGTCTTTCTAGTTTGAATGGTCAGAACAATGCGAAAATCCGTTTCGTTCATTCGGATATGATGTCTTTTGAATTTTTCCAACAAAACATAAATTTAGATGACATATATATTGGTCAACCAAAGCCGGATTTAAGTATAGAACATACTTATACAATAAACACTAATTCATCATTAGTTACGGATACGTTATATTATAGGCTGTTTAATGGTGGAGCAGTATCTTCATCTAACTCAACTACCGAATTTTATTGGTCTACTGATAGTTTGCTTGATGCAAGTGATTTATTCTTAGGATCTATTGCAGAACCTTCAATATCCTCACTTGGGTTTTTAAATCAAAAATTTGTTTTTTCAAAACCAACCACTTCGAATGGAAATTATTTTATCATCTATAAAGTTGATGTAACTGGAGCCATTAATGAGATGTGGGAATCAAATAATTTAGGCTATTATAGATTGAAACAAGAATCTATTTACTCCACACCTTATTTTAATGATTTCGAAACACAAGCAAACGGGTGGTGGCATAATTCAACAATAGGATTGGATAGTTGGAAATTAGGTACTCCAACAGGAACTATACTTAACACTGCTTTCTCGGGAACTTCTGCGTTTAGCACAACACAGCTTTCGCCATTACCAAAAATGAGCAGAGCACATTTGTATTCGCCAATTTTTGATTTTACTACAATTGCAGATCCGGTTTTAGAAATGGATATGAAACTACATTATCGTACCAAATATACGTTTGAATCACAAATGAATCTTAGTTATTCAATAGATGGTGGTGCTACATGGAAAGTTCTAGACACAACAAGCTCTTCATTTAATCGGTGGTATTATCCAATGACATTTAATACATGGGCAGGTATTGATGTGGAATACTATAATGGAAATGTTTCTCATTTGTTATTTTCAGGAGCAGAAAAAGCTTTTCCTTCAACATATGAATATAATTCTCGTGATGTAGATGGAAATACGAGGTATAATGTAGATATTGCTTTTTTGGCTGGTAAACCACATGTACAATTTAGATTTAATATTGGCTCGGCAAAGAATGACTCAACTTTAATAACCGGATATAGTGATTTGGAAGGAGCTATCATGGATAATTTTTCAATTAATGGACGGGTTGTTGATTTGTTTGTGCCTTACAAAAAGCATTTGATGATTAGTTCTAATAAACAAAAAATAGGGTTTAGTATGTATATTAAGAATAGCGGAAATTATATTTCATATACAACGACTAATAAATTTTATGTTTCCACCGATACAATTTTAGATGCTTCCGACTTTTATCTGGGAGAAGATACTATGAAAGGAATTAGACCGGAGTTTAAAAGATACATCAACAAGACTTTTAATTCGCCAGCTAACTTATCAAATTATAATTATCTAATCTATCAACTTGATGGCCCAAATTTCAATGCTGAAAAGAATGAAAATAATAATGTTGGCTATTGGCCACTTTCATTAGATAGCATTAAAACTTTGCCATATCTAATGGATTTCAATGATACGATTGTGAATGGATGGTATGAGAATTTAATAGAGCCGTTTACCGGGAAGCTTCTTCAAGATAAATGGCGATTCAGAAATATACGAGGGATTGCGGAGCGTATTAATACACCCCAGAGACAAACGGGAACAATGTTTACTGAGGCAATAAATAATAACATCCATGTTTCGCAAGTGCCATTCTGGTATTTGGAAAGTCCGGTATTTAATTTTTCAAACTATAATAACCTACAATTAAGTTTCAAACTCTTTGTGTATGCTTCTGCGGTTTCAGGAGGAAATTTGGAATATTCTTTAAATGGCGGTAATACGTGGAGTGTTTTAACTCCTTCAATACCAAGCCAGGGATATAATTGGTATAATAGCCCTTCGCTTTCTTATTTGTCTGCACCGGGATGGAATTTTATTTTCAAGCCAATTGTTTATCTTGATTCGGCGTGGATAAATATTGGATTTTTATCTGGACAGCCAAGCGTAGTATTTAGATATAAGTTTAAGGACAGCTTTGATGCTACTAGTAACTATGCCTCTCAAGGGATGAGTATTGATAATTTCAGAATAACGGGCAGTCCAATAGCGCTTAATGTAGACACAAAGAAAAATGAAGGTTTTATAAATGTGTATTCTTATGATAACGAGGTTTACATAAATTATGGGATATTAAATGATGCTAATAGAGAATATGAAATCAAGATAATAAATCTAACAGGTCAAGTTCTCTCATCTCAAAAACAAGTTTTAAATACTGGTGTAAATATTTATAATATTCCAATTAATTTATCTGATGGAGTATATATCATTACGTTGGAGAATTCTAAACAACTTATTCGGCAAAAAATAAACTATTACAAGCACTAGTGGAAACAAGTCAAAAATTACAAAGTAAACTCCCAAAAGTTGGGACTACCATATTCACAGTAATGAGCGCGTTGGCGCGAGAGCACAATGCGATTAATTTATCACAGGGCTTTCCCGATTTCGGATGTTCTCCTAA
>JAEUTQ010000040.1 GCA_016787445.1 Bacteroidia bacterium
ACAGGCACGAGATCACCGCCTTGAATAAACACATCCACTGTTCCGGTCGTTTTGTTGTTATTTTCATTCTCTTCAGCAACTCCGTTATAGGCATCAACAAACACTTTGAATTTATTTAAACCTAAACCTCGTGTATAATCAATTGGAATGAAAAACTTAAGTGTATCCTTGTAAGCAGGCGACTTCATTCGCTTATAAACCGTTAATGAATCTCCATTCGGGAAGTATCGTTCCGTTTTTACAAAAAAAGTATCCGCCTTGGCTACACCCAAATTAGTTATATCAATAGAAATACCAATTGAATCAACGTGTGATTTCAGATCAAAGCTTACTTTACTGTTATCAATAAAATAATCCGGTAAACGGCCCACAGATATTTTCACGGCAGGATCACCATGCAAAGTCATATCCAATGCTGTAAAATGCTGAATTGTATTACCAAGTTGTTGTGCCGATTTTAAGCAAGCTTCCTGTACAATTTCACCAAGACCTTTATTGTATTTTGTTTGACCCAAGGCCATGTAAATATTTCCGGTATAACTATCAAGTGTATTTACAAATCCTAAATTGCTTGCTGCCAGAAAGGCAATAGTTCCCTTTTGTTTAATGATGACGAATTTCTCGGAATTACTGATTGCATTAAACGTATGAATATTTCCAGAGAAGCAGGAGTTGGCAATAAGAAACGGATACTTACCTGCATTGTTGTACGCATTAGGATCGTCAATAGCCTGGTCGAAACCAGATACAGAACCATGTCCGAAAAATGTAACGAGCCCTACGCCGTAATTAAAATGATTTTTAACAGAATCAGTTATCGTGATTTGAATTGGAGCGGTTGTGGTTTTTTTAAAATCAAAAACTTTACCACCGTATAACGTATCCTGAATAACATTTTTATAACCGTTCAGGTAACTTTGAAATAAATTCTGCTCACTGGTGTTTGTTCCTCCGGCAAAATGCAAGACATGTTTTTTCCATTCGGCAGGCGGTGTACTTTCATGTTGCTGAACTTTTGCAAGATATTCGGTAACATCTGTTGAAGTTTGTGCAGCCAAACGACCAATTGGAATCTCAGGCGTTACAAAATCATTTGTTTTTAAACCGGCTGTATACAAATTATCGGAAGGAGGAATTCCCATTGAGGGAACTAAAGATTTTTTCCAGGCAGCAGGCCCTTGTGTTACCATTTCACGGTGTTGCACAGATTTTCCAATTAAAAAAACATTACGCGGATAGGAAGGCAAACTATCCATCAAGTAGCGGCAAAAATTACGGATTGCCATTGGGTGTTTCTTGATTCCGTAGGCAAATTGATCATATAATTCTTCAACATCGGCCAAAACTGTATTATGAGAACCGCCAGCAGTACTTTGACGGTAAGAAGCGTAAGCGTTAGCCTCCGACATAAATTTTGTATGTGTAATAATTACGAAAGCGGAATCGGCAGTGCTTGATTTATAATATTTAAAATAACCCGTTTGATTTACCGGCTTCAAAGTATCAATCTTCACTATTCCTTCTTCCGCACCCAGGTAGCAACGCTTTTGTCCGCCTGAATTTGGAACTAACACTTTTACAAATCCGGCATTAATTACATTTTCTATGCGCTTGTTATTTGTAATATCATAAAACAAAACCGAATTGGTAGTTCCGGTATTGAAATTCCCCAGCTTTAAATAGTTTTTAGTATTAACAATATCATCATCCACTATCAGCTTGTAGGAAGTTTTATAATCCAAATCAGGAATCTGCGGGTATTTATAGTAAACATAATGAAGAACTGTATTATTAGAATTACCTGCAAACATTGGGTTATTAATTGAGCTAACCTCAATATCCGAAGCATTACCCAAAGTGTTAGAAGTTAAACTAAATGAATAAACATAGGGTAAATAACCTTTGAAAATTGTATCGAACAAAGTAATCGGTGTGGCTGAAGAATTATAAATTACGGCTTTAATCTGGTGATCCTTTAACAAAGTAGGATTAGAACTTGCTCCCGAAAAACCAATTTTTACATCAACCGGTAAAGAAGCTGAGTTGTACATTCTAAAATTACTTAATCCAATATTCCTGGTTACACCATTTGGCAACCATGTTCCATAACCTTCTTCCTGCGTATAATTTGGATCACTTACATCAAACCCATAGGATTCCACTTTGTTGTATTCTCCTTTCGTAGAATAAATAATCTCATTATAAAAATAAGGCGAAGGTGTTTGTGATGATGTGGCAGTATCTGTTTCAAGTGTAATACGTTTATTGGCAGTAGAATTATTCCAAGTTAAAAAAGCATAGATGGTATCGCTAAACAAAGAAATATAGCGATTCGGTAAATAAGTAATATTTCTATACAGTGTTGAATCAAAAGAACCATCATTCATTTCTGCAAAAAATTCAATGAAGTCATTTCCATTGAACACATTGTCGTTTTCGCCCTTAATGTAAATATGTTTTTCCTGTCCTTTTAAAAACAGTTGAAAGTTCTTCGGGTTGATGGAAGACAAATTAATTCCGCTGTTAGCAAGTGCAAGAGAATCGATTCGGTAAAAACCGGTTTTTTTAATTGGAAACTTATAGTATTTATTTGAAAAATTTATCCACTCATTATGATAAACCTGTGCTTTAAGTGAAATACCTAAAACCAAAATTATCAGTATAGGGATTAAGCACTTCATTTAGGCTTCTTATTAATATCGATTTTTAGTGAAATAATGTGCGAGTACAATGCCAGAGAGCGATCACCTATATCGGTATAAGCATAATCCAAGGCAAATATTTTATACTTCACTCCCGCTCCGATATTAGGCTGTATAGTGGTAGTATAAGCATTACCTTTTGCATTTAATGCTTTTTGAATGTTTCCAACACCGCCGCGTAAAAACACAATATTTTTATAACCAATTTCAGTTCCAAGCATTGGCTCCATACTCCACACATCTGTTTTAATAACCGTATTACGTCTACCATCGAAGGTGTTCACTAAATTTAATTCAGCTAAAATGGAAATGCGATCACTCCACACCATAAACTGACGGGAGGTACCTAAAATTAATTTCGGTACAGTTACCTCAACCGAATTACTTGGAATCTCGTTGCCTGTAACTTCGAATGTATTTTTCTCTTCATCAGTTAATGAGTAACTCCATGCGTTAAATGTTCCGGTAATATCTCGTCCCATGGCCGCAAATCTCCATTTTTTATAATCATAGATAGCTCCCAAATCCAAACCAAAACCCCAAGCTCCTCCAAAATCTCCAAGCTTACGGCGAATAACTTTAAAATTACCACCCAACTTTACCCCTTTTAATTTTGGCATCGTACGAGCGTAAGACAATAAAACTGCTACGTCTACCGCATTAAAACTTTTAATACGTGAATAATCAACATTACCATTTGCATCCACTAATTCCAAAGTATTCGGAATATTATCTACGCCAAAACGAATGAATGATAATCCGGCCACACTATTAGAGTCGATACGCTTCGAAGCTCCGATATAATCATACTTAGCAATGCCGGCAAAATATTCGGCGTGCATTAATCCAAGTTGCAAATTACTTTGCTGAAACAATAAACCAGCGGGATTCCAATACCCAGCAGTAACATCATTAGCCGAAGCTACATTGGCATTTGCCATTGAAAGAGCTCGCGCACTTACCCCAACATTTAAAAACTCGTTACTGTATTTGGCAACCTGGCCAAATAGTACTGTGGATAATGCAACGAGTGCAACTGAAAATACCTTACGCATAGACTATCTAAATTTACTTAAAAAAGTGTGAATTAAACACTTACTTAACGGTATTTTTATCAAAATATTGTTGAAAAAACAAGGAGAATTCACTGGTAAAAACACGCGCCCCCACCCCATTCATGTGGTAATAATCAACAAAATAGCCCATTCTGTGAGAATACGGCCCAAATGAAAAATCAAAAAACGGTACTTTGCTATTAGCTGCCAGAAACTTTAAATTATTAATCATTTGTCCTCTGTTTAACATGGCATCTTTCACGTTTTTAAACATGGGCGAACTTGTTAAAACAAGCTCTATGTTTTTCGATTTTGCGAAAAAAATAACCGAATCAATATAAGCTCTTTCAGTTGGATGAATCCAAGAATAATAGGGCGCTAAACTATAGGACGAAATTGTATCGCGATTAGTAACATTGGTAAATCCTTTATGGTAACTTTGGTCGTCAGCTGCCGGAATATCTAACCATCCATGTAAAGAAGCGGCCAACAAGCGAATGTTTGAATAAGGCAAAGAATGAAGGGGATTATACTTGAAACTTTTAAATCTGGAATCAATGGAATTGAATCCATTCAATAATGTTTCATTAATTAAAAAAGCGAAATACCGCGGAAAGTGACGAATGGTATCTACTCCGAATTTCAGAAAGTGATAATCTAGATCAAAAATCAGGAATTGTGGCGCTTTGCTCTTTTCGCAATATGATTTTAACACTTGAAATGCTATTCGCGGAGTTGCTCCGGTTACGCCAATATTATATGAATTCATCCCTGTTATCGAATCAAAAATAGCCGTGTTAAAATGCATTTCTGAACGTGATGAACCCATGAAAAGAACATTGTAATCATTCTGTTTTAAAAAAACAGTTTGATACTTATCGTAAAGTCCTGCTTTATTCTTGCGAATACCTATATAGATAATTTCACGCACTGCATAAAGCAACACTACAAACAAAACTATATATGTTACAATCCTCTTCACTAAAACTGAAAATAAATAAATTCATTAGCATTAAAATCGCCGAGTACAAAAATTAAGACAAGCAGTAAAACATACACGAATGGTCTTAAAGATGATTTAAACTTTTCAAACGAATCCGACCGTTTGTGCTCTTCCATGTATTCCTTTACAAAAAGTAAAATCACCAAGGCCATACAGATATAAAAAAACAATCGGTCGGCAATTGCCAGTAAATGGCTAATCCCATTATCTAAATTTATACTACAAAAAAGTTTGTCGTAAATATGCCATAAATCTTCTGTATTCAAAGCTCTGAATGCAATCAAAGAAATTGTATGAAAAAATATAAGATATAACCAGCCTGCGAATGTGGGTGCTTTAAAATTTGGAAATTTTTTTGACACTAAAATTTCAATAATATAAACCACGCCATGCAAAGCGCCCCAAACTACAAATGTCAGATTAGCTCCATGCCAGGCTCCGCTAATCAAGAATACAAGAAAAATATTGATCAACCAACGAACATAAGAAACTCTGCTTCCTCCTAAGGAGATATATAAATAATCACGAAACCAGGTTGTAATACTGATGTGATTTCTGGTCCAGAATTCATGCAGAGATTTAGATAACAATGGCCTTCTCCAATTAAGCGATAAGTTTATGCCGAATAATTTTGAAATTCCGGTGGCGATATCGGAATAACCGCTAAAATCACAATACACTTGCACAACAAATAAAAATCCGGCGAGTAATAACTCGATGGAATTGTACGACTCAACATAATTAAATACAGGAGTAACCAGCTTGCTTAAATTATCTGCAATGACCATTTTTTTAAAATAGCCCCAAATCGTCAGCCTAATAAAACTTTCCCAATCAATCTTTTTAAGGTATTGCACCACTTTAAACTGGGGCATTAAATCAGAATATCTTACAATTGGACCTGCCACCATGTGTGGAAAAAACGAAACATAAAGTAAAAATTCATACAAGGTGTCTGAACATTTGTATTTCCCTCTGTATACATCTATGGTATAGCTTAAGGATTGAAATGTATAAAATGATAGACCGGCAGGAATAATTACATTATTGAATAGCGTATTTTCATCCCACACACACTCCGCTTTGTTAAACTCATAAATAAAATAATTAGCAATTGGAACAAAATACTTAAACGCGAATAAAACGCCGATATTCGTCACAACACTGGAGGTCAACCAAAACTTTTTAATACCCGGATTATCGCTTGCGTCTATCCGCTTTGCACACCAAAAATCAAAAGCGGAAGTCCCGAATAAAAGTAAGAGAAACCAAGGATTGTAAGAGAAATAAAAAAAATAAGAGCTGATTAATAAGTGTAAGTTACGGAAACGCGCCGGCAATAACCAGTAAACCAAAAATACAATTGGAATGAATAGAAGAAATATGACAGAATTAAATAGCAATCAAAATCTTTTTATGGTTGACAAAACATCCGACAAATAAGAAGTGCCAAATAATCTTACGTGAACCAATAAGGGATATAAATTACAAATATCCGTTCGTTTTACATAATCTTTAACTAAAGGGTAGTTATTCTCATAGGCCGTATAAAATTCAGGTCCAAAACCACCAAATAATCTTGTCATGGCAATATCCATTTCGCGGTGCCCATAATAAACAGCGGGATCAAAAACAGCAGGCCCATTCGTTGTATTCATTTTATTTCCACTCCACAAATCACCATGCAGCAAGGCCGGTTTTTCTTCAGGAAAAATTTCAGATAGTCGTTTATTCAGATTTTCAAACGATTTTAAAACAAGTCCGGAAATGATTTTTTCATCATATATCCATCTAACCAAAGGCTCTAAGCGGCATTCATAAAAAAAATCCGACCATGAATTTCTTTTGGAATTGAGTTGAGTAAGACTGCCAATATAATTATCTTCAGTAAACCCGAAGTGATCGGAGGTTATACGATGTAAACTTGCCAAACCGGTACCTAAAGTTTCGTAAAAATCTCCATCTTCAGGAATTGAAGACAAATGATTAAGTATTAAATACTGATCGTCATGAATCACTAAATCTGTAATTACCTTCGGAATGACTAGTTTGTTGCATTTAGCAAGTTCGCATAAGCCGACTGCTTCCTTTTTAAACATATCAGGGAACCGCTTATAGCTGTTATGCTTTAAGAAAAATGTTTCACCGGCGTATTTAAAACTATAGGCATCATTAATACTTCCACCATGTTCTGCCCTTATTGAATTGATTTCGGCTTCCTTCCCAAGAATACTATGAAGGGTCATCTGAAGCAGTTCCTTATGCTCTTTCGGAAACATTAAAATAGTTTTCTTCTGGATTGTTTAATGTCGCTTCTGCGCTTTTTACCCTCGCTTCTTTTTATTCTTGACGCCTTTGTAGGTTTGGTGGCTTTTCTGGCCTTTTCGGATTGAAGCATTTTATTTAAGAGTGCAAACAAACGCTTCAATGCATTCTCTTTATTAGCTAATTGAGAGCGGCTGTTGTCTTCCACGATTTTTAAAACACCCTCTTCGCTTAAGCGTGAGGCCAGTTTTTTTAACAGTTTTTCTTTTTGCGCAGCGCTTAATACAAATGACTCATTAATGTTAAAATATAACTCCACTTTAGTCTCCACCTTATTTACGTTTTGTCCGCCTTTACCTCCGGAACGTGTGGTTTTAAAGTAAAGCTCTTTTTTTAGTAATTTTATTTGCTCAATTGCTAACACCGACCTATTAATAATAAGGATGAAAGTACAAATTTACGACATCACCTTCACTATAAATTTGCCCTTTATGAGGATAATTTTTGCCGTCTTATTGTTAGTATCATTCCCGTTTCAATCTCAAACAATCGACGCGTGTAAGCAAAGATTTAATAAATACCTGAATCTTAAAGGTACCTTAGCAAAAGATGTTGTATTTGAAAATGACGCTTTTCATATTTTAGCTGCCAACAAGAGTAAAGAATTTTCTATTTATGAAAACGAGTTAAAAGTACTATCTGTATTTTTTGAAAATTCGAATACCGATGATCAATTAAAACTCTATCAATTTAAAGGCACTAAAAAACTCAGTAAAGATCAACTCGACAGTATTTGGTTAAGCTTAAAGGATGAGATTAAAATACCAAAAATCAGTGGCAATAAATCTTTACAGGGTTTGCGAATTGCTTTAGATCCCGGACATTTCGCCGCTAATTATTCAGAATCCAAAATTGAAGGGAAATTTGTGAAACTTGTAAGTGAAGAAGCGCGCAATAAAGACACCATTACACTTGTTGAAGGTCAACTTACGTTTATGACTGCTGATTTATTGAAGCGCATGCTGGAAGATCAAGGAGCAAAAGTAATGATTACAAGAGCTAAAGCCGGCTATACTGCTTTTGAGATTTCATATACCGATTGGTTTCGCTTCCATCGTTTCAGGGTTTTAGACAGCTTGGTTGCCATTAAAGAAATTACCGCCACAGAATGCACCAATTACAAAAAACTATCAAAGAATCAATTATTCTGGCAGTTTTTCAGAGATTACGAATTGGTGGAGCGGGCACGCAAAATAAATAATTTTTATCCGCATCTTTCCGTTATCATACATTATAATGTGGATGATAAAAATGCACCCTGGACCAAAACCACACATCGTAATACCAGCATGTGTTTTATTCCGGGCGGATTTAATCCTACTGATCTAAAAAAAACGGTGAATAAACTTCACTTCGTCCGATTACTTGTTAGTGATCAGATAAAAAAATCGGAACTCATAGGTAAACACACCATTCATGCTTTTCAGAAAAATCTTAAAATAAATACAGCCAAACAAATAGACACAGATTATCTCATGAAAAACTCATTAGTATCAGAGGGAGAAGGTGTATTTTGTAGGAATTTAATTTTAACACGTTATATTAATTCACCGCTGGTATATGGAGAAAGTTTGTATCAAGACAACACCATTGAGTGCACTCTATTAAACAATTGCAATTACGAAAGCTATAATGTGGCTGTACCACAACGCGTGTATCAAGTATCAAAAGCGTATTACGAAGCTATTTTAAATTACTTTAAAGATCCTCTTCTTAAAACTTCGGAACTGTAACTAAAACTTTACGCGATTTGTATTTGGATTTTTGAGCTAATTCGTAAACAAGGGCCAATTCGTGCGCTCCAAATGTATTACTTACTCCTAAAGTAGAAATTGTGAGATCGAAACTGTAACCTATACGCAAATGTTTATTTGGAACTTCATAACCAAATAAAATAGCTAAGCTTTCATTATTTGGTTTGCCCTGGTATTTTTTAAACGGAATACCTCTGTACCATAAACCAACATTAATTGGTAAATGACAATAATAAAAACCTAAATCCAATTGATCATGCATTAATTGATGTCGGTAATTAAACGACACCGCTACATATTTTGTAAGGAAACTAGAATTAGCTCCTTTCGATTCGATGATATATCGATAACCTCCATGCACGCCTAGAAATAATGGCAATCGCTCTTGTTGTCCAATAACACTTACATTTGGCTGATTGATATGTTTAGCTGCAACACCCAGCCACACTTTCGGAGAATTATATAAAGCACCTGCATTTATATCTATGTAATGCTTTGGCTGATAATTATTCGTTTCAACTGAAACTGCAGAACCGGTGATTAACTGATCATTAAAGGTCAATTTATTATAACTGATATTTTTATAGTTATACGAAAGACCAATTCCTGCTCTTATTTCACTGAATTTTTTTACTGTAAAACGATAGGCGTAATTTATTCCTGCCTGCGTGTGTGAGAGTCCTGCGAATCCAATTTTATCTTGCATGATACAAATTCCGAGTCCGCTATTTACCTCCGAAAAATTATGATCATACGCCGCCATGTAAGTTTGATACGCACGCTTTACCCCCGGCCATTGATTCCGGTAATTAGCTACAAAGCGATGCTCTGCTGTTAAACCTGTAAAGGCAGGATTCAAATATTGCGGCGACGAATAGAATTGCGTAAACTGTGCATCCTGCGCTATTCCATGCGCTACAAAAAACAGAAACAAATATTTAAGTGACTTTTTTATTTTTTTGTCATTTTAATTATTAATTCACTTGGCTCTTTTTCAAAAGCCATTGGATCGATTTCAATAACAACCGTATTAAATCCATCATCCTCCACAATAGCTCTGTAACTTTTTAAAGGGTTCATCAGTAAAATAAACTTACCGGTTCTTGAATTAGAATTATAAATGCCTGATATTTTTTTATTCTCATTATCGAGCAAGGTAATTTTTGCCTTTCCCGGCTCACCATCTTTGTAAATAAAAGCGTGCTTTATGAGCATATCATTGTCGCCAAATCTAGTATCAATCATATAGATATCTGACAATCCTCGGGTATCTTCTTTTACAGAGGAATAATAGCCGTGTTTACCATCACCACTCAACACAAAAAAACGATCGTTATTTACCGAGTTGATTGGGTAACCTAAATTTTCAGGTATTGTAAATTCGTTGGTCTCCGTATTCAAAACAGTCTTGAACACGTCGTATTCTCCCATGGTGTTATGCCCATCCGAACTAAAATAAAGTGTTACTCCATCCGGATGCAAAAACGGATCATCTTCATTGGCTGATGTATTCACTGCAGCTCCCAAATTATAAGGTAAACTCCATTTTCCGTTCGGTAACTTTTTTGTGCGGTAAATATCTTTACCTCCAAAACCTCCGGGTCTATTACTACTAAAATAAATTTCGCTCGTATCAGTGCTAAAACAAGCACTGGTTTCAATAAACTGTGAATTTATTTCCTTACCATATTTTTGTAATGGTCCCCAACTTCCGTCGGCTTGTAATGCAGTAACATACAAATCACCGGTTATTAAATCCGGAGCCGTACGATAAACTATCATATGTTGACCATCTGGATTTAAAGCAACGCATGCATCGTGAGTATCTGAATTAATTGGCGGACCTAAATTCTCCGGTGTTTGCCACTTTCCATCTTTAAACCTACTGATGTATACATCCTCATGATAATTCCCATACACGTCTTTTTTATTATTTGAACTTCCTTCTCTTCGAGAGGTAAAATACAACACGGTTTCATCCACTGTAATGAGAGGAACGTAGTCGGGATACGGAGAATTAACAGCATCTCCTAAATTAGAAATCAATGATCGATGAGGATTTGCAATTGCTTTCTTTGCATTCAGGCAAATATCAATCATACGGTTTGTTTCATCATTACTGATTTTTCTTTTTCTTTCATCAATTGCTTTATACTTATTATAATAATTAATCGCGTTATCAAAGTTTTTTAATTGATGGCTTACTTTACCCATATAAAACATAGCTTCGGGTATTTTGGAATTCTGAACAACTTCTAAAAAATCCATTACCGAATCAACCGGATGTCCTTGTTTAAATTTGCATATCAAAGCGTTCAATGAAGCAGTTTCATTCTTTTTATCATAACCTAAAATCCGTTTGTACTCATTATAGGCGTTTAAATAATCTTCATTCTCGAATAAGGTTAAGGCATTCTTCAACTCCGCGTTAATCAACTTCGCGTTCGTTTGCGCCTTTATGTTTCCAAAAAAGGTAATAAGTAAAAATATGTAAACAACCTTCTTCATCATCTTAACAACATTACATCACCTGTTTTTTCAATTATTTTTCCGTCAATGGTGATAGCACTCACTTTCCAAATATATACATCCTGATTACATAACTTCCCTTTATGATATCCATCCCAACCTATTGATGTGTCTTTTGTTTCAAACAACAATTCACCCCAGCGTGAGTAAATACTAAACTGGTAACGTTGCTTATCCACGCCTCGAACTAAAGGATAAAACACATTATTACTCAAATCTTTTGGATCATAAACTCCGTTCACAGAACCTTCCGTACTTGGTGTAAAAGCATTTGGTACTTGTACTGTGCTTTCATCAATCACATAAATATCACTTAAGGCAAATGTATCCTTGCAGCCTTTGTTACTTGTAACAATTAAAGTAGCTGTATATTCACCAGCAATCGAATACTGATGCGATGGATTTTGATCACTGGATGAATTCCCGTCGCCGTACAACCACATGCTACTAACATAACCGGTTGACTGATTAGTAAAATTAACCATTCCTGCATTTGTAAATACAGTTGTCGGATCCGCCACAAAAAGAGCTACTGGCTTTGGGAATACTTTAATTATACGTGTGCTTGTATCAGCACAACCATATCCATCGCGAGCAATTAACTGAACGGTATAAAGCGTGTTTGTACTCGCAGAATTCACAAAAACATGGGATGGATTTTGAATGTTCGCATTTCCACCATCACCAAAATTCCAGGAATAGTTGATTGCTGCAGATGTATTAAAATTAACAGACAAATTCGCACAACCCGAGTCGCGAGAAGCCAAAATATTAAAAGTAGGCTTTGGATGAATAATAACGGAAACCTTCAGTGTATCTCTACAACTTACAGAGTTTGTTACCACCAATTGCACGGTGTACGTTTGATTACTGCTGGTTGAATTAACATATTGTTGTGTTGCATTGAACGAAGAAGAAGTATTACTATTTCCAAAATTCCAATTGTAGGATGAGCCTCCTTGTGAAAGATTTGTGAATGACAAAACTTTAGGCGAACAGGCAGGTGTATCAACAGTAAATGCAGCTTTAGGTTTAGCAAGCAATGTTACGGTTTTTTGAACAGAGTCTTTACACCCATCAGCACTGAAAATAAGGAGTTCCACATTATAACCAACAGTACCGGTAGTTGCACTTGTGGTAAATGAATGAGACGTATTTATTCCGGTTGCTAAATTACCATCTGCGAAATCCCAGTTATTCGCAGCATTCAAAACACTCTGATTGGTAAAGTTTACATTTAATGGTGAACAACCTGAGGTTGGAGTATAAGTAAAATCAGCTACCGGTTTTGCATAAACAGTCGGAAAAACATTTACTGTGTCTGAACAACCAAAACTATTCGCAGCAATTAAAGTAGTTGTATATGTAATATTGAAAGGAGCCGAATTTGTAAACGTATGCACCGGCGAAGGAAGTGTTGATGTTCCGCCATCACCAAAATCCCAATTGTAAGTAGAAGCGCCACTAATTGAAGGAAAATTAACCGTAAAAGGATGGCAACCTATAACCGGATTGATTGAAAGCGTATAACTAGGTTTTGGAAACATGCTGATTATTTGTTGAACTGTATCCTTACAACCGTTTGCGTTTTGAGAAATCAATTGCACCGAATAGTTTTGAGTAGAGGAAATTACAGAAGTATAGGTGTGACTTGGGTTTAGTAAGGAAGACGTATTCCCATCACCGAAATTCCATGTATAGATTGTTGCACCGGTACTGTTATTGGTAAATGTTACTGCCAATGGTGCGCAACCTGACAGAGTACTCGTTGTGAATCCTGATACAGGCAATGGGAAGACCGTTAGTGTGCGGGTAGCCTGACTCGTGCATCCAAAAACATTCGTAGCAGTTAAGTTTACGGTGGGTGTAATAGAAGAGGAAGTAGAATTTACATATGTAAAACTCGGACTCGTTGCCACCGACGTTGCCGTAGGAGTTACTCCAAAATTCCAGAGATACGTAATTGCACCGGTAGATGTATTTGTGAAGTTGACATTTAAAGGTGAGCATCCTGATACAGGACTTAGGGTGAAAGAAGTATTTGGTAATACATTTACAGTAAACGGCAATGAAAGTGAATCCTTGCAAAAAGCTGAACTCACCACCAGCTTTACTGTGTATGTTCCGGCAGCTGTATAGGTGTGTGCAGGATTTTGTAAGACAGAATTTAAAGACCCATCACCGAAATTCCAATTCCAATTTACAATGGTGTTCGTTGCGGCGGAGGTTGAATTATCCGTAAATGTAACTGCAGAATTTAAGCAGACACTTGTAGGTGTAAATGCTGCCACAGGAGGTTGATAAACCGTAATTGCAGTAGTCTTTGTATTCACACAGGTATTGGCAGCAGCAACCGTTAAAGAAGCTACGTAATTTCCAATAGTCAAATAACTTTGAAGTGGCGGTATAGAGGAGGTGGATGTATTTCCATTACCGAAAGTCCAATTGTAACTTACCGCGCCCACCGAAGCGTCAGTAAACAAAACATTATTCAATGAGACACATCCTATTGTTGGTGTGTAGGTAAAATTGGCCGTGGGTGCCGGTGAAATATTTACCACCGTTCTTGCCGTATCTGAACAGCCGCCCGGAAAAAATGCGACCACTTTTACTGTATACGTTCCGGGTGAGGTATAAGATGTGGTTTGTGTACCGATAGCTCCCATTACAAAACCGCCACCTGCACCAAAATTCCATTGGTAAAAAACACCCGGTGTACTAGTATTCGTA
>JAEUTQ010000014.1 GCA_016787445.1 Bacteroidia bacterium
TAATTACCTTACCGTTTTTAAGATCAGACAAGGCCTCTTCAATAGTATTCAGCTTAAACTCACTCATGGCGCAAAGTTACGCATTTTACGGCTTTACAAGTGTTATTTCGGCGTTTTATCTACTTTTGTAGACGTGTTAAACCATCCATTTATAATTAGCTTAAAAGAACAATTACAAGGCACTTTGCCCGGCGAAGCAGCGCAGTTTGAAATGGCGCATATCAGCCGCGAAAAAATAAAGTACGAGGATTTAAAAAAAGGTAATTACAGAAGCAGCGCAGTTTTAGTGTTATTGGCGCAAAGGGAGGGAGAGTTTTTTATTCCTTTAACGGAACGACATACATATAATGGCGCGCATAGCGGACAAGTGAGTTTTCCTGGAGGGAAAAAAGAAGAACAGGATGAAAGTTTAATGCATACCGCCTTGCGGGAATGTGGTGAAGAGATTGGAATTCATTCGGATATTGAAGTAATAGGTGAACTTACTCCGCTTTATATTCCGGTGAGTGGCTTTTTGGTAAATCCGTATGTGGGCGTTTATACCGGAAGTAAATTAGATTACACTTTGAATGAAAGTGAAGTAAAGTCCTTGCTTGAACTTAATTTAAGTGATTTAAAAAGTCCGGATTTAATTAAGCAAACCGTTGTTGAACCGGCGCCGGGTTATAAATTAAAAACCCCGTACTTTGACGTACGGGGCAAAATTGTTTGGGGAGCAACAGCAATGATATTAAACGAATTTAAAAAGCTGCTGTAATTATTTTGATTTCTTTTTCTCGATTTCAGCTACCTGATTATCGTAACACAAATAATATTTTCCTTTAGAAAGATTTTCGATGCCTAAATCTTTTCCAAAACCTCTCTTTACGATGATACCGAAATTATCATACACTTCGTAAGCAGTTTCGGCTGTAAATTGAATGGAAGTGTTTTCCTTATTGATTGCGAAGTTTGGTTTTTCAGAAGCTGAGTTGTAAACAACGTGATTAGAATATTTTGGTTCTGAATTAAAACCAACTTGCTTTACACGGTATTTGTTAGCGCCACTGTGAGCGGTTACTTTGAAAGAATATTCGTGAGATTCAGGAGTACCAACACCGTTAACTTCTCCAATTGGAACCCATTTGTTCCATTTGAATTGCTCGATAATGTATGGTAATGCACCGCTTTCATTTTTAGTAGACCACTTTAAAATTCCTGCTGAAGAAATTCCCATGGTTAACACTTCGAAACTTGGACGTGGACGTAAATCATCCATGTTTAAAACACGTGGCGTGCAATCATTCTTATGCGTAATCTCGATGGTTACATCTTGACCGTATTTTAATTTCATAGAAGCTAAATCAATCTCAAATGCACTTGAGTTAACTTCGTCAGTAGTAATGTTACCGTTTACTTTTACTTCAAGAGCACAGAAACCTACGCCTGCTCCACCATAAAAATTTTGTACAAACACATTTTTGTTTTGATACTTGCCTTCTACAACAAGTTTAGCCGCAAAACCAATTTGCGCTGCCATTAAAAATGTAATTGATGCAATTAATTTCTTCATTTCTTTTGTTTCAATTTGAATTAAAATTGAGCTACAGTTTTTTTGAATTAATCTGTTAAAATCCTTAATTCGACTACAAATATATAGCAAAAAAAAGCCGATTACAAAAATTTACGGGCCTTAACGATCAAATAAAGTAACAATAATATTAACAATACACCTAAAAGGATTTTAGATGAGTTGGGGTAATGGGTAGAATTGACCTTTTTATCCTTTCGGAATGACATAAACATGACAATAATAAAGACTGCCAAAAAGCTCAACGCAAAGATTATTCGTCCTGTTGTAAACATTTTAATAAGTTAACCCTGCAAAAGTATAATTTTAAGCCCTGATGAGGCTAATTAAACCGCTTTTTTTCTACTTAATATTAACAGCATTTTCCCTCCGAGGAGCCAAGATAAATCAGGCGTATGAGGCGCTCTCGATTTACGATTA
Source organism: Bacteroidia bacterium (assembly GCA_016787445.1). Classification (GTDB taxonomy): domain Bacteria; phylum Bacteroidota; class Bacteroidia; order B-17B0; family Aurantibacillaceae; genus JAHEYG01. The sequence continues at coordinate 1,991 of JAEUTQ010000014.1, forward strand.
CTTTAAGGCTAAAAAGTTGTTTTACGAGGTGCTGAAAAAGCAGCCCAATGCACCGGCAGCTTACGGACTTTCCACCCTGTTTTACCGGTCGGATAACCCCTTCAGCAACGCCGATAGTGCCGCAAAATACATTACATGGGCCGGAAATTTCTTTAAAAAGTCCCGGGTTAAGGAATCCTATAATGGCTTTATTATCGATAGCCTTCATATCTCCATTTTGGCCGACAGTATCGCTCAAAAACTGCTTAAAAAGGCTTTATTAGCTAATAACACCTCCGATTTGGAGGCTTTTTTGATTAAAAATCCCTTTGCCCCACAAAACTTAAAGCAACAGGCACTTCTAAAACGTGATCAACTCATTTTTTCGCAAAATCAGTATTACAACAACAGCGATAGTACCTACTCTGTTCTTCTTCGTTTTCCGCAAAGTCATCTTTACCCTGAGCTGCAAACTTTATACGATAAACAATTGTTTGAAGAATACACGGTACTTAAATCGGCGCAGGTGTACATTGATTTTATTCGTCAGTACCCAACCAATAAATTCATCGGCAAAGCTCAGGATGATTTGTTTCAACTCTATCGTAAAAACAATGATGTGCAAGGTCTCGAGTTTTATGTACATAACTATCCCAAAAGTCGTTTTTACAATGAAGCCTGGAAATTGCTTTATGCTTTAACAGTTAAATCTTATAATAACGATGAACTCACCGGGTTCATGAATGCTTATCCGGAGTTTCCTTTCAAAGAATCCATTAATAAAGAAATTGAACTCAATAATAAAATTTTGATTCCGCTTAACGACAGCGATTATGTTGGTTTCATTGACACATCAGGTGTTTTTGTGATTCCTGCAACTTACGATGCGGCAACGCCTTTTAAAGAAGGTGTGGCGGTGGTAACGCGTAATGACAGTGCCTGGTTTGTAAATAAAGAAAACAAAAATGTTTTCAATTCATTTTATACCGAAGCATTTCCTTTTATAAGTGGTATTGCACCCGTAAACAAAAACGGTCAGTGGTTTTTAATTAATCGTCAAGGACAAGAAATAGCAGGGCCGTTTGATGATTTATCGGAACAAAGTGAACAGATTTATACCGTTAAATTGAATAATAAATATGGCGCGCTTGACATTTACGGGAATTACATTCTGCAACCGCGTTTTGATAAATTGGGCGATTTTAAAAATGGAAAAGCCTACTACATTGACAATGGACTGTACGGTTTCATTACCAAAAGCGGAAAAACATTCAGCGCCCGTTACCAATGGATTTCTGATTTTGACGAAAACAATATTGCCATTGTGAAAATGAATGGACTATATGGTTTAATTAATGATAGCGATAGTTTATTTTTAAATGCCCGCTACGAACTCATCTTGAAAGCAGAACATTCCAACTTTATATTAGTACGAAATAATAAATACGGCTTCTACAGCAGTAAAAATTGTTTTATTACAGATGTAGATAATGAGTTTAAAAAAGAATTACCGGTTTCTTATTATACTAACGGACTTGCTTTCAAACTTATTAAAAACAAAAAGCAAGCCATAATGGATGCTAACGGAAAAGTGAGCATTGAGTTTGGAATGTTTGACGAGGTTTATTTCGCGCAAAACAATCTTATTCGTATAAAAAAGAAAAACAAATACGGTTTTACCGATAGAAAATTAAATATTGTCATTCCGTGCAAATACCTGGAGGCAACTGATTTTAAAGACAGCATCAGCATAGTAAAAACCAAAACCGAAACTGTTTTGATTAGTACTGCCGGCACTGAAGTTTTTAAAACTAAAGGTTCCTTAACGCGGATTTTTGCGCATTATTTCTGGGTTGAAGAAGAGGAACAAAACTTATTGATTGATAATAAAGGAAAAGTACTTATTGAGAACGCATCCGGTTACTCCATGGTTAATCTACAACAAAACGATAACGCCGCCACTTACCTTATAATTGAGTTAGAAAATAAATCAAAGAAAATCATCAAACTCTGAAGCGCCTTTCAATTTTCTTCCTAAATTCGAAGTCAAATTTAAAACCCTTCGTATATGTCAAAAGTTCACAATTTCAGCGCAGGTCCGGGTATATTACCACAGGAAGTATTAAAACAAGCTTCTGAAGCCTGCATTAATTTTGATAACCTTAACCTTTCTTTATTAGAAATTTCTCACCGCAGTAAGAACTACGAAAAGGTGATGGATGAAGCCCGTTCGATTGTAAAAGAATTATTTGAAGTGGGTGACGAATACGAAGTACTTTATTTAGGTGGCGGTGCAAGCTTACAGTTTGCGATGGTTCCTTATAACTTATTAAGAGAAAACGGTACTGCTGCTTATGTAAACACCGGTGTATGGGCGAGTAAAGCCATTAAAGAAGCTAAGCTAATTGGAAACACCAAAGTGATTGCTTCGTCTGAAGACAAAAACTTTAATTACATCCCAAAAGGCTATGAAATTCCTGGCGATGCCGATTACTTGCACATCACCAGCAACAACACCATTTACGGAACTCAGATGAAGAGTTTTCCTAAATGTAATATTCCATTGGTATGCGACATGAGCTCTGATATTTTCAGTCGTAAAGTAAATGCAAAAGACTTCACTTTGATTTATGCCGGTGCACAAAAAAACATGGGGCCTGCAGGTAGCACGATGGTGATGGTTAAAAAAGATGCTTTAGGAAAAACCGGACGCAAAATGTTAAGTATGCTGGATTATCAGGTACACATTAAAGGCGGAAGCATGTACAACACACCTCCTGTATTCCCTATTTATGTAACGCTTTTAACCTTACAATGGTTAAAGAAAAACGGCGGCATCAGCTGGATCGAAAAAATCAATCAGCAAAAAGCTGATTTATTATATAGCGAAATTGATCGTAATCCGTTATTCATTGGTACTACCGCGGTGGAAGACCGTAGTAATATGAATGCGTGTTTCTTATTAAAAGACGCTTCTTTAGAACCGGAGTTTGATAAATTATGGAAAGAAGCAAACATCAGTGGTATTCGTGGTCACCGTGATGTAGGTGGATACAGAGCTTCTTTATACAATGCACTTCCATTAGAGAGTGTACAAGTATTAGTAGATGTTATGAAACAATTTGAAAGCAAAAAAGGCTAATATCTTGTTCACTCAGGCAAACAATTAACTCACTCATTCTTATTTTTAAGAATGTCAATTTCACAAAAACCGTCGCTAAACGCGACGGTTTTTTTATTGGATAAAACCAGCCACTTATTCGCTAAAACATACCACTTACTAAAAGGTCTGCTTTTATCCCAACCTCAATTCAAAGGCCTTCGTAATAATCAGTAAATACAATTCACACATTGTTTAACCTTTTAAAACACCAATTTTATGAAAACCTTAATTCAAATAATCATCGTAGGAATGTTTGGTGTAGAACTTTGCTCGCCATTTTTCATCAGTTACATGGACAATAAAGCCAAACGCATAAAAGCGAGCACAGAATATTTTAATGCTCGAAACAAGAAAGAGCAAATGGCACAAAACAAATTAGCCAACGTATCAAAAAACTGGAAAAACATCGATTATGAAGGCGAAGCTTACGCCGATTCCAAATCGTTACAAATAAAAGAATAAAAAGCAGCTAAACAGCAAGGGGTTTTAATGGCTGTTTTTTGAAAAACCATCAAGCGATTGATGGTTTTTCTTTTATATTTGTTCCTACTAAAATAACCCCTTATATGAGTAAAAAAATTCTGGCCAACGATGGCATCGATGCAATAGGAAAAGAATTATTGGAAAAAGCAGGTTTTACGGTTGTAACAGATAAAGTTGCACAAGAAAATCTGATTCAGGAATTAAACGATAAAGGCTATGTGGCTCTAACGGTCCGCAGCGCTACGAAAGTTCGTAAAGATGTAATCGACGCTTGTCCGAATTTAAAAGTTATTGCACGCGGCGGTGTTGGAATGGATAACATTGATGTAGATTACGCGAAAAGCAAAAACATAAACGTCATTAACACGCCCGCTGCTTCTTCTAACTCGGTAGCCGAATTGGTTTTTGCACACTTATTTAATGCAGTACGTTTTTTATACGACAGTAACCGTCAAATGCCAGGTCATGGCGACACAAAATTTGATGATCTTAAAAAGAAATATGCCAAGGGTGTAGAATTAAGAGGAAAAACCATTGGTATTGTTGGATTCGGTAGAATTGGGCAATACGTTGCAAAAATGGCGCTTGGACTTGGTATGAAAGTTTTAGCCTTCGATCCGTATGTAACAGAAGCAACCATTGAAATTGAAATTGACGGAGCTTCACCTGTTAAGGTAAAAATAACACCGGTTGGATTGGATAAAGTCATTCAAAACAGTGATTTCATCACATTCCATGTACCGGGAGGAAAACTAATTACCAAACACGAATTAGCTTCCATGAAAAACGGAGTGGTGCTTGTTAATGCGGCACGTGGCGGAGTAATTAATGAAGACGATTTATTAGAAGCCTTAAACAGCGGAAAAGTTTCACATGCTTGTTTAGATGTTTTCGAAAACGAACCAAAACCATCTGTTGCCATTTTAAATCATCCGAAAATTTCTTTAACTCCTCATATTGGTGCAGCTACTAACGAAGCGCAAGAGAGAATTGGAGTGGAGTTAGCGGAGAAAATAATTTCAGCATTGAACTAAAAACATTCCTATGGCCAAGGTCATCCCCTTTAAAGCAATCCGTCCGGTTAACGACAAAGTACATCTCGTCGCTTCCCGAACTGTTGACGCTTACAATCTTTCTGAACTACGCGAAAAACTCATTGGTAATCCGTATACGTTTCTTCATGTTATTAATCCTGATTTTGATGATAACATTAAAACAAAACCCGGATCACCGGAACGTTTAATCAAAGTCAAGAACAGATTTAAAAAATTTGTGGATGAAAATGTTTTTAAGCGTGACGAAATTCCTTGCTATTATATTTATCGTCAGATAAAAGAAAATAACACGTACACCGGAATAATTGCCTGCACTGGTATTGATGATTATTTGAACGGCGTAATTAAAATCCACGAACAAACCATTACTTCCCGTGAGGAAAAACTAAAGGATTACCTTGAAGTGTGTGAGTTTAATGCCGAGCCTGTTCTTTTTTGTTACCCTAACGATGCCATTATTGATAAAACCGTAGAGGAAACAACGCAGAAAAATCCGGACTATGATTTTACAACTACAGATAAAGTCAGACACACGTTATGGGTGTTGAGTGAGGAAAACAATGTAAAAACACTTGCCAAGCAATTTAATTCAATCCAATCTATTTACATTGCCGACGGGCATCATCGTTCTGCTTCTTCTGCTTTATTAGGTAAAATAAAACGAAACGCAAAAAAATCATATACCGGTGAAGAAGCTTTTAATTTTTACCTCGGTGTATTCTTCCCGGAGTCGCAATTAAGAATTTATGATTATAACCGTGTGGTGAAGGACCTGAATAATCTTTCACCGAACGACTTAATAAAAAAGATTAAAGGAAAATTTGAAGTCAATGAAGTAAAAGCTTCCGATTTCGCGCCACAGAAAAAACATGAGTTATCCATGTATCTCGATAACAAATGGTATTCATTACAAGCCAAGGAAAACACTTACAATCCTAAAGATCCTGTTGGAAGTCTGGATGCTGCTATATTAACTGAACATATCCTCTCTCCTATTTTTGATATACACGATTTGAAAACCGATAAACGCATTGGATTTGTTCCGGGTATTAAAGGAAGTAAAGAGTTGAAAAAAATGGTGGACGAAGGAAAGGCGGCAGTTTCATTCGGATTGTACCCTGTAACCATGGAACATTTAAAATGGATTGCAGACACTAACAACATCATGCCTCCAAAATCAACCTGGGTAGAACCTAAAATGAGAAGCGGATTAGTGATTTATAGTTTTGAAGATTAATAAATGTCTGTACAAGAGAATTTACATAAGATAAAATCTGAACTGCCGGCGCATGTAACACTCATTGCCGTATCTAAAACCAAACCCAACGAACTCATTAAAGAAGCCTACTCGACCGGACATCGTGATTTCGGTGAGAATTATGTTCAGGAATTAGCAGATAAGCACGCACAACTTCCTGATGATATTCGCTGGCATTTTATCGGACATCTACAAAGCAACAAAGTCAAGTACATTGCACCCTTTGTGTATTTGATTCATGGCGTAGACAGTTTAAAATTATTGGAAGAAATAAATAAACAAGGAAAAAAATACAACCGTGTCATTCATTGTTTACTTCAGGTTTACATTGCCAATGAAGAAACTAAATTCGGTTTATCCTTTGATGAATGTGAATCCATTCTTACTTCAGAGCTGCTCACAAAATTAGAAAACGTAAAAACTTGCGGATTCATGGCGATGGCTACGAATACAGAAGATGAAACTCAAATCAGAAAGGAATTCAAATCACTCAAAGATTTCCAAACTCAAATTCAAAAAATAATTAACCTTGAATTACCCATTCTTTCCTTTGGTATGAGCAGCGATTATAAAATTGCCATTGAGGAAGGAAGCACCATGGTAAGAATAGGCAGCAGTATTTTCGGAGAAAGAAATTACAACAACTAAAATGAGCGGAGAACTAATCGCATTAATCACAACGCTCTGCTGGAGTTTGGGAATTTTTCCGTTTACAGAAGCCACGAAACGCGTTGGTGCCGCTCCCATTAATCAATACCGCCTCCTGTTGGCATGGATAATTATGTCGCTGATATTAATTTTATCATCAGGCATTTCATTTATCCATTTATTTTCCAATCCCCAACCAATGCATTATTTATTCCTGGGACTCTCCGGTGTGATTGGATTTACCATTGGTGATTATTTCAGTTTTACTTCTTTTAAATTACTCGGACCAAAACTCGGTAGTTTATATACCACCTTTGCTCCTGGTGCCGCTTTAAGTATTGGTTTTTTAGTATTAGGAGAAAAGGTAAACTGGATCGGCATCGTTGGTATTCTCATTACAGTGGGTGGTGTTATTTGGTTAACGCTATCTAAAAAAGATAAAGCCGCTGCTGAATCGGCGGGATTTCAACGCGACAAAAAAGGAATTGCATTCGGAATATTAGGCGCCCTATGCCAGGGTACGGGATTAGTTTTGTCGAAGTACGGAATGGATTATTACAGCGATAAAATTCCCACCATGCATGCCGTGTGGATTCGTTTGCTCTTCGCTTTTAGCATCGCATTTATTGTTTCCTTCTTTCTAAAACGCTTCATCTCTAACTCCAAACCCATTTTATCAAATCAAAATAATGTATTACCGTTTATGCTGGTAGGAACATTACTCGGTCCTATTGCCGGTGTTACGTGTTCACTTTATGCGATACAAAAACTGGAGGTAGCCGTAGCCCAAACTATTTTTGCTTTGCTTCCCATTTTTGTTCTACCGGTTAATCTGTTTGTGTATAAAGAAAAAATCACCATTCAATCGGTATTTGCCTGTATCACTGCTATATTTGGAGTATTGATATTAATCTGGCGCAATAAGTTTTAATGGAAGACATTAACGACATAAAATATTTCAGCCTAAAGAGACTAAATAAGTTTTTAAAGGAAAACCAAAACAATTCGAAAGTTGCGAAAGAACTCACCAAGCTAATCTTAAGCAGCGATCCGTTAATCAGCATGCGCGCTTCCTGGACACTTCAGCATTTAAGTTTTGAAAAACCGGAAATGATTAAACCTGTTATTCCACAACTCATCAAGTTTTTAAGTGGAACAAATCAGCACACAGGTGCCATTCGAAATGTAATTCGCATTTTTCAGGAAATTGAAATACCTGAAAAATATTGCGGACCAATATTTGATTTGTGCATAGGTTTCTTAAAAAACACGACACTTCCACATGCCGTTCGTGTTTTTTCTCTCTACGTTTTAACGAATATTTGTAAAAAATATCCCGAATTAAAATCAGAAGTAGAACTTATCATTTCAGAGTTCAGAACATTTCCGCAACCACCTTCTATGACTGCAGCTATGAAGAAATGCTCCAAAATTTTGTTAAAGCTGTAACATCTCCGTGCTACTTACGTTTTAATTAGAAAAACGTGTTATGCGCAAACTCATTGTTATTTATTGTGGACTTTTATTCTTTGTATTATTAAGCGGCTTTATTTTACACCGCTCCAATACAGGATTAAAGAACGGAGATATTGTTTTTATAGTAAATGCGGGTGGACAAGGTAAAGCGGTGCAACTTGCGACTAAATCCAAATTCACACATGTAGGTATTGTTTTTATTGAAAATGGAAAGCCGATGGTATATCATGCCATCGAACCTGTTTCGAAAGACTCGTTTGATGATTTTATTGCCATGAGTACAAACAAACAATACGTTGTAAAACGCTTAAAAGATCAAACATTGCTAACTCCAGTGGTTATTAATAAAATGCTGGAACAAGCTAAAAAACAATTGGGCATGCATTACGACATTGGATTTAATTGGAGTGATGACGAATTGTATTGCTCAGAATACATTTGGAAACTATACAACAAAGCTCTAAATCTTGAAGTCGGAAAACTTCGTCCCTTAAAAGATTTTGATTTATCACACCCTGCCGTAAAAGAAATTATGGAAGAGCGTTACGGTACAAAGATTCCATACGAAGAAAAAATGATTTCGCCGGGTGATATGTATAGCTCTGATCTCTTAGAATAATTACTGAATGATACGCTCTTCATTGCACTCATCCACCGGAATAACGTATGTAGCGGAAGATGTATTAAAGTACACATTCTCAGTTGACTCCTCTGTACCGAATAATCCCTTTTTAATTTTTATATGTCCAACCGGGCGACATGCTTTTTGTCCGGGCGGAATAAACTCACTGTAAGAGTTACATCCCCAGCAATACCAAACTGTATCTGCTCCCTGATTAACTACACACAATGTAGCATCACAGTCTACATTTTTCTTCTTACAAGAAAAAAGGACAACCAATAATAACAATGCGATTTTTTTCATAGAAGTAAATATAGAACTTTTTTCCGTCTTTCCTAAAGCAAAAAGAAAGATAAGATACTCAAGGTATTAATGAATGAAATCACATTCAGCGAATATGAATTCTGATTAAGATTATAACCAAACAAAACAAAGCTCACTATTCCCAATAGAATAGAAATGAATAATAACGGAAATGAGCGTTTGATGTAATACGCCTTACCACTGCCCTGCCATTTCACTTTTATTTCTTTTTGTAAAATCCAATCACGGCCAACGCTTAATTTATCGTTTACCTTGGGTAAAATAACTGTATCACGCACACCCACATCGTACTCTTTACCTGTTGTTGTTTTAAAGACAATACTGCTTAATTCACGCTTAGTGCCAATAATTGATTCGCCGTAATAAGTAGCAATGCTATCAATTGTATATGTTTGAAATGCGCAAGAATATAAAAACGCGAAAATTATCTCTGTATAAATAGTAATACAAATAACATTAAACACATTTAAATATTTATAAGAGCGGGTTTGCTTAAACTTTTCGATTTTAATTTGTTGTTTAAGCTTTTTGATTTTAATGATTTCCTGCACCTCTTCAGGCGACAAAGGTTGGCGCGGCGGCCGCTTATTGCTCTCTGCCGGCATTAATCAATTTCTTTTTCGATAAGGTAATTGTTACGTACAGGAGAATTACGCAAAATCAATTCACCTAGGAACCCTGCCAAAAACATCATACTTCCCAAAATCATTGTAGTAAGAGCAATATAGAACGAAGGGCGATCTGTTACTTTACGGGCTGCTACATGTGTAAATACATGGTATAATTTATCTGCGCCTATGTATAAGGCCGCCATAAATCCTAAGAAAAACATGATTGTACCAACCAATCCAAAGAAATGCATAGGACGTTTTCCAAACTTGCTTAAAAACGTAATGGTCATTAAATCGAGAAAACCATTAATGAAACGATCCCAACCGAATTTACTCACGCCGTATTTTCTGGCTTGATGCTGAACAACCTTCTCGCCTATCTTACTGAAACCGGCGTTTTTTGCCAACACCGGAATAAATCGATGCATCTCACCGTAAATTTCAATGCTTTTCACTACTTCCTTGCGGTAAGCTTTCAATCCGCAATTCATATCATGTAACTTAATACCTGATATTTTTCTATTGGTCCAGTTATATAATTTGGAAGGTAAATTTTTTGTGAGTGCATTATCGTAACGCTTTTGTTTCCATCCGCTCACTAAATCGAAACCTCCTTCGGTAATCATTTTATAGAGTTCAGGAATTTCATCCGGACTATCCTGTAAATCGGCATCCATGGTTATTACCACATCTCCCTTTACAGCCTCAAAACCCACATGAAGAGCAGGTGATTTACCATAATTGCGACGGAATTTTATAGCGCGGACGTTACTATCGCCTTGTTTTAAGCCCTCAATAATTTTCCATGAATTGTCTTTACTACCATCGTCGATGAAAAGGATTTCGTAGCTGAAGTTATTCGCTTTCATCACTTTTACTATCCACTCGTGCAATTCGGGCAGCGATTCGGCCTCGTCTTTTAAAGGTATAACTATGGAAATCTGCATATTCGGGCTTAGTGCAAGTAACGCATTTATAGAATACAAATTTTACGATTTTATTCGGGAAATTAAAATAAATGTTAATTTTGCAGCGGTGGGTAAGTCTTTCACGACCAGCTCCTGTCAAATCCCCCAGGCCGGGAACGGAGCAAGGGTAGACGGTTGTAGCGGTGCGATGGAAGTAGCTTACCCATCTTTTTTTATAAAAATGCGATTAAAACATTTCATATTAGCTCTTTTGGTTGGATTAACTGGTGCAAACATGGCGCAAACCATTTACGGTGCTATGGCTCCTGATAGCATTCGCAAAAAATGCGAGGCAGTTATCATCAATGAAATCGGACAAAACGCTTATAACAATAACGTGAAGTTCATTAAAAGTGACGGCCATACGAAGGAAAAAGTTTTGAATGGTTTCACCCTCTTCTATTCTTTCAATTTCCCGAACGTAAAGGAGAGCCATGTTATTTTTACGTTAGAATATAAATTTGGCAAAGGTGTTGTAAAGGACATTGCTTTTAAAAACTACACCCGTTTACCGGCGAGCATCAAAAAAAACGGTGCCAAAGTGGTGAGCTATGAAGAAGCGAAAAAAGCTGCCTTGAATGCCGATACCACTTTAAAAAAATTCAGTGATAAATTATACGGTGAAATCTCTACCGAATACGATGATACGAAGAAAGAATATTATTTTGTTTGGTATTTCTACTATCTCGAAGCCTGTAAAAACTGCGAAGCTGAAATGTACACAACACATAGTGTATATGTGAATGCCGCTAACGGCAAGGTTATTAATACTTCTGCAAAGAAGTGATTCTTTTTAGAAATTAAACCCCTCTGTCCTGCGGACACCTCCCCTTAGCAGAGGAGAAATCAGTAGTGGTGATAATATGCAATTTTAGCAACGGACCGCTTCTCCCCCTGCTAAGGGGGAGTCCGCGTAGCGGGAGGGGGTTTGGCGAAGAGGCTATCTCTTGAAAAATACTTTCTTAATTAAACTTTTACAACGTTAAACCCCTCTGTCTTGCAGACATCTCCCCTTAGCAGGGGAGAAAACAGTCGTGTTTCTATTAAACTATACATTCAAAAAATCATACATTAATTAAACGGAGAGTCTTAGAAGACGAGATTAACTTAACAGACCAAATCAGCCTGAACAGAATAAACGAAATTGAATTTCATCAACATTCTTTAAACATTTGTAACAGCAATGCTTGGTTATTTTACTTTTGTGGTTCGACAAGCTCACCAACCATTTTGTCGATAAACATTAAACAAAAAAGATTAAAAAAATAAAATGAAATTTTTTATCGATACAGCCAATCTGGCTCAGATTAAAGAAGCACAAGACCTTGGTGTTTTAGACGGGGTAACTACAAATCCGTCACTGATGGCGAAAGAAGGCATCAAAGGACAAGAAAATATTTTAAAGCATTATGTAGATATATGCAACATCGTTACCGGTGATGTCAGCGCTGAAGTGATCTCTACCGATTTTGAAGGTATGGTAAAAGAGGGCGAAGCATTGGCCAAATTACATCCTCAAATTGTGGTAAAAGTTCCAATGATTAAAGACGGTGTTAAAGCCATTAAATATTTTACAGAAAAAGGAATTCGTACCAATTGTACATTGGTGTTCAGTGCGGGACAAGCTTTATTGGCAGCGAAAGCCGGAGCAAGTTATGTATCACCGTTTATCGGACGTTTAGATGACGTGAGCACTGACGGTATGCAATTAATTGAAGACATCCGCATTATTTATGATAATTACGGATTTGACACAGAAATTTTAGCGGCTTCTGTTCGTCACCCGATTCACATTATACAATGTGCAAAAGTGGGTGCTGATGTTGCTACTTGTCCGTTAAGCGCAATTACAGCTTTATTAAATCACCCTTTAACTGATAAAGGTTTAGCACAATTTTTAGCGGATGCTAAAAAATAATCTCTTGGTCCCCGAGCTTGTCGAGGGGCAATCTCAAAAAACCAAAAACCAAAAAAAGCCATCTTTTCCGGATGGCTTTTGTTTTATAAATTTAGAGATGCAAGAAATTCATTTAAATCATTATAATAACTTCGCAAAGTGAGATTTCTTATTGTAATTATTACCATTTTACTTTTTTATAGTGGATGTACTGTAATTAATCCGTTTCGTAAATCACCCTACAAAACGTTTATATCCAATTCATCTAATAAACCTTATGATGCTATTATTGTACCGGGTATACCATACAACGCCTCTAGCTGGAATAGAATAATGAAGGATAGAATCCTTTGGTCGAAATTTTTGATCGATAAAGGTTATGCCAATAACATCATATTTTCAGGAGGAGCGGTTCATTCACCTTATGTTGAATCTAAGATAATGGCAATGTATGCAGAAGCACTTGGTGTACCTAAATCAAAAATATTTATTGAGGATAAAGCTGAACATAGTACCGAAAATATTTATTACTCTTATTATGTTGCCAAAAAAAACGGATTCAACAACATTGCACTAGCATCAGATCCTTACCAAATCAATAACCTTTCCGGTTACATCAAAAAGTACAAGTTTTGCATTAAGTTATTGCCAATATTATACGATACTGTTTACGTGATGAAAGTAAATGAACCTGTAATTGACCCGGCCTCCGCAAAAGCAGACTCATCATTTAAGCCTCTTAATAAAAGGGAATCATTCTTCAAAAGACTGCGTGGAACTATGGGTGGAAATATCAATTACACAGCAGAAGATAAGGAAAGAAAAAAGCAAAAATGTAATTAAGTCAATGAAGAAGCCATTTCACAAGAGATGGCTTTTTTAATTGATAAAATTTGTATATTTAATTAAGCTAACACAAAGATGATTTGCAAGGGCTTTTGAATTTGCTTGCAGAGATTATACCTTAACCTCAAATGAAAAAAATAATTCCAATATTTCTTCTTTTCATCCTTAGCTTTTGTTTTAAAGCGCACGGACAAGTTGTTTGGACCGCAGGACCCATGTTGCATTATAGTTTTGGTGGCGAAAAAAGACATTTCTCTTTTGCTTTTGAAGTTGCTTATTGGAATTTTAAAAATGTACCCTACAGTTTTGATGGAGGTATTGAGTTTAGCAAAAAACGTACCCGCCTTTACTGCGAAGCACAAACAGGCATTGGCTTTACCGGTGTCTCTGCCGGACCAGTTATCGAATACAATAAAGAAGAACGTAAATTACGCGCCGGTTATCAAATGACATTCTGGATGAATTATTTTCTTGGCTTTGATTACCGCTACCGTCGCATTGACAAAACACATTTTAATTGCATTGGCACCTATGGTAAGCTTCCTGTTGCCACTAAAGACATGAAATCCTCCAATGGAAGTAATTATCATAGTTGGGATGATTAGGTTTTTATTTCTTTCTTCAACATATAATTTTAATCACTAAATGCGATATGAAACAAATTTCAATTTTATTACTACTAATGAGTTTTATTAGCTGCGAAAGCGAACCTTCTGTTACTGAAAGATTAAAACGCGTTGAAACAAAAGAGTTGATTTTATTGGATCAAAACGGGAAATCATATGAACTACGTGTTGATGATTCCGGAAATGTAAAAGCTATTCAAGTGAATGAGGAGAAATAAAAGATCAAATAACACAATTACTTCTTAAATACCTCCTCAATCGGTTTACTGGTACAACCATTTGGAAAAGGATTGTTAAGTAGAATGCTAATGGTTGGAGCAACTTCCGTGATGTAATAATTTCTTACACTTTCTCCTTTTTTAATTCCTGCGCCGTAAAATATTAAGGGAACATGTGTATCGTAAGTAAATTCAGAACCATGTGTTGTACCTGTCTCAGGTATATCTAACCAACCAGGCATATAAGAGAATGCCACATTACCACTGCGTTTGTGATTATACCCATTCGCAATTAAGCTTTTAAAACTATCCCCCTTGTAACCTTCAAATTTCAAAACTGAAGAAGGATAAGCTTCAGAAATACCTTCCATTTGAATTAATTTATTCGCTAGTGCCTTTTCTACTTCATCACTATTCAACTTCAACTCGGTTAATTTTACGTATGACAAGAACACTTGTTGATTGCTCATGTTCACTATTAAAGAATCGCCGTAGATTTTCTTACAAAAACTTTTTAATTCCTTTTCAATGTTTTTTTCTTTCAGATATCCCGCAGGAATCTTTAAATCTTTCAAATAAGCTGCCACGTCAGCCGCACCGTGGTCAGCAGTTAAAAACACAACGTAATTCTCTTGTCCCACTTCAGCATCCAGTGTTTTTAATAATTCTTCCAAATCTTTATCCAAGCGCAAATACACATCTTCCGTTTCAACAGCTCTTAAGCCATAAGAGTGCCCTACGTAATCCGTACTGGAGAAGCTGATACATAACATATCACTGATATCATCCTTGCCCATCGATTCATTCTTCAAACATTCAATTGCAATATCCTTTGTAATGGTATTTCCCCAAGGTGTTGCTTTTAAAATTCCCCATGAATTTTTCTCAATCTGACTTTTGTAATCATAAGGAAATACCGGCTTTTCTTTTTTGTTTGGGGCCTTCTCGTATTTATTATCATCGGCAATTGAATTTGTGTATGTTTCAATGCCGTATAAAGTATTCCATCCCTTTTCTAAATATGATTTCGGTAATTTCTTTGCGTTGAAATTATTCAACCACAAAGGAAGTTCCTTTACATACCAATCGGAGCTAACAAAATTTCCGGTTTCTTCATCAAACCAAAAAGCCGCATTACCTGCATGTCCCACCGGAAGCACAGAACTTCTGTCTTTTAACGCAACGCCGTATACTTTCGATTTTCCATTAGTAAATAATTTTAATTCATCACCCAACGTTGTAGTCAACTGTTTGTGCGGCGACATCTTTCCGTTCTTGCTTGTAGTCCCGATTGGTTTCACTTTTTCATCAGAAACACAGTAGGTTTCTCCGCCTGTTTCTTTCACAAACCAATCATTCGCGATGATGCCATGCACATTTGGCGCTGCCCCGGTATAAATACTGGAATGACCAGGTCCTGTATAGGTTGGCACATAATTGTAGTGAGTATTTTTACAAAAGAAACCATCGTTCACCAGGCGTTTAAATCCACCTTCACCAAAACGGCTCCAATAACGATAAATATAATCTGTTCGCATCTGGTCGACTACAATACCAACTACCAATTTTGGTTTCGGATTGTTTTGCGAAAAGCCAATTAAACTAAGGCTTAAAAAAAGTAAAACTAATTTTGATTTCATCCTGCAATTTTATTCGTTAAGGATTAAATAAGTATTAAGAAATTATTTTCTTTTGTTTTTTTTACCCGGCTTTTTGAATTTCGGATTATTCATTTCCTTCTCCGCTTCACGCATCAGGAGTTTCCAATTATCATTGGTATCTTCAGTAAATAATAAAGTTTCTTTGTAATCATCCTTTGCTACTTCCAACACCTTAATCGGATTATGTAAATATTTCTCAATCAACTTGAGCATTGGTTTTTCTTCTTCGCTGCAAAACGAAACAGCATTTCCGCTTTTGTTACCACGCCCCGTACGTCCTACTCTATGTACGTAATTTTCTTCTTTATCAGGTAAATCATAATTCACTACAAAATCTACATTATCGATATGCACACCGCGCGCAGAAACATCCGTTGCAATTAAAACATTTACTTCCCCTTCTTTAAAGGCTTTCATCACGTTTAACCTGTCGGCCTGCTCCTTACCCCCATGCATGGTAATTGTTTTAATTTTCACGCGCTCCATGGCAGCAGCTACACGTTCGGCGCGCACTTTGGTTCTTACAAAGACTAAAATACGCGTATCAGGATTTTCATTGATTAATCTTTCAAGGAAAAAGCGCTTATCATCCATACTCACAAACATCACCGAATGGTCAATGTTTTTTGATACAGGATCTTTCGGTGAAATCTGAATACGAATAGCGTTTCTAACAATACTGTATGCTAAATCCTTAATTTTTTCACTGATGGTTGCCGAAAAGAATAAGGTTTGTCGCTCGCGAGGAAGCCGTTTAATTAAATCGCGGATGTCGTTATAAAAACCTAAGTCGAGCATATGATCGGCCTCATCCAGAATCAAAATTTCTACCTCACGCAAATTAATATGTCCCTGACTAGCTAAATCAAATAATCGTCCGGGTGTTGCAACTACTACATCGGCTCCGTCTTTCAACGCCATGATTTGAGGATCTTGTGCCACACCACCAAAAATCCCAACCGTTCTAATATCTGTATGTTTGGCAATACTATCGAATACACCAGAAATCTGTATCGCTAACTCATGTGTTGGCACCATCACAATACACTTCAATCCTTGCGGCTCACGTTGCTTACGACGCAATAAAATATCAATCACAGGAATTGCAAATGCTGCTGTTTTACCGGTTCCAGTTTGTGCTATCGCTAAAACATCTTCACCCTTTAAAATACTGGGAATGGCTTTAAACTGAATATCTGTTGGACGTTTAAAACCCAATTCATCCAAACTTTGCTTAATGTGAGGCGAGATATGATAAGATGCAAACTTCATGATTTTTATTTTGTCGCATCCAGCTGTTCATACACTGAGTTGTTACTCTTAAACTCAGGTACTAATTCCTTCATGCATTGTACAATCTTTAAATTGTTTTGTGTATCAAACAATTTAATTAATTCATTAATTACTTTGGCAACATCCGCGTAATCGTATTCGCGTACTTTACCAATTAAAATTTGTGTGTGATGCGTTGGCAAGGTGTTTTCACTGTCTGCCAAAAGTTCTTCGTATAATTTTTCACCCGGACGTAAACCCGTGTATACAATTTTAATATCACGTCCTTCTTCTAATCCTGACAACTTAATCATTTTACGGGCGAGGTCAACAATTTTCACCGACTTACCCATATCGAATACAAAAATCTCTCCACCCTTGCCCATACTTCCGGCTTCCAATACTAATTGACAAGCTTCAGGAATAGTCATGAAGTAACGCGTGATTTCAGGATGTGTAATGGTGATTGGTCCACCCTGCTCTATTTGCTTTTTAAAGCGAGGAATTACCGAACCGTTCGATCCTAACACATTACCAAAACGTGTCGTCACAAATTTGGTGGACGATTGCTTACCCAAACTCTGAATGTAAATCTCAGCAATGCGCTTAGACGCACCCATCACATTGGTTGGATTCACAGCTTTATCTGTACTCACAAAAACAAATTTGCTGACTTTATACTCTACACTTAAGTCGGCTGTGATTTTTGTACCGAGAATATTAGTAAGAATAGATTCAGAAGGATTGTTTTCCATCATGGGAACATGCTTATAAGCTGCAGCATGGAAAACAATTTCCGGTTTAAAAGTGCGAAACACATTTTGCATGCGATCTTCGTTACGCACATCACCGATCACTGTTTCAAATTTATCTTTTGAAAATTTATCACTGAATTCAAGTTCCACATCATGTAAAGGACTCTCTGCCTGATCGAGTAAAATAATTTTCTTTGGAGCATACTTCATGCATTGGCGTGATAATTCACTTCCAATAGAACCCGCAGCTCCTGTTATTAAAACTATTTTATCCTTTATTTGCGAAGAAATTAACTCGTTATCCAACTTAATCGGATCACGCTCGAGTAAATCTTCAATATTAATAGCACGAAGCTGATTGAAACTTAATTCGCCATTGATCCATTTTTTAGCCGGAGGCACATTCAACAAACGTACATTATGATTTAAACACCAGTCGGTGATGTCATTTAATTTTTGTGGTGGCAAGTTTTGAATGCTAATGATGATTAACTCTACATCGTTATCCTTCACCAGACTTTCCATTTTGTCGGGCGTGTAAATGAATGCGCCTTCCAAACTACGGCCTTTCTTTTTGTTATCATCATCAATAAATCCAACCACTTTGTATTTAATGGCAGCGTCTCTGTCGAGTGTACGCTTGGTTATGATGCCGCTTTCTCCTGCGCCGTAAATCAAAACATTTACTTTTCCCCCCTCCGGATTTTTACTCTCAAAATAAATGGCTTTTACCGCGAGACGGGAGCAAATCATCAGGAACATTGTTACTAAAGCATCAATAATGATAATGGCTGTTGGAAAAATAAAATAGCCAATAGTAAAATAAGTAATTGCGTTAACGGCAATTAAAGAAACACTTCCTAAAATAACCACAGCCAGAATACGCATGGCATCGCGTGTGCTGGTATAACGCACCACACCTTTGTAAGTTTTAGAGATAAAAAATGAAACGCCACGGATTAAAAGTAAAGCGGCATAATCAAGCGGTAAATTTTTTAAATCCGCATCCGGAATATTTTCAAAATTAAATCGAAGGAAAAAAGCAAGGGTTAATGAAAAGGCACAAATCACCAAATCGATGATAAGAATGGACCATCTTGGCAAGTTATATTTCCAGAAGAGGCTCAGTAACCTTGACATAGCGTAAAGTTAACTATTTTTTTGGAGTGGCAGTGTCGCGGGGAACGCTGTTGGTGGGAGTACTTACCGGCTTGGGTTTATCAGCGGCTTGTATTGGTGCTACGGGCTTCACAACCGTTTTAAAAGGTTTATCAGAGGCAACAATTTCACATTCGGTACAAATTTCTTTCAATTTCACACGCATTTCGCAATCTGTGGGCTGAACATAAATTTTCTTTTTGGTGCTATCCGGCATGGTAAATTCCATATCGGTTGCCAAAGTTTTCGGTCCTTCGAAAACAAAAGGCTCTTTAAAATGATCTTCGAGATGAATGTCTTTAATGTGAATCTTTTTATCGAAAATAACCGTGTATAATTCGAAAATAGCGCGAGAAATTTTAATGATGATTTCATTCTTCTTCGCATCATAACTCACTTTTACATTTCCGATTACTTGGGTACTGTAGTTAAATGGTCCGACTTCTACTTTTGCATCGCAGGTAAAATCGCTGCTATCCGGCTTGAGATTTATTTTAGGATTGATGATTTTCCAATAGTATTTTCCTTTTATGAGCATGACTTCGTAATCACTGCTACCCTTTATTTCTCCAACTGCAGCAAATACTTTATTGATGGCCTCTTCATGAAGTGAAACAGCGAAGTCGTTATACTTTTGAGGGAAGAGAGAGAATGAGATAAACATGAATATCAAGCAGAGACGTGAGTAGATAAAGGTTTTCCCGCAGATAGCGCGGATGAACGCAGATGGTGTCACGCAGAGACACAAAGACGCAGAGGTCTTGCCCAAGATGGCGCGGATGAACACGGATATTTTTATTTTATTAAACTTCATTTTTTCGCTTTTGTCATTCCATCTAAAAGAAGAAATATAATACAAAAAAGATTTCTCGACTACGCTCGAAATGACATTTATACTTTAGCAAACTTGTCATTCCGACTGAAAGGAGGAATCTAATACAAAAAGGTTTCTCGACTACGCCCTCCTTCACTACATTGCGGAGGGTAAACTCGAAATGACAAATGCTCAACTTTAAATATTAAACTTTATACCTTTAACCTTTAACTTTTTACCTCAAACATCAAAACTACCTCAGCTCCCATTCTTTCCAATCCATTTCTTCGCCGTTCAGTATTCCTAAATAACTATGATAGCGTTCTTCTGAAATTTCACCGTTTTCTACAGCTTCCTTAACAGCGCATTTAGGTTCATTCACATGTAAACAATTATTGAATTTACAATTGTTCATCACCTTTCTGATTTCAGGAAAGTAATGTCCTACCTCCTCCTTCTTCATTTCCACTAAACCTAATTCCTTTATTCCCGGGGTATCAATGATAAATCCTCCAAAACTTAAGGGATGAAGTTCAGCAAAAGTAGTAGTATGCATTCCTTTTAAATGCACCGATGAAATATCTCCGGTTTTTAAATCGAGCCCTGGCTCAATTGCATTTATTAAAGTGGATTTCCCTACACCGGAATGTCCCGAAATTAGTGTTGTTTTATCCTTCAACAATGCTTTTACTTCCTCTACATTCCGGTTTTTTAAACTACTTACTACAATACATTTATATCCTGCATTTTCGTAAATAGAAATAATCTCCTGTTGAAGCCCCAGTAATTCTTCATCTAAAACATCTGATTTATTAAACACCAAAATAGCCGGAATGGAATAAGCTTCCGCGGTGATTAAAAATCGGTCGATAAATCCTAAACTGGTACGTGGTGCTACGAGAGTAACTACCAGCATGGCCTGATCGAGATTACTTGCTAAAATCTGTGCTTGTTTGGAAAGGTTAATAGACTTACGGATGATGTAATTTTTTCGCGGGTGAATATTAGCAATCACATAATCGCCATTTTCATCACTTTCCACATCCACTACGTCACCTACAGCCACTGGATTGGTTGTTTTGCGTCCGTCGAGACGTATTTTCCCCTTGAGTACGCAATCAATTATTTCTCCATTGGGAAGTCTAACGAGATAACGACTGCCGGTAGATTTAGTAAGTATTCCAATCATTTCAACACAAATCTACAAAACGGTTTAATTTTATTAGATTTGTACAAGCAATAATTTATGTCAATAGTTGTTAATAATATCACCAAGTTATACGGCGAGCAAAAAGCTCTCAATAACGTATCATTTACCGTGAATACCGGTGAAATTGTTGGATTTCTTGGTCCGAATGGCGCCGGAAAGAGCACCATGATGAAAATTATTACCTGTTACATTCCACCCACTCACGGTGCAGTTAAAGTTTGTGGTTTTGATATCCTGGAGCAAAGTCTGGAAGTAAAAAAGCAAATTGGCTATTTACCGGAGCATAACCCACTTTACCTCGATATGTATGTAAAGGAATTTTTGGAATTTGTAGGGGGACTTTACAAAGTGGATAATATCAAAAAACGCGTGGCTGAAATGATTGAACTCACCGGCTTACAGGTGGAACAAAAGAAAAAAATCGGTGCTTTATCCAAAGGATACCGTCAGCGTGTTGGTTTAGCGCAAGCGATTATTCACGACCCGAAAGTGTTGATTATGGATGAGCCTACTACAGGATTAGACCCGAATCAATTGGAAGAAATCAGAGGGTTGATTAAAACTTTGGGCAAGGAAAAGACCGTTATGCTGAGTACACACATTATGCAGGAAGTTGAAGCTGTTTGTGATAAAGTCATCATCATTAACAAAGGCGAAATTGTTGCCAACGAAAGCACACAAAATTTACAAAAGAACACAAGCAAACAAGTTTATACAGTAGAGTTTGACGCGAACGTTTCTAAAAATAGTTTAAAGACGATTAGTGGTGTAAGAGAAGTTGAACAAATTTCGGAGAACACCTGGAAGATAAGTTCAACTGAAGATAGAGACATCCGTAAGGAAATTTTCGACTTCGCTGTTCAGAATAAATTATCTGTACTTACACTTAATAAGGAAGAGCAAAAGCTGGAAGATGTGTTTAAGCAGCTGACGAAGTAGTTTTACAGTTTGGAGTTCGGGGTTGGGAGTTGATAGTCTGGAGAAGTTCTTCTTATAACGCAAATTAATTACATTGTTTATAGCTTAAATTCCTAATTACATTGCGCCAAAAATGGAGATATTTATTCTTATTAATTGTGTTTATCAACTCACTAAACTGCCATGGACAATTTAGTGACAGTTTAAATAACGCAAAGTTTAATCAGCTACATTTCCAAAGAACAAATTCTGTTAACCTTGAAGCCTTCGGTCATGGTTTATTTTACTCTTTAAGTTTTGAGAAAATTGTAATTAACCGATTTAATTACAAAATGGCAGTTCAGATTGGCATGGCTCCTTATTTTTATCCGGGAGCAATAGATTTATGGATACCGTTATCACTCAACTATCTTAAATCGCTTGGTATAAAAAAGAATAATCATTTAGAAATAGGCATAAGCCATGTTTTCAGGTATAATCAATTTTATGATGGAAGTATAAATGATCCATGGGATACTGTGTTAGGATTGAAGTTCGGATATCGCCGCCAAAAACCACAAGGAAAATGGATTTTTAAAATAATGTTCACTCCATTATATTGGTACGATTACAAAAATCATGTAATTAAAATATCAACCAAAAACACATTTCAGTCTGACAATCCCTTACCGTCTGGCGCAATTTCAATTGGAAGAGCATTTTAATTTGTACAATCCAAATCAAACTTCGAACTCCCAACTACGAACTCTTTCCTCTACTTACAAACCTCAGCCATTTTAGCAGCGGCCTTTTCGTATTTGAAGTCAACCGCTTTTTTAAAGTCCTTACAACTTTCGTCTTTTTTACCCGAATAGTTTTCCGATAAAGCACGGTAGTAGTAAGCCTCGCCGTAATCCGGTTTTATCTCAATAGCTTTGGTGAATTCCATAATCGCCATATTATCGATTTGCTGTGTGTAATAACAAATCCCTCTCTCTAAAAATGCGCGCGCATACTTAGGATTTAACTTAATGGCTTCATCATAATCTAATAAAGCTCCGTTATAATCTTTCATTTGGTATTTGCTTAAACCGCGTTGCAAATAAGTATCGTAGCTTTTGCGGTAACTAAGCGCGACATTACAATCGTTAATCGCTCCCGTATCGTTTACGAGCATGTATTTAATCATTGCGCGATAATAATACGAACTCTCATAATCCTTTTTAATGGTAATGGATTTATTTAAATCAGCCAATGCATCCTGATATTGTTTTAAATGATACAAAGCGGCACCGCGGTAGGTATAAGCTTTATAAAACTTCGGACTCAAATCGATAGCGGCATTAAAATCCGTTATAGCATCCTTATAGGATAACAAATAATATTTACAGAGCGCTCTATTGTGATAAGCATCCGATTTAGTGGGATTAATTTCAATGGATTTATCAAAATCGAATTTTGCTTCTTCATATTTCTTTAAATCTAATTTACATAAACCGCGATTATACCATGCATCGGCATCCTTAACGTTATGTTTAATTACCGTATCATAATCTACGACTGATGCTTCGTAATTCTTTAACTCCAATTGCACAAAACCTCTTTGAAAATAAAATTCGTTATTTGGTTTAATGCTAATCGATTTGTCGGCATCCGCTAAGGCTCCCTTTAAATCATTGGTGTAAAATTTGATTTTACTTCTGTAAAAATAACCCCACTCGTATTTCGGATCTAATTCAATTCCTTTGTTTACGATCGGTAAAGCCTCTTTGTTTTTATCCTGAATATGCAAAGCGGCTGCTTTGAAAATATAAGATTTACCGTGAGATGGATTAATAGCGATGGATTTATCAAATTCTTTAATGGCATCATCATAGTTCTTTAAATAAAACCAACACAATCCTTTTCCGTAAACGGCATCAAACTTTTTACGACCTTTTTCTATACTGGTATTATAATCGATAAGCGCATCTTTATAATCCGTCATCATGTATTTCGCCAGAGCGCGGTTGTAATATGCCGCTTCATCGTCTGGATTCTTTACTAAATAGGTGCTGTATTCAATAATCGCATCCTGATATTTTCCTGATTCATATAAATCAAATGCCGTTTTGAAATGATCACGAACATCAGGAGTTTGTGCCGCTAAATTCAACGACAATAATAAACTAATAA
Organism: Bacteroidia bacterium; assembly: GCA_016787445.1. GTDB lineage: Bacteria > Bacteroidota > Bacteroidia > B-17B0 > Aurantibacillaceae > JAHEYG01. The sequence continues at coordinate 26,107 of JAEUTQ010000014.1, forward strand.
CAAAAATTTTCTTCATAGATTAACTTGATAATATTTCAATCATATTCAGTAAGCCATCGTCTAATTTTTCGATGTGTTTTACTGCTTTTTCGAATGGCGTGTAAGTGATTTTTTTATTGACTATGCCAATCATTTCGTTTTTATGTCCGTTCATTAAAGCCAACACAGCATTGTATCCTACCAAGCTTGCGTTTACCCGCTCCATACAGGTTGGATTACCACCACGTTGAATGTGCCCTAATACAGTCACACGCACATCAAACTCCGGACATGTTTTTCTGATTAAGTCACCCACTTTATAAGCACCGCCAAACTCTTCGCCTTCCGCTACAATGACAATTTTACTCGACTTAGAACTTCGCCAATTTTTTATTTTGGTCATTAAAGTATTAATATCGTTTTTCATTTCCGGAACCAATAAAGCTTCCGCACCGCAAGCAATCGCGCTTCTCAAGGCAATTAATCCGGCATCTCGCCCCATCACTTCAATCACAAAAATACGATCATGACTTTCGGCGGTATCGCGGATTTTATCTACGGCTTCTACCACAGTATTAATGGCGGTATCGTAGCCAATTGTAAAATCGGTTCCAATTAAATCATTATCAATGGTACCTGCGCAACCTACAATCGGAATATTGATGCGTTTCGATAATTCGATAGCGCCTTTAAAGCTTCCATCACCACCAATGATTACCATTCCCTCTATTCCATTTTGCTTTAAATTATTTGCTGCTTTATTTATCCCTTCTTCTGTCATGAAACGCTGACTACGCGCCGTTTTTAAAATGGTGCCGCCACGTTGAATAATACCTGAAACAGAAGTTGTATCCAGCTTCACAGAATTGTTATCAATAATTCCTTCATAGCCTTTATAAAATCCCAGTACTTCGATATTTTGATGTACAGCAGTTCGCACAACAGCACGAATACAGGCGTTCATTCCGGGTGAATCGCCGCCAGATGTAATGATTCCGATTTTTTTCATGGATTTTCTCTATTCAAAGATAAACTTAATATCGCCAAAAAACACTTAAATTTACAGAATGCCGCGTATTTTAGCCATTGACTACGGAAGTAAACGTGTTGGAGTAGCAGTTACCGATCCATTACAAATGATTGCGAGCGGACTTACAACGGTGCACAGCAAAGATTTGATACAGTACTTAGAAGACTATTTAAAAAAAGAAGCGGTTGAGTGTATTGTTGTGGGAGAACCCAAAACCTTAATGAATGAGGCTTCAAACAGCGCGCGTTTTATTGAACCTTTTGTAAAACATTTAACGAAGAAATTCCCTTCTATAAAAATTGAACGTTACGACGAAAGATTTACCTCAGCCCTTGCACAGCAGGCTATGTTGATGGGCGGTTTAAAGAAAAAAGACCGTCAAAACAAAGAAACGGTTGATATGGTGAGTGCAACTATCTTATTGCAGGATTATCTTGAATTTATTAAGCGATAAGGGTCCCCTTATTAGAATTAATTTTTGTACTTTTAAACTTAATTTTTTATGACCGATAAATCAGAAGATAAAATACGTAAAGCCTTTGCAGAAAAGGATTGGAACGATATAAAAGCATCCGACAGCTGGCAGATTTTCAAAATCATGAGTGAGTTTGTAGAGGGTTTTGAAAAGATGAGTAAAATTGGTCCGTGTGTTTCCATATTTGGATCTGCACGTACAAAACCGGATAACAAGTATTTTCTTCTAGCCGAAGATATTGCTTACAAATTAACGCAAGAAGGTTACGGTGTTATCACCGGTGGCGGTCCGGGTATTATGGAAGCAGCTAATAAAGGTGCAAAACGCGGAGGAGGAAAATCAGTAGGTTTGAATATTGAATTACCTTTCGAACAAAAGCCCAATGATTTTATTGACCGAGATAAGAGTATTGACTTTCATTATTTCTTTGTACGTAAAACCATCTTCTTAAAATACTCACAAGGATTTATTGGTATGCCCGGAGGTATGGGAACCATGGATGAATTATTTGAAGCTTTAACTTTAGTACAAACGCATAAAATCGCGCAGTTTCCTGTTGTATTGGTGGGAAAAGAATATTGGACCGGATTAATTGAATGGATGAAACACACCATGCTGGAAAAAGAACATAACATTAATGCTGCCGATCTTGAATTATTTAAAATTGTAGATACCGCTGATGAAGCTGTGAAGCATATTGTGGATTTCTACAGCAAATACTTATTGAAACCAAACTTCTAATTTTATTTTTTTATGGCTGTAAAAAAAGCAAATACGAATGCTACAACCAGTGAGCCCGTTTTAAACACACCTGACTTTTTTGAAAATTTAGGCAGGAAAGCCATTTGGGTTTGTTTTGGTTTAATTTCACTAATTGCATTTTTTGTTTTTAAAGATTACTTACTTCAAAATAAAATATTCTTATTTAAGGATATTGGAAGTGATACACTCAATGGTACTTTACCTTACCACTATTACATGGCGAATTACTTTGCGCAAAACGGTGTACCAACCTGGTCGTTTGCAGAGGGAATGGGACAAAGTGTGTTTGCAGGTTTAACCCGTGATCCATTTATAATCATATCATATTTATTCGGCACGAAGTACATTCCGCAAAGCTTTATTTATTTAGAGTTAAGCAAACTTATTTTAGGCGGAGTGGTTTTCTTTATGTTTTTAAAAACATTAAAGGTTTCTAACTTCTCTGCGATTTTAGGCGGTGTTTTATTTTCATTCTGCGGCTTCATGATTATCGGCGCATGCTGGTATTTATTTACCTATGAAGCGTTAAACGTTGCGATGTTGTTATTAGGCTTCGAATTATTTTATCAGAGAGGAAAATGGTTTTTGTTTGTTCTCACCATCTTTTTGGTGGCGATTTCCATGCCATTTAACTTGTACATCTTCGGATTATTCTTAGCCGTATACATTGCTTTCCGAATCATGCAAGACCCAACAAAAACCTACAAAGATTTATTAATCATGTACGGTAAACTTATTTTATTGGGAGGAGCAGGATTATTATTAAGCGGTCCGTTTTTATTGGAAACAATGATTCAGTTATTGGAGAGTCCGCGCGGTAGCGGCGGTAACTCTTACTTTGATAAACTGGCCGGACAATCCATTTTTCATTTAGCGGAAAAAGAACAATTCGGCGCTTCTATCATGAGATTATTTTCGAGTGATTTATTAGGAAGCGGGAATGATTATTCGATTAATGGAGTTGTTGAAAACGGACAATTTGTACAAAAGAACTGGGGTAATTTCTTGGAAGCACCTTTATCCTACTGTGGTATTATTTCATTGTTATTATTCCCTCAAGTATTTGGATTTATTGAAAAGAAAAAACGCACCTGGTATATTGTGTTAGCGGCGTTTGTCATTCTTCCAACCATTTTCCCTTATTTCCGTTACGCGATTTGGTTATTTACCGGTGATTATTACCGTGCTTATTCCTTCTTCATTTCCATTGTTTTCATTTTATTTTCTGTTTACTCGCTTGATATTATTCTAAAACACAGAAAAATCAATTTAATGGTATTAGGTGGTACATTATTACTATGGTTAATTCTGGAAATGTATCCTTATTTTAAAGAATACCAACGTATGGCAGGCGGAAAACAATTGGTAGATGAAACTGTGTCTACTGTTGTAAAAGTTTTATTGCTTGCATACGCCGCTTTAATTTTTGTATTAGGAAAATCGAAAAACGTAACCAATTTAAAATATGTGATTCTGGCTGTTGTATCATTTGAAGCCATTTACATGGCAGGATTATCTGTGAATCGCCGTAATCCAATTTTAAAGCGTGAATTAACCGAGAAAGTGGGTTATAACGATTACTCTAAAGAAGCTGTAGCCTTTATCAAGAGTATCGAAAAATCACCATTCTACCGGATTGATAAAAGTTATTATTCTTCCGGTGCAATGCATGGTAGTTTAAATGATCACAAATACCATGGGTATTATAGTACCTCATCGTATAACTCATGGTCGCATATGCATTTTATTAATTACATGCGCTCTTATGGTGTAATTAATAAAGACAATGAATATGAATCGCGCTGGGTTCCGGGATTAATTAATAAGCCTTTCATGGAATCACTTAACAACGTGAAATACATTATGACGAAAGTGACGAATAATCCAATGTGGAAAATGAGTCATGATTCTTTAAATAAATTTGGTGATGTCGTTGTGTTAAAAAGCAAATTTGATTTGCCATTCGGATATACTTACGACACTTACATGACCCAAAGCGAATTCGAAAAAATCTCCATGGGTTTACGCGAATTTGTAAGTTTTAGTTCATGCGTGATTAAAGATGAGGAAGTAGCGAATGCTCCGGGATTAAAACATTATAATCTCGCCGATACCATGCTGGCACGCACTTTTAATTGGGACACTTACAGAGCAAGTTTAAATAATTTGAGAAAAGATTCGTTAAACATTACTTTATTCAGCGAAAAGAAAATTACAGGAACAGCGAATGTGTCTGAAAACAAAGTGATGTATTTATCGTTTCCCTGGGATAAAGGATGGCATTTAATGGTGGATGGAAAGGAAGTAGAAAAGCTGTATTTGAACTGCGGCATGACCGGCATTTATCTAGCAAAAGGCAATCATCAGATTGAGTTAAACTACGAATTGAGATTAGCAGGAAAAGGCACGTATATGAGTATTGGCGGAATAGTGTTTTGCGGGATATTATTTGTGTTTTTCAGGAGGCTAAAACCTAAGGAATCACAAGAAAATGACAATCAATAAGTTAAGTACAGTGTAAGTTTTCAACTTTTTGCCAAAAAACAGAGGAAAAATTCTTGCACTAATTCTTAATTTACTTATATTTGCAGTCCTAATTTAAAGGAGATAATAATGTTAATAGTACAAGTTAAAGAAGGCGATACCATTGAAAAGGCCTTAAAAAAGTTTAAGAAGAAGTTTGAAAAAACCGGTGTTGTAAAACAATTACGCGCTCGTCAAAAGTTTACTAAGCCTTCTGTTCGTCGCCGTGAAGAAATTATTAAAGCGGTTTACAAGCAAAAGCTTCAAAACGGAGAAATCGAAAAATAACAGTTAAAAACTGTTTAATATCATACTGCCCAAAAGGCATTCTCATTGCATTCCTGAATTGAATTCTATAACTTCGATTCAGGAATTTTTATTTTATGGCCGATACTCTTCTACATAACTTTTTAGATTATATCGCGCACGAAAAGAAGTTCTCTAAGCATACGGCTCTCTCCTACCAAAACGATTTACAACAATTTCAAGCTTACTTACAACGTGAAATTAATCCTGCCGATTTTACGCTTGTTTCCTATCTTAACATCAGAGCCTGGATCGCTGAACTCATTGATTCCGGACTTACAGCCCGCACCGTTAATCGTAAGATCTCTGCGCTAAAATCGTTCTACAAATATTTATTGCGCAATAATCACATTACCGTCAATCCTTTACAAAAAATACAAGGACCAAAAACACCAAAAAAGCTACCTGTTTTTGTGGATGAGAACCAAATGAGCGACCTGTTTTCCAAAATAAGTTTTGAAGAAGGCTTTGAAGGACAGCGTGATAAATTAGTATTGGATATTCTGTATCAAACCGGATTCAGAAGAGCTGAACTTTGTAGCCTAAAAGAGCAAGATATTGATTTTTACAACCTTACTATTAAGGTATTGGGAAAACGAAATAAAGAAAGGATTTTACCGGTTTCTTTAGAGTTAAAACGCAACCTGGAAGCCTATTTACAAGTAAAAAAGAATGAGGGTTTAGTGAACTCATTTCTATTCGTAACTAAAAAAGACAAGGCATTGAAAGAGGCAGAGGTTTATAAAATCGTAAACAAGTATTTAGGCGCTGTGACTACCCTCGGTAAAAAAAGTCCTCACGTTTTGCGCCACACATTCGCTACACATTTATTGAATAACGGAGCCGACATTAATGCGGTAAAAGAATTATTGGGTCATAGTAACCTATCCGCTACTCAGATATACACACACAATTCGATTGACAAACTAAAAAAAACATACAAACAAGCGCACCCGCGTTCGGGTGATTAATTAAAAATAAAAGGAGGAAAAAAATCATGGAAACAAACATTCAATCAGTACACTTTGATGCAGACAAAAAATTAATTGCTCACGTTGAAGAAAAAGTAGGAAAACTTAAAACCTTTCATGAAGGCTTAATTAATTGTGATGTTATTTTACGATTAGATAAAGCAGATAACAGTAACAATAAAGTGGCAGAGATTAAATTGCACGCGCCGGGTCACGAATTATTTGCAAAGAAACAATGTTCAACATTTGAAGAAGCTGTAGATACGGCTTGTGATGCGCTTAAAACACAAATCAAAAAACATAAAGAAAAAGATTTCGCTAAATAATATATTCCGAAATTAAATTTTAAAGCCGTGATGAATTCGCGGCTTTTTTTATGCATTAAACATTACATTTGTAAAAACCGCAAGCATTGAAAGGCATAACTAAAACAGTTTGGATTTTATCGTTGGTAAGTTTATTTACTGATGTTGCCAGTGAAATGCTCTATCCCATTATGCCGGTGTATTTAAAAAGCATTGGCTTTTCGGTTGTACTCATTGGTGTTTTAGAAGGCATTGCAGAAGCAACTGCAGGATTAAGCAAAGGCTATTTCGGGAAACTATCAGACGTTACGGGAAAACGCATGCCTTTTGTTCAATTGGGATACGCCTTAAGCGGCATCTCTCGCCCAATGATGGCGATGTTTACTTTTCCGATTTGGATATTTTTTTCACGTACACTAGATCGTTTGGGAAAAGGAATACGAACCGCAGCGAGAGATGCTATTTTATCGGATGAATCCACCAAAGAAAACAAAGGAAAAGTTTTTGGCTTTCACCGGGCTATGGATACTACCGGCGCATTTATTGGTCCATTATTAGCTTTACTCTATCTCTACTTTTTTCCGGAAGATTATGTGACTTTATTTTACATTGCCTTTATTCCGGGCGTATTGGCCGTAGCGGCTTCTTTTTTATTAAAGGATAAACCCAAAGCGAAACATCCCGATAAACCTATTGTAAAATCACTTTCATTTCTAAACTATTGGAAAACTGCCCCTGATCAATACCGCAAATTAATCATTGGTCTTTTGGTTTTCACCTTATTCAACAGCTCCGATGTTTTTCTACTATTGAAAGCCAAAGAATCCGGATTAAGCGACACCATGGTAGTTGGAGTTTATATTTTCTACAATTTAATTTATGCGCTCTTTGCTCTTCCTGCAGGAATCATTGCCGATAAACTGAATTTAAAAACGGTTTATATATTTGGTTTGTTTTTATTCACCATTGTTTATTTTGGCATGTCGATGAGTACTAATATTTACTTTACGCTGTCAATGTTTTTTGTTTACGGCGTTTACTCGGCCTCTACAGAAGGAATTTCAAAAGCCTGGATTACCAATATTGCCGATAAAAAAGATACCGCTACGGCAATTGGATTATATACCGGCTTTCAAAGTGTATGCACCATGCTGGCCAGTTCCATCACCGGTATTGTATGGTATAATTTTGGTGGTTTTGAAGCATTCTTGACAACCGCCTTAATGACCTTGATGGTTGCCCTTTATTTAATCATGAGCGTTCCAAAGCCTGAGAAATAAAATGCAAAACACAGCATTAAAAGAAATAGCAAGACTCTTTTTAAAACTAGGTTTAACTGCTTTTGGCGGACCTGCCGCTCATATTGCTATGATGCGCGATGAAGTGGTTCAAAAAAAGAAATGGATGAGCGATCAACATTTCCTTGATTTACTCGGTGCTACCAATTTAATTCCCGGTCCTAACAGTACTGAAATGGCCATTCATATCGGGAATGAACGCGGCGGATTAAAAGGATTGTTTTTAGCAGGCCTTTGTTTTATTGTTCCTGCTGTTATTATCACAGGATTTTTTGCATGGCTTTATAAAACTTACGGTGTGCTCCCACAGGCACAACAATTTATTTACGGAATAAAGCCTGCCATCATTGCCGTTATCCTATCTGCCGTGTACCCAATGGCTAAAGCTTCATTGAAAAATATACAATTAATTGCCATCGGACTGTTCGCGCTTTTATTTTGTTTTTTAGGATTCAATGAATTACTTGTACTGTTTGGCAGCGGAGCCGCAGCACTTTTACTTCAACGCTTTAAGAAAACTGAAAACATAAATAGTATTGCGCCTCTCTTCTTATTACAAACGAATGTTTGGTTAAGCGCCACTAACCTGAAATTATTTCTTAGCTTTTTAAAAATTGGTTCCATCTTATACGGAAGCGGCTATGTATTATTTGCATTCTTGGATGAAGAATTAGTGAAGCAAGGTTTATTAACCAAACAGCAATTAATGGACGCAGTGGCAGTGGGACAATTTACACCGGGTCCCGTTTTTTCGGCCGTCACGTTTATAGGGTATCAAATTAACGGATTAAGTGGCTCCATAGTGAGCACTATTGGGATTTTCCTTCCTTCCTTTTTATTGGTGTGGTTATTAAATCCCTTGGTGCCGAAAATGCGCAAGAGTAAACAATTGGCTGTTTTTTTAGATGCCGTGAATGTAGCTTCTGTTGCACTCATTGTTTTTGTATGTTATGGTATGACCAAAGAAAGTATTGGCGACTGGCGTACCATTGTAATTGCAGTGATAAGTATTTTAGTTTGCTTTGGCTTCAAGAAAGTAAACTCTTCATTGGTGGTATTAGGCGGAGCGGTATTAGGATATGTACTGGCCATGTTTTAAACTTGACATTGTCTTATTTCCTACTTAACTTGTAAATAAAAATCATGAAATCATTTTTGTCGGCATTTTTTACGCTCATGGCATTGAATTGTTTTTCGCAAGCACAATCCTACGAGCTAGGAGGGCCGGCAGGAAAAGACACCCTAAATCTAATTGATATACATAATTGGAAGCAGGGAAAGTGGGAAGAAAGAGGTTATCATCATCCAAAAAAAGGATACACAACAGAACAACTCATAGAATCCGGAAGATATAAAGACAATCGAAAAGTAGGCGAATGGATTTTCTATCACAACATTGGTAATATCAAAAACAAAATTATGTTCGTTAATGGGAGCATGAATGGCTCTTACATAGCCTATTACCGCGATGGAAGTGTTTTTATAGAAGGTAAAAGAATCTCTACACGTTGGAAAGGAAAACTAACTATTCATGATAAATTCGGAAATACGTTCATAATTCATCATGATGAAGACGGGAACGAAGTTTCCAAAGAATTCATCAAAGCCGCCAAATAAGTATGTTAGAAGTAAATTTCACGCCCTTCCCTACGCTTACAACCTCGCGTTTAATCTTACGTAACGTTACACTAAACGATGCGCCTGAGATGCAATTTATGCGAAGTGATGAACGTGTGATGCGTTACATTGATAAAGAACGTGCTAAATCCTTAAAAGAAGCTGAAGAGTTCATTCTACTAATTAATAATCTGGAAAAGGAAAACAATGCAGTAACCTGGGCTATTTGTACACCGGAAAATTCGAAACTTCAGGGAACCATTTGCTTGTGGAATTTCAAAAAACCACATTACAGAGCTGAAGTTGGTTATGCGCTGCATCCCGATTTACAAGGTAAAGGATTGATGAATGAAGCCTTAAATGCCGTTTTAAATTATGGATTTAATACTATTAAACTTCACTCCATAGAAGCCATTGTTAATCCCGCCAACGACGCATCGATTGGCATTTTAAAAAAGAACAATTTTAAACAGGAAGCTTATTTCAAAGAAAATTTTTATTACAACGGAAAATTTCTCGACTCAGCCGTTTACTCTCTGCTGGCCCGCGATTTTAAATTCAATAAATAAAACCATACGTTGAAGGTTCACAAAATTCAGAAGAGTATAAATACTCAAAACTCATAAAAACAAAAAGCCCCTCGCGTGTGCGAAGGGCTTTTATTTTAATCAGTTTGTGATTACTTCGTTAAAATCACGCGCTTGGTAACTTTCTCACCACCGCTAGTAATGCTAATAAAGTATACACCATTTTCTTTACCCGTTAAATCAACGGTAAACGCGTTGTTTCTAACATTTGTAAAGCTGGTTTCAGAAATGATTTGACCTAATGCATTTGTAACAGTAATGTTCATGTCAGCAACGTTTGGTAAAGTAGCTGCAACAGTTACTAAACCTGTAGTTGGATTTGGCATTAAAACAACGTTGTTTTCTAAAGCCATATCGTTAACTGAAGTTGTAGAACATGTCATGATAGGTAAAATAGCCATTGAAGCGTTGAAACCACCCCAAGTTGGAGATACATTGTACCATCCGCTAGGCGACCATAATTCCCAGTTTGTACCTGCAGCATTTCCACCATCGTCCATTACAACGATAGTATCACCAGCCGCTGTAGGACAAGTAATAGAAGCGAAGAATCCATTTGTTGCAGGAGCGTTAACTGCTGTAGCAAAGTTGAATTTGTAAGGTAAAATGATAGGCATAGAGTAAACAATACCAGGAGCACCACAATAGTTCACTGAAGTTGTAGTTACACCGGAAGTAATGTTACCTAAGTTAGATGCAGAAACACCTAATGGAGTTGTTGTTCCGGTTGGACCACCTGCCATAGTACCATTGTATAATTTTAATGATACCGGAGTTGAAGCGTTACCACCTGTACCTTGTGTACCATTCTTGAAGAATAATACGATTGCACTGGTGATTTTAGGAGTTGTAATTGTGCTATAAGAGCTGAATGGGAAGAACTCAGCTTTCTCTAAGTCATCATAACAGTTAGATCCGAAGATATAACCGGCTTTTGGAGAACAACCAGGAGTACCGGCATCAGCACCTGCAACACTAATATCTAACGTAGAAGTGTTAGATACATTCATGATTGTATCATTACAAATACCTGCACAAGTTGTAATGGTAATTACCTTGCTGCTTGAATTGTTACCAACTGAGTTAGTTGCCACACAAGAAATTGTGTATGTTCCAGGGTTAGTGAAAGTAATACCAGGGTTAGTAGCTGTATTGTTAGGATTGAAAGTTACACCGGTAGCAGGGTTTGAAGACCATGCATAAGTTGGAGCCGGAGTACCATTTGAGTTGTTTGTTGGAGTAATAACTGCACCAGAACAACCTGAAGTTGCTAAGTTAAAGTTAGAAGTTGGTGTAGCAGCAGATAAAGTACATAATGTACCTGCGCTTGTAGTTAACTGGCTACGGTAAGTACCATTTGCCATTGCAGTTTGCATACGTGCTCTTTGATCTGTAGTAAACATATACATACAAAGATCATCAGTATAATCCATAAAGTTCATGAACATTTCACCTGTTGTGTTACCAGAACAAGTACCAACTTTATATGGGTGCGTAGGGCAACCAAAGTTTGATTGTTGTGAAGTTGGAGTATCATTACAGAAATCGCTTCCGCAATTAGAATCACCCCAAATATGACGTAAACCTAACCAGTGACCAACCTCGTGAGTTGTTGTACGGCCCTTGTGATATGGAGTTGAACTTGCAGCAGAACCAATACTACCAAAATAGTTATGACCCATTACAACACCGTCAGAAGTTGCGCTACCAAATGGAGCAGATAAACCAGTTAAACCGGTACCTGCAGGGAAAGTAGCATAACCTAATAAACCACCACCTAATTGACAAACCCACATATTGCAATAACGTGTAGGATCCCAAATTGTATTTGGTTTAATTGTTGCATCAATTGTAGTTGAGTTATAACCAGAACCAGGAGCTGCTAAACCTGGAATTGTGTTATAATGACGACGATCAATACCTGGTTCAGCCATTGTAGTTCCAGAAGGAGTTTTTGTAGCTAAACAAAAAGTAATGTTACAGTTTGCTTTTAAAGAAGAAAAAACAGTTGGAACGTTACCACTGTTTAAACCTGTACCTGCATAATCAGCATTCAAAATATTGATTTGATCTTGTACCTGAGCTGCAGAAATATTTGCACCTGTTCCTACTGCCTGACCTGAGTGAATTACGTGAACTACTACAGGAATAGTGTAGTTAGGCATTTGAGTTTTGTTGGCATTCTGTGCCTTAAACTCTTCTACCTTTTGATTAAACCATGCATCCCACTCAGCTGATGGCTGTTGAGTAGCACAACGAATATGTCCGCTAGGACTTTTCTCACCTTGCGATTGAGGCTGAGAATGACTGTTGATAGACTGAGTTTGCAATGGCGTTTTCACACCAGCCACTCGGCCTGTTTGAGCAGTTAAAGTGGCACATCCTAGAACAAATGCCATTGCTGCTAATTGTAGATTCTTTTTCATGTGTTTGTGTTTATTTTAATTATCATAAAAATAGTTAATACACATGGAAAAAGCAAAAAAAAGAAATGAATTGAGGTCAATTTTAATTAACAAATTGAACTCCTAATGTTATAAACTCATGATGTCTTTTAGCTTAACCGCTTGTCGGCGCGAAATCTCTACTTCTTGTCCACCCTTTAATTTCACCATTAAACCGCCGTTAAACCAGGTCTCAATTGAATCTACCCATTTCAAATTAATGATGTGTTTACGGCTTGCTCTAAAAAATGATTTTTCAGGCAAACGGGTTTCTAAACTATTTAGACTTCTCAGAATCAGGGGTCTGAAATTATCGAAATACACTCTTACATAATTCCCCTCCGACTCAAACAATCGAATATTGTTTAAGGAAACAAACCAACATTTCTCACCATCTTTAACAAATACCTGATCGTTATCTTGCAAAGGCGTGTTGTTTTCCTTCTTCTCTCCTACCTCCTTATTCAGCAATTTTTTAACAGTTTCGGCTAAACGCTGGGGCTGAACCGGTTTTAACAAATAATCCAAGGCGTTAATTTCAAAAGCGCGAATCGCATACTCATCATACGCCGTCACAAATACCACTTCCGGTAAAGCCGAAATTTCTTCCAGTAATTCTAATCCCGTTTTACCAGGCATTTGAATGTCGAGGAAAATAACATCGGGACTAATCTCTGCGATTTTTGCTTTTGCCTCCTCTGCATTGGCGCACTCGGCCACCACTTCAATTTCTTTGTGCACCGCCAATAAATTTTTCAATTCTTGGCGCGCTAATCTTTCGTCATCAATAATAATTGCTTTCATATTTTAATTATAAGATATTTTAATTCTAACGGTTACCTCATTACTACTTTCTTCATTTATTTCAATACTTGCCTTTTTTCCATACAACAACTCTAAACGTTGTTTACTGTTAGCGAATCCAAAACCGGTATCACTTTTTTCATTGTTCAACGAACCGGTATTCTTTACTTCCAACAACAAATTATTGTTCTCCAATTTAGTTTTCACTTTCACCACACCTCCACCCGTAATTTTCGAAATCCCATGCTTAATAGCATTCTCTACTTGCGCTTGTATAATGAGTGGCGGCACCAACTTCGTGACTGAGGAAGGATCAATGTCCATTTCATAACGTAATCGTTCTTCGTAGCGTATCTGCTCCAAATCCAAATAATCCTTTACTATTCTTAACTCCTCCTCTAAAACAATTTCCTTGTTTTTATTCATGAGTAAAGTGTTTCGTAAAATATTACTCAACTGAGTTACAGCTTCTTTTGCTTTGGCAGGATTTTCATCGATTAAAGCTCTGATACTATTCATGCTGTTAAACATGAAATGGGGATTTAACTGCGACTTCAATTTATTCAACTCGATATCCTTACTGGCAGCTTCCCATCTTAGATTTTGAATTTCTGTTTTCTTGTAATTTTCCAAATAATGAAAACCGAAATAAATAATTGACCAGAACAAAAACGGAACAATACCATTAATTACCTCTTCTAGGGATAAAACAAAAAAAACAGAGCCTGCTACACAAAAAATTACCGATAACATCAAACTGGAAACAGCAATAAAAAAAAGCTGGTATACAATCTTCAGTTTTAAAATCCTGAACTGTAAAATAAAATAACGATAGGCATGCGTAAGCGCTATCCCCACCACCAACAAGAATAAATAATTAAGCAGGATTTTTAAAGATGGCGTGTTAAACAAAAGGTTAACGAGTACAAAAAACGACCAACCGCTTATTTGACACAACCAATATATCCTCTGCTTGTTTAACACCTAATAAAAGTACAGATTTTACTTTGTAGGCTAAAAAATTAATGATGGATGGTCATTAGCTTGTATACACAAACTTTTAGCCTTATGGAATATTCATGTATTTGTGGGTTTGTAAAGAAACCATCCAGTTTTGATGCTCCTTTACAAAGTCTACAATCACAGGCGTCATACTTTCGCGCTTACTCCATTCGGGTTGAAGGTATAAATAACACGACGATGAAACTTTGGAAGCCTGTTCCTGTGCCCATTCAAAATCATTCTTATTATACACAATGATTTTTAATTCATGAGCTACCGCAAAAACCTCATTTAAAGGCGGCATTGTTTTCTTTGGCGATAAACAAATCCAATCCCAATACCCGCTTAATGGGTAAGCACCCGATGTTTCAATATAGGTTTCGATGCCTTTGGATTTAAAGGCTTCCGTGATATAATCTAAATTATATTGTAAAGGCTCTCCGCCGGTAATTACTACGGCTTTAGCTTTCGACTCAACTACTTTCTGCACCACATCACTCACTTTAACCAATGGATGTATCGAAGCATCCCAGCTTTCTTTTACATCGCACCAGTGACAACCTACATCGCATCCGCCAATACGAATGAAATAAGCGGCCTTCCCGGTATTAAATCCTTCTCCCTGAATGGTATAAAAATCTTCCATTACCGGCAACAATTCACCCTTATCCAGCAGTTCTTTATCTTCTTTATTTAAGCCCTGTACTTTGTAGTTCATGCGTGCATAAAGGTAGCGGTTTAATTTGTAATTTTACCGAATGAACATTGGAATAGTTTGTTATCCTACTTTTGGCGGAAGCGGCGTTGTAGCAACTGAATTAGGAAAAGCTTTGGCAAAGAAAGGTCATCGCGTGCATTTTATGGCCTATAACCTTCCCTTTCGTTTGAATCCCTTTAACGAAAATTTATTTTACCATGAAGTAAGCGTGAATGATTATCCGCTTTTCGAATACCAACCCTACGAGTCGGCTCTAGCCAGTAAAATTGTGGATGTGGCTACCTACGAAAAGTTAGATGTTCTGCATGTGCATTATGCCATACCTCACGCCTCTGTGGCCTATCTGGCTCAGCAAATTTTAAAATCAAAAAAAATCACGCTGCCTTATATCACCACCTTGCATGGCACAGATATTACTTTGGTTGGACGTGACCCTTCCTTCGAACCGGTGATCCGTTTTTCACTCAATAACAGTAATGCCATCACTTCCGTTTCTGAAAGTTTAAAGAAAGACACCCTCACTATTTTTAAAATCGACAATAAAATTGATGTGATTCCAAATTTTATCAATTTAGACGATTATGCTAAAACGGGTACGCATTGCGAAAAGAAACATTATGCGCCGAATGGCGAAAAAATAATGATTCACGTTTCCAATTTCCGTAAAGTAAAACGTGTGGAAGATGTTTTGAAAGTATTTGATAAAGTAAGAAAAGAAATTCCTTGCAAACTTATTTTGGTGGGTGATGGTCCGGAGCGCCCCGCTATTGAAAAATTATGCCGCGAACTTCATACCTGTAACGATATTATCAGCTTAGGAAGAATTAATGATCCTACAGAAGTGCTCGGACTTGGCGATTTATTTATTTTACCGAGTGAAACCGAAAGCTTCGGATTAGCAGCGTTAGAAGCAATGGCTATGAAACTGCCTGTTATTTCTACCAACACCGGCGGCTTACCGGAAGTAAATATAAACGGACAAACAGGTTTCGTAAGTAATGTTGGTGATGTGGATGATATGGCCGCTAACAGTCTTAAACTTTTAAGCGATGATAAATTGTATGCTGAATTTAGCAGCAACGCTTACAAACAAGCTCTGAAATTCGACATTAACCATATTTTACCGATGTACGAAAAGCTATATCAAACTGTGATTGCTAAATCACACTAATTAAAGCTCACTCATTTTTACAACATCTTTCATTCGTACTCCACGCTCTGTTTTTTGAAGAGAACACAATTCTACTTTAGGATCGTGCTCAAAAAACAAGAGCCAATTATTATCAACGGCTTTATTCAGCATTTCTTCCTTTTCATTGATGGTATTCAACGGACGCATATCATAACCCATTACGTATGGAATCGGAATATGCCCTGAAGAAGGAATTAAATCGGCCATGTAAGCAATGGTTGTATCCTTGTATTTTATCATCGGTAACATCATCGCTTCAGTGTGCCCGTACACTTCTTTAATTTCAAACCCCAATAAAGATTCGCCTTCTTTCGTAAATTTTAATTGTCCGCTCTCCTGTATCGGCATAATGTTTTCTTTTAAGAAACTGGCCTTTTCGCGTGCGTTAGGCTTTACTGCCCAATCCCAATGTTTCTGATTGCTCCAATAGGTTGCGTTTTTAAATGCCGGCTCATATCCGGTTTTGTCTTTATTAAATTGTATACTGCCGCCACAATGATCGAAATGCAAATGCGTTAAAAAAACATCGGTGATATCATCCACACCAAAACCATGCTGCGCCAATGATTTTTCGAGGGTATCATTCCCGTGTAAATAATAAAATCCGAAAAACTTTTCACTCTGTTTATTACCCATGCCGTTATCTACCAATATCAAACGGTTGCCATCCTGAATTAACAAACAGCGCATGGCCCAACTGCACATATTATTTTCATCGGCCGGATTTAAATCTTTCCAAATGCTTTTCGGAACCACGCCAAACATAGCGCCACCGTCTAATTTAAAATAACCTGCATTGATCGAGTAAAGTTTCATAGTTCTGATTTTAAAAATAAAAGTAATAAAATTTAGTTTTCCCATTCTGAAATTCGAGCGTTGGCGCCGGAATTTTCAAAATATTAAACGCGTTAAGCACTGCGTTCACAAATTTATATTTGGTTTTGATTTTTGATAAATCCACATCCAGCGATAAATAATATTGCCGCTCGCGATTCACCTTTTTCACAAAACCGTTTGCATCAACTATCGCGATATCGTTGTAAAAACCACCAAGCATTCCATCCGCGCCATAACCAATAGAAAATCCTAACCATTTCGGTAATTTTCTGTCGGATTTAATAAAGGTAAACGGACTCACCGTTAGCCAATACGTTTGTCCGTTATAATCTTTCAAAACCTGTTCACTTAAATTTTCCCCGAGGAGATCAGGATTATATTGTGCCCATTCGGTTTGGTGAAAAGAGATTTTCAAATTCAACCGCTGTTCCTTCCAGGCAGCATGCTGACCAATTGCTAAAGCCGTACCTAATGTATTTGAACCCATATCTGCCCATGAAAATCCCCAGCCATTACTATAGCCATCCATGATTTCGATAGCCGTCATGTAAGCATAACCCATCGTTCCGCCAATGAACAAGGACTGTTTTTTAGTAAAACCGGCCCAATCAAAAGCCTTCATTGTTAAGTTGGCCATTTGAAATGTACTGTGAACATGCCCCACTTTATCCATCTGCAACCATTCTTTTGAATCATCAAAAAAATGAAATTTTCCGGTATTATACTGACTGTACCAAACCTGATTAAGATAAATAATGGAACCTCCAGCTAATGCACCGCAGCCACTGAGTAAAAATATTTTTTTCGGTTTATTGTTAGATAGAGAATCAGAAGAAGTTTGCGCCGTCGAATTCAGCATGAATGCTAAACCTAAAAACACATATGCGATTCGCTTGGTCAATTCCTTATAAAGTTAATCAAAATTTCACTTACCTCTTTGGGATGTGTTTCCTGCGGAATATGTCCGGCCGAGTCAATCATTTTGAACGTAATTGCATCGAAAGCCTTGATATTAAAATCTTCCTCATTAAAAGGAACCCATGTATCGTTTCGTCCCCAAATAACAAGTGTTGGCTTCTTATAAACTATATCCGGATTCACCTCCACACAAGGATCGGCAGATGCCCATTTAAAAACAGAAGATCCCGACTGCGCATATTCAAATGGTTTTTTATAAGCGGAAACTTCTTCTGCAGTGGCCTTCCGCCCGTAGGCCGACTCTAACAATTCAGCAAACTTCTCTTCACTCAGATAATATTTTTCGAGTAACACATCTGCTCCTTTCATCAAAGGAGGATACAAAGCGAATTTATTCCAATTACTTTTTGGATTACCAAAATAATAACCATCGATATATACTTGCTTAGTAAACAAATCAGGATAGCGGCTCACCATTTTCGCCACGTAATTAACACCTAAGCTGTGTCCGGCTATTATCCAGGGTTGTTCGGATTTAAGAGAGGAATCCGTTTGATTCATGATTTGGCGGATTATCGTTAAAATGAGCGTATCGGTATAATGTAAATCGTTGTTCTTGACACTAAATCCGAATGGAGGAATATCAACGGCCACTACCATGCATTGATTGCTGACTAACGAATCAAACATATGATGATACGAAAAAGTGCTGCCTGAAAATCCGGGTAATAAAATGATTTTATGTTTTACCTTTTCAGGATGGAATGTACGATAATGCATAAAAAACTCATCCCTTATCAGGTACGCACTGTTATCATACGGCTTTTCCGTTGTAGAAAGCTCCTTATTCTTTAATGAAAAAAAGTAAGGGACAAGCGTAACTAATAAAAAAATAAAAAGGAGGAGGTAAAAAACAAACTTGAGTAGATTCTTTAGTAAAGCAAACATTCACTTATCGTTTATAGTACTTTAATTCGAGTTTTTCGCCGTCAAATACAGCGTATGAATTGTATTGTAACCAATCGCCCAAATTAATATAGCGGGCTTTGTCATCTACATTTAAATCGAGTGGTAAGTGACGGTGACCAAACACAAAATAATCGATTTTTTCTTTCGATAAAAATTCTTTGCAATAAGCATAAAGCCATTCCTTATCCTGACCTAAAAATATTTCGTCTTTATTTCCCGTAACGGCGCGGCTTTTCAAACTGGAACCTCGCGCTATCCAGAATGATAAATTTGGATGTAAGCGGGAATACAACCACTGACAGGTTTTACTTCTGAAAATCCATTTTAAAATCTTATACCAATGATCTCCAGGACCCAAACCATCACCGTGACCGATATGAAAGATTTTACCATTATAGTTTTTTGTAATCGGAACATGATTAACACTCACACCAATCTCCTTCTGGAAATAATCTTTCATCCATGTATCATGATTGCCGGAGAAGAAATGTACTGGAATCCCGCTATCAACTAATTCGGCGATTTTTCCGAGTAATCTCACAAATCCTTTTGGAATTGTGTATTTGTGTTCGAACCAAAAATCAAAAATATCGCCAACCAGATAAATTTCTTCAGCATCCGCTTTAATTTCATCCAGCCATTTACAAATTAAACGCTCACGCTCCGGACTCTTCGCATCGTTAGGAGCGCCTAAATGAAAATCAGAAGCAAAATATATTTTTTTACCGGCTTTCATTACATGAAATTATTAAATAATAAATCCTTAGGACGAATTTTATTAATGTTAAACGTAAATCTTAATGTTTCAAAAAATGTATCCTTACCATTTAACTTCAATGTGTTTTTTATGTCTTTACTGTAAACCAATGGCACGTACATTTCAAAGATATCTTTCCATAAACAAATTTCAAAACCCGCGCAGTACAATACTTTATCGGTTACTAAGCTGTTCGCGTCGGCTAATACAACATCCGCAAACACTTTAACAGGTAGCTTGAAAAACTTAGGTGATTTAATATTTAAAGACGTTAACCAGGTATTACTTTGTCCTAAAGGTGTCCACACTTTCATGGCGCCATCTTCATCCGCGAATTGTGCGAAACTTGCCCCGTCAAACTCACTTCTTCCCATGAAATTATAATCGTACATATAATCGTGGTAGCCATTTAAACCGGAAGCTCTGAAACGATAAGGGCCTTTGTTGTTACCGCCAATAAATGTTCCGGCAAACAATCTAAACTCTGCTGAATAATTATTTTTAAAAGTGAGGTAATAATGCGCTGTTAAACTTGCTTTTGAAAAATCATCGTTTTGCTGAAGTTTTACATTAAACTTAAACGGATTGATGGCGCGCGTACAATTAAAATCATAAGACAATTCATTCACGTAATTAGTCACTTGTTTTTTGTAAGGCGACTGCTGAATCGTGGTGAAAACAGTTGTGTAAGTATGATCAATATCCATTTGTGTGATAACGCTGCGCAACTTCACAGACTGAGAAATTTTACTCAGCGGATCACGTTTTTTAATTGCAAAATTTAAAAACGGCTCTACTTTCATATAATTGAAAGCGAAAAAGCTTGGGTCGCTAATGCCTGAGTTAGGGAAAAATTTATCTCTGTCAGAAAAATCGTAGGCAAAGGTTTTGAATTTAACACCGGGTGAAATCGTTTGAAAAACTTTCTTTGGATGAAAATTAAATTGAAAGTCAGCAAAACCAACCGGCGTGTTACTTCCAAAAGCATACATGGGCGCGATAGTATATTCAAACTTACGCTGCATTAAACTGTAATTGTAAAATGCCATACCCAGCATAAATTTATTATACATGTTATATCCAACAATAGGCATGTAATTTATTTGTGTACGACGCGGGTCATCAATTTTAGCGATGAAATTTAATTGTAATGGTTCCAGTTTTTTAAATAATCCTTTTGTTCTAAGTGTATTATTATGTCTGTTAATCTCCGGCATGCAATTAAGTCCGTCGATTTCAAATTTATCGACATCGGCAACCGGAAATTCCATTTTCTTGGTACCATCGAAGCCACTGTACCAAACATGTCCAACTGTTTTACCTTTGAAATAGGCTGTTAAAACAACCGGACCTCTTACATCACCAATATTCTTCACCAATACTTCATGTGCGCCGCTTGCTAATTCTTTATGCTTTACAATTTTAAAATCGGCTTTATTATTCGTGAGAATTAAATCCTGAATAAACCAATCCATGTCTATGGAGCAATGGTATTCGAGTGTGTTTTGTAAATCGGCGCTGTTCGGGTGTTTAAATTTCCAATTCTCAAAATAGAATCGCATGGCTTCATCAAAACGATCGGAACCAACCGAATTCAGCAAGTAATTAAACACTACAGCGGTTTTGCTATATACAATGGCGCCGTAATTATAACTCGTAAAAGCCTGCGCTTCATTCGCAATAGCCTGATCGGTGTTTCTGGAGGCAGCAAGTAAATAAGCTAAGCGATAACTCTCCTCATGTTTAAATTTATTTAATCCCAAAAATTTGAAAGTGCTATCTTTTCCAATGTAAGAAGCCAAGGTTTTTTCGGGATACTTAGCTTTGATATAACGCATTTCGTACAAAGAGTTTAAACCTTCATCCAATGCCGGGAAATCTCTTTCGTTGGTACCCAATATGCCATAAAACCAGTTATGCCCTACTTCATGCATGATGGTTGTCTCCAATGTAAAATCATCTCCACTCTGACCAATCACCGTAATGTTTGGGTATTCCATTCCCCCACCTGCCGCAATTACTCCATCGATTGCTGTTACATGATTGTATGGATAATCACCAATCATATATGAATAATACAGAGTAGCGTCTCCGATATACTCTAATGATTTTTTCCAAAGAGAAGCTTCGTTATCTGTAAAAAACACCCATGTTTCTACTGCACGTGCTGTATGTGGCAATCTAACTTCATCTTTTAAAACATGAAAACGTTTATCGGCAAACCAGGCAAAATCGTGTACGTTCGACTGACGGAAGCGTACTGTTTTGGTTTCTGTGGATGACTCCGGAAATTCCGCTTTTTTAGAAACCAATTTATTATTTATCATTAATTGCTCCGTCTCCTGAACTTTACGCATTAACCACTGCTCTTCTTCCTGCGCGTCTATTCTATCGCCGGTGGCTGCTAATAAATAATTTTTTGGAAGCGTCACACTTACATCAAAACTTCCAAACTCACTGTAAAATTCACCCTGATTTAAATACGGCATGGGATGCCAACCTAAATTATCAAACACTGCCGGCTTCGGATACCATTGCGTAATGTAATACGCTTGTCCGCTATGACCTAAGCGAGAAAACTTAGCATCCGGTAATTTTACATGGAAAGGCGTTGTAATTGTAATTGTATCGTGTGATTTAAGCGGACTGGCTAAAATGAGTTTACAGATATCTTCGTTCTCCTTATCCCACTCTACTTTTACACTTTCACCGTTGACTTTAAAATCCAAACTATCAATGAATCCTCTCTCCTCCGGTTTGGAATAATAAAAATCCGTTTCGCCTTGTTGTAATTTCTGCTTAGCTAAAGCTGTTTTATGATTTTTATACGCGTTAGGCCATAGGTGAAAATAAATATATGGCAAAGATGTGCTGGAGTTGTTGATGTATTGAATCTCTTCAAAAGCCGACAACTCATGTGTTTTATCATTTAAACGAACGTTTATTTTATAATTGACTTCTTGCTGAAAATAGGGCGACTGTGCCTGAAGTCCGTTATAAAAACCGGCGGCTAATAACATAAAAATCGCCACAAGTAAGTTGCGGCGATTCTTATTAAGTATGTTTACTTCGAAACTCAATTAATTCCCTAATACTTCCTTTAATTTAGCTTCCAATTCAGCACCGCGTAAATTTTTCGCGATGATTTTACCTTCTTTATCCAATAGAACGGTAAACGGAATACTCTGAACATTGTATTGCTTCGCAGCAACACAATCCCAATATTTTAAATCACTCACCTGTGGCCAGGTAATTCCATCCTTCTTCACGGCATCCATCCAGTCGCTTAATTCTCTATCCAGAGAAACGCCATAAATTTCAAAACCTTTTGATTTATATTTTTCGTAGGCTGCTTTCACATTAGGCATTTCTTTGCGGCACGGACCGCACCAGCTGGCCCAAAAATCAACCAACACCACTTTACCTCTTAACGATGAAAGCGCAATGTTCTTACCGTAAGGATCCGGTAAATTAATTTCAGGAGCAACTTCACCCGACTTAGTCGTTACCATTTGTGTTACCATTTGATGGAACATGCCTACATTTTCATTCCCCGGGAATTTCTTCACTAAACCTTGATCCAACGCGATAAACACTTCGCTGTATTTATCCGGATCTAAAGGCTGAATCGCCATAATAGAGCTAAACATATTTGTATTTCTCTTGATTTTCTCAGCTACCTGAGAAGCGTAAGCATCAATGATTTTATTGAATACACCTTCAAACACTTTGCTTAATGAATCCATACGTAATGAATCCATTTGCACCATGGTCATCGCCATTTTGAAAGCCTCTTGTAAAGAGTCAACTCTGAAACGGTTAGCCTTTGCTAAATCATTATACTCTAAAAACAAAGTAGTTTCAGGTGAACCTTTTACTTTATAGGTATTTCCTAAATCCTTTGCACTTCCGGTAATTGAAATCTTATCGGTAGAATCCATCACCAACATACCGAAATTCTGTTCCGATAATTTAATGCGGTAAAAACCTATAGACGGTGTATAGTTTTTGAATTCGAAATTTCCGTTTTCATCAATCACGCAACTGTCAACAACAACCGGACGTTGCGAAGCTAATTTTTCGAGCACTAATGTCTCGCCATTCGCATCCTTTAATGTTCCTTTTAATTCGAAATTTGAATTTCCTTTTTTGTCACCATTACAAGCACTCAGAATAAGCGCTGCAAAAGCCAATTTTAATATCTGTTTCATTAATCTTTATAATAAAAGCTTAAAGATAACAAAAATGGAGGCTCTAAAGCCCTAATAATTGTGAATTATTCACAATGGAAAATGGATAAAGTACCCGCTATTCTATCTCCTCCAACAAATACTTTTCATCGTACTCAATATAAAACTCCTTGAGAAACTGAATATATTCTTCCCTGAAACTCTTCTTCTTATGATGTTCTTCCTGATTAAGAATGTAATTTATCACATTATCTAAAGCCGACCCTGAATAAGAAAAGGCACCATACCCCTCTTGCCAGCTGAATTTACCTTTTAACCAACCTTTTTCATTTATAAAACCGGATGATGATGCTTTAACATCTCGAACTAAATCGGAAATCGACTGCGTAGGTTTTAAACCAACAAAAACATGAACATGATCCGGATTACAATAAATCGCCAACATTTTATGTCCGCGATTTTGTACTATCCCTGTCATATACTTTTGTAGCTCTTCGCGATTCTCTTTCGCTATTAAACTTTGTCGTCCCTTAACCGCGAAAACAATTTGTATGTATAACTGCGTATATGAATTCGGCATGATAAATAGGTCGTCCCTACGGGACTTTTTGGATTGTTATTGTGTTTTTTATCTATGAATAGGTCGTCCCTACGGGACTTTTTTGTATTTATATTTTCTTCTTTAAACAGGTCGTCCCTACGGGACTTTTTGGATTGTTATTGTAATATTTCTCTAGAATTAGGTCGTCCCTGCGGGACTTTTTGTATGAATTTTTGTTCTGTTTTATTTAAATCATCGATGCGGGACTTTTTCGAACTAATTCATTTCCATCATATCCTTGCCCTCGCTTCAATAAGCTCCGTAGGAGCGTCCTATCTATAACTCTAGAGTAACCTTCTTCTGTAGCCCCGGAGGGGCGACCTGTAAAACCATTAAGAAAAACTGTTTCAGAAATCTTACTTCTCCAACTGTTCTTTTACCAGCTGATTCACCACTTTTGGATCGGCTTTACCCTTGCTTAACTTCATCACCTCACCAACAAATAAGCCAAGTAAACCTACTTTCCCATTCTTGTATTCAGTGATTTTTTCAGGGAATTTGTTAACGGCTTGCTCTACCAAAGCCTGAATTTCGCCTGAGTTACTGTTTTGGATAATATCTAATTCGGTAGCCAGCGACTCCGGACTTTTAGCCGGATTGGCAACCAGGGCAGGGAATAATTTTTGAGAAGCCGCAGCATGACTGATTTTACCCTCGTCGATTAAGGCGATAATCTGCGATAATACCTTTGGCTGAATAGGAAAATCGTTAATGTGTAAAGCATTCTCATTTAAAAATGATTTCACATTTACCATCACCCAATTGGCTGCCGACTTATAATTTTTTGTGCTTGAAATAAGTTCATTAAAGTAAAGGGCGATTTCCTTGGATTCAGTTAAAACCGAAGCATCGTACTCACTTAACTTTAATTCGTTCACATATTTGTTATGCAAATCATTTGGCAAAGGAGGTAAATTCTTTTTTACACCCTCAATATAATCTGCCGTTACAAACACCGGTTGTAAATCCGGTTCCGGAAAATAACGGTAATCATTCGCGCTTTCTTTACTACGCAAAGTAAAAGTGGTTCCGTTTACCGCGTCGAAGCTGCGTGTTTCAACCGATATAGTTTCTCCCGCTTCAATTAAATCAATCTGACGTTTAATTTCAAAATCAATCGCGCGTTGTACGTTTCTGAAAGAGTTCATGTTTTTCACTTCCGTACGTCTTCCATATTCCTTCGCGCCTTTTAATCGCACAGAAATATTCGCATCGCAACGTAAGGAACCTTCTTCCATGTTACCATCACAAATATCTAAATAGCGAACTAGCTTACGCACCTCATTTAAGTAAGCATATGCCTCTTCTCCGCTTCTGAAATCCGGTTGAGTTACAATCTCCAATAAAGGTGTTCCGGCGCGGTTTAAATCAATTAATGTTTCGAACGGATCAATATCATGCATACTCTTCCCAGCATCCTCTTCCATGTGAATTCGAATCAAATTAATCTTCTTCTCTTGTCCGTCTTTTAATTTAAATCCAATATATCCGCCTGTACAAATCGGCGTTTTATCCTGTGTAATTTGATAACCTTTTGGTAAATCCGCATAAAAATAATTCTTACGGGCGAATTGATTTTCGGTGGTGATGGTACTCTTGGTAGCAATACCCAATTTCACCGCAAATTCAATGGCACGTTTGTTTACGCGCGGTAAAGTTCCGGGGTGACCCAAAGTTACCACACTTACGTTTGTATTGGGCAAAGCACCGTATTCAGCCGCATCATTACTGTACATTTTTGTTTTTGTAAGTAATTGTACGTGACACTCCAAACCTATTACTGCTTCGTATTTATCGTAAACACTCATTTTTTTGCTTTATTTTGCGTAAAATTACAAATAGTGGTGGATATTTTTAATAATAACAGGATAAATTACCTCATTTTATTCATCATTTCCATTGTTACACTCAATTATCAGGATCATAGCATCTATGGCGGCTTAGACGGCTCTTACTTCTGGGCCTTTAATTATATTTTAAGTCACCAGCCGCAAGACCTCGATAAAATCACCAATATTTACGGACCCCTGGCCTTTTTACACAACCCCGTTCATTACGGTTATCTCATCATTATTGGAACCGTGTTTCAGATTTTGGTAAAATTCACGTATGGATATGCCATTCTTAAAGCCGGCAAACAATTTGAAACAAGTGCAAAAACCGCTTTAATTTTATTCGGATTAAGCAGTTTGGTTGTGTTTAGCACGGAAGCTTATTTCAGTCTGATTTGCATTTTGTTTTTATTGCTTTACCATAAGGAGAAAAAACAAAGTTATCTGGTGCTCATTGCGTTATTTACCATTGTAGGTTATTATTACAAATGCGCCATTGGATTATCCTGCGCGCTTTATCAGGGATTGTATTATTTATACGCCGTGTTCACCAATAAAAAACCGGAGTTAAAACTATTCATCACCATTCTTGGCTACAATGTTTTGTTTTTTGTACTCATCGGACTGGCACTCTTCAGAAGCTTTACGCCCATTGCCGATTCATTGGTGATTTATTTCCAAAACATCATCATGTTTAACGAAATCAGTTCGGTGTACAACCGCAATGAAAGCGCTTTCTTATTGATTTTATCCTTAGTGTCTGCTGTTTCGGTGTTTTGGTTTAATAAAAACGCCGACTTCCGTTTATTCTGGCTCTTCGGCATTTTCTTTTTGTATACCGGCTATACACACAGCATCGTAAGAATGGATAACTCGCATTACATGGGATTCTTAGTGTGTTTAGCTATGCTCATCATTTGTTGCGGATTGTTTTACAAATACATTTCCAAATACACCTTCCCCTTACTAGCGGTTTCGTTTTTCAGTTATTACGGCAACCTCATTAACAAAAAAGATTATGGTGAATTTATTTTAAGCGTTCCCAACGGACCGGCGTATTTTGTGAATGCTGTTTTCAATCACGAACAACATGTGAAGTTGAATGTTAAGAAAACCTTCAAGAACTTAAAATACCCTTACAAACTTTCGAATCTGATTTTACATAAGATAAAAGATGGCAGCGTTGATTTCTTCCCTTGGGATTTTGGTTATGTGGAAGCCAATCATCTCAGCAATTGGAAGCCGCGTCCGTTTTTACAAAACTTAAACATGTCGGCTTACTTTGATAAAAAAACCGCAGAGTATTTTAATTCAGCGGAGGCACCGGATTTTCTAATATGGCACGACGGTTATTTTGCGGGACAGTATTTAAGCGGCATCGACAATTCTTATTTGCTCAGCAATGAAATCAACTCTATACAGGCCATCTTAAAAAACTACCATGTGATAAAAAAACAGGATAATTCATTGATCTTGGAAAAAAACAAAGAAGCCGTAAAAATCACCATCAGCGATTTAGCGGCTCCGCAGGAAATCAATAGCGCCGAATGGATTCCATTACCGGAACATAAAGATATTTTAGCCTGTAATGTGGTGTATGATTTCAATGCCTGGAGAGGCATCAAAAAACAAATTTACCGCGATGATGAATTTTTTATTGAATACCGCGATAAAACCAAAAAGCGCATTCGTAAACGCATATGGCCAAGTGATGCCAAAGAATTTATCTGGTTGAATCCATATATTTCTAATCCATTTGATTCTACTGCGTATAAAGACATTCAGGAAATACGTTTCATCAACACCAATAAATCCATTCATTCGGGTAAGCTGAAAATTCAGTTTAAATCCTTAAAGATTCATTCAGCAGATACTACTTCTACCACCACTTTTTTATATAAGTGGTTTAATGCAGAACTGGAATAGTTTATTTTATTTTACTTTTTACTTTTTTCCTTGATGAAAAAAGTAAACAAAAAAATCAAGACGCCAGAAGGCATTGCGGCGGTAGCCGCACCGTTTCAAAAAGCAGGCCCCAACTCGGCTGTGCCGAGCCGGGAGACCCCACCCTGCTTTTTGTTCACTATGCTGCCTGGCGTCGACTCCTCCGATTAACATTTTACTCCATTTTATCTGAACATTCCCAATATTCAACAATACTCCATTCGGAGGCATCCTCGAAGACGATATTACCGAAAACCGGCCTCATTTTATCCGGTTTTTTATGCGCAACAAATTGCGTTAAGCCAAATGGGAAGCTCCGCAGGCGGGCCAAGGAGATCACCCATTTGGTAGCTTGCCAGCGTTAAGAAAATGTGCAGTGCACATTTTTAGCGCCCGGCAATGGCTGTTGCGC
>JAEUTQ010000024.1 GCA_016787445.1 Bacteroidia bacterium
ATGGTTGCATTGTCTTTCGATTTTAATTTATTAACGCCATTCGCTACAATACGTAAAGCATCGATATCCAATCCGCTATCGGTTTCATCTAAAATAGCCAGCTTCGGTTCCAACATAGCCATTTGAAAAATTTCGTTTCGCTTTTTCTCGCCTCCACTGAATCCTTCATTTACGCTACGGTTCGCTAATTTAGCGTCGAGCTCAACCAGCTTTTGTTTTTCTTTTACCAATGCAAGAAAATCTTTTGCTGCGATTTCCTCCTTGCCGTGATAGGTGCGGATTTCATTTAAAGCAGTCTTTAAAAAGTTGATATTACTCACACCCGGAATTTCTACCGGATATTGAAACGCTAAAAATAATCCTTCACGTGCGCGATCTTCAGGCGACATTTCCAAAAGATTTTTACCGTTGAAAGTAACTTCTCCGTCTGTTACATCGTAATCTTCCTTACCTGCTAAAACACCGGACAAGGTTGATTTTCCTGAGCCGTTAGGCCCCATGATCGCATGCACTTCGCCCGCTTTCACTTCGAGATTAATGCCTTTCAAAATTTCTTTATCGCCAACATTGGCATGCAAATTTTTAATTGTTATCATTTTAGTTGCTATAATTATAATTGTATACTTCTACTTTAAAATCATCTATGTAAAATTCTTTTTTCTCTTTATTCCATATGTAAATTACCAACTTGTCTTCAGCGTCAATTTTACCATCCATGGTAACGGAGAATTTACGTTCTTTCCATTCACAGCAGTCAGAAGCTGGAACATCGTTTAATTTATATGCCTGATAACTTTTCTTTTCGCCTGCCGAATTTTGTATATCTAATACCAACAAAGCTTTCTCCGAATTGTTTAGCTCAGCTTCTTTACGTTTAAATTTTACACGCACATAAATTTTACTTGTGGAGAATCCTAGTTTTTCCAAACGGTATTCAACACCAAATTCGTTTTCTTTGTAAGTGAAATATTCAGTTGAATCGAATTTATTCTCATACTTTATACTTGCTTCCGGATGCTTTTTAGAATAAGGTCTTAAATCATTACATCCGCCTAATACACCGGCGTATTTTTTATCGGTTTTAAATAATACATATTTGAATTTTTCAAAATTCATGCCGGCAGCCGGAATAATTCCGGCTTTGTATTGATAACAAATAAGCAGATTAAACAATGCTGCTAATGTAATTCCGGATAGCGCAACGGGCTTGATTTTTATTTCACTTACCTTTTTAATAAGCGCTACACCGGGTAATGCTAACACCGGGAGAAAATCAACAAAAGCACGAATACTTATTCCGTCAAAATAAGTGTAAGCCCAGTGTGAAGACAAAATGTAAAACACAAAAAGCAGGAAAACACTCAATACAAAAAATGAATAGCGTTGCTCTTTATACATAGGTATTAATCCAAATAAAAGTAATAAGCACAAAGGAGTATAAATGAATAATCCGCCATTAAAACCGAAAAGCATTTTAATCGGACTCGGATTAAACAGATACAAACCGTTATCCTTATATGTATACTGCATCAACTTTCCATTTTGGAAATACCATATAAGCGACTGAATTGAAATAGTTAATTTAAAAACGGTACCGGCAGAAAACATTTTTAATTTATTATTCCATAAAATATCTTTTGTGCGGTAAATGAATTCACTCCATGAATCAGACCAGAGCGGAATAATAAATAAAATAACCGCATTGATTGGCCGCACCAAAATGATCAAACCAAATAAAATACCGGATGCAATAAAATAAGAAAGCTTATAGGTATTGAATACGCGATACGATGTGTACATAAAAGCGGATATCAGCGCAAAGGAATACACATGCGACATGGTTGGTTCAGTGATAGTATAACTTAAAAGATGGGTGCCAAAAAAAACAAGCAGAGAAATTAAAGCAATATGTGTTTCAGAATATTCTTTCTTCAATAAAAGTTTGCGGATGAAATAAAAACCCATGATAGCATAAAACAGTGCGCCAATACTTATCATCTTCTGAAATGGTTCGCTGATACCATTGATTTCGTAACCGCCCATGTTTGCCCATCCATAACCAATGAGAAAAAAAGGCAATAACATCAGCGATACACCTACAAAGTGAACATTTATTGTTCCGGTTGGTGTTTGAATAACATACCACGGCGAAGTATCCTGATGACCTAAATTATGGTCGATAAAGATGGCCATAAGATAAGAGTAGTAATCATTGCCATCACCGGCAATAACAGAACCGTATCCTATTGCATCTGTACGCCACACAAAAAAATAAATTAGCAAAAGACTGATGAAGCCAATTGTATATAAACTTAATTTGGAATAATTATTTTGTAAAGCAATCACTATCCTACGCTTCCTTCTAAACTAATCGCTAATAATTTTTGTGCTTCTACTGCGAACTCCATTGGTAATTTATTCAACACTTCTTTGCAATAACCATTTACAATCAGTCCGATGGCCTTCTCTGTGTCGATACCGCGTTGCTTGCAATAAAAAATCTGATCTTCCCCGATTTTACTGGTTGTAGCTTCGTGTTCTACAATTCCCGACTTATCTTTTATCTCAATGTAAGGAAAGGTATGCGCTCCGCATTTGTCACTCATTAATAAACTATCGCATTGAGAAAAATTCCGTGCATTGCTTGCACCTTTACGAATTTGAACCAAACCGCGATAACTATTATTACTGAATCCTGCGGAAATTCCTTTTGATATAATTGTAGAGCGTGTGTTTTTTCCGATGTGAATCATTTTTGTTCCGGTATCAGCTTGCTGGTAATTATTGGTAACAGCTACCGAATAAAATTCGCCAACACTATTATCGCCCTTCAAAATCACGGAAGGATATTTCCAGGTAACAGCAGAACCGGTTTCCACTTGTGTCCAACTAATTTTTGAATTAGCTTCTAAACAGATGCCGCGCTTCGTAACGAAATTGTAAACACCGCCTTTTCCGTCTTTATCGCCGGGATACCAATTTTGCACGGTGCTGTATTTTACTTCTGCGTTTTTATGTGCGATAATTTCTACAACAGCAGCATGCAATTGATTTTCGTCGCGTGAAGGCGCCGTGCATCCTTCAAGATAAGAAACATACGAATCTTCATCGGCAACAATTAAAGTACGTTCGAATTGTCCGGTACCGGCTGAATTAATGCGGAAGTAAGTCGACAATTCCATAGGACAACGCACACCTTTTGGAATGTAGCAGAAAGAGCCGTCACTAAAAACCGCAGCATTTAATGCAGCATAAAAGTTATCAGTGTGCGGCACCACCATGCCCATGTATTTTTTTACCAATTCAGGATGTTCCTGAACAGCTTCACTGAACGAACAAAATATGACACCTTTTTCGGCCAGTGTTTCTCTGAATGTAGTTTTTACGGATACACTATCAAATACAGCGTCAACAGCAATATTACTTTGTACTCCCGATAAACGTTTTTGTTCTTCGAGAGAAATTCCCAATTTTTCGAAAGTTTTTAAGAGTTCAGGATCTACCTGATCCAAACTTTCGAGCGTTGGTTTTACTTTTGGCGCCGAATAATAAATGATATCCTGAAAATCAGGTTTTGTATACTGAACATGTGCCCATTCAGGCTCCACCATATTCTTCCAGTGTTTGAAAGCTTTTAATCTATAATCCAATAACCAAGATGGTTCTTTTTTCTTTGCAGAAATAAAACGGATGATGTCTTCATTTAAACCTTTAGGTGCAGTGTCGGCATCAATGTTAGTTGTAAATCCCCACTTATATTCGGAATCGATGTGTTCTTTTAGAATTTCGTTTGACATTGTTATTTTAGTAAAAAGTGAAAAGTAGAAGGTTTAAAGCGTGACTATATTATCTTTCACTTTAAACCTTTAACCTTATACTGAAAAAGATTCTCCGCATCCGCAGGTACGCGACGCGTTTGGATTTTTAAATACAAAACCTTTTCCGTTTAGTCCGCCCGAATATTCTAATTCAGTCCCTACTAAATACAAAAAGCTTTTACGGTCAACTACTATTTTAATGCCTTTATCTTCAAAAGCCTGATCACCATCCTTCATGTTATTATCAAACTCTAACATATATGATAATCCGGAGCAACCTCCGCCTTCCACGCCAACGCGAATAAAAGTACCTTCCGGCTTACCGTCTTCCTTCATTAATTTAAGCGCATGTTCCTTTGCTGCTTCTGATACTGTAATCATAACTAATTGATTTTAAATTAATTATTATATTTTCTTATTTAGAATTAATCTAATTCCACTACAAATATACCACATTTATGGTAGCTGGACAAAAAGAAAACACTGTTTTTTAATGCATAAAAAAGGTGTTTTTTCGGATCACCTTCGTGTTCACAACCTCTGATTTTTATCAAGCCTTCCATAATTAGTTTAGTTTACTTTTACAAAAAACAAATTCTATGATAAAACGTTTACTCAATTACAAAAAACATTTAGCCCTGGCTGTTTTAGCTATTGGCTCTTACAACTCGTTGCAAGCACAATGCTTGGGCCTAACGTGTTCTCCAAACATTACTGTAACGGCTGCTACAGGAACTTGCGGTGCTGTGGTTAACTATTCGGCTCCGGCGGTTACCGGAACATGTTTGGCATCCACTTCTTCTACTTTCGCTTTCACCGGTGCGGCACAATCATTTACGGTTCCCGCAGGCGTTAACTCCATTACAATTGAAACTTGGGGTGCCCAAGGTGGTGCAAACTGGGTGAACAATACAAATTTTGGAGGTTATGCCAAAGGAACTTTTACGGTTACTCCGGGTGAAGTTTTAGCAATTTATGTTGGCGGTCAACCTACAACTGGAATTGTTGGTGGATTTAACGGCGGTGGAAACGGTGAAGCTGCCGGTAAAGGCGGCGGAGGCGGAACGGATGTTCGTCGCGGTGGTACTACTTATAACGATCGTATCATTGTTGCCGGCGGCGGCGGTGGTGCAGGTTATTGGAGCAGCTTACATGTTGTAGGCGGACAAGGCGGAGGATTAGTTGGTACAGATGGCTACCGCGATCCGAATTATGCTACAAATCCGGGCGGACAAGGTGCAACACAAACAGCCAGTGGATACGGTACATGTTCTACTTTTAGCGTTACTGCTATGGCAGGAGGTTTTGGTTTCGGAGGTTCTCCGAGTGGTTGCGGTTGCGAAGGTTATGGCGGCGGCGGCGGCTGGTATGGCGGAGCAGGAAGCGGAAACTGTCGCGGTGGCGGTGGCGGAAGTGGTTATTTATTACCAACAGCTACTAATACCATGTTTGCAACCGGAACCCGCACTGGTAACGGACAAGTTGTACTAACGTACGGCGTCCCTCCGACAGCAACTTTAACTGCAGGTTTACCTAGCGGTTCAGGATTCCCTGTTGGAACAACCGTGCAAACTTATTCTGTAGCTGATTCTTTCAGCAACACTGCAACTTGTTCTTTCTCTATAACAGTAATTGACGCAGAAACTCCAACTGTAACTTGTCCTGGTAATGTTACACAATGTATTTCTGTTCCGGTTTCTTCAATTGCTCCGGTTTCTTCTTTTGATAACTGCTCTAGTCCAACTATTACTTATTCATTAAGCGGTGTGACTTCAGGAACAGGAACCGCAAATGCGAGCGGAACTTCATTCAATGTTGGTGTTACTAATGTAACCTATATTGCCACTGATGCAAGCGGTAACGTTGGAACTTGTACTTTTTCTGTTACTATTTCTGCATGTACAGGTATTGAAGCCATTGCTCCGCTTTCAGGTGTAAAAATTTATCCTAATCCAAACAATGGTGAGTTTGTAGTAAATCTTGGAACTTACAACAGCAACATGACACTAGAAGTTTACAATGTATTAGGTGAGAAAGTTGTAAGTGAAAAAATCACTTCTGAAACTACTCAAGTGAAATTAAACAACAAGGCAAGCGGAACTTACATTGTGAAAATCATGCAAGACAATCAAATGATTTATAAGTCAAGCATCATTAAGCAATAATTTTTTCCTCAACTCTTTTGAAAGTCCGTTAATTAAAACTAACGGACTTTTTTATTTTGTTTCATAAAGATATTTAACTTCGTGGGCATGATAGCTATTGGAAAAACTTTAATATCCGACGATTTACTCGATAAAAAATTTGTGTGCGACCTCAACGCTTGTAAAGGTGAATGCTGCGTGGCAGGAGATAGCGGGGCGCCTTTGGATAAAGAGGAATTGCCGTTATTGGAAGAAGTATTTCCAAAAGTAAAACCTTACATGACTAAAAAAGGCATTAAGGCTGTAGAGAAGAATGGTCCGTGGGTAAAAGACAGCGATGGTGATTACACCACCACTTTAGTAAGCGAAGGTGCCGAATGTGCATTTGTGTTTTTTGACGAAAATAAAATTGCCAAATGCGCCATTGAAGCCGCTTACAACGACAAAAAAGTAAAGTGGCGCAAACCCATCTCTTGCTATTTATATCCGGTGCGTATTGATAAACACAAAACCTATGATGCCGTTAATTATCATCGCTGGAACATTTGTAAACCCGCTTGCGAATGCGGCGCCAAATTAAATGTACCGGTGTTTATGTTTTTAAAAGAACCCTTAACTGCAAAATACGGCAAAGAGTGGTTTAATGAATTACTGAAAGTTTACAAACTCAGAAAAGCAGAAGCAAAATAGGTTTCCCGCGGATTACGCAGATAGACGCAGATATTTTTGTAAACAGATTTCTCGCTATCGCTCGAAATGACAAATTAAAAAACAAGCGTCATTCCGACCAGAGGAAGGAATCTGTACCAATTAAGATTTCTGCTATCTTGAAATGACAAATTAAAAAACAAACGTCATTCCGACCGGAGGAAGGAATCTGTACCAATTAAGATTTCTGCTATCTTGAAATGACAAATTAAAAAACAAACGTCATTCCGACCGGAGGGAGGAATCTGTACCAATTAAGATTGCTCGCTATAGCTCGAAATGACAAATTAAAAACAAGCGTCATTCCGACTGCAAGGAGGAATCTCCCGTTTCAATTTAGATTTCTTCCTTCTCACGATAGCTATCGGGACGAAATGACAATGCACTTCAATCATACATTCTCCTTATACTTCCTCCTTATACTTTACACTTTCTACCTTACACCTTTAACCTTCCTTCTTCTAATCAACCAAACAATAAACCACCACACCAATCCGCCAACTAACCATAAAGGCCACAATTGCACCATAATTATTAAGAACCACAAAAATCCGGTGCCGCCATTCTTTAAAGCATCGCCTAATTTGCCGCCGAAATTAAATCCGCTGCTGCGCTTCTCATAATAATGAATAGTAAGTGTACTATAACTCACTTGATTGCTCAAATATTTTAATCGTCCTTCGGTCGACTCAATATCTTCGCGTATGTAACTGATCTCCTTCTCTATTCTCAAAATATCATCCATGTTATTGGCCTTAACTAATAATTCCTGATACTTCATTTCCAATTGTTTTTTGTTTTTTAAACGCGCTTCCATATCCACAAACTCCTCGCTCACATCTTGTATGTCGATGTTCTTTGAATCCAACTCATCCACACCCTCCAAAATTTTATTCAAAAATCCATCGAAATTTTTTGCCGGAACACGTACTGTCAAATTCTCGGAAGGATTTTCGCTGTAATCGTAAGCATTTTCTTTAGCGACGTAACCACCTGCAGCCTTTAACGCTTCCGTGATTTGTTTTTTTGTTTCGCTTAAGCTTTTGGTTTTAAAAGAAACATCACCGGTTTTAATAAGCTTACGTTCAAAAACCGCGGCCGGCACTTTTTCTGTCACCGAACCCGCTTCTCCGCCTTTTTGCTCCTCGCCCGGAGGCGGTGGCGGAGCCGGTGCATTGAATTCCATTTGATCTTTAGCTAAAGTAGCTTCGCTAAGCGGACTACTCTCTTTATTGGCACCGCAGGCATATATAAAAAATATGGCGGCAGCTATTATTACTTTATTGAACTGATTCATAGCTTATAGGTTTAGAGGTTGTTATTAATTGATTCCGTTTTTAATTTTTGGTAACCTTTCGGTTTTTTGCCTTTAACTTTAATTAAGATGCCACTAACATTATGTTTCCATAATGTACTTAAAAATATTTCCTGCACTGCAAAACTTTTTTTGCCATTATTTTTTACTTTTTTTCATGTTGCCCTGCGGGCTTTGACTATCAAGGCATTCAGGGTTTTTCAACTTTTTTCGGTTAATTTCCCCATGTTAAAAAGTAGGCTCACGATGTTAATTTGTTGTTTCGTTTCCCCGCGCTTTATTTTCAATATTTGTAATCGGGTACTTCGCTAAAACGGCGATTTAAACCTCTGAATTAAGACTATTATTTAAAACTATATATAAAAGCACTATGAACGAACCCTTATTAGCCGAGAACAAAGACCGCTTTGTGTTATTCCCCATCAAACACAAAGACATTTGGGAAATGTATAAAAAAGCTGAAGCCAGTTTCTGGACAGCGGAAGAGATTGATTTAGCTTCTGACATCACAGACTGGAATAATAAATTGAACGATAACGAACGTCATTTTATTAAACACGTATTAGCTTTCTTTGCGGCTAGCGACGGAATTGTAAACGAAAACTTAGCGGTAAACTTCTTAAACGAAGTACAATCACCGGAAGCTCGTTGCTTTTATGGTTTTCAGGTGATGATGGAAAACATCCACTCTGAAACATATTCGTTATTAATCGATACTTATATTAAAGATCCTGCAGAAAAAGATAAATTATTCCACGCGATTGACACTGTTCCTTGCGTAGGTAAAAAAGCCGAGTGGGCTTTACGTTGGATTAACAACGGAAATTTCGCTGAGCGTTTAATTGCTTTTGCTGCTGTTGAAGGAATTTTCTTCTCCGGTTCATTCTGCTCTATTTTCTGGTTAAAGAAGCGTGGCTTAATGCCGGGCTTAAGCTTTAGCAACGAGCTTATCAGCCGCGACGAAGGTTTACATTGCGATTTCGCTTGTTTATTATATACACAGTATATCAAAAACAAAATGCCAATCGAGCAAATTACCAAAATCATCACCGATGCCGTAGCCATCGAAAAAGAATTCGTTTCTGATGCTATTCCGGTGAAGTTAATTGGAATGAACTCTGATTTAATGTGCCAGTATATTGAATTTGTGGCCGACCGCTTATTAGTAGCATTAGGTTGCCCTAAGTTCTATAACGCTGCTAACCCTTTCGATTTCATGGAAATGATTTCGTTACAGGGCAAAACCAACTTCTTCGAAAAACGTGTTGCCGAATATCAAAAGGCGGGCGTTATGGGCAAGAAGGAGGATAACAACGTATTTAAGCTGGACGAAGATTTCTAAGGAAAAATTCGTCGGCTAAAAATCCCGATTAAACAATTGAAGTACAATGTTTAACAAGGTCAAAATCTTGTATGGGACTTCTAGCCTCTAAACTTAAAAAAATAATTAACCGCCAAATTGTTGAAATCAAATTGAAGCGGAAACAAAAAAAGGAAATTATAGTAATAACTTGTAGATACTAAAAAGAGACTCAAAAAACTCAAAAAACCAAAGTAAAAACCAATTAATCCCCAGGGCGTATGTTCGTAATTAAAAGAGATGGCACTCGTGAATCAGTGAAGTTCGACAAGATCACTGCACGTATTCAAAAATTAAGCTACAGCTTAGATCCTACCCACGTAGATCCTATTCAGGTTGCTAAAAAAGTAATCGATGGCGTTTATGATGGCGTTACCACCAGTGAATTAGATAACCTTGCCGCTGAAACTGCTGCATCGTTAACAGTTCGTCACCCCGATTATGCTTCTTTAGCATCGCGTATCGCGGTAAGTAACTTACACAAAAACACCATTAAGTCATTCTCGAAAACAGTTGAAGCCCTTTACAACTATATCGACCCTAAAACAAATTTACGCGCGCAATTAATTGCCGACGATGTGTATGAAATCGTTCAGAAGAACGCTTTATTATTAGACTCGTCGATTATTTACGATCGCGATTTTGGTTACGATTATTTTGGTTTTAAAACGCTTGAACGCTCTTATTTATTAAAAATGCACGGACAAGTTGCTGAACGCCCTCAGCACATGTTAATGCGTGTTGCCGTTGGTATTCACAAAGAAGATGTGGAAGCTGCCATCCAAACTTACAACTTAATGAGCGAACGTTGGTTTACACATGCAACACCAACTTTATTCAACGCCGGAACTCCAAAACCTCAAATGAGCTCTTGCTTCTTATTACAAGTAAAAGAAGACAGCATCGATGGTATTTACGATACATTAAAAAATTGCGCTAAGATTTCTCAAAGCGCAGGCGGAATCGGTATCAGCATTCACAATGTGCGCGCTACAGGTTCTTATATTAAAGGAACTAATGGTACTTCAAACGGTATCATCCCAATGTTAAAAGTTTACAACGAAACTGCACGTTACGTTGATCAAGGTGGTGGAAAACGTAAAGGTTCTATCGCCGTTTACTTAGAGCCATGGCACGCGGATATTTACGAATTCCTTGACATTCGTAAAAACCACGGTAAAGAAGAAATGCGTGCGCGCGATTTATTTACCGCACTATGGATTCCGGATTTATTCATGAAGCGTGTAGAAGCTGAAGGTGATTGGAGCTTGATGTGTCCGAATGAGTGTCCGGGCTTGAGCGATTGCCACAGCGAAGAATTTGAAAAATTATATACTAAATACGAAAGCGAAGGAAAATTCCGCAAACAAATTAAAGCACGCGAATTATGGGCAGCCATCATCGACGCGCAAATTGAAACCGGAAATCCTTACATGTTATTTAAAGACGCTGCTAACTCAAAATCTAACCAAAAGAATTTGGGTACCATTAAATCATCTAACTTATGTACTGAGATTATCGAGTACACCAGCGCTGATGAAGTAGCGGTATGTAACTTAGCATCGATTGCTTTACCTCGTTTCGTAGATGAGAAAACAGGAACTTTCGATCACCAAAAATTATTTGACATTACTTACGTTGCAACGAAAAACTTAAACAAGATTATCGACCGCAACTACTACCCGATTCCGGAAGCGCGCAAATCAAACATGCGTCACCGTCCGATTGGATTAGGTGTACAAGGTTTAGCCGATGCATTTATTTTAATGCGTTATCCGTTTGAAAGCGAAGAAGCGAAAAAATTAAACGCTGAAATTTTCGAAACAATTTATTACGCGGCCTTAACAGCAAGTAAAGATTTAGCGAAGATTGACGGACCATACGAAACATTTGCAGGTTCTCCAATCTCTCAAGGTATCTTCCAACAAGATATGTGGAATGTAACACCAAGCTCTCGTTGGGAGTGGGATGTGTTACGTGAAGAGATTAAAAAGTTTGGTGTACGCAACTCATTAATGTTAGCACCAATGCCAACAGCAAGTACATCTCAGATTTTAGGTAACAACGAATGTTTTGAGCCATACACCAGCAACATTTACACACGCCGTGTATTAAGCGGAGAGTTCGTAGTAGTAAACAAACATTTATTACGCGACTTAGTGAAATTGGGTATCTGGAATGATAATTTGAAAAACAAAATCATTGCAGCCAACGGTTCGGTACAAAACATCGATGAAATTCCTGCAAACATTAAGGAGATTTACAAAACCGTTTGGGAAATTAAACAACGTACCATTATTGATATGGCTGCCGATCGTGGTGCTTATATCGATCAGTCACAATCTTTAAACTTATTCATCCAGGATGCGAACTTCGCGAAGATGAGTTCAGCTCACTTCTATGCATGGAAGAAAGGTTTAAAAACAGGTATGTATTACTTACGTACTAAAGCAGCTGCTGACGCTATTAAGTTTACTGTTGACCAAGGTGCATTAGCAAACCCTGCAGTGCAAGTATTAGGCAACGAAGACCAATTATTAGTAGAGCGCGGACAAACACATGTATTGAGTTATGAAGAGCAACAAGCGCAATTAGCTTGCAGCTTAGATAACCCGGATGCATGCGAAGCTTGCGGATCTTAAAAACAAATGTCAGTTCGAGCGTAGTCGAGAACGAGACGCGAGAATAATTAATAAATAAACAAAAGCCCTGCAGAAATGTGGGGCTTTTTAATAAATTTTTACATTGGCTAAATTCCTTATTATTGGCCCAAGCGGCGTTGGTAAGTCCTCTGTAATAAACTCCATCAAAGAGCTTAGACTTATAGAGGTTCTAGATCTTGACAGTATATTACATGGAACTCCGTTTCCTGAGTATTTTACAAAAGGTAAAGAATATATTGAATCACTAGAAAATTCAAAAGATATTTTAATTGCCGTAGGTGCCGGGTGTACCTTCCCTGAATTCGGACATAAATGGTTTACTGAGCAACTAACCATTGTGTTAACCGGAAATCCAAAACATATTTTTAATCGTTCTGAAAGGCTACAGAAAACTTATAATGGTAATTATGAACATTACTTTTCTGTTGAGTTTTCAAAAGCTAAAGAGTTACTATATAAGAGTTGTCCTTATTTGATAAACACTGAAAATAAATGTATCAATCAAGTAACAGGATCTCTTATTGAAATAATAAAGAGTGATACTAAATTTAAAAATTAAAACTAGTATAACTGCAGTTAGCAAGCTATTGTAATCTACTACTGTTTGAAATGCTTAAACAACACTTCATCAGCTCAAATTAGTATAAATTAACACACGTACGTTTCTAGTTTTTCTACATTAGCCAAAACTGCTGAAATGATGCGTATACAAATATTACCTGTTTTACTGCTTTTTGTTTTCCACTTACAAATCAGAGCTCAAATTGCGTGTAAATCAGTAACCGTTTCGGCATGCATTGATTTAAAGACCGAATTACACATTCAATCAGGAAAACTAAAATGGGTACACAACGGCGTTGCTCCCGGGTCTGATCCAAATTGCCCTGGTTTAATTACCGTTAACGATAAGGAGTGGAAAGACTGGAATATACCATTTCCCTTAGGTTTTAATACCTATTCTTGTAGTGTAAAAGGAACCCCCCTACTCACCAATGAGATTTCCAAACTTCAGCAATTTCCACAAGAAAAAAATAATTTTGAAACCATTTGGTTCTTTGGTGATCCTGAATCACCGGGAGCTCATCGCTATATAGTAGCGCTGGAGTTTTGTCCTTTAAAAGCAACAAGCAAAACTCTTGAATCAAACCAGAAAACTGAAATCAAAAAAGAAGACGATAAGAAATCAAATAATATTAAGGATCTCCAAACATACTCTTACTCTATATTATTTACTTCTACAAGTAATAGTCTAACGCTACAAGCTAAAGCAGAACTTGATAAAGTTGTAAAAACATTAGAATCGTCAAATGCTATTGCAGAAATTACAGATCACAGAAACAATGAATCAAAAAATAAGCTTTTTGAAGAAAGGGCATTCGTAATTTGTAATTATTTAATTAGCAAAGGTGTTGAACAGAAAAAACTACACTACATTTCATATGGTGAAACTAAACCCATAACAACTGCTGCCTTAAAAAAAATCGAAATCAAAATCGAGGAAAAATAATTTCGTTCTTCCCCGATAGCGCAGTCCGGATAGATATCGGGATGTCATCCGTACTTTGTTTAAATCAGAATCATAATTTTTCCTATATTTAATTTAAAATACCCCTATGGCATTTGGTGCTTCTCCTAAATTTGAAAAAGAGTTTCAGCTGGAAGAATTATCACAGCAAGAATTTTTAGTAATAGCCATTGAAGCTGCAAAAGAATTAAGCTGGAACATTGGCACCATTCACGAACATGGCTTTATTGCCTACTCCGGCTTTAGCATGCGCTCTTACGGTGAAGAAATTAAAATTGACATACAAGATAAAGAAGTCAAATTAAAAAGCGAGTGTACCAGCAGTCAGCTATTTGATTACGGCAAAAACAAAGGCAACGTTGAAGATTTAATTTTAACCTGCAAACGCATTAAAGGGAATTTCACCAAAGAAGAGCTTGCCATTAAATATGAAGAGTTAAAAAAATCATTCCTTAGCGAAGAAGAAAAATTATTGAGTGAAGGAGCACTAAATGTCAAATCACAAAAAGGTAGTTTCTTTTCTCTCTTTGTGCCAAGTGAAGGTTACTCTGTAACACCTATTCTTGTTAATCTAAATATTCTCATTTTTATTTTAATGGTGATAACAGGTACAAATGTTTTTTTACCTGAAAATGAAGACTTATTGGCGTGGGGCGCAAATTTTCGTCCGATGACTTTAGATAATCAATGGTGGCGTTTGCTCACTTGTTGTTTTCTGCATATCGGGGTTTTCCATTTACTCATGAATATGTATGCACTTATTTACATAGGTCTTTTATTGGAACCCATTTTAGGAACTACGCGTTTTTTGGCTGCCTATCTCGTAACAGGTATTGCTGCCAGTTTAACCAGTTTGGGCTGGCATGATCTTACTATTAGCGCTGGCGCATCGGGTGCAATTTTTGGCATGTATGGTGTTTTTCTTGCCATGCTCACAACGAATTTAATAGAAAAATCAGCCAGACAATCTCTACTCTCCAGTATCGTTCTTTTTGTGGGTTACAATTTGGTGAACGGACTTAAAGGCGGAGTGGATAATGCCGCACACATAGGTGGACTGTTAAGCGGAATGGTGGTTGGCTATATTTACTATCCGGCATTAAAAGATGCGGAGGCCCAAGTTTCAAAGAAAACCTCCATCATTTTAATAAGCGCAACAGTTTTACTTGCCACCGTTTTAATGTGCAGTTCCATTTCAAATGATGTAGCGATTTTTGATCAGAAAATGGAAGAATTTTCTAAGCTGGAATCAGAAGCTTTAGTAATTTATAATCTTCCGGATACTACTTCAGACGACTACTATTTGAAAAAAATACAAAATCCGGGAATCAGCAATTGGAAAAGATGTGTTGAGATAACGGAAGAAGTAAAACGATTAGACTTGCCGGAAAACATTATGGAAAGAAATAAGTTATTGAAATATTACTGCCGTTTAAGAATTGAATCTTATCGCCGATTTGCTGAATACATCAAAGATACAACCCGCATCGAAAACAAAACAGAATTTGAAATCATCAATCAAAAGATTGAAAAAACGATTGAAGAGATTAAAAGAATAAGTGAGTAAACTGAAAAGGTTATCACAAAATGCGATAACCTCTACCCAACATTTAGAATAATTTTTCTTAAGCGCTTTTGTTTCTTGTAAAAACTTGGCTTCATTTTCAGATAAACACCTAACCCGTTACGCAGTCTATATAGCTATCTGGATGTAACCCACCCTTATCTCTGTAATTTTTGTTCACTTCTTCTGTTTGCTATAATTTATGGCAAGCAGCTTGCAGTTTTTGCCTATAGTTTTGCTGCAAAATATTTTACATGAAAAAAATTACGGATGAAATAAGTGTTGCTGACGAATTTGTATTAAGTAAAATTTACTTGCTAAGAGGGCATAAAGTAATGCTCGATAGTGATTTGGCGGGGCTTTACGGTGTTGAAACCAAACGATTAAAGGAACAAGTGAACCGGAATATAAAACGATTTCCTGCTGACTTTATGTTTGAAATGACTGAACATGAGTTAAAAATTTGGAGGTCGCAATTTGCGACCTCCAAATCACTAAAGATGGGTTTGAGAAGGCCACCATATTGTTTCACAGAACAGGGTGTAGCCATGCTTTCGAGTGTACTCAACAGCGAAAAAGCAATTGAGGTTAATATTATAATCATAAGGGTATTTACAAAAATAAGGCAGACCATTATGGATGTCACACAACTTCGCTTAGCCTTTGAAGAAATAAAAAAGAAAACCGAAAACAACACCAAAAACATTGAGGTGGTATTTCAATATTTAGATGAATTGCTTGAAAAAAACAAAAAGTCAGTAACACGCCAAAAAATTGGCTATAGGGTGTCAAAAAAATGAGTTCGTGTTGGTGGGATTTTAACCTATACAATTCCGGTTTTAATTAGGGCGAATTCGCCCTAATTAA
The DNA here is from genome assembly GCA_016787445.1 of Bacteroidia bacterium. Classification (GTDB taxonomy): domain Bacteria; phylum Bacteroidota; class Bacteroidia; order B-17B0; family Aurantibacillaceae; genus JAHEYG01. Next base: position 15,965 of record JAEUTQ010000024.1, read on the forward strand.
AAATAAAGTCCCTGTAGCGGGATTTGAATCAGTTCTTTTACAACCCTAATTTTAAAGGGGTCGATTTCGACCCGTTAGCGCGGTCCGGATAGCTATCGGGATGTAATCTGTTCACTTCATTCCAATTTTCATAATAAAAAAGGTTATCACAAAATGTGACAACCTACGCGTATAAAACTTTGAGGTCGCAAATTGCGACCTCAAGTGTAGGCATAAAATAATTCCACATTCTCATTAGCACCACTTATTAGAGAGTTTCTGCCACTTATAAATAGCTTAGTAGCCTATTTAAATATTTTGTAAATTGTATTATCAATCGTTAAATCATGAAAAATATTTTTATCATATTGCTATGTTTATCGGGAGTACTGAAAGCACAAAATGAAATTCCAAAAAACGGATTTGAATTAGACGCTTCTTATTATAATTTACATACCGGACATTCAGTAAATCTTGAAGTTCGTCGTACCTTTAAAAACCATAGTCTGCTACTTGGCCTTAGTTGTCATCTTAACCATTATATTCAAAATTCGCAGTACGCTTACTTAAAACAATTTTACGCTACTACGGCTTTTAACCGTTTCGGATTAACTGCAGGTTATGAATATAAAATCAAAGAGGTTAATCCTTATGTACAACCTTATATTTTCTATAACGCCCAACTTACACACATGCCAACTTTACACCGCTATAACCTCACCGATTCTCTCGGCATGACTTATGTAAGCGAAGCTAAAATAAGCAAACCTATCACCGGACTTGTGAATACTTTGGGTGTTGGATTGAGAATAAAACTAAGCGAAAAACTTTACTTAAATCAAAGCATAGGCGGTGGTGTATTTCTGATTCATGACGCAGATAAAAATTACAAAGGATGGGAACTAGGTTATCAATGGCGAATGGGTCTTACGTATAAAATATAAAAAGCCGGCGCCATGGCGCCAGCCTCTACCAACATTTAGAATAATTATTCTTAAGCGGTTTTTGCTTCTTGTAAAAACATGGCTTTATTTTTCAGATAAACACCTATCCAGATAAGCGCGAGGAAAACAGCCGCTGTCGGAAATTGCCCGCCGGCCAGTTCCATACAAATTGCGCCGCCCAAATAAGAACACAAGAGAAGAAAACCAACTTTGTGTGCTTTTGGAATCCAGAATAATACAACTGCTAAAAGCTCTATAACAGCAATAAGATTTAAATAACCGATGAGTCCTGATTTGGTAAAGCCTTCCACAATGGGTTGCGCTTGCGTGAATTTCATAATGGCGCTCATTAATAACATTGCTGATGGTAAAGCCATTAATACGATGGAAATAATGCGTGTAGTTTTTGTCATGATTTTAGTTTTATAGATTGACAACAAAATTATGGTAACCCGCTTTACGTTTGTAACTACTTTCCCGGTGGAAACCGCTATACTTTAGGAAACCACTATAAAAAGGAAAGCTGATTATTATTTGATATCTTTACGGCATGGAAACGTACGAGTACGATAAACGTAAATGTCCGACGCATGCCTCCGGTGAGCAATGCGCGAAATTACTTTTTCCCGTTAAAGACGCCTTAGATGTATTAAGCGGTAAGTGGAAATTGCAAATTATACTCTCGCTTTCCTTTGGCAAAAAACGTTTCAAGCAAATACAACGCGAAATTCCCGGACTCACACCTAAAGTTCTCTCTAAGGAATTAAAAGATTTAGAGATGAATGAATTGGTAGAACGCCATGTATATGATACATTACCGGTAAGCATCGAGTATGAATTAACCAATTATGGCACAACCATAAAGCCCCTACTCGGCGAATTACACAAATGGGGTTCTAAGCACCGTAAGCGTATTATTGCGCGCAACGGAAGAAAGAATTAAATCTATAACTAAATATGAAAAAAATAACTCTCTTTTGTTTACTTCTTTGCAGTGTAACTGCTTTCTCGCAAACTAAAAGTGAGTCTGTAAAAAAAGATACCCTTATGAGCACTGCAAAAGTAAAAGTTGAAATTTGGTCGGATATTATGTGTCCGTTTTGTTACATAGGTAAACGCCATTTTGAAGAAGCCTTAAAACAACTGGAAAATAATAAAGACATAGAAGTGATATGGCACAGTTTTCAATTAGATCCTGATTTACCAAAGCCCGCAAGCAAATTAAATGCCTATCAATATTTAGCAGAACGCAAAGGCATCAGTTATGAAAACTCAGTAAGCATGCACGAAAACGTAGTTCAAATGGCAAAAAATGCCGGATTGGATTATCATTTTGAAAAAGCGGTAGTGGCCAATTCGTTTGACGCGCATCGCTTAATTCAGTTTGCCAAAACAAAAGGCTTAGGAGATGAAGCTGAAGAGCGTTTGTTTAAGGCTTATTTTACAGAAGGAAAAAACATGTGTGATGCTCCTACTCTCTTACAACTCGCTAAAGAAATTGGTTTAGATGAGAAGGAAGCCAATGCAGTGATAAACAGTGATGCTTATGCAGCGGAAGTAAAAAAAGATATTGAAGAGGCTTATAAAATTGGGGTAACCGGTGTTCCTTTCTTTGTGTTTAATCGCAAATATGTGGTCTCAGGCGCGCAGCCAAGCAGTACTTTTTTTAATACGTTGAAGAGTTGTTTAGCGGAGTAGAAAAACACCATCGATTATACTTTCCCATTCTTAAATTCAAAATAATCAATAATGAAAAATAATTTTCTGGTTATTAGCTTAGCATTCTTGCTTTCATGCTCTAACGAACACCATGATTCTACTGAACACGAACATCATCATGGTCATGCTAATCATCACATGAATCAGCGTCCTTTTGAAGAACTTGTAGACCACTTTGAAAATCCGGAGCGCGATAAATGGCAACAACCTGAAAAAGTCATTGCGTTTTTAGGTGATTTGAAAAACAAAACAGTGATTGATATTGGTGCAGGTACTGCCTATTTCGAGTCAAGAATAAAAGAACCAAGCGCAAAGTTAATTGCCGCGGATGTTGACGATCGCTTTATTGAGTATATGAATGCGCGGATTAAGCGCAATAATTTAAGTAACCTCAGCACACGCAAAGCAGAATACGAAAATCCTCCGATAGAAACATCTGAAGCGGATGTTGTTTTTATGGTAGATGTATACCATCACATTGAAAATCGGGTGGATTATTTTAAGAAAGTAAAATCCGGATTAAAACCTAAGGGACATTTAATAATTGTTGATTTTAAGAAGGGAGATTTTGAAGTTGGTCCGCCGGATGAAATGAAACTCGATGCCTTACAAATTATAAACGAAATGAAGGAGGCCGGTTTAAAATTATCTGAAATTGATAGTACTTCACTCAAGTTTCAATACCTGCTCAGGTTTGAATAAACAATCAATCGCTGCTCAATCGTTACTTAAAATCTGCTCCAGCCAAACTAAAGCTTCTTCTTTTGTTTCGAATAATTTAGTGGGTAAGCCGGGTTTATGAAAATTGATGAATATTCTACCCATCAATCGCACCGGCATGGAAGTAATAACAATAGCCTCCGCTACACGGCCTTCGGGAATGTTTTGAGATGAATACTCGCGCGCTTCTTTAGTAGCGGTGGTATGTTGACCTGCAATAGCTAATACAGCATGCCTTTTGCCTCCTGTAAATTCATGAATGATACGTCGGTGTTCGATAACATCCTCCAACGAAATCTCAGTATCATTTTCCAATTCACTTATCACAATACTTTTTCCATCGAAAGAAATAGTCGCATGATTAGTCTTAACTAGTTTAGTCGGCGTTTGCTTTAACATAAAGTAAGTCGAAGATACAATTTTTCTGTTTCTATCAAATCATCAACAACCTCTTGCATAATTAAAAAATTGTTGTAAATTGTATTAATCAAAACCAATTACCATGAGAATTACTTTTGCATTATTGGTACTGGCATTTGCCTTTAGTAAGGCGCAAGATGCCCCCGGTGCAGCGCTAACCGCCGGCAGTGAGTCTTTACAAGCACAATCGGAAAATCAAAGCATCACTTCCAATCAACCTGCCAACGTTATCGACACATACGGTTATCAGGAAGTGTCGAATGAGCCCAAACTCAAACAAGCTAAACGAAACGCGCGCGTTGAAGAATCGCCGTTTAATTTCATTGCTTTGCTTGTTGCTTTTATTCTGAGTGGCATTGCGGTTTATTTTATCCGCACTAAAATCAAAAACCAAAACGCCGAGACCATTGCGTTTGAAACCGAAGAAGAAATTGAATTAAAAAAAGAAGTGTGGGAAAAACTGGCATCCGATACTACAGAAAAAAATAAAGACACCGAATAAAAACAAAACCCCGAAGCTGCGCTCCGGGGTTTGATTTTTCACTTTAAATATAGAGTGAAAAAATGGTAAAATGCAATTAAGCTAATTTTACATTAACAGCATTTAAGCCTTTCTTTCCTTCTTGAACTTCATAAACCACTTGATCGTTTTCACGAATTTCTTCTTTTAATCCGGTTACATGAACAAAGATCTCTTGTCCATCATCACCTTTAATAAATCCGAAGCCTTTTACGTCGTTAAAAAATTTTACTGTTCCGTTTTTCATTTTGTTTTGTTTTTTTGCCCCTCCTTAATAGAAAGAGCGGGTTATTATTTGTTTTATTTATTTATCAGTAAACCATTAAGAGAACGGATGCTTAGAAACAGCAATGCTCTTTTTAATTAATTTACTAATGTCTTTCATGTAACTTAATTCTTCCTGTGAGCAAAACGATAAAGCGGTTCCGCTTGCGCCGGCTCTGCCTGTTCTTCCGATACGGTGAACGTACGTCTCTGCTACTTCAGGAATTTCAAAATTGATTACATGTGATAATTTGTCTACATCAATTCCTCGTGATGCAATATCAGTGGCTACTAAAACACGAATGCTTCTGTTTTTAAATCCCTTCAAAGCACGTTCACGCGCTCCTTGTGATTTATTACCATGAATAGCTTCTGCTTTAATACCATCGTTATTTAAATCTTTTGCCACTTTATCGGCACCACGTTTGGTACGTGTAAACACTAATACGTGTTCAATCTCATTACTTTTTAAAACGTGTTTTAATAAATTACGCTTGTTTTCGCGCTTTACATAAAACACACTTTGGTCAACCAATGTTGCAGTTGATGAAACAGGACTTACCGCTACATGCACCGGATTTTTCAAAATGGTGTTCGCCAGTTTCATGATATCAGGCGCTGCTGTTGCAGAGAAAAATAAAGTCTGACGTTTAGCCGGTAATTTTGCAATTACTTTTTTCATGTCGTTAATAAAGCCCATATCTAACATGCGATCTGCTTCATCCAACACAAAATGTTCAACGCTGTTTAAATTAATAAAGCCTTGATTCATTAAATCGAGTAAACGACCCGGTGTTGCAATTAAAACATCAACGCCGGCACGTAATGCTTTTGTTTGTGCTAATTGTGATACACCACCGAATACAGTTGTATGCGATAAACGTAAATTATAACCATAATCTTTAAAGCTTTCACTGATTTGCAAAGCCAATTCGCGAGTAGGCGCTAAGATTAATGCTTTAATAGAACGTTGTTTGTTGTTTTCTTTGTTGCTGTCTAATAATTGTAAAATCGGTAAAGCAAAGGCAGCAGTTTTGCCGGTACCGGTTTGCGCACATCCAAAAATATCGCGGCCTTCTAATATCGCCGGAATGGATTGTTGCTGAATGGGGGTGGGTGTTGTATACCCAATCTTATCTAAAGCCAAAACTAAAGGCTTGATAAGTTTTAAATCTGAAAAGGTCATTAATTGTTTTTAAATAAATACTCGGTAATTGTACTAATACATTTATACCATTAATTGTGGCTAAGAAAAATGTAAAAAATACCGAATTGCACTGTGGAGCTACAAACTGATTGAGATACAATCTTCTAAAGACAGAGCAAATGTACGACAATAATACCCGGAAACCTAATTTATTATTAAAGGCTCCTAAATCGGCTTTAGATTTCGTGACGGTAAGGTGCTAAACGTTAGTTAGCTATGACTTTAATTTTGCTTGTTTGTAGTGATTTTACAACTTCCGAACTGACCTGCTTTGCACGTACATTCTCCAGAAAAAAATAATCACCGGCTTTTGATTTTAATAATTGTGCTAAGATTTCTTTGCTTAAAATACCATCAACCACATAAAATTCTTTGATCACCTCTCCCACTTTGAAGCTAATTGAGGCGGAAAGAATCGTGTAGTTTTCTGAATCGGGTCCGGATAAAACAAGCTTCGTGCATTTTTCCAGATTACTTTTATTTACTTCCCTACTCGAATTAGCGCAATCCAAGCTGGCATAAAACGCAGGTGCAGGCTTGGTTTGAGAAAATAAATCGAATGAAAAAATTAAGAGAAAGGAAATAAATAAATTTTTCATCTTACTTTATAAATTTAAACTCCGTTCTGCGATTATATTCGTGTTCGTCGTCAAAACAAAGTACACCGTTTGTACAACGATTCCTGATTTCCATTTCACCTTTACCTAAAGACTTTAATCGCTTGGCTTTAATTCCTGCAGCAACAATATAATTTACAACAGCAGCAGCGCGTTGTTCCGATAATTTTAAATTAAACGCATCGTCGCCTTCCGCATCGGTGTGTGAAGTAATTTCCAATTGCACTTTAGAATTGTCTTTCAGAATCTGAATCACTTTATCGATGGTAGGTTTTGACTCCGGACGAATATCACTTTTTCCCGACTCATAATAAATGGTTTGAATGGAAGTCATTTCCCCCTCATCCGATTCACTGAATTTACTGTAACGCTCGGTAATATCTTCGCTCGGTTCAAATTCAGACAAACGTGTAACCTCAGCTTGTAATAATTTATATTCAAATCCTGCCGGCGTGATATTGAATTTAGAAATTTCTGTTCCGCCACGAGTTAATAAAGAAACGTTGTTTACTTTTTGCTTTGGCGTTACTCGTAAGCTATAGCTCATGTCTTTATCAGCCAAATAAATTTCGAAATCACCCATCGAATTGGTGTGAGTGCCCGCTAAAGTATCTTTCTTATAGCTGGAAACTACATGTACTGATGCATCGTCTAACGGTTGCTTTCTTCCGTTTGTTTCGGTTACCAGTTTAGCACGTATGATTGTACTCTTTTTGGTATTATAATCAAATTTCCCAATGGAACTCGACCAACGCAATAAAGTGCCATCGGGAGCAATAATGGTAATTTTACTGAACAATTGTTTGCTGCGTAAATCACCTTTACTGTTATTGCCGAGATTATAATAATCAACACGGTAGGTGGAATTTATTCTGAAAGGTTTTTTAGCTTTTAGATGCTCTTGCCACTTTGATAGATTTGGTCCGTAATCATAACTTAAGCAAACAACTTTGATATTCTTAATTTTTGCCTGCAGTAATATTTCGATGATTTCAGTTTCGAGTTCTTTAATAGAATCGGCATTATCGATACCCTTTCCTTCATCCCGCCAACGGTATTTGTAAACGATTAAGTATTTATCCTCAGCGGGAATTTTAAAATCGACCTTGTTGCCATTTTCATCAATAACCTGTAAGGTTTCGTTAATGACATCGCCGGGTTTTAAATCGGCAGAGGATTGCGAGAATGCGGAAATGGCAAAAGCGAATAAAAAAAGGAATGTGTACTTGAACTTGTTCATTAAACTAAATTTAAAAAAAATACGCGAAATGTAAGGCTAAAGAAATGAACAAAAAATCAAGACTCCTAAACTATTTAATTAAAAATAAAAATTTCTAATGCTATACCATTTAATTCCCTTTTAAATAATAAAAATCAGCAATGGCAAGTCTCCATTTTCCCTAATCCAGCTAGTGAAGAAATAAATATTTCATGTAGTGAGAATGAAAACCTAAATCTTGAGATAAGAGATGTTACAGGTAAAGTTGTTTTGAAGAAAGTGATAGTAATTGAGAACAACTTACACCAATTTAAGGTTGATTTGAAATCAGGAATTTATTTTGTAAATTTAATAAATACAAATGGTCAACAATTTTCACAAAAACTCATTATTACAAAGTAAGTTTTTGAAATACAAGCAGTATTACATTATAATAATATTGCTTGTATTAAAATATTACAATTTACATTCTCAAGTAAACTATGTAGGTAATCCAAGCTTTGAACAATTATATGATTGTATTGCACCAAATTATGTTCCAAAAGCAAAATTTTGGAACTGTATAGATTCAGTAAAACCCGCATTAGCAGGTGAAAATTATAATACCTGCTATCCTAATGTACCACTTAGCGGTGTAACATATCAATGGCCTAAGACAGGAAATGGATTTATCAGAATGACGTTTTACTGCACAACAGTAACGTGTTTATATAATAATTCTAGAATTTATCCCAAAAACAGATTAGTCTCCAGTTTAACTTCAGGCAAAACATACTGTGTTAAAATGCATGTTAACCTTCAAAACACCTCTCCTTATGCAATTGATGCTTTACAAGTCTTATTAGCAGACGCATCGATTGATACAATTAAATATGTAAATACTCCGCTTACATATCTAACTCCTCAAATAACAAATACACTCGGTATTATTAACGATACGCTTAACTGGATAAAAGTCGAAAACACTTTTGTAGCTAATGGTACTGAAAAATATTTAGTAATTGGTAATTTTAAACCTGATGCAGCTGTTAATACAGCATCTACTTGGGTTAGTTCTGGTGTTTGGAGTGAATATATGATCGATGATGTCTCAGTCATAGATTTTAATCTGCCTGCATTTGCAGGACCTGATAAAAATATTAATCTTGGAGATAGCGCTTTTATTGGTCGTCCACCTGAGATAGGTTTAGAGTGTACTTGGGCTACAGGTACAACAACTATTGGTACAGGAGGTGGTTTATGGGTAAAACCTACCAGCACCGGTACATTTAGTTATGTAGTTACACAAAACATTTGCGGCAATATTAAAACAGATACTGTAAACGTAAATGTGAGTCCGGGACTAGTAAGTGAAAATGAGTTATTCGCCAATAGTATTTCTGTTTATCCTCAACCTGCCAAAGATGTAGTAACAATTAGTTTGAGTAATTACTACGAGTCTAGCATTGAGATAAAGATTTATGATTTAAATGGCAGACTAATAAAAAGTGAAGAAGGCATCGTGAAGAATGGACAAGTTACATTTAATACAACTGAATTAAACAATGCTGTTTACTCCCTTCAATTCATAAATCATACAGGACAAATAGCCAACAAACGTTTGGTAATTGCCAGGTAAGGTGTTTAAGTACGCTTTTCGGTTTTGATAATCCAAGAACAGATAACTACAAATTGATGCATTTCGATTCTTCAATTAATTTCTCAATTAACTTACGACTTTTCCATCCCTTGATTTGCTTTTCTCGCATAATAGCCTCTGATTTTGTAGGGTAACTTTCAAAATATCTTAACTCCCAATCGCCCTTTCCTCCGGTAAATCCCTTATGATTAGTGTTATGCTTACGAATTCTTTCTCGCAATTCATCGGTTGTAAACCCAACATAATATTTATTCATTCCATTAGAATAAAGTATATATACGATGTTCATAAAATAAAAAAGCCTTACTAATGTAAGGCTTCTTCTGTGGGAACTACTGGGTTCGAACCAGTGACCCCCTGCTTGTAAGGCAGGTGCTCTGAACCAGCTGAGCTAAGCTCCCATATTTTTAAAGAACAATTTTAATTCAACTCTTCAGTGACCCTCCCGACTTTTGTCGGGATGCTCTGAACCAGCTGAGCTAAGCTCCCGAGTTTTGGTGCTTTGAACCTCCGCCGCGGCGGATGAGCTAAGCTCCCATTATTCATTGGGGCAGCAAATGTAATTACAGATTTTAAATTATGCAAATTTTTTTAACGTCAGTGTAACTGGCTAAAATAGAGCGGTTTCTATTGGTGATTTCAAGCCCATTCTCCTACCCTCAACTGGTCTTCGACCTGATATTTTAGCTATCTTTAAGAATCGAAAAATTAGTCATGAAACTATTTAACTGCACTTTCCTATTCCTATTTATAGCCGTTGCCTGTATGGCACAAAAAGAGAGCTCTTCTGTCACTTACAAAAATTTACCGGTTAAGAAATTCTTTACAGCATTTACTGAAACAGCCAACGTGAATGGCAAAACCATTTACAAGGCGAATGGAAAAGAAATTTCGAAAGATAAATATGATGTGATGATTGCTTCACGTTCATCCATTGCTGAATGCACTCCGTGTATGTTAGAAACCTATGACGAAAATGGCAAATTAAGTACGAAGGCTGTTCAATATAAAGATTGTTACGTAGGTTCATTTACCGCTTACTATCCAAATGGAAAAGTTAAAACACAAGGACACTATCGCGAAAATGATACAGATGTTTGGGAACCGCTTTGGGATAATGGCTATTGCATAAAACACGGTACCTGGACCGAATACGACGAAAAAGGAAAAGTCATCAAAACTGAAAATTACAACTTTGGAAATCTTAAAAAATAATCTTTAAGATTGTATAAATGTCAGCCGCTAATTCAGACAAAACTAATTCTTACTTCAAGTTTGAAAGCTCCATTGTTTTTACAGGACTCATCCTCTACTTCGGAAAACCTTTTTTAATTCCGCTTGCTTACTCCTTCATGACGGCCATTGTACTTTACCCAATGTGTCGTTTCTTTGAAACGAAAGGCTTCGGAAAAACAATTTCAATTGCGATTCCCATTTTAATTGTGTGTTTACTGTTCGGTGGATTAATTACCGTACTCACTTACGAAACCACTCTTATCAGCAGTAAATGGGCTTTATTGCATCAAAAAATAAATCCGCTCATGCAGCAAATTCAAAACTTGCTGGAAACCGAATTTGGATGGAGCACCGAAGAACAAATGATTTGGGTAAGCGATACTTTACATTCTCTCAATGCAAATGCAGGACAAATTATTCAGGATACATCAAAGGCAACGTTTGAAGCCTTGTTGAACTTATTCATTATTCCGGTTTATATTGCTTTGATTTTAGTGTATCGCAAAAAACTGGTTAATTTTCTTTCACAACTCTTCCCAGATGATAAGCGTGATCAATTATTTGCCGCACTTAATGATACCATTAGTATGTTCTCTAAATTCATTCGCGGCATGGTAATGGTTTATTTAACCGTTGGAATCTTAAACACGCTCGGACTCTGGTTAATTGGTGTGGAAAATCCACTTATGTTTGGTATGCTGACAGCCATCATGACCATTATTCCTTATTTCGGAATAGTAATCAGTGCTGTTCTTCCAATAACGCTAAGCTGGATTAACACAGGCTCGCTTTGGCAACCTTTAGGTGTTGTTGGTGTATTCTCTGTTGTACAATACTTAGAAGCCAATTTAATTTTCCCATATATCGTTGGACGCTTTGTTAATCTGAATACCTTAGCTGCAATCATTGTGATTTTTATTGGCGCGCTTTTTTGGGGTGTATCCGGAATGATTTTGTTTTTACCTTTTGCCGCAGCCTTCAGATTATTTGCCTCTCATTTTCCGGAGATGAAACATTGGTCGGATTTACTTGGAAAATAATTTTAATAAAGGAATAAAATAGCGCCACTTTTTTTATCAAACCCTACAACACGATCTTTCTTTGCTTTAAACGCTAATAAAAGATAATCGCCTTCTTCTCTCCAATCGTAAAGCTTTATTCTGTTATCGTATTCCCTCTCGTGCTTTAATTTTAATTGCTGCTGGTTATAAGTCCACACTTCTTGTCCTTTTGAATTAACAGCTGTAACCCTTACTTCGGGATAGTCCATTATGGCCGTATCGTGAAGTATTACACCAATATTTTCATCACCTGAAACGACCTGTGCATTGATATACTCTTTGCTTCCTAGTATTGGCTGATGGTTGTAATGTAAAACAAATGTTTCGTTCTGCTTATGCTTATATAAATTGAAATTTCCAATTGGATATTTCCTCTTCTCAATTTGCGGCTCCGTATTTTTTAGCTTCAAAATATCTTTCAGATAAACAAATAACTTTTTGCCATGACTCGTTGTGATATCAAACTTCCAGTCACCTTTTTGATACCTTATTTCCGCAATTCCATCCTCCGAATCAAGCTTCAAATAATTTCCTGGCTGTCGTGTATTGAAACATTCTTCAAATGCCTCCGTGTCGAAAATTGAAAAATATCTTCGCTCAAACTCCAATACTAAATATTTTTCAATCGGATATACCTCCTTAAGTTCCTGTTTAAATACTTTGAATTTCTTTTCCTGCGGACTCTTTAAATCATACCCGGTAAGTTTTGTGTGGTAGAAAGCGTCGCCCTCCCCGCCACTGTGAATTATTGTTGTTATAATAACTGCCTTATCACTCATTATCTCCACAAATTTCAAATCGCCATTCGCAATTTTATCGCGGACTTTTATCATATAAAAAGCCAAGGCCAGTATAACAACAAGTGATACAATGGTAATTAAAATGGTTTCCATGTTTAATTATTTATTCTTTTTAAATGAAGGCGCATTCACTCCCGCGCCAAAAATAAAAGCAGCGGCTGTTTTTTCGTGATACATTACTGACGGATAACTTAAATGCGAATAAACACTTACGCCTACATAAGTTCTCAATTGCACATAATTAAACACCTTAACATCCAATTCTGCACCTAAGCCTCCTTCCAAAGTAGATAATAGGACTTTATTCCAGTCTTGCTTAATATCCGGATTCAACAATTCTTCTTCCACCACTCGCTTATAATTCATTTGTGTTTTGTCGATGTATTGAATAAATGCCATTAAGCTTACTCGCCATGATCCGTTACTGCTTTCTCTGAAATTGGCATGTAACATCTCCTCTGCATCCATTCCTGCCAATATATAAGAGTATGCCAACTTAGCTCCGGAAACTTTTAAACTTCGTTTGTGCACTAAAGGCCCAATTTTTAAATGATGTTTTGAGTGATTAAAACTTAAATGTCCGGAATAAAACGCACCGTGGGCATTTGCCGAATAAAACATTTCTATACCGCCACCCCAAATAGGTTTTTCGCTTTTTGTTTCCTGACAAAAAAGTGGTAATGAAAAACAGATAAATAATATAAGTGAAAAAAATTGTTTCATAATAGAATATACTAAAAGTAATATTTTTTCGGATATTTATGAAGTATGACTGATACAAGTTTAAAAGAGCGTTTGTTTTTGCATTGCAAAAATTTAATGGAAGAGAAGGTTCAATCACTCAAAGTTACGTTATCACATATTACCGAATCAGCCAACAATGAAACTAAAAGCAGCGCGGGCGATAAACACGAAACGGCCAGGGCCATGATGCAACTCGAACAGGAAAAACTGAGTCGTCAGATTAATGAAGCTTTACAAGTTCAATCAGACTTGCTGGCCTTACAACTAAATGCAGCAACAACAGTTATAAAAGGCAGTTTAATTTCAACCAACCGTGGACAAATTTTCATTGCGGTGGCCTTAGGAAAAATCGAATTCGAGAAAAACACAGTGATTGCCATTTCCGACAAATCACCGCTGGCTCTAAAATTTATGGGACTAAAAGAAGGTGCTTCAATTGATTTTAATGGCGTCGATTATCATATTACATCTATTCAATAAAAAAGCCCCTTGCGGGGCTTCCTTAATTTTTCTTTTTGTCATCATCGTCTTTGGTCGCTTCTTTTTCCAGAAACGCGCCATTTGCATCAAAAATCAAATCCTGCTTCTCAACTTCAGCTTCATACTTAACTGTACCATTCGCTTCTGTTATTTTACTTGCCTCCTTAATTTTTTTGCCGGGATAATTTTTATTTACATACTCATTGATTGCGGCAGGCAAACTGACTACCTCCACTTCTTCTTCTAATTGAATCAATTCCCCGTTCGCCGTGTATTCAACAGATTTTTCAATCTCACGCTTCTTTCCTTTGCCATCCATTGGTACTTGAACCAATTCAAATTCGGCCTCATAATTACTCCCTTCTTTTTCCCAATCTACATCCTTAACATTTGGAAATTGCTTTTTAAAAGCTTCCTTAACGGCTACTGGAACTTCTGACTCCTTAATCTCTTGTGCGGAAGAACTACCGTAAATAAACGAAAGAACTCCCATTGTAATCATTATCTTTTTCATAGTGTAATTTTTATTATACAATACTAATACCGGATTCTAAAGAAATTCTGTAATTGATTTGATAATAGAAAAAGCCTATTTAGACTTATTTACTTCTTCCAAATACTTAATCAGCTCTGCGTTTCCGCTTGCCTTTGCTTCTGACATAACCGATTTTCCCTTTCCATTATTATCATTCACAAAAGCGCCACTCTGTAATAATAACTTCACCATTTCTGTTTGTCCAGTTGAAGCAGCATAAATAATGGCAGAGCATTTCTGATCATCTTGCCAATTTACATCAGCTTTATTGCTTATTAATGCTTTTGCCATATCCAGGTTTTTATTAATAACCGCCGTGATTAACAAGCTCACTGTTTTATATGGTGTACCGGTAACAAAATAATTGGCATCACCACCCGCTTTCAAAAGCGCGCTTGCCTTTTCAGTTTCATTATTCTGCACATGCGAAAATAAAACTTCGTTTTTACTCTGGCTGTACAAACCATAATTGCTCAAGATGATAGCAAGAATTATAATTAGTTTTTTCATAGTCTTTTCTTATTTCGAATTTATCAATTTTATTCTTTACTATTTTATTAATGTTACATGTCCTTTTAACTCATGTGCTTTTCCAAACACATCTTTCGCATTGATTAACCAGGTATACGTTCCGTCCATAATGATTCCGTATTTCACATCATTTTTAGATTTACGGGTTCCGTTCCATCCTTCATTAAAATCATTGGTTTCGAAAATTTTCTCACCCCAACGATCAAAAATCTGTAATTGGTAGTTAACAATACCAAAACCTTTAGGCTGGAATACATCATTCATTCCATCTCCATTTGGTGTAAATGCGTTCGGAACATAAATGCCAAAGTCTTCGCCTACCTCAATTGTTTTTACAATGGTGTCTAAACATCCCTTATCGCTCTTCACTACTAAAGCCACAGCGTATAATCCCGGTTCTGTATAAACAAAAGTTGGGCTTTGCTGTGTTGATGTGTATTGCGCAGTATTCATGAAATACCAATTCCAAGCTACAATTGGCGCGCCATGCGATGCATCTGTAAATGTAACTTCAGGATCAATATTAATAATTGGCTTAATTGGTGCGTGATTATAATCAGCTACCGGCTGAGGATAAACCTCCACTGTATACGTTGCGGAGTTAGAACATCCGATTGCATCTGCAACTGTTAAGTTTACTGAGTAAACTCCTGTTGTACCAAAACATGTTTGCGGTTGAGCCGCAGAAGATGTAACTCCATTTCCTAAATTCCAATTATAGGTAGCGATGGTTGCTGCACTGTTTGCATTGAAAGTTACACACAATGGTGCGCATCCACCTTTCACATTTGAATTGATAGAAGCGTTTGGCATTGGATTAACTGTAACTGCAATTACTGTTGAAGAAGAACAACCATTCGCGTCTGATACTGTTAAATTATAATTACCTGTGTAATTAGCACTATTCGCTGTAAATGATGGGTTTTGTAATGATGAACTAAATCCGTTCGGACCTGTCCACTGATACGTTACACCTCCATTACCTCCTAAACTTAACTGTGTTCCTTCGCAAATTGGTCCGTTGCTTGTTGCTTGTGGATCTGGTAAAGCAAACACTTGCGCATTTGAAACAGCTGTATTACTACAACCTGCGGCTGTGGTTACAGTTACTGAATAGGCACCACCCATGGCTGCTGTTGCGCCCGTAATTACAGGATTTTGCACTGCTGAATTATAGCCTAACGGGCCGCTCCAAGCATAAGAACTTCCGCCACTCGCGATTAGATTTATGTTTTGTCCTGCACATGCCGTAGGGTTACTCACCGTTACGACAGGATTCGAATTCACTACTACATTA
This sequence comes from Bacteroidia bacterium, assembly GCA_016787445.1. Taxonomy (GTDB): domain Bacteria; phylum Bacteroidota; class Bacteroidia; order B-17B0; family Aurantibacillaceae; genus JAHEYG01. The sequence goes on from JAEUTQ010000024.1 coordinate 31,897, forward strand.
AATGTAACTGTATTGATACAGCCGTTTGCATCGGCAACTGTTAATGAACCTACTCCACTATTTGCTACAGAGGCAACTGTAATACCCGGATTTTGCTGATTAGAAGAGAATCCGCCCGGAATCGTCCAGGTGTACGTTGTTCCGCCTGAGCCGTTAAAGTTTAATGCATTGGTTTCACAAATCGGACTGTTCGATGTAGCTGTTGGACTCGGTAAAGCGTTTACTGTAACCGCAGTTGTACCGGAAGCAATACATCCGCCTGCATTTGCCACTGTCACAGAATAAACACCTGCACTTACTAATTGTGAACCTGAAATAGTAGGATTTTGCAAATTACTTGTAAATACATTCGGGCCGGTCCAAGTATAAGTTGAAGCGGCTCCAACCGATAATTGAATGGTAGCTCCTTCGCAATATGGTCCGCTATTTGTTGGAGTAATAACAGGAAGTGGGCTAATAACTACATTGGTTGTGTTACTGTTGACACATCCATTTGCGTTTGTAACACTAACGGTATACACCCCTCCTTCTGCGGAAGTAACATTGGTGATAGAAGGGTTTTGTAAATTAGACGTAAATGAGTTTGGTCCGCTCCAGGAATAAGAAGTAGAAGCACCCACTGATAAATTTAAAACTCCACCTACACACACCGGTCCATTATTAGCAGGAGCAACAACCGGTAAAGGATTTACAGTTACACCAAGTGTGTTTGTACCAACACAGCCTGCTGTTGAAGTACCTGTTACTGTATAAATAGTTGAAGCGGCAGGGCTCACCGTTACAGTGCCGCCGTTTAATGCGCCAGGATTCCAGGTATACGTTGAAGCGCCCGAAGCTGAGATAGAAGAAGAATTACCAATACAAATGGCAGATGGTGTTGCCGCCACATTAACAGTTGGTAAAGGATTTACAGTAACCATAACGGTTTGCGTACCAAGGCATCCTGCTGTGTTTTTTGCATTTACTGTATAGATAGTTGTTGCAGTCGGTGTTACATTGGCAATAGCAGTTGTTGCCGTACCCGGCGACCAAGTATAGGTAGCGCCACCACCCGCAGTTAAAGTTACAGGGCTTCCCGGACAAACACTTGTTGGAGAAGCAACCGCAGTAATAGTTGGATTAACACAACTTCCATAAGCAAAAATGGCTCCCCACGGATGATTATCGGTAGCGCTTGCGTTGGCATGTTGATGTGATAAGGTTAAAGTATTGCTATTGTTGGTTACTAAGGCTACGATGTTACTTAAAGCTTCGGGGCCGTTTACTGCTTGGTTAACGTTATCATCGCTTAAAGCTGTTAAAGTATTGTTGCGGTAATAAAAACTTCCTACGGGACCACCACACATACCGGAGTTGATGTCTTGTCCCCATACAGTACCTAAATTTGTTCCATTTACAATCAAACGTTCGCCATCAGCTGCGCTACACTCATAACCACCAAAAAATGAATAACCAATATCACCGGCTAAAGTATTAAAAGGATAGGTAAAGGTTAAGGTACCCCAGTTCATGACATTCGCTGAATTTTGATTATTTAAGAAGATAGCCGTTGCTACACTTGATAAAGTTGGATTATCATAAGAGATGTATAAATAAAAATCCTGATAACGGTTAGACGTGCTTGCTTGTGTTGGTAAAGCCAAATTATATACGTTAACAGCTGGATTTACGATTGTTGTAACGTTGATAACATGTACACCGGATGCGCCACCGTAAATAGTATTAAATGGTCCCGTTACCTGATTGGTTGCGTTAAAAGTAAGCGGCGTTCCGTTTAAAGTAACGTTTGTTGCAGGGGCATTGCCTAATCGTCCTGCAATTAAATAGGCACGTCTGATAGTACTTCCCGGAGCTATGTTTACAGTAATAACGCCTGTTATTGGTGCAGTTTGAGAATAAGCAGGAGAATATCCTGCGCCTGTTACGCCACCTAAAAATTGATCTTGGTAATAACTGGTTTGAGCCTTAGCAATATTGCAAATAGCAATGAGCATTACGAAACCAATTAATCTTATTTGCTTGAACATGGTAATTAATTTACAAGATTAAAAGTAGTCAATAAGCTGCCTAAAAGGCGTTTTTTCGCTCTTTAAAAGCTTATCCGGCTCATTTTCGCGGTAATTTCACTCAGTTTCGCTTAAAAGCGCTGAAAATTAGCCCATAAAAAGGCCTCATTATCAAGAATGAATAAATTAAAGTAGATTGTTTTCCATGGCAAACTTCAATAAGCCTACCACAGATTTTGTGTTGGTTTTTCGGAAAATATTTTTGCGATGTGTCTCAACGGTTCTTTCGCTGATGAAAAGTTTTTCGGCAATTTGCGCATTACTGCATTCTTTAGCGATGAGTTGAATAATTTCCTTTTCACGCGCTGTTATATTGGGTTTATCCGGCCCTTCTTCAATTGCTTTTTCGGCACGCTCCAATTCTTCTTTCACGGTTTGGCTGAAATATTCCTTTCCGCTTACAACCGTATTAATAGCATTTAAAACATCTTGTTTATCTGAATTTTTAAGAAGATAGCCTGAAGCGCCGGCACTAATCATATCGTTAATGTGACCCGCATCTCCAAACATGGATAGAGCAATGATTTTTGTATCGGGCAGAACACGCTTGATATTCTTTGCTAATTCAATGCCATTCATTTCCGGCATTTGAATATCGCTTAGTACGACTTGCGGTTTTAATTGTTTGATTTCATCGAATGCCATCTGCGGATTGATGGATTTTCCCACCACTTTCAAGTTTGACTCACCACTTAACAATAAGCTAAGTCCGTCAACCAACATCCGATGATCATCAACTATGTAAACAGTAACCAAGATAGATTATTCGTCGTTCATGTGTTTTAAATTCAAGGCGTACATCACTATGAAGGCAATATCAAATACAAACATCAAAGCCATCATAACAAGTCCTGCAGTTTTAGCCACACCGCCACCTGCTGCACCCATCATCGCCATGGCTTGTTTACCGCCAATAATTAATCCGATGTAAGGCAACAACTCTCCTGCTAAATAAATATAAAAACCTTTTTTCTTCAATTTCCACATCATGAAAGCCCCCAAGAAAGAAAGTAAGATGTAAACAAAATTCAAGTAAGGAGCAATCTGAGTATAAACATCTTCTTGCATTAAAACCATTTGTTCTTCCATTTGATCCGCCATTTCAGGACTAACTGCACGCATTTGTTCAATGTTCTCCGCCATTCTTTCAGGTGTATTCATTACAATACTCCATAAACCGCCAATGAGAGACAAACCGCACATAACAAAAGTAAGTACACATAATACAGTTAAGAATTGCGGGCGTTTAGGCTCCATGTTCTCAATCGAGAAATTATTATCGATAGGTGTTTCCATGTTGATTTTTGTTTCCATAAAAATAAAAAAAGCCGCTAAACACTTAGCGACTTCTTTATAAAAGGTTGTTAACCGTTATTAGTGGGATTGTAATGAATCAGCAACCGCTTCGATAGCTTCATTTTTTGCGCTATCTAAAGCTGCTTTCATTTCAGTTGCAAATTCTTGTCCGATACCTTCTAAAGCTTTAACAGCTTCTGCAACTTGATAAACACGGTAGAATGATAATGCAGTAGCTACTACACCTAAAATAATACCTGCCATCATCATACCTTTGTTTGGATTGTTACCGTTTTTAGCCATAACAAATCCAACGATACTTAATACTAAGCCTACAACAGCTAACCACCATGCGCCTGCACCTAATAGAGGAATAATAGCCCAAATTACGGCTACGATACCGATAACCATACCGGCTACGCCTAATCCTTTACCTTTTGTTGATGTTGCTGTGTTGTTTGTTTCTTCCATTTTAATTTTTTTTAATGATTAATAATATTCAAAAAAAAGGCATTTTTTTTGATTGACCAAGCTTATTACTTATAGTTTATTAACATCGCGTTTTTATTAAGCTGCTGGTGCATCTTCAATTTTCTTGTAAACCGAATCGTCAAATGCAAGAATTGCCCAGAAAACAATGCTTAGAAACAATAATCCAACTGTAAATCCTGCTCCCTTACCAAAGGATAAAGAAATACGATGAAGCATCATTATCGCAAACACAATATTTGCAATCGGAATTAAGAACATGAAAATCCACCACCAAGGTTTATTGGCGATTTTAAGTAAAATAAGAATGTTGTAAATCGGAACGATACACGCCCAACCGGGTTGCCCCGCTTTTTCAAACACTTTCCATTGTGAAATAATGACAAAAGCAATAATGCCCAGCCATAAAATGATGAAAACAATTAATCCTGCCATGTTATTTGATTTTATAGGTTTATACAACTAAATAAAATCATTTTGGCAAGAAAACAAAATTTAATTTTCAATACCCAACCACTTTTTATAATTGATCTCCTGTTGCAAGGTTCGCTTACTTAAAGCTGCAATTTTGTACTGATTAAAATAAGTAGAAGCACCACTCTTCATTTGAACAGTCTTTAGTCTGCCTTGTGAAGAAATGGTTAAGTTAATTTCATTCCCCTTAAAATAATTTAACCAATTGTTTAAATCGTTTTTGATTACAAAACCATTCACAGCTATAATATCATCGCTGGCTGATAAACCCGATTTCCAGGCTGGAGAATAAGGAGCAATTAAAGACACCTTTGTAACTCCGGGCTGCTCCACTACTTTAAAACCAAAAGTATTTTCATTGGTTAATACGCTTGGTAGTTTCTGCATTTCTATTCCCACGTAATTAAAACATTCATTTAAAACAGGCTCGAAATCTGAAGTTCCATAAACATAATTATCAAATATTTCCTGCAACGAAACGCCGGCTGCTTCATTGCACAAACCGATTATATCCTTTTCAGTGTAACCGATTCCCTTTTTACCAAAATCATTATACAACTTCCGGCACACATCTTTTAATGAGTTTTTATTTTGAGTATGCTTTAATATGGAAACATCTAATATAAACGCTACTAAATTCCCTTCATCGTATATCGATGTTTTACGGTAAGGTGCGCCTGGCACATAACCATCCAGCCAAGTCTCCCAACTACTTTGCGCTACCGACAAATTAAATCGTCCGTAATTATGAAAGTGCTTCATTAAGCGTTCTTCCAACGTTTCAAAATATTGCTGGTCATTAAACACATTGGATGCTCTCAACATCACATCCCCATAATAAGTTGTGAAACCTTCGTAAACGTAACCGGTCCTTGCATAATTTTCCTTTGTAAAATCATACGGCATCATTTCAGCGGGACGAATATTTTTCACATTCCATGTATGAAATAGTTCATGTGAACTAACACCTAACAAATCTTCATACGTTTTGCCATTGTTTAAATCGTAAGCCGGACCTAAAACTATCATAGTGCTTTTCTCATGCTCCACACCGTGATAATATTTATTCGGTAACACTTGAAATAAAAAATGATATTCGTTTACCGGAAAGCCGCCAAAAAAATCGATTTGCTTTTTAGTAAACGCGCTGAAGTGCGTTTTAATTTTTGTAAAGTCAGGTTTACATTCACCATTAAAATGTAAATAGAACTTAATTCCATTTACTTCATACACATCACTTTTAATATTTGCTGAAGCAATAAATGGAGAATCGGCCAGTTCATTAAAATTTGTTGCCGTTAAGGTTTTACCTTCCACAGGCATCGAACAAGCAATTTTATAATCATCCGGAATTTCAAGCGTTACTTCATGCTTTTCATTCATGCGATCCGGAACATACATACACACATGCACAGGATTCACATAGATTTGTGTTTCATCTGCAAAGCAAGCACCTGCATTCATTTCAAAAGCGAAATACGAGTAAGTTACCTTTACTGCATTTGCACCATCCGTTTTAATTTGCCATTTATCCTTATTAAGTTTTGAATAGGATAAAGTATTTCCATTGGCATCAAATGCATCAACACGCTTTATATTCTTAGCGAAATTCCCTAACTCATAGCGACCGGGTCGCCATGCCGGAAGTTGTAACTCTAAAAATTCAGTATTAATGTTATCTATTTCCAGATCCACATAAATGTAATGCGCGGCCGGATTTTTGAGATATAATTTATATTTTATCATGCGAGGATTATCTGCCATAAAATTATAAATTTGATGAGGATATGCTAAGGTCAATTTTTCTTTTTCTTACCATTTCATTAACAGCACTGGGGCAAGACCCTGATACCTTATTATTCAGTTTACTCAAGCTGGAAAACGACACCGAAAAAGTTAACCAACTCTATAAACAAGGATTTTCATTGCGTAATACCAATCCGCAACTCGCCTATTTGTATGCGAAACACTCAGAAAAGGAAGCATTAGAATGCGGCTCACAAAAACATTTAGCTAAAAGTTATAATTTATTAGGAATCTTGTATTACAAAAAAGGCCAATACAAAACGTCGGTTAATTATCATAGACATGCCTTGCAATTAAGAACGGATATAAACGATGTACTTGGAATTGCGCAAAGCCAACAGAATTTAGGTAATGTGTATTCGGAGATAAAAATGATGGATAAAGCAGAGAAGGCTTATCTCGGCGCCATGAATGCTTATTATAAAATTGGATTAACTGAAAAAGCGCAAGAGTGTTTAAACAATATGGGCGTTATCAAACATGCATTAAAAGAATACGATGCCGCCATTGAAAATTACAAAATGGCACTTACCATGTGTAATAAAAATGACTATGATGCTCAGGCACGGTATATGAGCAACATGGGCGAAGCCTATCTTGGTAAACACGATACCCTCAAAGCCATTGCGTTAAATACCGACGCGCTTAAACTTCGTAGGATGTGTGAAAATGATATGGAGGCCGGTGATAATTATGTAAATCTCGCAGGAATATTTATTGTAACGAAGGATTTTGACAAGGCCAAACGGTATTTACAAATTGCCGACAGCATTGCTAATCTTTATGATTACTTTGATTTGAAACTTAATGTATATAAAATTTCTGCTTTTTATCATGAAGCCGCTGGTAATGCCAAAGAAGGATTTGAATTACTGGAAAACTATTATCACAAACGCGACAGTTTATTAGCTGCGCAACAAATGGCCACCTTACAATATGATTTTGAAGAGAATTTTTCGGAACCAATTAAAGTAAAAGCTTCTTTAAAAGACATTTCCAATAAATGGATGGCGATACTTTTAGTATTAATCCTTACCTTCATATCCTACTCTCTTTTTAAGAACAAACGATGAGCAAGAAAGATAAAAACCGCGTTAATGTTGTTTACTCGACCAACCCGAATTTTAATTACGAGTCGGAGAGCAATGAACAACATGAAACGTTGCCGCCTGCGCAACAAAACTTAAAAGTATACCTCGACAGATTAGGTGGTGGAAAATTATTAAGCCGTGTATCAGGATTTGTGGGCACCGAAAATGATTTAAATGATCTGGCAAAACTTTTAAAACAAAAATGTGGTGTTGGCGGGAATTCAAAAGACGGAGAAATTCTCATACAAGGAGATAACAGAGATAAAATAATTACCCTCTTAACCAAAGAAGGATATAAAATAAAAAAAGCCGGAGGATAACCTTCGGCTTTTTGTTTAATTAATTTATCACACTTTTTAGTCTAGTGAAATCTTTTTCACTTGTGTATGCTTTCCTTGAAGAATCTTTACAAAGTAAATACCCTTAGCATTACTGCTAATGTCGATTGGTTTATTATACTCCCCTTGAAAATTTGGTAATCTCTCGCTATAAACTTGTTTGCCTTGCATGTCATAAACTGTAATTTCTGCATCACCTTTATTCTTAAGGGTAAAGTTTAAATTAAACTTTCCGTTATTTGGATTCGGATACAACTTCATTTCTTCCATTTCAAGTTTTTTATCTGAACTACTTCCTAATCGCTTTAACTCTTCATCACTGGCATCAGTTATATCGAGCTTTACCATTACGATCTTAGTATAATGCTTTTCAGATTTCGTCTCATTGCCTGATTCTGAATCATGAATTACCATCACCTTTTTCATTTCCTTTCCATTCGCATCAACACCTGCTTCCTTAAGCGCCTTCTCAATCTCAGCGTTAATTTCGCTCTCGGTCATCATCTTTGTTTCTGGACCTACCTCATCAATTGTTACAATTTTCATCACCTTTCCGTTTTCTGAGTTTACTTCGTTTATTTTGATGTTTCCATCCTTATCGCTCCATTTAAACTCTTCCGGATTACTGGTGGTAAAAGTAGTGTCAGTCACTTTCTCTACCCCATTAATGTTTTCAACCTTCTTAATTCGAATTGTTGCTTCCTTCTTTTCCGTTTGCGCATTAAGTGCCACACCTGTTAGCATCAATAATGCTGTTACCACTGATTTTTTCATAATTATATTTTTTAATTGATTTTCATGAAACAAAACTACCGCTACCATCAAGGCTGATCCGTTAAGGCGCGGTTAAACAGTGTTAAAGAAAGGTTAAAGTTGGCGGGAATGTGTTAAAGCCTCCCTAAATTTACCCATCGTATGTCGGCACCGAAAAGATATATACCAATTTTAATAGCAATTGCCATGTTTGGTTTAATTGCATTACAGGCTATATGGCTTTTTAATGTGTATCAATTCAAATCGCAAGAGTTAACCGACAAAACACGAGATGCTATTTTACAAACCATAAAACGATTGCAAAAAGAGGAAGACTCTAAATTAATTTTACAAAATATTGATTCGCTTCTGGTAACAGATAATATTATTGGCTCCGATACAAAATCGGATATGCGGGTGATTGTTTCCAACATTAAAAACAAAATAAAAATTGATACACTAAAATGGGAAGGTCATTCGGGAATCGACAAAAAAATAAAAATTGTATCGGATAGTGTGCGATCTACTACCATAATTAAAACCGGTAATGGTGATACCAACAAAGTCATTATCCATTCTGAATCCATCAGTTTCAATCACACTAAAAATAAGGCTAAGGAACTCGAAACACTTTTTCTTAAAATGGCTTTACGAAGCAGTGACCAGTCGCGCACGGTGCAAGAACGGATTAACTTCAAACAAGTAAAACAATTTGTTAACGAGGAATTATTAAAACGCGGCATTCATCTTCAACCAAGTATATACATTTCATCGCGACTTACCGATACAAGCAAAGTAAAATTATTCTTCTCTAATCATAGCACTGAAAAACAAAATTTTTACAATAAGAGCTTTGTGAGTTTGCCTTTATACCCCTACGAGCCGGAAAGTAAAAATATTGTTTTGGAAGTTGGATTTGCATCCACCTTAAGCTTTGTTATTAAACAAATGGCAGGCTTATTGGTACTCTCTTTATTTATTACACTTTTAATCGCCTATGTGATGATTTACACATTCAGACGAATGCTTAGTCAGGAAAAATTGAATAAAATTAAAAATGATTTTGTGAATAACATGACGCATGAATTAAAAACACCCATTGCTACCATGTCACTTGCGTTGGATGCTATTAGCAATAAAGCCATAAAGAATGATGAGCAGAAATTCGAAAACTATACACGTATATTAAAAGAAGAAAATAAAAAACTAAACAATCATGTAGAACAGGTGCTTCAGCTTGCGCTATTAGAATCAGGAAAGCTCGCTCTAAATAAACTAGCGGTTGACTTGAACCTCTTGATTAAAAAAAGTATTCAAACGCATCAATTACAAATTGAAGAGAAAAAAGCAAAAGTAATGTATGAGGGTGAGGAGAATGCTATAGTTAATGCGGATGAATTTCATATGCAAAATCTGTTTAATAATATTATTGACAATGCTTTGAAATATTCAGCCAACGAATGCGTTGTGAAAATAAAACTTCAAAAGCGAGATAATTCAGTAATCATTTCAATTGCCGATAATGGCCCCGGAATAGATACGCATTTACATGAAAAGATATTTGAAAAATTCTTCCGTGTGCAAGGCGGCAATTTACATGATGTAAAAGGCTTTGGCATCGGCTTAAGTTATGTAAAGTCGGTAATTGAAGCGCATAATGGCAGCATTACTTTAAAAAGCGATATTGGAAAAGGCTCTGAATTTATAATTAACTTTCCTTTACATGGGGTATAAGCTATTATTAATAGAAGACGAAAAAAATTTCGGCATGGTGCTTAAAGACTATTTAAGCATGAATGGATATAGTGTAACGCTTTGTGAAAATGGAGAGTTAGGAATCGAAGAGTTTAAGAAAAACAATTTTGATTTATGTATCGTTGACATCATGATGCCTAAGAAAGACGGATTTACAGTGGCGGAAGAAATGCGTTTAATAAATAAACACACGCCTTTTATTTTTCTGACTGCACGCGGTATGCGCGATGATATAATTAAAGGATACCGCCTTGGAGCCTATGATTATATCACAAAACCATTCGACTCAGAAGTGCTTTTATATAAACTCCAGGTTATCTTAAACAAGGCACAAAAGGAAAATGCAATTCAAAACGAATATAAAATAGGTAAGTACACTTTTCAGGTAAAAATGCGTATTCTAAAAAACGGAACGGATACAGACATCAAATTATCACCAAAGGAAGCGGCGTTACTTCAACTGCTTTGTCAGCACCAGAACGATGTTTTACCCCGTGAGAAAGCATTGAAACAAATCTGGAAAGATGATAACTATTTTACTGCCCGAAGTATGGATGTATATATAGTTAAATTACGCAAACATCTTTCTTCCGACCCATCCATTGAAATAAATAACCTCCACGGAAATGGCTACACTTTACTCAGCCGATAAAATTTTACTTACATTTTATTTCCATTCACTAAACAGATACCGCATTTTACCCAATTTAAACCCTTTTTAGGGGTTTCCCGACCGTTAGACGTTCACTCATTTCCATCGAATTCTTGCTCATTTACAAATTTGGACTCAAATATTACTTTTAATATTGCGTCAGATATCAGATAAACAAATTTTATGAAACGCATTAGTATTTTAATCCTCAGCATCCTTTTCTTAGGTTTTTATTCAAACAAAACTGTAGCCTGTCACGGCTTACCTTTAGTAAATTACAGCTTTAACGTTGGCGCCACCGGCGTAACCGTTAACGGTAGTTCAAATGCAGCCACTTGTGGTTGCGGACCTTATTGGATGCAAGTTGAAGTTTCATGTTCGCCGGTATTTACTGGTAACATGCCAACCTGCTTAACAACTACATTAATAAACTGGAATGTAGCGAACGGAACAACTTATACAAGTTATCCTTATTACCAATCCTTACTTAATATTCCGGCTTATACCGGTCCGGCTTGGATGGATAATTGTGTTGTTGAACCTTATCATAGTGTTTTTATTCCATTCAATCAATTTTGTCCGGGCTCTACCATGTTTTTCAGGGCACGTGAAGTTATTGCAGGAGGTGGGCCGTCATTCGGACCATGGACTGCAGTTAGTCAGTTTGTAGTACCAGGAACATTATTAACTCCAACATGTACACCAAACTTAACACACACTCCTCCTACGACTCCTGGATCACCGGCATGCGTAGGAACACCATTTGTATTAAACATTAATAATTTAAATTGCTTAACTACTTGCGGTGGAACTTTAGCGCCTTCTTGTGTGCCTACAACTACTGTATTCTATAAATGGCGTTCTAACCCTGCTAACCCTTCTACTCCAACCATTACAAGCTTACCAACCTTAAACGTTCCGATTGTAAATACTACAACAACATTTTCAGTTTGGGCAATCGATTCATGTAGTGTACCGGGCGGTGCTTGCGCGAAGAAAAGTTTGTGTGTAAATACAAACACGGTTTGGCCTCTAACAACTACTATTTACATTAATAATGTAACTGTTATGGCATCCTTTCCTGCTCCACCGAATCAATGTTTGAATGGAAATAATTTCTCTTTTAATGCTGTAACATCACCTGGTACCAGTTACAATTGGAATTTTGGAGATGGAAATTTAGGAGCAGGAGCTTCAGTAAATCATTCTTATGCGGCACCTGGCACATACACGGTTTCACTTACTGCTTCTAATCCTGCAGCATGTGCACCAAATACAGTCACACAAGTTGTAACAGTTTATCCAATACCGGTAATTACAGCAGGTAACAGCGGTCCTGTATGTGCAGGATTACCTCTTAACTTAACTTCAAACGGTGCAGTTAATTACAGCTGGAGCGGTCCGGGTGGATTTAACTCAGCATTACAAAATCCAAGCATTGCTTCACCTGCAGTTAATCAATCTGGAATTTATACTGTAACCGGAACAGATGCTAACGGTTGTGTAGGCACGGCAACTACCAATGTAGTAATTAATCCGGGTGCTCCATTAAATATCAGCAATACCGGTCCTGTTTGTAGCGGAAACAATATTAGTATGTCAGTTAGCGGATCGAATACTTATACATGGAGCGGTCCCGGAAGTTTCACTTCTAATCAAAGTACTGTTACATTTAATAATGCGGCAGCAAGTGTAAGCGGAATTTATACGGTTAATGCTACCAGTGCAGGAGGTTGTATAAGTACTGCAACTACACAATTAGTAGTTAACCCTACTCCAACAGTTACTATTACTAATAGCGGTCCGGTATGTAACGGTAATACAGTTAATTTATCAGCGAATGGCGGCGGCACCTACCAATGGAGTGGTCCTGGTGGATTTACTTCTACGCAAGCTAACATCACCATTAACAATGCGACTTCAAATAATGCGGGAGTATATACGGTAACCGTTACCAGCACGGAAGGATGTACAAGTGTTGCATCAACAACTGTTGTTGTATATCAAAAACCAAGCTGTAGTGTTACAGCAAGCTCACCGGTTTGTGTTGGTGATGAATTAAAATTCACAACAACTGAAAATTTAGCGAACACTTACAGCTGGTCAGGACCAAATGGATTTGTGTCGAATCAGAAAAATCCAAAAATTCCTGAATCAACTTTAAACAACAATGGTACTTATGTTTTAACTGTTACTTCCGACAAAGGTTGTACAGCTACAGCAAGTGTGAATGTGATTGTTAATCCATTACCTGATGTAAATATCACTGCAAAAAATACCAGCGGATGTGCTCCTCTATGTAATGTAGGATTTACCGCAACTTCATCTTCTAACATTACCAAATATGAATGGAATTTAGGAAATGGTACGACGTCTTCTAACAGTAATATCAATGATGTTTGTTTCTACCAGAGCGGACCATACTCACCTGCAGTAACTGTAGTAGATAATAACGGTTGTAGAAATACAATGGCAACTAACGTACAAGTATTCCCTAAGCCGGTTGCAGATTATAAATACAGTCCGAACCCAATCAATATTTTGAATCCATTGGTAAACTTCACCGACATATCTTTCGGTGGCGATATTAATACTTGGTTCTGGGCAATTAATCCGGGTAATTATGGAACATTTGCACAGCAAAATCCTTCAGTAACTTTCCAGGATACCGGTGTATATGCAGTACATTTAGTAGTAACTAATACAAATGGTTGTAAGGACACTGTATCAAAAGCTATTTATGTATATGAAGACTTTATGTTTTATGTTCCAAATGCGTTTACTCCGAACGGTGATGGACAAAACGATGAATTTAAACCAATCATCACCAATGTAAGCAACTACCACATGATTATTTTTGATCGTTGGGGCAAGGAAGTATTTTCAACTAGAGACTTAAACAAAGGTTGGGATGGAAATGTAAAGAGTAAGATTAATAATAACGCTCCTACCAAACAAGAAGTGTATATCTGGCGAATAGAATTTAGCAGTAAAGGCAAAGGCGCGGTTCATACCGGACATGTCACACTGATTAAATAGTAAAACAGCAACGAAAAAAAAGCGGTTTTGTACCGCCTTTTTTTTTGAATATACCCACTAGCGGGTATTCGCTGATTTTATAAAGCCGCTTATTTTTGTTAAAAGAATTTTTTATGAAAAAAGTGAGCCTCATCATTTTATTGGCAGCAGGAATTGCTTTCACTTCTTGCCAAAAAGAATACGTTTGCGTTTGCACGTATACCGATTCCGGAGAAAAATCGTACGGAGATAAAATGAAAGCCGGACCGTTTACCAAAGCGGCTACAGAGCAGGGTTGCGAGAACAATGATGAATTATCGGGTGGCGGATTAAAAGACTGTCATTTGGAAGACGCTTAAGAATTTTTCTGTTCCTCGCGCTTCTTTAACTTTTGATATTCACGTTCAACAGCTCCAACACTATCGCCACGTAAATACGTACCTGCAAAATGCCAAAACAATCCAAAACCCCAGCCTAATGTTGGAAATATTGGCCACGGTAATCCATTATGGGTATCTTCTCCTTTTCCAAGAAACCACATTCCCCAAAAAAATATATTTACTAAAATGTAGGTGATTAAATGATTTTTAAACCCTACGCGTTTTTTTGCTTCCTTCCAAAGCAACTTTTCTTTTTCTGTTTCCATTATTTATTTTGATTTAGTTAAATACTGCTTAATGTTTTTTACATATTCATCAAAAGCGTGAATACCTGCTGATGTAATTCTGCAGTTTGTTTGCGGGTAATTATCTTTAAACTTTTTCTCCACTTCAATGTACCCCGCTTCCTTCAACTTTTGAATTTGCACACTTAAATTTCCGGCTGTAGAATTTGTTTGTTCTTTCAAATAAGTGAATTCAGCTTCCTTCACAGAAACCAACAAAGAAACAATTGCCAATCGTAATTGAGAATGCAATATGGGATCCAGATCTTTAAACATTCTCTGATTTAAATTTTAATCTAAGTAAATGACCAGGTATTACGTAACTACTAATAATTGCAACTGCAATTACTAACAACAAATCGGTTTCGTTGCAGAATACAGAAACAACAGCGCAGGCAAATGAAAACAGACTCCCAATTTTCAATGGCTTAAAATCTAATATCCCTCCGGAAACGAATGTAGCTATACCGTATAGCAACATTAGAAAAAAGTAGGTTGATTTAACGCCGTGCAATCCGATAAAAATAATTGTAAGAAATAAAGCAATGCCGAAAGCAATCCATAAAGCGCTAAGGTAGGAATCAACATATGTTTTAACTTTTACTCTTTTGCTTTGACGAATTCCATACACGGCCGAAAATATTCCTCCAAAAGGCATTAAAGTAACCCAAACATATTGACCCCACTCTATTTGTAACTTAATGCATACAAAATGAATTAAAGCTGATGCAGCCACAAGCCATCCCCAAAAAATTAAAAGGAAGCCATCATCCGCCAATTTATTTTTGGCCTTATTAATCATGTTATCAATAAGCGCAAGACTTTGTTCCGGAGTTAAATTATTTTCCATTATTTGATGTATTTAATTTGACTTCACAAACATAAAGTAGTTTATATTATAAACCAAATATATTTTACAAATAACTATTAATCAATAGTTTAAAATAATTTTATGTTTCTATTTTGGCAATTTTGATTTACAATCGGCGAGTTCGGTCTTCGCCATCGCTTCTCCCCAATCGGGCTCCGTATCATCTAACGGTTTAAAGGATTTGAATTTTTCCAATGATTTCTCATAGAATTTTAAAGCGAATTTTGGTCCGCCCCCCAATTTCGGCGGCGCATTCATCACTGTCTTAGCTTTAATTAAATAAGCGCGCGGATTATTCGAATTTAATGCAATGGCGCGCTCGGCATGTTTGTTTGCTAATGCTCCAAATTTAGTTTGACGTGTTGAAGGATCAACACCTATTTTTATTCCCGCACTCATTGATAATAGCACATGTATTTCCGAATTGTTCGGACTTAACGAATCTAACTTTTTTAAATATAAATCGGCGCGACGACAATAATCATCTACTTCGGTAGTGCCGCTCTTAATAGCCATTAATAAATTGGCTAAAGATGCATAATACAAAGATTGTTTCAGTTTTTTCTCCTCCTTCACCATGCCTGTTAATCCCTGCTCAATACGTTGAAGCGAACTCATACTTTGTACGGTATCAAGTTCCTTTATCCATCTTTTAAACTGCTTATCGCTTTGGGAATAAGTAAGTAGTGCTGATAGAGAAAAAACAAATATGAATATGCGTTTTATCATGGATAAATGCTTATACAAACATAAAATAGTTTAAGAGAAAAACCAGCGTTAATTTGTATCTGTTTGGTTTACAGAATGCAATTTTAGTTATGATAAAAATCCCAAACCAACTGCGCTTTTGCGGGTCCAATTACTGCTGCTAATTCCTCGAGAGAGGTTTCTTTTATTTGCTTCACCGATTTAAATTCGTTCAATAATTTGAGTGCAGTTACTTCACTGATACCTTTTATTAAACTCAATTCAGTTTTAATAGTTTCGCGACTGCGTTTACTGCGGTGATGCGTGATACCAAAACGGTGCGCCTCATCACGTATATGTTGTATCACCCGTAATGTTTCACTTCGCTTATCCAAATATAAAGGGATAGAATCTCCCGGGAAATAAATTTCTTCTAAGCGTTTCGCAATTCCTATAACGGGAATTTTGCCATACAAACCCAGCTTTTGTAAACTGTTGACAGCCGCGCCTAATTGTCCTTTGCCTCCATCAATCACAATTAACTGCGGTAAAGGCAATCCTTCTTCCAATACGCGAGAGTAACGGCGGTAAATAACTTCTTCCATCGTTGCGAAATCATCAGGACCTTCCACCGTTTTTACATTAAAATGGCGATACTCTTTTTTTGCCGGCTTACCGTCGATAAACACAGGCATTGCACTTACGGCAAAATTTCCTTGGATGTTAGAGTTATCGAATCCTTCAATACGACGAGGCTCTTCCTTCAGATGCAAATCCTTCATCATTTGTTGCATGATGCGCGTGGTGTGGCGCTCCGGATCAGTTAAAGCAATTTGCTTCTCACGCTCGCGTTTATGCGATAAGGCATTCTTTAAACATAAATCAAGTAAATGTTTTTTATCGCCAATTTTAGGAACATAATATTTTGTATCCGGAAATTTAAACTCCGGTTCTTCCGCTACGATAATTTCTTTACTCTTGGAATTGAAACGCTGACGAATTTCGTTGATAGCGAACACCAACATTTCTTCCGGCGTTTCATCCAATTGTTTTTTCAATTCCAATATCTGCGCCTGCACAATAGCGCCGTTGTAAATTTTGAAATAACTAACGTAGGAAATACTTTCTTCGTGAATAGCCGCGAACACATCAGTGTCTGTTACGCTAGGATGAACAATGGTTGATTTCCCTTGGTATTTTTCCAGCAAATCTATCTTCTGTTTCAGCTCCTCCGCTTTTTCAAATTCCAAATTATCAGAGAACGTTTGCATCTCCGCTTTTAAATCCTTCAAAGCAAAAGCAAAATCGCCTTTAATAATTTTGCGGATTTGCTTCATGTTGTTATCATACTCCTCGAAGCTTTGCTTCCCCTCACACGGACCTTTGCATTTCCCGATATGATAATCCAAACACACTCTGAATTTTTTCTTAGCAATATTTTGTTCCGATAAATCATAACTGCAAGTACGTAATGGAAACAATTGCTTAATTAAATCCAACAGAGCATGCATCACCAAAACGGAAGGATATGGACCGAAATACTCTGATCCGTCTTTAATTTGTTTGCGCGTGTAGAATATACGAGGGAATCTCTCATTCTTAATGATAATCCACGGATATGTTTTATCGTCACGCAGATTAACATTATAACGCGGTTTTAAATTCTTAATTAAATTATTCTCCAGCAACAATGCATCCAGCTCCGTGTTTACTTTCACGGTTTTGATGTCGCTGATTTTTTTTACCAATAAACGTAAACGCGCGTTATCATGCTCTTTGGTAAAATAAGAACTCACCCGTTTTTTTAAACTCTTGGCTTTCCCCACATACAATAAAGCATTCTCCTTATCGTAATACTGATACACGCCCGGTGTTTCGGGTAAGGATTTAATAATGGATTGGATATGTTCAGAAAAATCTTCTATCACTTCAATAAAGTTAAAACAAAAAAGGCAAAAACATTTGTTCTTGCCTTTCGTGTTTTTTAGAATTCACAATTCTTAGGAGTTCTCGGGAACGGAATCACGTCGCGAATATTGGTCATGCCCGTTACGAATAAAACTAATCGCTCAAAACCTAAACCAAATCCGGCATGCGGACAAGATCCAAATCGTCTGGTGTCTAAATACCAACTTAATTCTTCTGCAGGAATGTTCATCTCCTTCATGCGTTGTTCTAACAATTCCAAACGCTCTTCACGCTGTGATCCTCCTACAATCTCTCCGATACCCGGGAATAAAATATCCATGGCTCTTACCGTTTTTCCATCGTCGTTCTGACGCATGTAAAATGCTTTAATGTTTTTTGGATAGTCAGTTAAGATAACCGGTTTATTGAAATGCTTTTCTACCAAATAACGCTCATGCTCACTTTGTAAGTCAACTCCCCATTCGTTCACTAAATACTGGAATTTCTTTTTCTTGTTATGATTACTCTCTCTTAAAATAGAAATCGCTTCAGTATACGTTACACGCTCAAACTTATTGTTGATACAGAAATTTAATTTCTCCATCAAATTCATTTCGCTGCGTTCGTTTTGCGGTTTTTGTTTTTCTTCGTCTAATAAACGTTGCGTTAAAAACTCAATGTCTTCTTTGTTATGCTCCAGCGCGTAACGAATTACATAGTGTAATAGTTCTTCCGCAAGGTCCATATTGTCATTCAAATCATAAAAAGCCATTTCAGGCTCTATCATCCAGAACTCCGCAAGATGTCGCGCTGTATTTGAATTTTCCGCTCTGAAGGTGGGACCAAATGTATAAATATCTCCAAAAGCCATGGCGCCTAATTCACCCTCGAGCTGTCCGCTCACCGTTAGATTAGTTGACTTACCAAAAAAATCTTCTTTGTAATTTATCTCGCCTTGCTCATTACGCGGAATGTTATTCAAATCAAAATTTGTTACATGAAAAGTTTCGCCGGCACCTTCCGCGTCACTCGCTGTAATAATTGGTGTATGCAAATACAAAAATCCTTTATCGTTGAAAAACTTATGGATGGCATACGCTAAAGAATGACGAATACGAAACACTGCGCCAAATGTATTGGTACGGAAACGTAAATGCGCAATCTCACGTAAAAATTCTAAACTATGTTTTTTTGGTTGCAACGGATATTTTTCAGCATCGCTGTCACCAATGACTTCAACTGTTTTTGCAACTAACTCTACGGTTTGTCCTTTACCCTGAGACGGAATTAAAGTCCCAGTAGCCGCAATAGCCGCACCGGTTGTAATACGTTTTAAAATTGTTTCCGGCGTATTATTAAAATCAACTACCACCTGTAAATTATTATTGGTTGAACCGTCATTCAACGCAATAAACTGATTGTTACGAAAGGTGCGCACCCAGCCTTTTACTGTTATTTCCTGATTTTGAGGACTTAACCCTAGGATTTCTTTGATTTTAACACGTGCCATATTTTAAATTTTGGGTTACAAAGGTGCAAAATTTTTCGATAATATAAGGCACTTTATTTGTATATTTGCTCTCTTATTTTTTTGAGTTTAAGCACATTATGAAGAACATCAGGAACTTTTGCATTATTGCCCATATCGACCACGGAAAAAGCACACTTGCCGACCGCCTATTGGAATATACAAACACCATTAGTAAACGCGAGATGCAAGACCAGGTTTTGGATGACATGGATCTAGAGAAAGAGCGCGGGATTACCATTAAGAGTCACGCCATTCAAATGGATTACATGTACAAAGGCGAGAAGTATGTTTTGAATTTGATTGATACGCCGGGTCACGTTGACTTTAGTTACGAAGTATCGCGTTCCATTGCGGCGTGTGAAGGTGCTTTATTAATTGTAGATGCCGCACAGGGTATACAGGCACAAACCATTTCCAATTTATATTTAGCCTTAGAACATGATTTGGAAATTATTCCTATCATGAACAAAATAGATTTACCAAGTGCCGAGCCTGAATTAGTAAAAGATCAAATTGTAGATTTATTAGGTTGTAAGCGCGAAGATATTATGTCGGCTTCCGGAAAAACCGGACAAGGCGTACATGAAATTTTAGAAGCGATTGTAGATAGAATTCCTGCCCCTAGCGGTGATGAGAATGGTCCGTTACAAGCATTGATTTTTGATTCTGTATTTAATTCTTTCAGAGGTATTATTGCTTACTTCCGTATTTATAACGGACAGTTAAAGAAAGGCGACAAAGTAAAATTTGTGAATACAGGCATGGAATACAATGCCGATGAAATTGGTGTATTACGTTTAAAACAAGAACCTCGTGATATCGTAAAAACCGGTGATGTAGGTTATATTATTTCCGGAATTAAAGAAGCGCGTGAGGTAAAAGTGGGTGATACGATTACCACTGTTGCAAATCCATGTAAAGAAGCAATTAAAGGATTTGAAGATGTAAAACCAATGGTATTTGCCGGTATTTATCCTGTAGATACTGAAGATTTCGAAGAGCTTCGTTACTCGATGGAGAAGTTACAATTAAATGATGCTTCATTGACCTGGGAACCGGAAAGCTCTGCGGCTTTAGGTTTCGGATTCCGTTGCGGATTCTTAGGAATGTTACACATGGAGATTGTACAGGAACGTTTGGAACGCGAGTTCAACATGACGGTTATTACCACTGTACCAAACGTAAGTTACATTGCATACAAAACTAACGGTGAGGTTATAACGGTAAACAATCCGAGTGACTTACCAGATCCTGCACTCATTGATTATGTAGAAGAGCCGTATATAAAAGCAAATATCATTACTAAATCAGAATTTATTGGTCCGGTAATGAGTTTGTGTATTGAGAAGCGCGGACAAATTGTTACTCAAAATTATTTAACTGCCGATCGCGTTGAATTAGTTTTTGAAATGCCATTAGGAGAAGTTGTATTTGATTTCTTCGACCGATTAAAATCTATCTCTAAAGGTTATGCTTCTTTCGATTATCATCCAATAGGCATGAAACAATCTGACTTAGTGAAGCTGGATATTTTATTGAATGGCGAACAAGTGGATGCTTTATCTGCCTTAATACATCGCAGCAATGCCTATGAATTCGGTAAAAAGATTTGCGAAAAATTGAAAGAATTAATCCCGCGTCAGCAATTTGAAATTCCTATTCAGGCTGCAGTGGGCGCGAAAATTATTGCGCGTGAAACCATTCGCGCGATTCGTAAAGACGTAACTGCGAAATGTTATGGTGGTGATATCAGCCGTAAGCGTAAATTATTGGAAAAACAAAAAGAAGGTAAAAAGCGCATGAAGCAAGTTGGTAGTGTAGAGATTCCGCAAAGTGCCTTCATGGCTGTGTTAAAGCTAAACGATTAGTGTAATAAAATCATTATTTACACGTTATAAATTAAGTTGAGAGCAGTAAAATTCATAACGCTTTTTTTGATTGGCTTCCTTCAGAGCTTTAGTCAGCAAAGTGATGGAATGGGCACCAATCTTCGTAATTTTTACAAAGGAAAATTGCATTTTGGTTTTACCATTGCTGCTAATCACACCGACTTCAGAATTCATACCGTAAGTAACGCCGCCTTTCCGGATACTGTTATTGATGATGTGCGTTATAAAATCAGAAGCGTTTACACCAAGGGCGATCCGGGATTTGCATTAGGTATTGTTTGTGATGTTCGCGTGCACGAATATTTACGCGCGCGCTTTACACCCAATATCAGTTTTGGCTCGCGCTCTTTAGAATACACCTTGCAAAATGCTAAACACGACAGCACCAAAATATTTATAAAAGGTGTTGAATCAACCTTTCTGATTTTTCCGATCGAATTAAAATTACAATCCAAACGAATGGGTAATTTTGGCGCTTACGTTATTGGCGGCGGGGCTTATGCATTGGATTTAGCTTCCAATAAAAAAGCCGCAGCTGTAAGCAGTAATGCCAACCGATTAGACGATGCCGTGCGAATTAAGCGGGATGATTTTATTTACAGCGTGGGCGCCGGTGTGGATTTCTACCTGCAGTATTTTAAATTCGGAATGGAATTAAAAATAATGAATGGCACCAAAAACTTAATTTACCGCGATAACAATATCTTTGCAAAAAGTGTTGACAAGGTGAATTCGCGCATGGTCGTGTTTTCTCTTACGTTTGAGGGGTAAAATAATTAGTAAGTGTCAGTTCGAGCGTAGTCGAGAACTTTAGTTAAGAGAAATCTTTTTTTAGATTCCTCCCTACGGTTGGAATGACAAAACGAGAAGAATGTCAGTTCGAGCGAAGTCGAGAACTTTAGTTAAGAGAAATCAATTGAGAAGATTCCTCCCTACGGTCGGAATGACAAAATGAGAAGAATGTCAGTTCGAGCGTAGTCGAGAACATTCAATGTCAGTTCGAGCGTAGTCGAGAACTTTAGTTAAGAGAAATCAATTGAAAAGATTCCTCTCTACGGTCGGAATGACGAACGAAAGAAAAACTAAGGGATAAAAACCCTTCTTATAACATGAAAAAAACAATTCAACTGCAGCTGCCTGCAACAACAGCATTTAACGAGCAGCTTTTAAAAGAAGAAATTGCTACGCAACTTTCTTTAAATCCTGACGATACATTTTCTATTCAACCGGTAAAACGCAGCATTGATGCGCGGGGAAGAAACATTAAGATAAACTTAACTGTGGATGTTTACATTAACGAAAGCATTCCTGAATTTTCTTATACCCCCGATTACAAACACTGTACTCCCAACTCCGAACTCCGAACCATAATTGGCGCCGGACCTGCCGGATTATTTGCTGCACTGCGTTGCTTAGAATTAGGTTTAAAGCCTGTGATTTTTGAACGTGGTAAAGATGTGCAAAGCCGTCGCCGCGATTTAGCGGCCATTAATAAAGAACACCTTGTTAATCCGGAAAGTAATTACTGTTTTGGCGAAGGCGGTGCAGGAACTTACAGTGATGGTAAATTATATACACGCTCTACAAAGCGCGGTGATGTAGAAAAAATCCTTAAGGTTCTCGTTTATCATGGAGCTTCTACCGAAATATTGGTGGATGCCCATCCTCATATTGGCACGAATAAATTGCCAAAAATTATCGCCAACATGCGCGAAACAATTTTAAAATTCGGAGGAGAAATTCATTTTGAACATAAATTAACGGATTTTAAAACAGATAAAAACTTACTGAAAGAAATCACCGTTTTGGATCTGAAAAGCGGAGAAGAAAAATTGTTTCCTGTCAACAAAATTATATTAGCAACCGGACACAGCGCGCGTAACATTTATGAATTATTGCACGCGAAGAATGTTTTAATTGAAGCGAAACCTTTTGCGATGGGTGTCCGCGCCGAACATCCTCAGGAATTGATTGACCGCATCCAATATCATTGCGGTAGTTTGAATGAAGTGGTGCAAAAAAGAAATTATTTGCCGGCTGCCAGTTATAGTTTAGTACAGCAGGTGAATGGCAGAGGTGTGTATTCTTTTTGTATGTGTCCCGGAGGCATTATCGCGCCGTGCGCTACTGACCAGGAAGAAATAGTAACGAATGGTTGGTCGCCAAGTAAACGAAATAATCCTTACGCGAACAGTGGCATAGTTGTTGGATTTGATCTAAAAGATTTTGAGCCTTACAAAAAACACGGTGCGCTCGCCGGATTGGAATTTCAAAAACAATTGGAACACACGGCATGGACAAAAGGCGGGAAAACCCAAACCGCTCCCGCACAACGTTTACAGGATTTTGTGAATAATAAATTAAGTAACACACTCCCCGATTGCTCTTATCAGCCTGGAATCACTTCGGTGATGATGAATGAAGTGTTGGGAAGATTAATTGGTCCGAGCTTGCAGGAAGGTTTTAAATCTTTCGGCAATAAAATGCGTGGCTATTTAACCAATGAAGCTGTTATTGTAGGAGTAGAATCGCGCACCTCAACACCGGTGCGCATTCCGCGTGACAGGGAAACGCTAAAGCATCCGCAACTTGAAAATTTATTTCCTTGCGGTGAAGGCGCAGGATTTGCCGGAGGAATTGTTAGCGCAGCAATTGATGGAGAGAAATGTACTGAGGCTTCGAAATAAGCTATTGAACAATAATCGTCCAATTCAATTTTTCTAATTCCTCCAAAGAATAAGAGTAAAGTCTATAATACTTTCGCATGGAGTTTAAGTCATTAACATCTTTATAGAGAGCTGCGAATTTTATCAAACTATCTTTTGAATAAACGTACATAAATAATTTGCCGCTTTTACTTCGTTCAATTGAATGCTTCCATCCTTTCTGCCCGCTCATGTTTATTTCATTTACTGAATCATTCATAGGAATGGATTTTCGCAAATAATACGCGAAATTATTTCGATCACCAGCCAAAGTGTCATAAGTAATTATATAACAAATTTCACTTGTTTTTTCATTTATAATTTTAAGTTTTCTATCATAAAACTCGCACGAAACAAATAATAGAAAACTATAATAAATTAACTTCTTCATATTAATGTTTATCCCGTTCGCGCGGATTTGTAATCCGTGCGCCAAAATGCTTATTTGTTTTAAAAAGTAAAATACTGTCCGTTTTTGAAAGAGTAGACTTTAATCTAAGTTATAAATAGTTTACTAATTTAAAAAACACAGTATACCATCAAAGCGCACAACATCCTAAAACAAAAAAGCCCGAACATTTGCCCGGGCTTTTTAATTTATTGCACTTTCTTTAATCGTGACAACAGAGTGACGTGACCAACATATTTGTGCTCATTACCTCCTAAATCCCTCACAATAATTTTATACACATAAACTCCATCCTCCACTGCCTTAGTACTTCCTTTCACAGTTCCATCCCAACCTTTACGGAAATTATCGCTGGTAAAGATCAACTCACCCCAACGATCGAAGATATACATCACATAATTCTCTTCATCAATACCAACACCTTTTGGCTGGAATACATCATTTAATCCGTTTTCATCCGGTGTAAATGCATTCGGAATATAAATCGCGTAATCAGGCGTTATTTCTACGTGATGCATAACAGTATCCATACAACCTTTATCATTAATTGCTACCAAATACACTTGGTATACACCAATTAAATCATACACATGCGAAGGATGCATTACAGTTGAATTATTATTAGGCGCATTATAATCACCAAAATCCCAGAAGTACGTTACAGCTCCCGTAGAGGTGTTTGTAAACTGAATTTCCGGATTCAACATGGAAGTTGATTGCGGTGTTGGGAAAAACTCTGCAATCGGCTTAGGATATACTTCAATATAATTCATTACTGATGTATCTTTCTTACAACCGAACTGATTTACGATTGAGAAACTCACATTATAGAATCCTGCTTCCGGATAATACCATGTAATTGGACTGCCACCTGCTGTTCCGCCTCCACCATTACCTCCACCGAATGTCCAGGTATAAATATCTGTGTTCGATGTTGAAGTAGCAGTGTAGTTAACCGTTAGAGGCATACAACCTTTAACAACATCGGAGCTAAATGTACCTTGCGGTAACGGATTTACATTCACCGTAAATTGCGCTGTAGCACCCGGTACTGTACAACCATCGTTGATAGATACAGTGTAGATGTTAGGCGTGGTAAAGAAGTTAGCTGTTACCTGAGTAGCGGAACCTGTTGTGCCATTACTCCAGTTGTAAGTATATGGACCACCATTACCCGGACTTGTAATGTTAGGTGTTAAGGTTGCATTATCACCGTGACATTTAGTTACACTGAATCCACTTGCTAATAATTGCGGCTTCACATTGATATTAATGATTTTTGGTGAAGTCGAACAACCATTCGCATCAGTTAATGATACCATGTATGATGTGGTTACTGTTGGTGTTAATGCATGCGGACCACCACCGGATAAACTTGGTGTCCAGCTATACGTATAAGCAGGAGTACCGCCGCTACCGGCTGCATAAATCTGTGCAACTTGTCCATAACAAATGGTTGGGTCAGGACTCACATTCAATAATAAAATATTTGGTTGTGTTACATTCACAACACCACTCGCTGTACAACCATACACATCGGTTACAGTAGCTGAATAAACACCAGCGCCTACTCCATTTACAGTTTGTGTAGTAGATGCTGAAGGATTATTCCAGATAAATGTATATGGCGCTGTTCCTGATGAGAAGTTGATTGCCATTGAACCATTCTGCTGACCAAAACACAACGGCGCTGTGAAAGTCATAGATGTTAAGTTTGGTCCCGGTGCATTTGGTACGTTTACTGATTGTGTAATCACGCAACCGTTAGCATCCGTTATTACCACATTCCAGTTATTAGAACTTAGGTTAGTCGCCACTGAAGTGTTTTGAGGTGTAGGCGTATTCCAGTTATAAGAATATCCCGGCGTACCACCACTAACAGAAACTGTTGCACTACCATTTGCATTTCCGCATGTAGCAGGAGTTGCCGTAGCTGAACTTAATAACTGTGTAGGCTGAGATATCACATATACACCGCTTGTTGTACACGATTTAGTATCGGTTACTAATAAACTATATGTTCCCGCAGCTAAATTAGTAATCACAGGATTTCCAGGTTGAGTTGGCGACCAAACTAATGTATAGGCAGGTGTACCACCCGTTATATTAGTAGTGATTTGTCCTGTATTATTATTAAAGCAAGTTAAATTAGTGACAGAGAAACTGTTTATCACCAATGGATTTGGTTGATTAATGGTTACTGTTTGTGAAGTAGGACAACCATTTGCATCCGTCACAAAACATGTATACGTACCAGGACCCATGCTCACTGCTACTGAAGAGCTTTGTGCGGTTGGCGTCCAGAGGTAAGTGTAACCCGGAGTACCACCGTTCAATAACATAGTTGCAGTTCCATTGCTGGCACCACTACAAGTTACATGCGTTACGTTTGTAATGGCACTGTTTAATTGCGGTGGCTGAGTAATATTTACTGAACCTGTTGCAATACAACCCGCGGCATCTGTTATTGTAATAGAGTGGAATCCTGCAGGTAAATTATTTACGTTTTGTGTAGTTTGTGCAAGATAAGACCATAGAATACTAATTGTTCCGGTACCACCTGATATACTTGTTGTAGCAGAACCGTTATTTCCACCAAAACAACTTACCGCCGTTGTATTTGTAACAACTAATGTTGGTCCTGCGATATCATTAATTAAAGCGACACCTGAAATCGTACAACCGTTCACGTCAGTTACTGTAACTGTGTAAGCACCTGCAGTAACACCATTAATACAAGAGTTGGTAAATAATGGATTGCTGGTCCATTGATAAGTATATCCACCTGCTCCACCACCAGCTAACACACACATGCTACCGTTTGCTTGTAAACAGTTAGAGTTCGTTGAACTCACCACTGCAGTTAAAGCTGCAGGTTGTGTAATAGTTGTTGTACGTGTAGTTACACAACCTAAGTTATCTGTAATCTGAACGGTATGCGTTCCCGGAGGTAATGTATTTACATTTGGTGTATTATTTAATGTTGGGAACCATAAGAAGGTATAAGGGCCCGTTCCACCGCTATATGCTAAATTACCGATACCGTTATTTAATCCGTTACAAGTTACATTGGTACTGGTTAAGGTTGCTTGTAGTGGCGTTGGTTGAGTAATTGTTGCAACGGCTGTAGTGATACAACCCATCGCATCTGTAATGGTTGCGGTGTAATTACCTGCGGCAAGACTGCTTGATGTGGCTGCTGTTGCTCCCGATGGCGACCAGTTATAAGTATAACCCGGCGTTCCACCTGAAGGCATTACTGTTGCAAATCCATCTGTATAACCTGCACAACTTACATTTCCTGTAGCAGAGATGCTGGCCGTTAGTTGTGTTGGCTGAGTAATAATTACAGAAGCTGTTGCAGTACATCCGTTTTGATCAGTCGTAAATAAAGTATAGGTACCAGGACACAAGTTTGTTACCGCTTGCGTGCTTAATGGTCCTGGACCACCCACCCAATTAAATATAACTGCGCCGATTGAGTTTGAAGTTGTTCCTGTCGCCATACCGTTACATGCACCAAAACAAGTGACATTGGTTGATGTAATTGCTGAAGTCATTTGCGCAGGATTCAATAATGTTGTAGAAGTTGTAGCTACACAACCCATCGCGTCTGTTACAGTTACAATATGATTACCCGGACCGAGTCCTGTAGGATTTGCTAAAGTAGAACCGGAAGGCACCCAATTATAAGAATAACCCGGTGTTCCGCCTAATACACCTACATTGGCTGTACCGTTTGTTGCATTAAAACATAATGGATTCGTACCCGAAGCAGTTACTGTTAATGCAGGAGGCTGAGTTATACTTACGCTAACAGAAGAAATACAACCATTCACGTCTGTAACAGTTCCTGTATAAACACCTGCGGTTAAATTTGATGCAATACCTGTATTTTGTCCGTTACTCCATAAATAAATATATGGCGCATTACCACCACTAACTGTTGTGGTTGCAATACCATTATTACCACCAAAACAACTAACATTAGTTTGACTAGTTACACTCATTACAGGTCCCGCCTGATTTGGAATAGAAGCAGCTGCCGTGGTAACACAACCGTTAGCATCCGTTACAGAAACTGTATACGTACCTGCTAAAGCATTACTGATGCTTGGACCTGTAGCTGAAGTGCTCCATACGTATGTATAACCCGGTGTTCCACCTGTTGCTGATATGGTAGCAGAACCGTTTGCTTGATTACAATTAGCTGTAGTTACGCTTGAGGTTACTGTTACTGAAGTTGGCTGTGTAATGGAAGCTGTTGCAACCGCAATACAACCTTTAGAATCGGTTACTGTTACGGTGTATGTTCCGGCCGGTAAATTTGGCGCGGTAGCAGTTGTAGCTCCACCTGCAGCCCATAAATAAGTTAATGGAGGTGTACCACCACCGTTATAAATTGCAGTAGCTGATCCGTTATTGCCACCAAAACAACTTACTGCGGTTGTTCCTGTCATCACATCCAAAGGACCAGGCTCTGTTAGAGTTCCTGCCACCGACGATGTACATCCGAAAGCATCCGTTAAAGTTACAGAGTAAGTTCCTTGTCCGAGGTTGGTAGCTGTTTGTGTATTTTGTCCGTTACTCCAGCTATAGCTGATTGGAGCACTCATGGCTCCGGTAAATCCGGCCGTCATGCTTCCGTTTGTAAATCCGGCGCAGCTTGGGTTCAAACTAGCAGTAATAACTGCCGTTCCACCCGGTGTTACGCCAATCACACCCACCGCAGTTGTTGTACAAGAATTAGCATCGGTAATTGTTACTGTATAAGTTCCTGCTACAAGAGGATTCGATTGCGCGTTGTTTCCTCCGCCACCACTCCAGTTAAAAGTATAAGCCGGCGTTCCACCGGATGCCGATACTGATGCCGTACCGTTCGCAGCTGTACAATTAGCATTAACAGAACTTACAGTTGCAGTAATAGCAGTTGGCTGCGTTACTTGAACAGATTGAGTTAATGTACATCCGTTTGCGTCACTTACCGTAATATTGTAAATACCCGCACCCTGACCGGTGAATGTTGTAGAAGTTTGGAATGGACCTCCATTTAATGAATAATTATAAGGACCTGTTCCACCTGAACCTGCCGCAAGTACGGAACCGTTAGTTCCGGCATTACAGCTGGTTGGATTTGATGTTAAGCTTAAAGTTAATTGTGTAGGTTGATTAATGTTTACTGTAGCTGTTGTTACGCAACCTGCCGCATCCTTAACCAAAACAGTATATGGCTGGGAAGTTAAATTCGTAAATACACCTGAACCGCTGGTTATATTTCCGGGCGTTAATGTATAACTATATCCCGGTGTTCCACCGGAAGTATTCACTGTAAAGCTTCCATTACTTCCATTAAAACAACTTACTGCGGTTTGTCCGCCGATTAAGGCAACAGGACTTCCTGTATTACCAATGGTATAGTTAACTGTTAATGTACAGCTGTTAGCATCCAGTACCGTTAAAGGATATGTTCCAGCTAGCTGACCAGCCGCAAAGGTATTGGTGCTAAACGGACTGCCATTAAATGAATATTGATAAGGAGCAGTACCACCGGTTACACCAGTTACTGTAGCACTTCCGTTAGCGTTACCGCAATTTGCATTTGTAGTAGATACACTTGCTGTAGCAGGACCGGTGATGTTTGCAATATTAAATGTGCCGGTAATAATACAACCATTTGCATCGGATACTTGCGCATTTTGAACACCGCTTGCTAAACCTGTTGCTGTATTCGATGAAGAAACAGAGTTAACTGAAAAACTATAAACCGGAGTTCCACCATTTACACCGATGGTTACACTTCCAACTGAACCTGCACATGAATTAGGTGCCGTGGTGAAAGTAATTGCTAAAGGTGTTGGTTGTGTAATGACTGCCGTTTGCTGAGCAGTACAGTTATTATTATCACGAACTACTACTGTATACGTTCCTGCTGTTAAACCAGTGAAGTTAGCACTCGCCTGGAATGGACCTCCGTTGATTGAATAATTATAACCCGGAATTCCTCCATTAGCAACTGAGCTGATTGATCCTGTATTTCCGGCATTACATAAAACATTTGAAGGTGTTATTGTTAATGTAACTGGCGTAGGTTGAATAATTGTTAAGGTCGCTGAAGTAACACAACCTACAGCATCACTAATGTTAACATTATAATTTTGCGCAGTTAATCCGGTGAACACACCGCTGGTGTTGGTTAAACCTCCCGGTGTTACAGTATAACTGTAACCAGGTGATCCACCTGTTGTATTTATTGTAAAACTACCATTAGCCCCACCAAAACAACTTACACTCGATGTACCCGCTACAGTTGACGTTGGGCTACCTGTATTGTTAATATTGAAACTAACGGTAAGCGTACAGCTATTTGCATCACGTACAATTACAGTGTGTGAGCCTGCTGACAATCCACTTGTACTGTTTGCTCCAAACGGACCGCCATTAAATGAGTATTGATACGGCGCCAAACCTCCTGTAACAGCAGATACTGTAGCACTACCATTCGCGTTACCACAAGTAGCGTTTGATGTATTAACTGTTGCAGATGCAGGTCCTGTAATGATTCCGATATTAAATGTTCCGGTAATGGCGCAACCATTAGCATCAGTAACCTGTGCAGTTTGAACACCGGACGGCAATCCAGTTGCGGTTGAGCCGGATGCAGTTCCGTTTACTGAATAATTATATGCGGCAGTACCACCTGTAACACCTATCGTTACACTGCCTGCAGCACCCACACAAGTATTTGGTGTGGTTGTAAAACTAATTGCCAGAGCAGGCGGTTGAGTTAAAGTGACTATTTGTTGTACCGTACAGTTATTATTATCACGAACAACTACTGTATACGTTCCTGCGCTTAGTCCAGTGAAACTTGAACCTAACTGGAAAGGTCCGCCATTAATGGAATAGTTATAAGGAAGTGTACCTCCCCCGGATACCGCAGTAATAGAACCGTTAGTACCGGCGTTACATAAAATATTCGTTGGTGTTAATGTTAAAGTTAATGCCGGTGGCTGTGTAATATTCACAGTGGTAGTTGTTACACACCCGGCAGCATCTTTTACAGTTACTGTATAAGGTTGTGCAGTTAATCCTGTAAAAATACCAATACCGTTAGTGGCTCCACCCGGAGATAATGTATAACCATAAGCCGGTAATCCTCCCACTGTATTAACAGTAAAGCTTCCGCTTGTGCCCCCAAAACATGGTATATTGGCAGAAGCGCCAATACTTGCAACCGGACTTCCTGTATTACTAATATTGAAGTTTATTGACAGCGTACAGCTGTTTATATCGCGTATCACAACATTATGAATACCTGCAGGTAAACCAGTAATACTGTTTCCGCCAAAAGGTCCGCCGTTGAATGAATATGAATAAGGCCCTGTACCACCTGTTACACTTGTAACTGTTGCGGTTCCATTGGAATTACCACACGTTGCATTAGTAGTTGCTGTTGTGATAGAAACCGGACCAGTAACCATGGTGATGTTAAAATTAGCCGTAAGTGTACAACCGTTTACATCGCGTACAATTACATTATGAGTTCCTGCAGGTAAACCGGTAACAATGCTACCGGTTGCAGTTCCGTTTACAGAATAAGTATACGCCGGAGTTCCGCCAGTTACATTCGTTACCGTGAACCCTCCCGTTGAGCCAACACAGGCTGTCGGAGAGGTGGTGAACGTTATAGAACTTGGGCCAGGCGAATTAGTTAATGTTACTGTTTTTGTAAACACACAACCTCTCGAATCAATAACGCCAATCACATAGCTACCCGCGGGTAAATTAGTTAAAGGAGGCGTAGTGGAGTATGGTCCGCCATTTACATTGTAAGAATAGCTAGGAGTTCCGCCTGTTACTACACCTAAAGAAATACTTCCGTTACTTAAACCACAGGTTGGATTAATAGAAGTTGTAGCCAATGCTGTAATTGGAGGGCTATTGGTAATGCTGGTTGTAAATGTAGATCGACAACCAAAGTTGTTTATCAAAGTTATCGTATAATTTCCTGCGGCTAAACCTGTAACTGTTTGAGTTGGTACACCAACACCATTCACAGAATAACCGGTTACTGTTTGTCCGACACTTGTATTGCTAATTACAATACTTCCATTATTAAATCCGCAACTTGCATTACTTGGTGTTAAAATTGCTGTTGGTTGAGGATTAATATTCACTACAGAAGTAGCTTGTGTCGTACAAATTCCGACTGATCCAATAACAGTATATGTTGTAGATGCATTTGGAGTAGCTACCACAAACGCGCCATTCGTTGTATTTAAACTTGCACCCGGCGACCAAGTATAAGAAGTTGCGCCGGCAACACTGAGATTGGCGGAGCTTCCCAAACAGACCGCAGTTGAAGTTGGTGTTACAGTTAATGTAGGAGGAGTAAAGTTTGCAGGAAGATTTATTGTCATTGTACCTCTGCAATTCGTTGTTGTGTTAAGAACTGTTGCCGTATAAACACCGCCAACGTTAGCCGTAATTGGGTTTGTATTGGCACTACCAACGATTCCAGGACCTGTCCAGGTGTATGTATGACCAGCAGGACCGGGTAATGCGCTAATTTGAGCTGAAGGCGCTGTACAAGAAAGTGTATTGGTTATTGATAATGTTGGGGTAAGCGTTGCACTACAAACAACAGTAGTAGTTAAAACTGTTGATGCAGGCGGACATCCTGTCTTACTAACGGTCGCCGTATATACCCCACACTGATTTACAACTGCTGTAGCACTATTTGCACCACTAACAATTCCGGGGCCTGACCAAGTATAAGATAGAGGGCTTAACGTTGAAGTTACCATTACATTAGCTGTACCACCCGCACAACCTATTGGTGTACTAGTACTTGTATTCGCAACAGTTGCCGTTAAAGGACCGCATGGTAACGGACATGAAGCAAAGTCACCTGCACCATAACTATTTGTACTTGTATTTGTAAAATTGATTGTTGTTCCGGTAATGTTTCCTGTATATAAACCACCCGTGTTACTTACGATTACTTGATTTCCTACTATCGCAAAACCACCACCGGCAGAAATACTTGGCATACCGGTCATGTTATAAGTACAAAGTTGTGTCCCTGTTGGCCCATACATCGTCATGGATTGTGGAGTGGTTGTTTTCAAAATATAAAAGTTACCACAACCATCAGCCACCACATCATAAGGACCTCCACCACCAAATGTTCCAATTGTCATTAATAATGTAGCAGGCCCGGTTCCATTGTAAACATAAATCTGTCCTGTTCCACCATTCAATCCGTAGATTACACCACCTCCACCACCAAGGTTTACCACCGGCATCGAATGTCCTGTGTTAATCCAGGCTGTTCCATTCCACCATGCCATGTTACCTGCAATTGTGGTATAAAAAGTTGGGTTAGGAAATGCGGCATTAAGATTTGGCCCGTATGATAAACCCGTTCCGCCAATAGGAATACCTGTATTGCTGGGATTAGAAACACTAAGCGGCAAGGCAGGATTATACACCGTGATCGGACTAGTGTGCATATACACAAGATTATTCGGACACGCCGGTGGAGCTTGAGCTAAAAGTTTAATAACTGATAAACAAGCTAACAAGAAAGTAATATATAATTTTCTCATGGGGAGAGGGGGATTTCTAAATGTATAACACTCTAATATAGAAAATAGCTTTAAACAAGTAAGATTATAGGCTAATTTATAGGTGTATTTAGCTCAATGGGGGCTGAGTTACGCTCGAAAGGGAGGCTATTAACAGGAAATCAGCGGCTCATTTTCAGGTAATTAATAGAACGCTGAAGAGTTACTGGCAACATTCCAATAAACGGTTGGCCGCTTGATTTTTTGGTCTTTTTTATACAAAAACTGCATGTTATTTTCATCTAACATGGGTATGTGACAATTGATAGGTGTGAACCATTTTCTTGGAATAAAAATCATGTCGTGAAACAACCTGTTTTGAACAAAATGCCTCACCTGCTCCGCATCTATTCCGATGTTTGCCTGAACATTTTGCGCGTAACCAATATTTACTTTCACTTGAGCGCTTAGTAATCCGTGAGAAAAGTTTGTATACACGCCACCAATTGTATCCATGTAACCAATATGTGGAAATGTTTTATCATCTCTCACCGCATTACCCATTTGTCCGGTCCACATGGTGCAATTAATAGCCGCCTGAAAAATATTTTGATATTGGTATTGAATTAAAAATGCTCCGGTACGAAAACGATCAAGCGTTGGCCGTGCATACAAATCATTTTCAGTTACCAATGAAACAGCATCGAATTGCAAGGCAATAATTCCGGTTTGTTGCTTTGTTTTTATTTTATTAAAGTAAGCATTGTAAGCATAGGCAATGCTGTATTTTCTATTGGTTTGATTTGAATACACATTGATAAAAGGATTGAAATAATCCTGCTTTTTACCTGTAGACAAAACTAGCCCTCCAGACACCACGGCTTCGTTATGTTCTATTGATGGTCCGAGATTTTTTAAATAATGATAGAGCCGGACTTCTGCATTTACCTGGGCAAAATCATAATAATAGTAGGCATTCAGATTAATACCGATTCGTTGTACTTTATTTCCGACTGAAATGGAAGCGCCAACTGCTAAACCGAAATTTTCTGCACGATAAAATTGGGCAAAAGAAAAGTGTACTGAGAATAAAAAGTAAAGAAAAATGATTAGATATTTACTGACTCTTACCAATAAACAAAGATAATTCTTCCAGAATTTTTTCGGTAGTAAGATCAATGCCCTTAACTTTTATTGGCGCTTTTTCATAGGT
Organism: Bacteroidia bacterium; assembly: GCA_016787445.1. GTDB lineage: Bacteria > Bacteroidota > Bacteroidia > B-17B0 > Aurantibacillaceae > JAHEYG01. The sequence goes on from JAEUTQ010000024.1 coordinate 67,081, forward strand.
ACTTTCTCTTTGCTGAAGCAAGGATTTTATAATCGCCAGATTTTCCTCCTCATTTTTGCCGGTAAGTAAAGGCCGCTTATTTTCCGACTGACTTAAACGATGCAATAATGCCTCGGGTGGCATACTCACATAAATTGCTAAGCCGGATTTAAAAATAAACTCATCATTGTTATTGAAACAAGGTGTCCCACCGCCTAAAGAAATTACTGAACTATCATAGCGACGAACAACTTGCTCTAAGTATTCGCTTTCCTTTGCTCTGAAATAGTCCTCCCCTTTATGTTTAAAGATTTCAGGAATGGATTTATCTTCTTTACGTTCGATATAATGATCCAAATCAACGAAAGGTCGGTTTAATGCTTTGGCTAATTTCTTTCCATGCGTTGATTTCCCACAACCCATAAAGCCTATAAGGAATATTTTTTTTGGTATCTCCATTTATTTATGGTCTAAGGCCCATTCTTTGGCAAAGTAAGTGAGTATTACGGAAGCTCCGGCACGTTTTATACTAAGTAAAATTTCATCACGGATTTTTTTATTATCAATCCATCCCTTTTGTGCCGCTGCTTTCACCATGGCATATTCGCCACTAACATTATATGCAGCAATTGGTAATACAAAATTATCGTTTAATGATTTAATAATATCCAAATAAGAAAGTGCCGGCTTCACCATTAAAAAATCCGCTCCCTCTGAAAAATCTAATTCTGCCTCTAATAAAGCTTCCTTACTGTTTGCAGGATTCATTTGATAGGTTTTTTTATCGCCAAATTTAGGAGCACTGTCTAACGCATCTCTGAACGGTCCATAAAATGCGCTGGCATACTTAGCCGTATAACTCATAATTGACACATTCGTAAATCCATTGTCATCTAACACATCGCGCAGGTGTGCCACGCGTCCATCCATCATGTCGCTCGGGCCAATGATATCCGCTCCACATTGTGCTTGAGCAAGCGCCATTTTTCCAAGCACTTCCAATGTTTCATCATTTAATATTTCTCCATTCTTCACAATACCATCATGCCCGTCGCTGCTATATGGATCCATGGCAACATCCGTCATGATAACAGCCTCCGGAAATTTTTTCTTAACCTCAGTTAAGGTACGCAAATACAATCCTTTTTTATTCCAACTCTCAGTGGCTTTCTTGTCTTTTAATTTTTCTTCGATGTTAGGGAATAAAGCAAATGTATTAATCCCCAAATTTAGACAGGACTCAATTTCCTTTAATAATAAATCAGATGAAAATCTGAATATTCCCGGCATGGAAGCAACTTCCGATTTTTTATTTTTTCCATCGATTAGAAAAAGTGGAAAAATAAAATCATTTACCGTTACTTCATTTTCCTGCACTAATTTTCGTATTGCTTCGCTTTTGCGATTGCGGCGCGGACGATGTGTTATCATATTGTTACCGGATTAAGTTTTTGTTCGGATTGTAGTCCTTTATACATTACATACAATGAAATTGCCATTAATACATGACCAAGATCCATGTGGTTAAACCAATTTGAAATAGCGAGTTTAGCGACATGACTTACTACTGCCAATATGGTAATGCCGATACCAATAATTAATCCCATGCTGAAACCGGATTTTGTTTTGTTGTAATGAATGATTTCCAAAATCAATACCATCAACACTAAACCAATGGCAGCTTGTATTTCTACAATTACAAAAGTTCGATAAAAAGCCAGTACAAAAACAATGATGACCAATTCGATGATATTGAAAATGCGAAGCGCTGAATATGCTTTTTTACCAATACTATCTGTTGTATGATGAAGAACCGCAAATTGAGCGAAAGCGACACCTGCAACACCAAACGACCAACCAATCATCCGCCACTCGAATCCCACTTTGTAAGCAAATGCATGTCCGATAAATCCTGCAACAAGAGTTGACAAGGCGGTAAATAAAAAAAAGTACCTGTATAATTGAACGGCTCGTGTGTTAGATGAAGAATTCGTATTGAAATAAGCGATAAAACCAACAGTGGCCACCATCATATCCGTTAGAACAGTTATGGGTTCATCAATTCTTAAACCAAAAAGTTCGATGCTTGGATTTTGGAAAGGGACCATTGTTTAAAAATGCAAAAATTTAGTTAAAGTTCAAAACGGCGCGGAATAATCCAAGATCATCGAATGAAGTCGTTGTAGTGATTTGTGTTTCTTTCACTCCCTTTTTCACAAGCGCATTCTTAGTCGCATCGCCCATGGCGACTGCAAACTGAGTGCTACTTAATTTATTTTTTTCGAAATACGCATCAACATTACTAGGACTCGTAAAAATGATGATGTGCGTTGAAGGATCAATTTCTACACTATGCTTTAATGTTGCATATACAGGAATACTTATTGCATTTTCCCTCTTAGGAAATTGGTTTTGTATACTCATCAAACTATCCTTGGCAATTGGAAATAAAACCTTGGTATTTCCAACTTTGGCAGCAAATTGCTTACCAATTAATTTTGTATCCGTGCTTTGTCCGATAAAATCAGCGCGCAAACCAAATTTTCTCAATTCATCTGAAGTAGCTTTACCTACACAACCGATTTTTACTTTTCCCAGAGAAGGTTTTTGGTTAAAGAAATACCGCACCGCATGCTTACTGCTGAAGAATAACCACTCCGTTTGAGGTAATTCCTTAATGGCAATTTGTTTAAACTCTATTAAACTTTTTGCTTCCAAAGTATAGCCAATTCCACTTAAAGCACGAGGTAAAAAATCTTTATCGTTAACCTGACGCGTAATAAAAACTTTCTTTGCTTGCAGAGATTGAATGTGATCAACTATTTTATCGGAGAAACCATCCGTATTATACGTTTCAAAATAAAGTTGTTTTGGCATGGCATTCCACGACGATGCAATACTAACCCAGGTTTTAAATTTGAAACGGTCTTCATCATCCTTTTCAGTTTCACAATACACACCGAGTGGTAACTGACAACCACCGTCAAATAAATTTAACACACGGCGTTCGATGTTGATACGGATTAAAACATCCAAATCATTTATCTCGTCAATTAAATCGAGTAATTTATTATTGTTCTCTTTTATCTGCCAAGCCAAAACGCCTTGCGCAGGAGCAGGGATAAATTCGGTGGGCGATAAACGTTCGACATGAAATTCATTAAGATCAATTCCTAAACGTTCTACACCTGCCGCTGCTAACAGAATAGCATCGTATTGTTTCTCCGCCAACTTCTTAATGCGAGTGGGAACATTTCCTCTCAAATCTTTCAATTCTACATCCGGTCGGAAAGCTAATAACTGAGATTTACGACGAGCCGATGATGTACCTACCAGTGCCTTATCCTTTAAATTAAATTTTTTATTATCATCTACCGCGTCTTTTCGAATCAACAATAATTCAGAAGGATCTTCACGGTGAGATACACCTGCAATAATTAATCCGTCGGGATTAGTGGTTGGTAAATCCTTATGTGAATGCACCGCTAAATCAATTGTGCCGGCGAGCAATTCTTCTTCTAATTCTTTCGTGAAAAATCCTTTTCCTTCCAGCTTATCAAAACTGGTATTCCATTGTTGCGTTCGATCGCCTGAAGTGCTGATGATTTTCAGTTCTACTTCGCAACCTTTTTTCTCCAATAAATTTTTTGTGTAATTGGCCTGCCAAAGTGCTAATTCGCTTCCTCGCGTACCGATGATAATTTTCATTCTAATCTTTACTTAGCAGTACTTCTTTCGCCGTTTTCATGGCCACGGCATTGTATTTTTTCTCTACGTAATTTAAAACTTTATCAAGCACTTCTTTGCTTTTATCATCGAGCGAATTAATTTCCTTTGAAAAAACTTCATTCATGGCCAATTCTTTAATGGCCTTTACTTGTTTTGGAATTTCGCCGAAAGCTAATTCAATTTTGCGCTCGTTGTAAAGTGAAATGAATTCTTCGAGTTTAGTTTTAATAATGGCGCGGCATTTATCCACTTCACCTTTTCTCAAGTCAAGATTTTTTTCGGCCTGAGATTTAAGTGAATTAATATCGATATAATGGATGTTATTATTTTCAATCACTTGTTTATCAATGTCAGCAGGTAAAGCCAAATCGATAATTACTTTTTTAGTGTTATCGCCTGCTTTTATAGTTTGATAAACTGAATCAGTTATAACTGGTTCTGTAGAACCTGTACACGTAATGAGTACATCAAATCCTTTGTTGTAAGTGTTTAAATCGTTTAAAGAAAAAGCCGTTGCATTTAACTTTTGTGCTAATGTTTCGGCGTTTGAAAGCGTTCTGTTAAATATGGTAAAATTAGCGTACTTATGTTTTTGTAAGTAGTTTGCCATATTGGTGTTAGTTTCTCCTGAACCCACCATGATAATTTTTGCTTCGTTCTTTATTCCTAAATCGCGAAGTTGACGGTAAGCTAATGAAACAACTGATACAGGATTTTTTGCTATATCGGTATTGGTAAAAACTTCTTTTGCTGTTTCGATGGTTTGTTTCACTAATAAACGAATAAAATCACCGGTAAGATTTAAGCTATTACATAATTCGTAAGCTTTACGTACTTGAGTGATGATCTCGCGCTCGCCAACTACTAAAGATTTTAAAGAGGAAGCTAATTCTAATACGTGATTGATTGCTTCATCACCTTCAAACAATTCGGCAGAAGAGGCAAATTGTTTTAAATCTGAAACAGACAATTGCGGATTAACAAACTTCAAAATATTTTGAATAGTTGTTTCGTTCAACAAAGTATCCGTACAAACAAAAAATTCGACACGGTTGCAGGTGCTTAAGTGCAATAATTCATCAAAGTTGAAATTAACTTTTAGCTTGCCTAAAAACAGACTTTGTGCCTCTTCATTTAAATGCAGAAGGGCTAACTTTTCCAAAGGAAAATTGCGGTGATTAAAGGATATGACTTTAAAGGTGTTCAACCGGGTACAAATGTCGTTATTGACAAGCTTTTTATTGTCATATAATTGTCATTACACCTCGTAAATTAGAAGAAAGAGACGAAAGTCACATTAAGAATGGAAAAAGCTGATTTTAAACAGTTTTTTATTTCACTTTACTGCCATCGTAAGCCCATTTTACCCATACAGAACCCCAGGTAAAGCCCCCGCCAAAGGCAGAAATAATCAGATTATCTCCCTTTTTCAGCTGTTTTTCATAATCCCATAGCAAAAGAGGAATGGTGCCGGCCGTTGTATTGCCGTATCGCTCAATGTTCATCATGATTTTATCCTCATTCAGACCAATTCTAGATGCGGTTGCGTCTACAATACGTTTATTAGCCTGATGTGGCACTAACCATTGAATATCGTTAGAAGTAAGATTGTTCTTTTCTAAAATTTCAGCGCTCACATCTGCCATACCCTTCACCGCAAACTTGAATACGGCTTGCCCTTCCTGATATACATAATGCTGGCGTTTATCTACAGTTTCGTGGGAGGCAGGAAGTACAGAACCGCCGGCGTGCATACATAAATAGTTTCTGCCTGCACCATCAGCCTTTAAAATAAAATCCTTTACACCTAAGTCTTCTGTAGTAGGCTCTAATAAAACAGCGCCAGCTCCATCGCCGAAAATAATACATGTAGCGCGATCCGTATAATCGATGATAGACGACATCTTATCTCCACCAATAACCATTACTTTTTTATAACGACCGGTTTCAATAAATTGAGCGCCTGTTGCTAAAGCATAAATAAATCCGGAACAAGCCGCAGACAAATCAAATCCCCATGCGTTTTTAGCTCCAATTTTATCACATACGACATTAGAGGTTGAAGGAAATCCATAATCACCGGTGATGGTACCAACAATTACCAAATCCAATTCTTCGGCAGAAATTCCTCTTTTTTTAAGAATTTCATTAGCGGCTCCAACACACATTTCCGATAAGCCTCTTCCCTCACCTTTTAAAATTCTTCTCTCTTTTATGCCGGTACGAGTAGTAATCCACTCGTCGTTGGTTTCTACCATCGTTGAGAGTTCGTCGTTGGTTAAAATGTATTCAGGTACGTAACCTCCAACTGCTGTTATGGCTGCTTTTATCATTACTGAAATGCTTGTTTAATTTTTTCGCTGAGTTTAGCATCAACAATATCCTTTGCTAACAATAACATGTTTTTGAAAGCAGTAGGACTTGAAATACCATGCGCGATTAATACATTGGAATTAATTCCCAGAATCGGAGTTCCGCCGTAAATCTCGTAGTTAAACTTATCGAAATAGTCGTTTTTAATTTTTTGTTTGCGCATCATGGTGTAAAATGCTTCCGCTGTTTTTAATACCACATTGCCGGTAAAGCCTTCGCAAACGATTACATCAGCTTTATCGTTAAATAAATCGCGGCCTTCCACATTTCCTACAAAATGAAAATCTTTTGAATCCTTCATTAAGTTGTAAGTTGCCTGCGCCACTAAATTTCCTTTTTCAGGTTCTTCGCCAATATTAAGCAAAGCCACTTTTGGTTTTTCAATTTTATACACTTCTTTGGCAAGAATAGAACCTAGAATTCCGAACTGATATAAAACATCCGGTTTGCAATCGGCGTTTGTACCCACATCTAAGATTAAACCCCAGCCGCCATTTTCTTTTGGAAGCGGATTGGCAATACTCGGACGAATAACACCCGGTACCGCTTTAACTGAAAACATGGAACCAACTAACATGGCACCTGTGTTGCCTGCGCTGGAGAAAGAATGAATTTTTTCCTCTTTTAATAATTTGAAACCAATGGCAATGCTGCTGTTAGGTTTTTGAGCTAACGCTTTTGTCGGATGCGCGCCCATATCCAATACTTCTGTAGTGTGAACAAATTCGAAGCGAGATAAGTCGGCATTTTGCTCTGATAAATATTTTTTGGCTTGCACCTCATCACCAATCAAAACAATAATTGCCTCAGAGGGAAGTTCTTTAGCGGCGAGGATGGCGCCATCTAAACAATTTTTGGGAGCATAATCGCCGCCCATGATATCCAAACCAATTTTCATAAACAAATTAGTATTCTCTTAAAGAGGCTAAAAAAACAAATTTAGGTTTAATAATACAACACAAAACAGGTAAAGTTATCAATAGGTTGTTTAAAAAAACAGAGGGAATAAATAACTGAACATTAGTGAAATAAAAAACCCTGTCTTAAAATTAGCATAAGACAGGGTTTTAATAGATGCTTCATGGATTAAGCGTTTGCTTTTTCCATTACAACTTTTCCTTTGTAATATAATTTACCTTCGAACCAGTGTGCACGGTGGAATAAATGTGCTTCGCCGGTTGTAGTATCTTTTGCAATAGTCATATTTGGTGCTTTGTAAGTAGCACGACGTGAATCTCTGCGTGAGCGCGATAATTTTCGTTTAGGATTTGGCATGGTTTCTTATTTTAATTCTTGTTAAACTTTATTTTATTTAATTTTTCCCACACGGGATTTGGTTCTGTTTCTTGTACCGAACTTTCGTCCAGTTTCTCTCTTGTTACCTCATCGCATTCAACCTCGTCGTCTATTTCGCAAGGAACGCGGCGATTGGGAAGAGCTAACATTATATACTCGTACAAATAGTGAGAAATATCGGCTCCTGCATCTCCTTCATTAATCACCAAAATCTCATCGTTGCTCTCATCGGGGTTACCGGTTTTTAAAACCAATTCTTCCTGAGATTCGATTGGAAAATCGTAATCAATCAAACAGCGATCGCAACTTAAATTAACGGTTCCGTTAATTTCGAATTGCATTTGCATGAGATGATTTTGCTTTAGTAATACAATACGCGCATCTAAATCCGCTTTTTGTATTTCACTATCTGCAAACTGTTCAAAGAACTTCCCGTCAATTTTAAACTCAAACTCGTGAGTTCCAACAGGCAATCCGGCAAATTTAACTATGTACTGCTTCTTGCCCATTTCGCTTAAAAAAGGGATGCAAATGTAATAATAATAAGGGATTTACAAAAATATTATAGGCCCTCCAGCTCCTTTTTTAGCTTTTGGGGTAAACTAGCTACCACACAATCGTAACTGTGATCAATCCAGTCCTTGATTAGCTTATTGGACACTGATCCGTCACAAGTTACTGTATTCCAATGCTTTTTGTTCATATGATACCCTGGTTTTACACATTTATACGCTTCACGTAGAGTAATTGCCAAATCAGGATTGCATTTTACATTGAATTCCAACGGCCTCGAATCTATCCCGGTTAAAAGAAACATTTTTTCCATTACCTTAAAAACGAGGGTCTCTTCATCAAACGGAAAACATTCCTCCACTCCTTTTTTTGAAAGGCAATATTCTCTCAATTCTTCAATATTCATGATTTAACGAATAACGTTAATGTGCCCGGTAAAATTATAGGCTTTTCCAAAGTAATCCTTGGCGAGGGCTTTGTAGGTATACGTATCTTCTTTAACTAAACTTCCCTTGTATTTTCCATCCCAACCCTTGTATAAATCGTCCGTACTAAACACCTGCTCACCCCAACGATCATAAATCTGCATCTTAAATTCTTTCACCAAAGTTCCTACGGCATAATAGATATCGTTTACTCCATCAGCATTCGGCGTGAAGGTATTTGGGAAATATAAGGTCATGAAATCCTTAATGAAAAAGTCGAATTTTACTGTTGTTTTGCATCCGTTATCACTTACTAAAAAATAATTCACATAGTACCAACCATATTCGGAAAGATTAAGAACCGCCACTGTATCACGCAACATAAATCCTGTACTTAATCCTGCAAAATCAACCGTCCATAAACTTGTTGGATGAATGCTGATTTGGAAATTTTCATTCACTGAAGGATCGCGCGGATTGATTGTTACATAGCCATTAAATGAATCATTATAATTTGAAACATTGAACACTGCAGTATTTGTACAACCAACAGCATCTTTTACAATTACATTATAGGAACCTGCACCAAGTCCGCTCGCTGTTTGCGTTGTTTGTCCGTTACTCCAGGTATAAGAAATCGGTGCTGTTCCGCCTAGTACTATGGCTGTTGCTTCGCCTTTTTTCTGATCACATTTGTCATCTTTTACCACACTATTAATTGGCAGATAAGTAAAATTATTTACTGCGTATAATTTTGCAGCCGGACAATTATTAGCGTCTCGTATAGTAACAGTATAAGCGCCCGACGCTAATCCTGAAACAGATTGTGTGGTTTGTCCACCCGACCAATTAAAAGTATATGGATAAGTTCCTCCTATGAGTGTATCAATAATGATAGCGCCATTCGGTTGATTACAGGTAGCATGTACTATACTATCTAAAATAGCTATCGCAGGTTCGAAATTTGAAACATTTACGGAAAGTGTTTTTATACAACCGTCGTTATCGGTAACAGTTACTGAATAATTTCCGGGCAGAAGGTTAACAGCAATTGATGACGTCTGCACGGGGGATGTATTCCAAACATATGAATAAGGCGGAACTCCGCCTAATGCATTGGCCATCGCTTCGCCCGTAGCATTATTACAAAGCGCGGGATTGGAAGTTGGCGCCATTGTTAGAGTAGTAGTTGCAAAAATTCTTACCGAATCCTTCTTCACACAACCGGTAGCATCAGTAATCGTGCAAACATAAACTCCTAAACCAAGACCTGTTGCTGTTGCCGATGTTTGCACGGGATTAGTATTCCATGAATAAGTAAAAGGCGCGTTACCTCCGTTCGGCACAACAGTAGCAGAACCATTTACATCCTGCGGACACTTTATATTTGTGATCGATTGTGTAACGTTAAATCCAGTGCTGTGAGGCACTTGAACTGTAATGGTTTTGGTGTAAGGACAAGGATTTTGAAATGTGATTTGACATTGATAATTCCCCGGAGCCAAATTTACTGCTGTGGCAGAGGTTTGTCCGCCCGGACTCCATAAGTAAGTGGCCGTTCCGGTATAATTTCCAACCGTAGCAGTTGCAGATCCGTTATTCAAATCACAGAATGAAGCCGTAGTTTGTGTAGCTACCGAAGGAATTTGCGCTTGTGAGCAACTAATACCTTGGTATTCTAAAAAAACGCCGGAGTCATAATCACAATCGCCGGCATCAGCTATGGCTAATTTTAAGTGATAAGTTTGGCAAGGTGTTACGTTTACCGAGGCTGTTAATGGCGTTGTAAATCCGTCGTACTGTATAGTTCCGCCACCTGTATTATTCACATAAAAGCTGCAATTAGTACATGGTCCGCTATTAGTAGAACCATTATTAATATTATTGATGGTTACTTGTGTAGAGTTAGGTAAGCGCGCGATATTATTACCACTGTAAGCACCGCCAGCCGGATTTGGTCCCCAAATAAAGAAACCAAAAGCATCGTTGAATTGTGAACCCACAAATTCAGGATATTCTTCCGAACCGAAAACATATTTTATTTGAAGCGTATTACAAATGGGTTTGATATCGAATTCTAATATACAACCATCGTATGTTGCTTTAGGTTCTATAGCAATTAATTGTGGATCAGAAATACTTGAATTAGTATTAAAGCATTCGCCCTTATCTGCATCATTATTGGTACCCATGGCATTTGTAGCTTTACCTGTTGTAAGCAAAATCCCATTGTTAAGTCCGATATTAGAGTTGTTGGATAGAAAAATTCCTGAGCCGCCGGATCCGCAATTAATAACCGCATTCGTAATGGTAACGTTATTTCCTACAATTTGATTCACCAAAGTTGCAGCATTGTTATTGGGAGATACCAATAGTTGTGCATCTAACAGATTAACCGTTAATAAAAGTAAAACTATCAGGTATGTTTTTATCTCTTTCAATTAGACTATAAAATTATCCTAAAAAGAGTGAATTCAATTGAGATTTATCGTCTTTTAACAAATTTCGTGAAAAGAATAACGTTATTGCTCACCACTTATTGCAAAATAACGGCCACTTATAAAACTCCCCCATTTTGGGCTTAGTTTCAAGTACTATTTTAGAGCGTAAAGCGTTATGAAACAAGTAACAAACACTTAATCTCAAAAACTTTTACAATTAAAACTAATTTACTAAGTTTGGCAATCATAAAAATTAATAATAACTAATAACACATACATCTATGAGCAAGAACAAAACATCAGGAGGATTTCCTTTAGTAGTTTCAGCATTAGCAATTGCTATTTGCATCGGTATCGGCGTTTTCATTTTCACCCAAGTGTTAGGTGCGCCTAGTAACTTTGAAGGTGGCGACCCAATCAAAGGGCATCCGCATAACTTATTAGGAACCATGTACAAAGGTGGATTTATCGTACCTATCTTATTAGGGTTTTTATTTACAGTAATCACTTTCGCACTTGAGCGTTTTGTTACTATTCAAAAAGCAAATGGTAAAGGACAAACTGAAAAATTCGTTGCTAAGATTAAGGAATTAATTTCAAGCCACGATTTTGATGGTGCTATTGCAGCTTGCGATGCGCAAAAAGGATCATTAGCAAACGTAGTTCGCGAAGGAATTGAAAAATACAAATTCGTAATGAACGACTCTTCAATGGACAAAGAAGCGAAAGTTGCTGCTATTCAAAAAGCATTAGAAGAAGCTACAGCTTTAGAATTACCAATGTTATCAAAAAACATGGTGGTTATTTCAACCATGGCTTCTATTGGTACATTAGCGGGTCTTATCGGTACTGTAGTTGGTATGATTCGTGCGTTCGCGGCTTTAGCAAACGCCGGTGCTCCTGATACTGCAGCCTTAGCAACCGGTATCTCTGAAGCGCTTGTAAACACATTAGTAGGGATCTTAACTTCTGCTTGTGCGATTATTTTCTATAACTTATTTAGTAACCGTATCGATCAGATTACTTACGCAATGGACGAAGCAGGATTTACCATCATCGGTGAATTCCAATCAACCGGAAAATAATTCACATTCCCTTTAAAATATTTTTTTAAGGGGTTTATGGAATTTTAAATAAGTATTCATCTAAATATTAAAACACTAAGAAAATGTCAAAAAAACCATCAAAAGGCGGCGCTCCAAGCTTAGATATGACACCCATGGTGGACTTAGCTTTCCTGCTCGTTACCTTTTTTATGTTGACAGCTTCTTTTCGTATGGCCGAACCGGTAACGGTTGATCCACCTTCTTCAATTGGTCAGGTAACACTACCAGATAACCACATTATGGTTACTATTGATGATAAAGGCCGTTTGTTTTTTGGAATTAGTAATTCAACAGCTAAAATGGCGGCACTTCGCCAAATGAGTGATAAATACGGAGTAAAATTTACTGAAGAACAAATTAAAAAATTCAGTGGTTTACCAAGTATTGGAGTTGATTTGAAAGATTTACCAAGATACATTGATGCCAGCGAAAATGAACGTACTAGCTTTCAACCACAAAAAGGTATCCCTAACGATACTTTAAAAAATCCACAATTAAAGGATTGGATTTCATTTGCAGGAAAAGAAGCAGTAATGGCTTACAATGCAGCAAAAGAACAAGCTGAAGCAGCTGGTTCAGATTTTAAAGCAGAGAAGCCACGCTATGCAATTAAATGTGATGGCAAAACCAAATACATTTTGGTGAAAGATGCTATCAAAACTTTTACGGATTTAAAAATTTATCAGTTTAACTTAATTACATCTTTAGAAGGTGGCGGAACGGTTACCAATCCACAACCTTAAAGAGTAAATAAAAACATTAACACATGGCAGAAATTGCAGAAGATGGCGGCGGTGGCCACGGCAAAGGTGGCAAGAAAAGAGCCAAGAAGCAGTCGACGAAAATCGATATGACTCCCATGGTAGACTTAGCGTTCTTGTTATTAACGTTCTTCGTATTAACATCAACGTTCAGTAAACCAAAATCGATGGAGTTAACTTTCCCTGCTCCGCCTGAAAACATTCAAGACCAACCTCCGATTAAAAACGGTATTACAATGCTCTTAACTAAAGACGACCGTATTTTTTATTACGAAGGTGAATTTCGCGCAGAGGCTGATGATAAAGGCCCTAAAACCGAACTGAAAGAATTAACTTTTTCTCAAGGTGAAGGTGGCTTGCACAAATACCTCGGCGAAAAAAACAAATGGCTTCACGATCAAGTAAAGGAATTGGATAAAAAATTAGAAGCAAAACAAATGGCTGACACCACTTACAAAAGATTGGTAAAACAAGCCAAAGCTGATAAAACAACTCCAACATTCCTTATTAAAACAGATGACAAAGCAACGTATAAAAACGTTATCGATTTAATTGATGAGTTAAACATCAATATCGTTGGTAAGTATGTTGTAGTTGATATCATGAAGTCGGAGTTGGATATGATTAACGAAAAAACAGGAGGTTAAGATGCTACAGAATTGGAATGACCTTACACTGGATGCCCGTAACGAATTGGTTTTTGAAGGCAGAAATCAAAACTACGGCGCCTACGAACTGCGCAAACATTACAATAAGCGCGTTACCATGATTATTGGTGGCATGATTGCTTTCAGTATTGCTTTGTTTGGTTTAAAATTATTTATCGATAACAAACCTGAAGAAGTGGAGAAGCCAATCGACATGAGTAATATCGTTGTTGATTTAACACCACCTCCACCACAGGAAGAACAACCACCACCACCACCACCACCGCCACCACCACCAATGGTTGAGATGGTAAAATTCGTGCCTCCGGTAATTAAAGACGACGCGGTGGAGGAAGAACCTCAAAAACTACAAGAAGACGTTAAAGAAACTAACGTTGGTACAAAAGACCAAGAAGGTGAAAAAGATTTACCTGTGGTTCCTGTTGAAGAAACAGGTCCGGGTGAAGCTGCTGCTCCGGAAATCTTTACCGTAGTAGAAGAAATGCCTGAGTTCCCTGGTGGAGCTATGGAGATGATGAAATATATCCAAAAGAATATTCAGTATCCAGCCATGGCACGCGAAGCCGGTATCAGTGGTAAATGTTTCTTGAAGTTCGTTGTAAACGGAGATGGTAACATTAGTGACGTGCAAATTTTAAAAGGTGTTGCGGGTTGTCCTGATTGTGATAAAGAAGCAATGCGCGTTGTAAAATCAATGCCAAAATGGAAAGCGGGTAAACAAAACGGACGTGCAGTACCGGTTTACTTTAACTTACCAATCAACTTTACAATTAAATAGTTTTATTCTTAATTTAAAAAAGCCCGGACTAATTGTTCGGGCTTTTTTGTTTTTACAATATTGACAATTATTAACGGAACATATTCAGTGTAATATTTAACTTAGCATTTATGAAATAACCATGTTTCCTTATACATAAACATTAAATTAAAAAAAACATGGTTGTGTCATGTGACCCTTTTTAAAACAAATATTTACACATGAAAAACTTGAATCAGTCTATTTCTCTTTGGTTTAGTATCATCATGGTTTTACTGGTGGTAGCAGGAGCGTTTGCTTTTATTTTTACCGATTTCATGATTGATAGAGTAAGCGGTGGCCGAAGATTTATGATGATTGTTGTTTTTTGCGCTTACGGTGTATTCAGGGGTATGCGTGTTTATCAGCAATTAAAAAATCGTGAAGAATAATTTTTTAAATAGTTTATTCGTTGTATTTGCACTTGCTTTTACTGCTTGTGATAATTATTACAAAAATGATTATCAAGACAACTCTCCTACTTCAGGTCAGTTAAAAGTATTTCATGAGGAAGGGCTTAATCTACACGTAAAAAATCAGCTTTACACATTTGGTGTACAATATCCAGGTAGTAAATGCGAAAGTATTGTTGCATTTGAAAACGAATGCATAAAAGCATTATACGATGATTCCTGCAAAGCAATTATGATTAATCGTCTTTTGAGTGAAAACGAAAAAAAATTATTTGGGCAAAAACAATTGAATCCGCGTTTTTCGGCCATGGCAAAAACAGGTGTTGCACTCATTGTCAATTCGCAAACAAAAATTAAAACCTTAAGCACTGAACAGATAAAGAAATTATTAAGTGATGAATTAATTGTAAAAGATTCTGCCGGAACTGAAATTAAACTCATAGCTATTACCGATAACAAACAATCATCTGTTTCGTTGTATCTCAAGGACAGTTTGCTTGCGCAAAAACCCTTTGGAAAAAACTGTTTTGCAGTTAAGAGTAGTTTAGAATTAATTGAAAAAATCGCCAATACACCTAATGCCATTGGGTTTTTAGATTTCGCATGGTTAAGTGATAAAGACGATGAGCTTTATAAAAAATATCAGAATAAAATTCATTTCATTTCGGTTGGTAAAGACAATACTGTTTATTTCGAGCCGAATCAAAGTTCATTTAAAACCGGAGAGTATCCCTTCACTCGCACGATTTATTTTATCCGAAGATCCGAAGATTTTACACTTTCTCAAGGCTTAGAAACGTTTATGGCCGGACCAAAAGGACAAATGACTTTTTTAAAACAAGGTTTATTACCGGCACGTCAACAAGAACGCGTTATTGAAATAAACATGGCCCCACTCAACGCCGAATAATCATGAAAAAAACAATAATCCTGTTCTTGTTTGCGTTATCATTCAAAGCTTTCCCGCAAGCTGATGAAGCCATCAAAAACCCTGATGTAATGCCTGAATATCCCGGAGGCTCTCAGGAAATGATGAAGTTTATTTCCTCACATCTCAAAACCGACAGTCTGAAAACCGATAAAACTGCAAGTCCTGGTGGATGTAAAAGCTTAGTAGAATTTACAGTGGATAAGGCGGGTAAAGTGGGGCAAGTCTTTATTGTGAGAAGTTGTGTGGGTTGCGCGGAATGCGATGCCTTGGCGGTAAGGGCTATAGAAAAAATGCCTCTATGGAAGCCGGGTTTAAAGGATGGTAAGCCCGTTTCGGTAAAATTGGGGCTACCTGTGTTTTTCACCCTCAAATAATCCTTAAAAAATGCAAAAAAAGACCGGTATTTAGGCTTTGGCACCAAACTTGAGTATCTGATAATTATATTAAATTTGAACTCTATATAACAATGAATATGAAGACCCGATTAACTTTAGTTGCTCTTGGTTTAAGTGTTTTTACTTACGCTCAAACCTTACAGGATGCAATCATCAAAACCCAAAACGAAAATTACGCGGCAGCCGGATCTGATTTCGCTACTATAGTTAGTAAAGAACCTAGCAAAGGCGAGAATTATTTTTATTACGGCGAAAACTTTTTCGGCAATAATGATTTGGAAGGCGCTAACGCCCAATACCAAAAAGGAACTGAACTAAACGCTACATATCCGTTAAACTATGTTGGTTTAGGAAAAGTATTATTGTATAAAGGAAAAGAAGCCGACGCTAAAGCCATGTTTTACAAAGCCGCCACTTTAGGTGCAAATAAAAACACCGAAGTGATGCGTAAAACTGCGGAAGCCTACATCAATGCGGAAAATAAAAACTTAGATGAAGCCATTAAATTATTAAATGAAGCCATTAAACTGGATGCAAAGAATCCTGAGAACTATATTTTGATGGGTGATGCTTTATTGGAAAAAAATCCAACTGATGGAAGTGCGCCAATTAAAAATTATCAGAAAGCTTCTGAGTTAAACCCGAAATCTACCAAAGGTATTTTACGTGAAGGTAAATTATACCAACGCGGGCGTAACTACCAATTGGCTATTGATTATTACAAAAAAGCATTAGGTATTGATGCAACTTTCGCGCCTGCTTACCGCGAATTAGCGGAAGTGTACATGATGGCAGGACGTAATAAAGACGCGATTGAATACTGGAAAAAATATTTAGAATTAAACAACAGCAATGACGCACGCTACCGTTACTTCACTGCACTGTATAACAACAAACAATACGCAGAAGCCATTGCAGAAGGAGAAAGCTTAATGAGGGCCGGTTACAGTAATTTGTACATTCCTCGCTTAATGGGTTATGCTTATTACGAAATGGGGAATAAAACCGACACCATGGCTTATGTAAAAGGATTAGACGCTATGACTAAGTTTTTCGACTTATCATCGAAAGAATCAAACTTCAAATATTTACCTACCGATTATAAATACAAAGGGATGTTACTTTCTAAGAACGGCAAAGACTCTTTAGGTGTAGTGGAAATGGAAAAAGCGATTGCGATGGATGCAACGGGCAACTGCGAATTATGGGCTGAGGTTGGACGTATTTGGTCGAAAGCAAAAAACTATAATAAATCTATTGCGGCGTGGGAAAAACGTGCAGGTTGTACGAAAGCAATTAACGGACAAGATAATTTTGAATTTGGAAGAACGTGTTACTTTGCGGGTGGAGCAAAATTACGTGAAGCTGCAAACATTAAAGATGCAAAAGCAAAAACAGCGAAAGAAGCCGAAGCAACACCATACTTTGTGAAAGCTGATACTTGTTTTTCCGCTTTAATTCGCAGCAATGCAACTTTCCCTGCAGGTTACTTCTGGAAAGGTCGTGTTGAGACTTACTTAGATCCAAATAACGCACAATGGCTAGCAAAACCATTATTTGAAAAGGCTTTAGAATTAACTAAGCCAAATGAAAAAACAGGAAGCTATAAATCAAATGTTATTGAAGCATTGGAGTATTTAGGTTATTATCATTTAACTCAAAATGCGAATAAACCAAATCCTGAATCAGATAAATATTTTAACGAACTTAAAACTATTGATCCGAATAACGTAAAAGCTAAAAATTATTTTACGCCTCCAAAAAAGTAACTAACTCTAACTTGTTTAAAGCCCTGTCTTTTTCCAAACTGAAAAGACAGGGCTTTTTTATATCTTAGCATTTCATGATTACTAAAAATCGTATTTACGGTTTAGACTTAATGCGCTCACTCGCCATGTTGTGTGTTATAATTACACACAGTGGCTATGGGTCACTTTTCGGTACACGTTATGGAATTGTAGCGGTAGAATCTTTTTTTGTTGTCAGTGGCTTTTTAATTGGCGGGATTTTGCTTCGTGATTTCAAAGACCAAGCCGATATTAGTAGTGTAACTCATTTTTGGAAAAAAAGATGGTTTAGAACACTACCTCTCTATTATGTTGTTCTTTTACTAAAGTTTATTTTAATCGACCCTAGCATTGGATGGAACATATTGTACTATTTTACCTTTTTACAAAGTAATTTTTACGGGATTGATTATTTAAATGTTAGCTGGACATTGGTGGTTGAAGAATGGTTTTACTTATTAATGCCGTTGTTCTTTCTCATTTTTTTCAGAAAAGGTATAAAGCCAAAAAACTTTTATATTCTTTTAGCTTCGTTTATCATTGCCGACAACTTGTTACGCTATTTCTGGGTTCTAAAAACCAATTATCCTTATGGCGCCATGGTAGGTAACTTTGTTTTCAGAATGGATTCCAATTTAATTGGAGTTGGATTAGCAGGCATACGCATGTTTCATCCTGAAATCTTCAAAAAAATGTCGCATGTTAAATATTTTATTTTAGGATTTTCTGCTTTAATAATCGCGTTTATACTTTTTAGCATAGACGGAGGTGGCACTTCCGACGTTAACATACAAGCTGTTTGGGTTAGAAGCTTTTGGTTTTCGATTGTAAGCCTTTTGGTTGCTGTAATAATTCCATTCTTCTATCTTGCTCCGATTTTTGCACCAAAAGAAGGTAAACAACCATTTAGATGGGTTATTACATGGATAAGTTTACTTTCGTATCCTATATACCTTATACATGTTGAAATGTATCGTTTTTTAAACAGTACATTTCCTGTTTTCGGCGAAATTCATCCCGCACTTAAATTCGTGAGTCAAAACGCCATTGTGGTGGCTTTTGCCTTACTTCTTTATTTTTTCGTTGACAAACCCGTACTTGATTACCGATCAAAAATGGTAAAAAAATAAAATCCCATTGATTACTCAATGGGATTTTAAATTAAGAAACTAATTTTCTACTTCACTGAATTGTAAACTTCAATTAATTTATTTTTTAATTCGGCTACCGATTTCTTTTCTGCCTCGAGTGAACTAACATCCTTTCCGTCTTTTTTATCCTTCTCAATTGCGCTACTTATCTTATCTTCTTTGCTTTGCCAATTATCTACCAAACTACTCTTAATTACTTTTAAAGCACCATAGCGAACATATTGATTACCTGATTTTGCCATTTTCTTTAACTCTGCCGCTCCTGCTAAAACAGTTTCCGGCTTGTTGCAACGCTTCAAGAATTTTCCGTATACGCTTGTATAGCCTAATAATTCAAATCCGCTGAATTGTGATTGTGCATTGACAAAGAATGAATGATTCTCATCTGTTCCATTACCTGCATATAAATCAGCAATGGTAAAAATTAACTTCTTGCCCTTTTCATTTTCTAACGATTTTGCTTTTTGCATAGCTAACGTTGGATTTGCCTTAGCCAAACCCTGTAAGGCTGCCGAGAGAATTGAGTACGATTGCTCATTCATAGCCTTTTCATACAATGCTTCCAAATCCTTACCGGTATAATTAGATGCTAAAAACTGAATGGCTTCTGCACGCACTTTTGTTTCGGCATCTTTCTCAGAAACAGAAACCATCAATGGTTTTAATTCATTTTCATTTTCCTTGGCCACTCGCTCTAACATTTTTATGGCATCCATACGGAAGTTTTTCCATTTTTCAGTTTGAACTGCGCCTTTTACTACATCATAAACCTGTTTATCACTCAAATTATTTCTGAAATAATTTAAAGCCTCATCTCTGTCGCCCCATAATGGCGCATTTTTAAATTGATAAACATATTCGTCTTTCGACTTTTCGTAAGTTACTTTGGCAAGCAACTGACGTTCTGCATCAAAGTTTACCAATTCAGGCTTAGCGCTTACATTAAAGGTAAAAGTTTGTTTTGCTTCATCAATCACGATTTTTCTTCTTTCCGCTTTACCATTAATATATAAATCAACATATAAAGGCAAACGATACAATGGTGTTTCTTTAAAATCTTGTTTTTGCTCTACTTTCAATATTACAGCTTTGTTTGCGTCATCATACTCTTTGCTAATGTTTAAGATAGGATGACCGCTTGCCATGAACCATTGGTTAAAAAACCAATTCATATCCTCACCCGTAACCTCTTCAAATGCTAAACGTAAATGATGAATTTCAGCCGGTTTAAAACGACGATTTTCTAAATACAATTTTAAAGAAGCGAAGAAAGCATCATCGCCAACAATTTTACGCAACATATGAAGGATTTGTCCGCCCTTGTTATAGCTAAACGCATCAAACATATCTTCACGATTTTCATAATCATAACGAATCAAGTGAACTTGTTTTTGCTGTCCTTGCATTAAGTAACCATAACGTGAACTTGCATGATGTTCATCAGCAGCGTCTCTACCGTATTTATATTCATTCCATAAATACTCACCGTAGGTAGCGAATGATTCATTTAAAGGAAGGTTACTCCAGCTTTCACTCGTCGCCAAATCTCCGAACCATTGATGAAATAATTCGTGTGCAATTACATCTTCTCCTTTTTTTCCGTCAATCATTTCACGTGTAGTTTGGTACACCATGAAATCGCCATGCAAAGTAGCGCTCGTATTTTCCATAGCGCCACTCACGTAATCACGCGCTACAATTTGCGCATACTTTTGCCAAGGATAATCAACCCCAAGCTTTGTAGAATAAAACTCCATCATCTCCTTTGTATTACCAAAAATTCCTTTGGCATGTGCTTCATATTCTTTCTCCACATAATAACTTACTTCTTTACCACGCCATGGCTCATCTGTTACTTTTACAAACTCTCCCACACCCATCATAACTAAATAAGGCGCGTGCGGTAAATCCATTTTCCAGTGATCAGTACGCGTTCCATCTGCATTTTTAGTTGAGGCAACGAGCAAACCGTTAGATAGTGTAGTATATTTATTATCTACTGTCATGAAGATTTCATTAGTCATCTTTTCATTCGGACTATCAATGGTTGGGAACCAGGCCGAGTTACTTTGTGTTTCACCTTGCGTCCATATTTGCGGCATCTTATTTGGATCTTCGCCTTTAGGATTAATAAAATACAATCCCTTATCGTCATTGATTGCTTGAGAGCCGCCCTTCTTTAATTCGTTAGGTTTAGAAATGTATTCGATTTCCACTTTGTATTTTTCATCGGGACGAAACTCACGACCTAAACTAATTTTTAACGAATCGCGCTCGTATTTGTAATCGCTACTCGATAACATCCAGTTTTCACTTGGTTGAGTGGCCTTTTTGCCTTTAGGCGCAACAATTGGCATGGTGTTCAATTGTAAAACCTTTAAACTTTTTATCTCCATACCTCGTGCATCCAAATACAACATATTTGTTGGATAGAAATAAGGCTTAATATCTAATACAGCTTTTCCAATTAACTGAGATTTCTGCCAATCGAAACTTACTTCCAGTTTAGTGTGTAAAATATCATTCGTTAAACTATTGGTTGCGCGGTATACCTTTTTCTTTGGTGCCTCATCCGCTACTACTTTTATAGTATCAAGATTTATAGCAGGTTCATCTGCAATGCTTGTAGTATTGTTTGTCTTTGCTGTTGACTGACTCTTCTTCGTATTTGAACAAGCCAGTGCAAGAACGGTTAAAATTCCAATGGTTAATTTATTGGTCATCATACGGGTTTAATTTGTATGCAAGTTAGCGATTTAGAGGGGTTTTAAAATAACCCAATATGGGTGAAACAAGGAAGCCCAAAATAGTTCACCTTTGTATCAGAAGTTTGTTCATGTTGTTCTAAAATCACGAAGCCCCCTTAAGAGAAATCTTAAAGGGGCTTTAGTTTTAGTGCTCATCCGTCCCGGCATAGCCGTGACACCTTCTCCTGAGAGTAGAAGCAAAAGGTTTAATCCTTTACTCTATTCCATTTCAAAGTTTTCATCATCCAGGCGGGAACCGGCTTTTCCGGAGCACGTTTCCTTAAATCGAGGTACCAGCCCCACTTTTTCATAATGGGTATTTTTTTGGTCTCAACAAATTCGATTAATGTCCCATCCGGATCCTCTATATATGTAAAATGACCGGCAGCTTCACCCATTTCAAAACCTGCACCCCCATCTACTGTAAATGGATGTCCGGCCTTTTCGCAGGCCTGTTTTAAAGCTTGCATATTCCGAATATCAAAGCATAAATGAATAAAGCCTAAATCTCCCCAAAAACGATTTTCGAATATTTTACGGGGACTGTAATTATACACTTGCACCAGTTCTATATAACTGCTGCCAAACATTTCGGCAAAACTGGCTGTACGTTTTTGTGAATGCGTTAATAAAATACGACGGCATTTTGCATTTCCACCCGGAAGTGATTTTAAATCTTCAAATTCTCCCTCCTTATCATACACCACTTTATCATAACCCAATACTGAAGCATAAAAATTTTTAGACTTCTCGATATTACTTACACCAATAATCATTCCTACCGGTCCGCCAGTTGTTTTTAACCCTTTCCCAAACCAGTCTTTTCCTTCCACAACTTCAAAAATATTACCGTATAAATCCTTAATAAAAAAATGCTCTTCACCATTTGGGGATTTCACGATATCACTTAATAAAGTAGCGCCTTTTGCTTTTAGAAACGCATAAGACTCCTTCACATTTTCACTTTTAATCTTCGCCACAAATAAGCCTAAATCACCTAAATGTGCCTGAAAAGTAGCCGGCTGAGGCGTACGACTGGTATATTGCCAAATTTCGAATCCGCCACCGCCTTTAAGGTTAATTGCCAAAATAGCATGTCTGCTTTGCGGTTTTCCACCCGTATAAGGCAGCATCAAATTGGCTTCTGCAGCCTCTTCAAAAATAGGAATATCCATACCGAAATGCTGACGGTACCACTTAAATGCCTCATGTACGTTAGGAACTCCAATCCCAACTTGCTGTATACCTGCTATTAAATATTTGCTCATAATTAAGGGCAAATATAGAGACTAATTTGACTTATAAAACCGTGATTTTTCCAAGGTAATTATTACATTTAAACAAATTTTTAGCTATGTACGGAACATTTAAAGATCACTTACAAAACCAGCTTAATGATATTGAAGCAAACGGTTTATTTAAACGCGAACGTGTTATTACCACCCCTCAAGGTGCGTCAGTAAAAGTAAACGGTAAAGACGTAATTATTTTTTGTGCCAATAACTATCTAGGTTTATCGTCGCACCCAAAAGTAATTGAAGGAGCTAAAAAAACCTTAGACAGTCATGGTTACGGCATGAGTAGCGTACGCTTTATTTGCGGTACACAAGACATTCATAAAACCTTAGAACAAAAAATCGCCACCTTCTTAGGACAAGAAGACACTATTTTATACGCTGCGGCATTTGACGCAAATGGTGGTGTATTCGAGCCTTTATTTGGAGAAGAAGATGCGATTATATCCGATGAGTTAAATCACGCTTCTATTATTGACGGTGTACGTTTGTGTAAAGCGCAGCGTTATCGTTACAAAAACAGTGACATGGCGGATTTGGAA
This sequence comes from Bacteroidia bacterium, assembly GCA_016787445.1. GTDB lineage: Bacteria > Bacteroidota > Bacteroidia > B-17B0 > Aurantibacillaceae > JAHEYG01. The sequence continues at coordinate 90,429 of JAEUTQ010000024.1, forward strand.
GAACAATTAAAGAAAGCTCAAGCGCAACGTTATCGCATCATTGTTACTGATGGTGTATTTAGCATGGATGGTTACGTTGCTCCGCTAGATAAAATTTGTGATTTGGCTGATAAATATAATGCTTTAGTAATGGTGGACGAAAGTCATGCTACAGGCTTCATTGGTAAAACCGGACGAGGTACGGTTGAATTAAAAAATGTAATGAAACGTGTTGATATCATTACCGGTACTTTAGGAAAAGCTTTAGGCGGAGCGATGGGCGGATTTACTACAGGTAAAAAAGAAATCATTGAAATATTGAGACAACGGTCGAGACCTTACCTCTTCTCTAATTCATTAGCACCACACATTGTTGGCGCAAGCATTGCGGTATTTGATTTATTAAGTCAGACGACCGAGTTGCGTGATAAATTAGAATGGAATATCAATTATTTTAAGAAAGGCATTAAGGCTGCCGGTTTAGAAATAAAAGAAGGCGACAGTGCTATTGTTCCTGTAATGCTTTATGATGCTAAACTATCACAAGTATTTGCCGATAAATTATTACAAGAAGGCATTTATGTAATTGGATTCTTCTTTCCGGTTGTTCCGAAAGGACAAGCCCGTATTCGAGTTCAGTTATCTGCTGCGCACGAAAAGGAACATTTAGATAAAGCTATTGCCGCTTTTGCAAAAGTTGGTAAAGAATTGGGAGTGATTAAATAGTTGTATTATATAATTCGTAGAATTGGGATGTGATGAGCA
>JAEUTQ010000075.1 GCA_016787445.1 Bacteroidia bacterium
CTGAAATCCAAAAATATTTCAATAAAAAATAAAAGTATCCACAAGATCACGATTTCCGGTCTGTTGATGACAATTAATACATAATGCAGGGTCTTTTTCTACACTATAAATCACCTCTCCGTTTGGTTTGGCTTCTCCCCAAATCCAGGCACCTTTATACTTATACATAAATGCATAAAAATTCAAACTGGTTCCCGACATCACTTCCTTTACTACCATGGATCGCTCAGGGAATTTTGTGTTTAATGGAAGTTTACCGTTATCTGTTAATGCGGCAAATGCGGTTTTATTAAATTTTAATTTAAAACTGCCGTGTGCTCCGTTATTGCCGGGATAAATAATGTTTGGATCGTTTTTATAATAATTAAAGGCTGCCTCATTTTTACAACTATCCAATAAAGAATAATCCTTGTAAGCTAAATCAGGATTAATTCCCTTATCCTTCCTGCATGCAATCAAAATAATAGCCGTTAATATAAAAACATACTTATACATTCACGACGTATTTTGCCAGCCAGGTGTTTTTAAGAGGCTTCTTCCACTCTGCCCATTGTACGGAAGAGCTGATGGTATTGTCGTAAATAAGCGTATCGCCTGTAATTTCGCCGGATTGTAACAGCTCTGTAATTTTAGAGGAATGAATTACAATAGGTTCTTCGTTTTTATCGTATACAACCAATAAACGGTTTAACAACTCAATATTGAAATGAATTTCTTGCTCTTTAACAAAACGTTGCAATTTATCAATGCTGCATCCGCTGGCGTTATAAGCGGTTTCATCCACTTTAAAAATCAACAAACGCTTTTTAAATATTTCAAATGAAGCTGCCAACTTAATTTCGTGCGCGGTCCAACCCGCTACGAAGTTCTTGCAATTCTCACTCAGCATTTGTAATTGTTCGTTGCTAAGTTCTTTGCTGATAACGTATATCCAAACTCTTTCTGTCATGTTAATATTTAGGATTAATACCGGTGTAATTATGAGGTGTAATCTTTTTTAATTCTTCTTTTATCGTGGCACTTACATTTAATGTATCAATAAACGCGTGCATAGAATCTTTCGTTACATGTGTATTGGTACGTGTTAAATCTTTTAATGCTTCGTATGGCTTAGGATAACCTTCGCGACGTAAAATCGTTTGTACCGCTTCAGCAACAACAGCCCAGTTATCTTCCAAGTCTAATTCAAAAGCCTTTTCGTTTAAAATCAATTTATCCAATCCTTTTAAAATACTTCTGAATGAAATCAACATATGCGACATCGGCACACCAATGTTTCTTAAAACAGTGCTATCCGTTAAATCGCGTTGTAAACGTGATACAGGAAGTTTAGCGGCAAGGTGCTCCAACAAGGCGTTCGCTACACCTAAGTTTCCTTCCGCGTTTTCAAAATCAATCGGATTTACTTTATGTGGCATTGCTGATGATCCTACTTCACCCGCTTTTAATTTTTGTTTGAAATATTCCACACTGATGTACGACCATATATCGCGACACAAATCGATTAAGATTGTATTGATGCGCTTGCAGGCATCACAATAAGCCGCTAAATTATCGTAATGTTCAATTTGTGTGGTGAATTGCGAGCGTGATAGACCTAATGTCCCATTCACGAAATTATTCCCGAATTCAACCCAATTATATTTTGGATAAGCTACTTGATGCGCATTGAAATTACCGGTTGCGCCGCCAAACTTTGCTGAATAAGGAACGGCTTTTAATTGATTGATTTGTTTTTCGAGTCTTTCTACAAACACATAAATCTCCTTTCCTAATTTTGTAGGAGAGGCCGGTTGTCCGTGAGTACGTGCCAACATCGGAACTGCTTCCCAGGTTTTCGCTAAATCCTTGAGTTTTGATATTAAAGCATCGGTTTGCTTGAATAAAACATTGTGTGTAGCATCCTTTAAGGATAAAGGAATGGCGGTGTTATTAATATCCTGAGAAGTTAATCCGAAATGAACAAACTCCAAATATTTTTCAAGTCCGGCTGCGGTTAATTTTTCTTTTACGAAATACTCCACCGCCTTCACGTCGTGATTGGTTGTTTTTTCCGTGTCTTTAATTTTTTGCGCATCCTCCAAAGAAAATTCGCTCACCACTTTACGTAAGCTTTCTTTTTGCGCCGCACTTAACAAATTCAGCTGAGGAAGCTTGTTCTCAGTTAACGCGATGAAATATTCAATTTCAATTAATACGCGGTATTTTATTAAGCCATACTCCGAAAAGTAGGCCGCTAAATCTTCTGTTGCTTTTCTGTATCTGCCGTCAACCGGCGAAATGGCTGTAAGAGCACTTAATTCCATAAAAATGTAAAAAGCAAAGATACGGTTTTTTTATATCTGTAATCTCACATTAAAAACTTACCTTTAGGGCACTTTAGGGGTGCTGACTATTAGGTTATTTGAGGTTTCTGGTTTCTAATTAATAACTAACAAGAAACATTAAACAAGAAATAATCAATAGTAAGCTGAGAAAACACCCTTACTACCTGATGCGGGTAATGCCGACGAAGGGAAAAGTAATTCTGTTTTCGCGCTCCCCTTTTAAATTATGACATTACTTGGTATCATAGCTTTAATTAGCGGTGTAGCGGGCGTTATCCTCACTATCAAACAAAGTATTTGGTGCTGGCCAATGGCCTTAATTTCGGTGCTTACTTCCGGTATTGAATTTTATGAATCGCGTTTGTATGGCGACATGGCCTTACAAGTGTTTTATTTTATCAGCGGTGTTTACGGCTGGGTATATTGGAATAAAAAAAAGAAGGATGATTTTAAAATTACATCGCTCCCATTAAAACTTATTTTACCACTCAGCGCATTCACGGTTGCTCAATTTTTTATTTATTATTATTTGCTCGTTGTATTTAAAGGTGATAAAGTTTTTATGGATGCTTTGCTCACGGCTTGCAGTTTAACGGCCACTTATATGATGACGAAGAAATGGGTTCAGAACTGGGCGTTTTGGGTGCTGATTGATTTCGCTTACATTGGCCTCTATTTTTCAAAAGATCTTTATTTGTATGCACTGTTATACTTATTCTTCACTATCATTGCTTTATTCGGTTACTTAAATTGGAAAAAAACAGTATCATAAAAATTGCCGTCATAGGCGCAGAAAGTACCGGCAAGTCCACTCTTGTAAAAGAATTGGCTCAGTATTTCCATACCGAATATGTAGAGGAATATGCCCGCGAATATTTTAATACACACAACATCGATGATTATTCGATTGAGGTATTTGATAAAATTTACAGCAAACAATTGGAGAATGAAGAATTAAAATCTGCCCATGCTAAAGGATTTTTATTTTGTGATACGACCTTAATTACGGGTAAGATTTGGAGTGAAGAGGTGTTCGGAAAAACCGCCCCTTTTATAAATGAGAGAATTTTTAAACATCATTACGACTTTTACTTGGTCACTGATAATGATGTGCTTTGGGTGGCCGACGGACAAAGAAAAAATCCGCTTAACCGCGGCGAATTACTCAATAAAAATATTGAACTACTAAAGGAACTTAAGGCAAGTTTCGAAATAGTGAATGGTTTGCACGAACAACGTTTGAAGAATGCTATTAGCATTATTAAAAAGCATTTTGCGCTGACTTAATTTTCGTATATTTGCCTCGGTCTTAAGGGGTGCTTATAGTTTACTATAGGCTGAGATTATACCCAATAACAATGAGTGCCCAAACACTGTTGTTATGCACCTGAACAGGATAATGCCTGCGTAGGGAACAGTTAAAAAGCAAATGCAACCCCTTTGCATTTGATGGTTTAACATAAAAAGAAACAAAATGAAACTAAAAAAAGTGGCTCGTTTGTGCAGCCTTGCCTTCGGTGTATTGTATATGCCTTTGGCAAAAGCGCAATTTTCCATCAACGGTACTGTGACCGGTCCGGATAAAAATGCCATACCCTATTCGGTCATTGGCGTTAAAAACACCTTTATTTCGTCGCAGGCAAATGCTTTTGGCGAATATAAAATTACCAACCTGAAACCAGGAACGTATGTTCTGATAACGAATTGCATTGGTTATAAAATGCGTTATGATACGGTTCAATTGAGCGAAAATCTTAAACTGGATATTACACTAACGGTCGACGACATACGGCTGGATGAAATTCCCGTAAGTTCAACGCGCGCCACCAAACAAAGCGCCATGGCTTATACGGAAATAGGTAAAGAAGAAATTGCAAAACTAAATTTAGGGCAGGATATCCCGATGGTATTAAGTCAGGCACCTAGCGTTGTCAGCAACAGTGATGCCGGTAACGGAGTTGGTTATACCGGATTAAGAATAAGAGGCACCGATGGAACACGTATTAATGTAACCATTAACGGCATTCCGGTTAACGATGCTGAAAGTCAGGGTGTGTTTTATGTTAACATGCCTGATTTGCTTTCGTCTGTTAATTCGGTGCAAATACAACGCGGCGTTGGTGCTTCCAGTAATGGTGCCGGTGCATTTGGTGCCAGCATTAATATGCAAACTAACACACTGAATGAAAAACCATACGCCGAGCTCATTCACTCGGCAGGATCCTATAGAACCATGCGCAACACCTTGAATGTAGGGAGCGGATTGATTGGCGGACACTTTGCAGTAGATGCCCGCTTAAGTAATATTAAAAGTGATGGCTACATAGATAGAGCCAAATCTAATTTATCGTCATATTATTTGGCGGGCGGTTATTACGGACAAAAAACAATTGTGAAAGCCATTATGTTTTCCGGAAAGGAAAAAACCTATCAAGCTTGGTATTATGTACCGGAAGATTCCATTAAAAACGGAAACAGAACCTATAATCCGGCAGGAGAATATGTAGATGGAAATGGTAACGTAAAATATTATGATAATGAAACCGATAATTATGTTCAGGATAATTATCAGATTCACTGGATTCAAACCATTAATAATAAATTAAATTTTACCATTGCCGGACATTATACCGAAGGAAAAGGTTATTATGAACAATACCGCGGCAACGATGATTTTGCCAATTACGGTATGGAAAATATTGTGATTGGAACAAATACTATTACATCAACCGACTTAATCAGAAGACGCTGGCTCGACAATGATTTTGCCGGCGTTGTTTACAGTTTAAATTACAACCCAAATTCCAAACTGAAATTTAATATCGGCGGAGGCAACAACGGTTATTATGGCCGACACATGGGTGAAGTCATCTGGGCACGTTATGCAAGCACAAGTGATATGGGCAAACGCTATTATCAGAATCAGGCCTTTAAAAATGACAATAACATTTATTTTAAATCAACAGTTACACTCACAAAAGGTTTGACTGTGTTTTTAGATGTGCAATACCGCAATGTGTTTTATTCCTTTTTAGGATTTGATACTACGTTGGCACAAGTGCAACAAAGTGTGACGTATGATTTTTTTAATCCGAAAATCGGCTTGAACTATAACGTGAATGATAAAATACGCGTGTATGCTTCCTATGCCATGACAAACAAAGAACCGAACCGCGATGATTTCGTTAACAGCAGCGGAAAAAGCCGTCCGAAATATGAATCACTCAATGATTTGGAAATTGGCGCTACTTACGCGTCCAAAGATGTGTTTGGTGAAATTAATTTCTACAACATGGATTACACCAATCAATTAGTATTGAACGGTGAAGTAAATGATGTGGGGGCTTATAATCGCGTTAACGTTGACAGAAGTTACAGAAGAGGAATAGAAATTCAAGCCGGTGTTAACCTTAGTAAATATTTTACGTTGAGCGGGAATTTGACTTTATCACGTAACAGAATAAAAACATTTACAGAATATCTGGATAGCGCGAGTGCCGACTGGAGTGTTTATACGCAATACAAAATCAATTATGTGGAGACAGATATTTCTTTTTCTCCAAATGTGATTGCAGGCGGTGTGTTAACTGCTAAACCTATTAAAGGGTTGGAGATTTCCCTAATTAATAAATATGTAGGCCGTCAGTACTTAGATAATACGACCAATGTAAACAGAAGTATCAACCCGTATTACGTTGCAGATGCGCGCGTTTATTACAGCATCAAAACTAAATACCATACCGAATTAGGCTTGAACTTGACCGTGAATAATGTATTTAATACACTATATGAAACCAATGGTTATACATTCAGTTATTACACGGATCAAACCTTGAACACCTTTAATTATTTGGCGCCGGCTGCACCTATCAACTTTTTGGCCGGTATTAGTTTGAAGTTCCAATAAGGTTAGAAAGCGCTTCCTCTATTTCAGGAAACTCAAATACAAATCCCCCGGAGAGTGATTTTCGGGGGATTATATTTACAGAATCCAATACTAAAGACGCTTCTGTTCCCATGAACAAAGCGCCAAGTTTAACTGCCGGTGTTGGCGCAGGAAAACCAATCGGCATTTTACAAGCTTTTCTAAATGCTTTCATCATGTCGGAATTTGTTACCGGATTTTGTGAAGCCGCATGGTACACACCGTTAGCTTCCGGATTGTTTATCAACCATCCTGCTAAACGACATACATCTTTTTCATGAATCCAGCTTACCATTTGTTTGCCGCTACCTGCCGCGCCACCCAATCCTAATTTCACCAATGGCAAAAGTGTTGGCACCACGCCTCCACTCTTTCCTAATACCATAGAAATTCTTAAAATAATCTGACGCGTTTGAGGAAGTTGAAACGAGTTGACAGCTTGCTCCCATTGCTTACACACCTCAAACATAAATCCCGAACCTTCAGTTTGGCTCAACTCATCGTGTGGTCCGTCTACCGCATTTTGATAAACCGCCGCGGCCGAAAAATTAATCCACACCTTTGGCGGCAAATTTAGTTTTTGTATGGCTTCTCCAATAGCTTGGGTAGACTTCACTCTGGATTCTAAGATTTCCTTTTTATTCGTTTCGTTAAAGCGACAATTAATACTTCTTCCGCTTAAATTAATTATTGCCTCGGCCCCATTGAGTTCTTTTGTCCACTCGCCCTGTTGAACGCCATCCCATTTTATAAATTTGATTTTCCCTCCTGAAGTCTTTGCATATCTGCTTAACACCACAATTTCATCGAAGGAAGAAAGAAAATATTGTGACAACACTTTCCCTAAATATCCTGTACCTCCTGCTAAAACTATTTTACGCATTTGTTTTTTGCTGTTTATGTTCGAGCCAATCCTTAACCGTAATCACGAAATAAAAAATAGCAATGCCCCATGCACTCACAAACCAATACGCATAAATTCGTTCGGTTTTAGTATTAGGGATACTGCCATGCGCCACCTCCTCAAATAAAAAAGCCAATAATCCACCGATAACAAAATAACTCAATACTGCTAACCAGAATATTTTTAAGTAATCGTTCATTTGCTTTTTTGCCAGTTTACGTATAGTAACAATGATGGCGTTAATAAGTTGATACAATCCCACAAAAAATTGCACAAGGGCTGTCCAAATTAAGACCTCCTTCCATTTTATACCTCCTTCATAAGAAGGATTATTGATAATGGCTAAGAAGATGGTGATGAACGAAACGCCTAATAAGATGCCTTGAGTGATGATATTGGTTAATTTCATAGTATAAATGTAACCAAAGCAATTCTTCATGATCATTAAATTGGTATTATTTAGTGCTTTTTAACAGACTAAAAAAGCTTATAAAACCAAGAGTATTTGATTATCTTTGCGCCATGAATTTTGAGGGCAAAACCGTTGGGTTTCATACACTGGGTTGTAAGCTGAATTTTTCAGAAACATCTACCATTGCCCGTTTAATGCTGGAGAAAGGATTTAAGAAAGTAGATTTTGGGAGTCCGGCTGATGTGTATGTGATTAATACCTGTTCGGTTACCGAAAATGCCGATAAAGAATGTAAGCAAATTGTAAAATCGGCATTGCAAAAAAATCCGGAAGCTTTTGTGGCTATTGTAGGTTGTTACGCGCAATTAAAGCCGGAACAAATCGCGCAAATTGAAGGGGTTGATGTTGTATTAGGTGCTACCGAAAAATTCAAACTCTTAAACTACATTAACCTCAGCAGTAAAAACGAATCAACTCAAATTCAAAGTTGTGAAATTAACGACGCTGATTTCTTTGTGGATGCTTATTCGGTTGGCGACAGAACCCGTTCGTTTTTAAAAGTGCAAGATGGCTGTGATTACAGTTGTACCTTTTGTACCATACCTCTCGCACGAGGCAAAAGCAGAAGCGACACCATTGAGAACGTTGTTGAGAATGCCAAAAAGATTGCAGCCAGCGGTGTGAAAGAAGTGGTGTTAACAGGGGTTAACATTGGTGATTTTGGTTATGGAAGAGATATTGATGGGGATGTAAAGAAGAAAAAGAACTATACGTTTTTAGATTTAATCAAGGCATTGGATGAAGTGGAAGGTATTGAGCGATTCCGCATCTCCTCTATTGAACCCAATTTATTAAAAGACGAAATCATTGAATTTGTGGCGCAATCCAAACGTTTTATGCCGCACTTTCACATTCCGCTTCAAAGCGGTAACAACGAATTATTAAAGCGCATGAAGCGCCGTTATTTAAGAGAGCTGTATTCTGACAGAGTGGCGAAAATAAAAAGTTTAATGCCGCATTGCTGTATTGGTGTGGATGTAATTGTAGGTTTTCCGGGAGAAACGGAAGAACAATTTTTAGACACGTATAATTTTATTAATGGATTAGACGTTTCGTACTTGCATGTGTTTACATATAGCGAACGCGATAATACCGAGGCCATTGAAATGCCAAATCCGGTTCCTGTTTCTGAAAGAAAAAGACGCAATAAGATGTTACGAATTTTATCGGCGAAAAAATTGCGCGCTTTTTATGAGCAAAACATTGGTAAAACCTCAACGGTTATTTTCGAGAATGAAGCAAAAGGTGATTTTATGTTTGGTTTTACGGAAAACTATGTAAAAGTGAAGCATGCTTACAATGCCGACTTAGTAAACACCGCCGTAAAAGTTACGCTGAACGACTTCGATGAAGAAGGAAATGTTATTTGCAAAATTTCAGAGGAGATTCCTGCTTAAAAATCACACCACAAACTTTTCAGAAAAAAAGCGGCTTTCCTTATCAGTTACGCAAACCGTATAAGTTCCTTTCGGTAAATGTGAAAAATTATAGGCGTTATTTTCAAAGTTGCTTTCTACAAGAAATCCATCCTGATTAAATAATTTAAACGAATGAATATCGGAATCATGCTGAACCGTTAAGGTGCGTTGTTCGGTATCAATGAGTAAGTTCATAGTACATGAAATCTGTTTTAGCCAAATTATGAATTGTACTTTCTTTTATAAATACCCGCCTGTGGGTATATCTAAAGAAATCATTAGGTGCGTTTAAATGTAATCCTGAACTCTTGCCTAAAAAAATTTAGAGTATGGATGCCCGATTTGACTTTATAAGTGGTCGGTTTTGAAATGTGGAAACTAAGTCCACATTGATTTATACGTATCCGGAAATGTGATGGTTTGTTTATCTTTAAAAATCCCAAATACTGCGCTGCCGCTTCCACTCATTGATGCATAAATGGCACCGGCTTCATAGAATTGGTTTTTTAATTTCTCCACTTCGGGATACTTTTTAAAAATGCTTTTTTCAAAATCGTTAACCAAGCAATTTTTCCAATTGGAAATAGGTTCATTTTCTACAATTTCCTTAACCGAACGTAATGGTTTGTTGGGAATCACGCCATCATAAGCTTCCTTGGTATTGCTGTTAATTCCGGGATGTACCACTAAAATACGATAGTCCTTTAAGTTAACGTTCACCGGACTAAACTCGTCCCCCTTTCCCACCGCAAAAACGGGGGTGTTTTCTATAAAAAAAGCGCAGTCGGCCCCTAATTTGCGGGCAATATTGATTAACTGCTCTTGACTTAATCCTAAACTAAACTTTTGGTTGATAATTTTCAGAAAAAAAGCCGCATCGGAACTGCCCCCGCCGAGTCCGGCTCCCATTGGCAAAACCTTATGTAAATTGGCTTTTAAATGGGGTAATTTAACCTCAGCGCTCAAGGCCTTCCTGGCTTTAAAAATGATATTTTCTTCAATGGGACCGGCTACTGTTAAACCGCTTGTTTCCAAATCAAATGGCTGAGAGCCTCCATCCAAAACTTCGAGGGCATCACACCAATTAATAGGATAAAATACCGTCTCAATGTTATGAAAACCGTCCGGTCTTTTCTCTATCACGTTCAGTCCCAGGTTAATCTTAGCATTTGGAAAAAGTATCATTTTTTGGGCTTTTTTGGCTTTGTTAAATATTTTTTACTAAATTGCACTAAAATTTTATAAAAACACAACCATGAAAAATAAAAAATCTACTATTGGTTTAATGTTATTAATGGCTGGTTCGTTAGTTTTAACTAATTGTACCAAAGACAAAACGAATCCTCAGCCGGAACCGGATAAAGATATGACCACTACTACTGAGGCCGTAAACACTCAAATGATTGTTAACGATATTCAGGAGTTATGCGGACAAGTATGTGAATCGAATGCGTTTTTATTGAACGATCACGATGCTACTCCGGTTACCATTATGCAAGGAACAAACACTATTAATAGTAGTAATGCATTGGTTAACGTTGGTTCAACTTCTTACACTTTAACTTTTAATAATACTGTAGGTCGCGATGGTCGTGTTCGTAATGGTGTTTTAGTATTTGATTATACTGCAACTCCTGCTTCTGTACCAAATGCGTTTTACCGTATTCCGGGCTTTATTGTTGATGTAACTTCTGTTGGTTATTCAGTTGATAACTACACTATCAACATTAATAACATGCGTATTTCAAACACCACTCCTATTGGTTTCCCTGGTACTGCTCCTTATTTCCCAAGTGCTACCAAAATGAGCTGGAAACAAACTGCAGATGTAAGCGTTATGTGGGCAAATGGAACAAGCACTTCAACCACTACATTTAACGGTACTATCAATAAAACATTAGAAAACACCAATAACACTTCAATTCCAATGCCTCCGGGTCCATCTGCTACAACTTATACCGTATTTGGATATAGTGGTGTAAACAATAACTTCTTAAAGTTAAACTTACAATACACTTCTTATACTGTTGAAGGTACTGGAACTTTAGCTAACGGAACTGCTTATACACTTGCTACTTCAAGTCCGTTAACACGCAATTTTGTTAGTTCTCCTGAATTATTCGTAGTTGTAGGTAGCGAAGTAATTACAGTTCAACGTCACCCATTCTTAACCGGCGTATTAAACTTTAAACCGACTGGTAAGCCAGACAGAGTTATCGACTTTGGTGAGTCTGGAACTATCGTAGATTACAATACCAAAGTAACCATCGAAGGTATTACTTACTCTCACGATATCCGCTAATAAAAGCATTATCATAAAACAAAAAGCCCCTGAAAATTCAGGGGCTTTTTTATTGGGATTTATTTCTCTTTAAGACATTTATTCAAAATACTCTTTCATGCGATCAAAGAAGCTCTTCTCCTTTTTATTAGGATTAGGCTTGAAGTTTTTAGAATCCTGTAATTGCTCCATCATTTTCTTTTCTTCGGCACTTAAATTGGTTGGTACATGAATGTTCACATCCACCAATAAATCGCCTTTACCGTAAGAGTTTATATCAGGAATACCTTTGCCCTTTAAACGAAGTATTTTTCCGCTTGGTGTACCCGGATCAATCTTAATTTTTACTTTACCATCAATTGTTGGGATTTCAACCTGAGTTCCGAGAGCTGCTTCAGGGAAACTAATAAATGAATGGTAGATAAGGTTATTTCCATCGCGTTTCAACTCCGGATGCTCTTCCTCTTCTACTAATATTAATAAATCACCGTTAATGCCGCCTCGTGGCGCCGCATTCCCTTTTCCGTTCATAGAAAGTTGCATTCCTTCAGCAACACCGGCCGGAATATTTACGGAGATAACTTCCTCACCTCTTACAACACCATCGCCATGACAGGTTCCACATTTCTCTTTAATAATTTTTCCTTCACCATGGCAAGAGCTACAAGTAGTTTGTGTTCTCATAGCACCTAAAATGGTTTGCTGAACACGAGTTTGTACTCCTGATCCATTACAAATTTTACAGGTATCGTAATTATTGTTTTTAGCCCCGCTTCCTTTACAGGTTCCGCAAGCTACTTGCTTGTTTACCTTTATTTTTTTCTCTACGCCATGGGCAATTTCATTCAGGTTTAATTTAACCTTCACGCGTAAGTTGGAGCCACGGTTTACACGACGGCCACCGCCATTTCCTCCGCCTCCGCCACCAAATCCAAATGCACCGCCAAAAATATCTCCAAACTGAGAGAAAATATCATCCATGTTCATTCCACCGCCACCATAACCGCCACCACCGGCAGCACCACTCATGCCCGCATGTCCGAACTGATCGTATCGTTGTTTTTTCTCGGCATTACTTAAAACTTCATACGCCTCTGCAGCCTCTTTAAACTTTTCTTCAGCAGCTTTATCATCCGGATTTTTATCAGGATGGTATTTAATAGCCAGCTTACGATACGCCTTTTTTATTTCGTCATCGCTTGCGTTTTTAGCTACGCCCAGTACTTCGTAATAATCTCTCTTTGCCATAGTTTAATTTGCTACCACTACCTTTGCGTAGCGAATTACTTTATCACCTAATTTATAACCTTTCTCCACCTCATCCACTACTTTCCCCTTTTGATTTTCATCGCTGGCAGGAATGTGTGTAATCGCCTCCATGGTATCTTCACTAAAAGCTAAACCAACACTCTCAAAGGCCGTTAAACCCTTTTGTTGGGTATTATGCTTCATTTTGTTACTAATCAAAACTATACCTTCTTTAATAGAAGAAGGATCGTTATTATTTTCGTTAGCCTTTATGGCTCTTTCCAAATCATCAATGACAGGCAAAATGGCTTTAAAAACATCTTCAGATGCAGTTTTTATAAGCTCACTTTTTTCCTTCATGGTACGCTTTCTGTAATTATCAAACTCTGAATACAAACGAAGGTATTTATCGTTTAGTTCCGCTACTTGCTGCTTTAATTGATCCACCTCAGAAACTGACGTATTTTCAGCATTAGTGGCAGTATTTTCTTGCCCCTCGGTATTATTCTCGGTATTATTTACATTATCCTGTTCTTTCATAGTATCAAATCAATATAAGTTCATGATTGCTTAATTGTCAATCAATAATTTTGCCAATAAAAATAAGTGGAAATTCTGTCAGTTTTTAAGGAAATTAAACTCTGTTCGCCGGTTTAATTCATGCTCTTTGTCAGAGCACTCAACCCCATTTAAACAGCGGTTTTTGATTTGTGCTTCACCCTTTCCGGTTGGTGTTAATCTGGAATTATCAATCCCTTTGGAGGCCAGATAATCAACTACGGCCTTGGAACGTTTTTCGGATAAGGCAAGATTGGAAGCATCATCACCTCTACTATCGGTATGCGAGATAACCTCCAGTTTCACGCCCGGATTGGCTTCCAAAATGGTGATCACCTGATCTAAAATCAATTCCCCTTCAAAAGTGATATTGAATTTTCCTGATTCGTAATAGATGTTTTCGGTAACCGATAAAGTTTTTTCTCCGGATTTATCAAACTTCTTATACTTCATAGTGATGTCATCTTCCTCTTCAATAGGTGCCAAAGTAACAACATCTGCCTTGAGTAACTTATATTCAAAAAAGCCTTTACTTGATTTGGTTAATTCGCCAACCATCTCGCCATTTTGCTTTGCCAGGTATACTTTGGGGCCGCCTTTTATTTTGTCGTTTTGTTCAATGCGAATCGACAAAGTTTGAGTAGTATCTATTTTTGTAAAAAGAAAATCACCGTAGCCATCTGTTTTGGCCGTTTTCAAAGTATCCTGTAATTGATTCACCAAATAAACATTGTGATCAGTCAATGGCTTTTTAACGGCTTCGCCAATCAGAAGTTTACCAGAAATATCCGCTGTTGAATAAGCGGCATTAGTGCGACAAATATTCACGAATGCTCTTTCCAATACTTTAGCGCTATCGGTTTCCATCCATAAGCGACCTTTAGGATTCACCACGAAAAAAGACGGGAATTTATCAGCACCAAATACCTGAACGGCCTTATCCTGAATTCCGCCTTTTGCCAGGTAATTTGTTTTTTTACCCTTGAATTTAGAATTAACCAAATTACCATCTTTCAGATAGGTTTGCCATTTAGCGTCATCTTCTTCGGCACAAACTGTTACATATTCTATTTCTGAAGCGCCTTTGCAAGCATTATTTTGAAAGCGATTCAAGATAAATTCGATGCGTTGATTAATATCTACAATTTGTTTAAGGGGTTGTTGTGTAGTAAAAAACAATACTAACACAAAACGATCGGGACTTCCCGGTTTTCCTGTAGGTAAATCGATGGATGTTTTTTGATTGTCTTTATTATAAACCTCAACCTTTGCAAAAGGAATTTTCTCACCGACTCTTAATTTTTTTTGTGCGAACACAACGTTGCAGACAAAAAACAGACAAACTATGACGGCGATTTTTCTCATTAAGGTTTAATGAATTTTAATTCAACACGATTGTTTTCGAGGTGCTCGGCTTCAGTACAATTCACATTATTTTTGCATTTATTCAAAAGCATGGTTTCACCTTTTCCAACGGTTCGTATTTTAGTCGCAACAATACCATTCGAAACTAAATAAGTTTTCAAAGCTCCTGCACGTTTCTTAGAAAGTTCAAGGTTGGCAGCATCATCTCCACGGCTATCTGTATGCACAATAATTTCCAAAGTATATTCCTTGTTTTTTGTCATCAGAGTAACTACCTTATCTAATTCAGGAGTAGTTCCTTCATCAATTTGTGCAGTACCTGCTTTAAATGTTACATTCGGATTTACAGTCAGTGCGTTTTTTTGCGCGATAGTTTCCTTATCGGAAGCATTCATTTTATTGATCTCATTCAGCGTTAAAGGCAACTCAAATCCTGCCTCGGTTTTATTGACAGTGCCAAATACAGCTCCGGCTGAAGTGCTTAAATAAGCTTTAGAAACGTTTTGTAAACTACCTGATGTATCTAATTTGATGATGTAATCTTTTAAAAACTTAACGCCGTAAAAAGTAAATACACCTGAATTATCACTGGTAGTACGACTTAAGGTATCTCCGAATTTATTCTTCAATACCATCTTATGATTTTTAACGGCATCCGTTGGTGCTTCCGAAAATAATAAGCGCGCTTTTAAATCTTTTGTGTTTACAGGAGAGTTCTTCTTCCCGTCTAAAACATCCTCAATTTCCAATTGTGTAGGATTCACCATTAATACTTGTCCGGTTTCGCTGATTAATAAAGTTAGTGGCAATTGCGTGATTTTAAAATTACGGATGGTTAAATCATTGTATCCACGAGGAGCAATTAAATTACTAACACCCTCCATTTTCATATTCACGATATCTTCATTCCATGCGGTTTTATCACTTTGTACGGCAATAGTAAAAGCTTCAAATCCGTCGGCATTACGATAAACCGCGTTACTGTAACGTTCATGGATATCTAATAAACGAGGTATAAATGGTTTCGATTTACTTACACTTGATGACCAAAAATGAAGTAATACAACTTTATTAATATAAGGGAATGAAATACTTTGCTGCGTGTTTTGATTATTATAAAGAATAAGAGCCGGGGTGGGATCACCTTGTTTTAATACAGTATTCGGTGTTTGCGCGCTTAATTTAAAAGCAAACAAAACGTTCAGAACAATTACTATTTTTAACAAGCGTTCTATCATTCTTTAATTCTGAGTTCCTCTAACTTTTTATGCAAATCATCACCTCGTAATGCTTTAGCTACAATGATACCATTACCGTCAATTAAAAAATTGGTTGGAATTGAATACACGCCATATTTCACTGCTGCCGAATTATTCCAACCGCCTAAATCACCTACATGATTGTTCCAAACCAAACCATCATTCAAAATAGCTTGTTGCCATGCGTCTTTATTATTATCTAATGAAACACTGTATATTGTAAATCCTTTACCGCCTTTAAATTTCTGATCTTTGAAAACATTATAAGCTACAACGAGAGATGGATTTTCAATTCGGCACGGACGGCACCAACTGGCCCAAAAATCAATCAGTACTATTTGTCCTTTTAAGGAAGATAACTTAACCGGTTTTCCTTGGGGAGAGTTCAATTCAATTTCAGGCGCTTTGTTTCCCAGATTCAAACCTTCAGGAGCTTCAACGCTTGCAACAGCCGTTTCCTTTTTTGAATCGGTACTAGTTTCCTTTTTTGATTTACACGCAAAAGCAAACACCAAAGAAATACTTAATACTAAATATGTGCTTTTCAATTTCATTTACTTTCTGATAATTTCAGCGCCAATAGCATTTAATCTTCCGTCAATATTCTGATATCCTCTGTCAATTTGGTTAATGTTAAAGATGGTGCTCTTACCTTTTGCGCTCATAGCCGCAATTAATAACGAAACACCGGCACGGATATCCGGCGATGCCATTTGAATTGCTTTCAGCTGAACTTTTTTATCTAAACCTATTATAGTAGCACGGTGCGGGTCACATAAAATAATTTGCGCACCCATATCGATTAATTTATCCACGAAGAATAAACGGCTCTCAAACATTTTCTGATGAATGAGAACATTTCCGCGTGCTTGTGTTGCGGTAACTAGAACTATACTTAATAAATCAGGCGTGAATCCCGGCCAGATTGCATCGGCAATTGTTAAGATTGAACCATCGATGAAAGTATCGATTTCGTAATGACTTTGGCTTGGAATGTAAATATCATCACCCCTGCGTTCCATTTGAATTCCTAAACGAGAAAACACACGAGGAATACAACCTAAGTTATCATACGAAACATTCTTAATGGTAATTTCAGATTGAGTCATGGCTGCTAGACCAATGAATGAACCAATCTCAATCATGTCAGGTAACAAACGATGTTTTGTTCCTTTCAATGATGTTACACCTTCAATGTTTAACAAATTAGAACCAATACCGCTAATTTTCGCACCCATGCTCACCAGCATTTTACATAATTGCTGAATGTAAGGTTCGCAAGCCGCATTGTAGATGGTGGTTGTACCTTCTGCTAAAACAGCCGCCATAATGATATTAGCGGTTCCAGTAACAGAAGCTTCATCCAATAACATGTAAGTGCCTTTTAATTTATCGGCATGCACTTTAAACATTTCATCATGTCCGTCGTAATCAAATTGCGCTCCTAAATTTTGGAAGCCCAGGAAATGAGTATCCATACGGCGACGGCCAATTTTATCACCGCCTGGTTTTGGCATGTAAGCTCTTCCAAATCGTGCTAACATCGGTCCGATAATCATTACTGAACCACGTAAACCTCCGCCCTTCTTTTTAAACTCGGGTGATACGAGATAATCTACCTTTACCTCATCAGCCTGAAAAGTATATTCTTCATGCCCGGTTTTTTCAATTTTTACACCTAAATCACGTAATAAATCAATAAGCTTATTGATGTCAACGATATCAGGAATATTACTGATGGTAACTTTTTCGTTGGTAAGTAAAACGGCGCAAATGATTTGCAGCGCCTCGTTTTTAGCTCCTTGCGGAATGATATCTCCTTTTAATTGTTTGCCTCCGGTAACTTCAAAAATGGCCATAGTATAGGGAAATGAGATTAATGTTTTCGATGGTGTTTATTATGTTTATGCTTATGCTTGTTATTTTGGAACTTGTGACGAGGTTTGTTATTGTTATTATTCCCTCTCAATTCCTGATGCGAACTTAATACCGCTGTTTCATCCATTTTTAACTCACCGCCGGATAACTCCTGGAGATTTTTAAAAATAACATCATCAGTAATTGAATCTTTATTCCAATTGAGGTATGATTTTTTTAAATGATTGGCGATATGACGGGTTAATTCATCCTTCTCCGGACCATCCTTCAATTTTTTTGCTTGCTCAATGATTTTTTCGATGGATTTTCCATAATGCTTGTAACGGATTTTTCCGCTTGGATAAGTCAATCGTTCCGGCTTTTCCTTAAATGTTTCAGGCGATGGTTTCGGATAAGGCGAATCAACATCCAATTTAAATTCAGAAATAATGAACAAATGATCCCACAACTTATGGGTAAAGTCGGCCACATCACGTAAATGCGGGTTCAACTGGCCCATCACCTGAATAATTGCGCGTGCACACAGGTTTCTTTCATCACGGTCTTTTATAGTGCAACAATATTCTATCATACCCTGAATATTTCTACCATATTCAGGGATAATCATTTTGGGCAGTTGGGTGTTGTATTCCATAGTAGTTTCAAAGTATAAATATAGCTAAAATAAGGGTAGGATTTAAAGTTTTAAACTATTTATTAACCAATCGTATGTTTATTACGCCTTTTTTTATTTTTACGTCATAAACCATTTAAAAATTAAAATTATGTTTGATTTAAAAGTAGCGGTAACGAATATTGCAGCACGCTGGAATTACAAAGTAGACGAAGTTTCTCCAGGAGTATACAGAATGGATGTAGCCATTAAAATGAAGGACGGCACTTTCAGGTACCAGTTTGTATATGTTTGGGTTATACAAGGTCGCTATTTTGGCAAGGATGTGGTTTATATGAACAGCCGTTGCGGTGAATTCACTCAAAATTTGAATCTTTACAAATTGTTAAAAGAAGGCGGATACGGAACCTATTCTGCAGTAACCGTTACAACAGATAAACGCGCCGATGGTTCTCCATGTGAGACAGTTATAGTTCAGGCAGTACAGCCAATTGAGTTTACCAATGAAGCTATTCTTAACGAGGTTGTTTACGATGTTGCGTTTAACGCTGATGCAATTGAATCACTTTATTTCGGTGGTGATAAAAACTAAGAATCAAAAAATAAATCTTATATTTAGCCCTCTTAAAAAACACATTTTATGTCAGTTCTTGTAAATAAAAATTCTAAAATCATTGTTCAAGGTTTTACCGGTGGTGAAGGAACTTTCCATGCCACACAAATGATTGAATATGGTACTAACGTTGTAGGGGGAGTAACTCCTGGCAAAGGTGGTACAAAGCATCTGGATCGTCCGGTGTTTAATACAGTTGCCGATGCAGTAAAAAACACCGGTGCGGATGTATCAATCATTTTCGTACCTGCGGCATTTGCTGCTGATGCAATTATGGAAGCTGCAGATGCTGGTATCAAAGTGATTATTTGTATTACTGAAGGTATTCCTGTAAAGGATATGATTTACACGAAAGAATATTTGAAAGGTAAAGATTGCCGTTTAATTGGCCCTAACTGTCCGGGTGTTATCACTGCAGGAGAAGCAAAGGTTGGAATTATGCCGGGCTTTGTTTTCAAAAAAGGTAAAATCGGAATTGTTTCTAAATCCGGAACTTTAACTTACGAAGCTGCTGATCAGGTGGCAAAAGCCGGCTTAGGTGTAACAACAGCTATTGGAATTGGTGGCGACCCAATCATTGGAACTACCACCAAAGAAGCCGTTGAATTATTAATGAATGACCCTGAAACAGAAGGTATCATTATGATTGGAGAAATCGGTGGTACTTATGAAGCGGATGCGGCACGTTGGATTAAAGCGAATGGTAATAAAAAACCTGTTGTAGGATTTATTGCTGGACAAACTGCGCCTAAAGGTCGTACTATGGGACATGCAGGTGCAATTGTAGGTGGTAAAGACGATACAGCACAAGCTAAAATGGCTATCATGAAAGAGTGTGGATTACACGTTTGTGAATCACCTGCTGAAATTGGAAAAACAATGGCAAAAGTGTTAGGTAAAGTAGTAGCTTAATTCTTTAATATAAAACATGTAAAAAGTCGCGAGTAAAACCTCGCGACTTTTTTATTTACGCTTTTCTAATCAATTGATTTCTTATTGAAAATAATATATCCGAAATGGAAGAAAAACGAGAAGCTGTTTTCGTTTTTATCGTAGTAATTCACACCAACACTCAGCGGTCCAACCGGTGTATTGTAAACCAGGGCAAAAGTACCAATGAAATTACGATACAATAATGGTAAGGAATATTGCGCGGTTTGCTTCGGTGTTGAGGTAATGGTATTAATTGGCTGAAACAAATAACCCTCCAACCTGATATCGAAATTTTTGAGCGGCGTGGTAACGGTTTTAAGCCCTCCGGCAACGTATTGATGCGCGCGATACGCCGGAATGAATAAAGTTTGACTTTCCAACGTTGGGTTAAAAGCAGGAGCCGATAAAATACTGGAAGTGTAATTTGTAAAAAAGGTTTGGGTTGAATAAACGCCCTCGGCAAATACACCAATTTTAAATCGCTTAATAGTTCTGATATAACTATCAAAAGTTAATTTTAAGGTTAACCATTGGTGATGCGGGTAGTTAATTGATTTTAAAGAATCGATGGAAGTGGTGCCGGGATAATAACTCTCCGAACCGCTCACATACTTTGCTTTAAAACACAAACGGGTTCCATCCGTTGCGTATTGTTTTCTATTGAGTGTATTGAGTTCGTATGAGAATTGTCCGAATGCAAAACCGAAATACGAAGCATCTGCAGTGTCCAATTTTGTAAAATTATCGGTTTGGTAATATTTTGTCCCCCATTCGGCAACCCCTCCCGAAATAATAGCGGTTGACATATTACCGAGCGGAAAACCAATATTTAATTCACCAAATATATCCTCTTGCAATAAATAGGCCGGTTTCAAAAAATCATAAAACAGAGCGCTACTCCGATAATAATCCCAACGCGAATAAGTAACGGTAGGCTCGATGTAAAAAGGAACTTTACCCGGAAAATCAAAACGTAATTTGCCGTGTCCGCTACTGTGCAGTTTTCCGTAATAGCCATTAGCGTAGGCTGTAAAACCAATATTACCTAAATAATTGTACTGAGCTGCTAAAAATGCCTCACTTATCGGACGGTTAGACACATTTCCACCTATATCCAGGTAAAAACTTTTCTCTCGTTTTGCCAGTAATTTTAACTTATAGTAGCCGCTTGGCAAATCTTTTTCAGCGATGGGATAAACTGATTTGATTTTATCATCACTTGTTAGCCGGAAGTACTGTTTCTTCAGCTGTGATAATGAAAAGGGTCTATTTTTATGAATAATGCTTTTACGAATGAAATTTTGCGCTTGCTTCTTAACTCCTGAAATTTCTACCTGATTAAAAATTATATCGTCGGGTACAGATGCTGCTTTAAAGCGCTTTCTATTCCTTTCCAATTCTTCCGCATTAATCGTTCTTTCTACATGCTGTTTAATTTGAGGAAGCATACGTAAAGTACTCACATATCCGCTATCGATTAAACGGTCGATCTCATCAAAACTAAAGGTGTTAACATTACTCCAGGGTTCAATTAAAATTCCATTTTCACAAATGGGATCAAAATTGGTTTGTTTCATCAGTAAATGCCGAAGTTGCAAATACAAATTATCATCATCCGGATGAGCTGTTCGTTCTGCCACCGAAGAACCAATGATAAAATCAGGATAGAATTCGTCGTACATCACATCCGTCGGAAAATTATTATACAATCCTCCATCAAACAACAATTTTCCGTCGAGTTCAATAGGACGCAAATAAAAAGGATAACTCATACTGGCTCTTACAGAGCTTGATAAATCTCCATCTTTAAACACAATTGTTTTCTTATTCTCAACGTCTGAGGCAATACATCGAAAAGGCACCAATAAGCTGTCAAAATTATTTTTTGCTAAAGCATTTGCTCCAGAAAAAGCTTCCATCAAATAAAAATCAATGGGTACCGAATTAATGACATTCGTTGGAAGATTATTAATAAGATTGGTGTTAAACGACAGTTTTAACCTTATCCAAGAGGCTGTTTCGCCGTTTTTCTTAAAATGATAATTGTATTTGGCCGGCATTTCGCCTTGTGTAACCTGTAAAAAAAACTCACTTTTAACTAATTGCTCCATCTCAGCCGGACTATAACCTGCGGCATAATAAGCCCCGATTAAACTGCCGATGGATGTTCCCGTAATATAATCGATTGGTATATTATTCTCTTCAAGAGCCTTAATTACACCAATATGAGCAATTCCGCTTGATCCACCACCACTTAACACCAAGCCCACTTTTTGTGGAAACATTTTGGAGAATAGAATCAATGCCAGAAAAAAGCAGAAATATTTAGGATTTTTAGTCAAAAACTAGTTTGCTCAAAGTTAAACTTTATCTAAAAACAGTTTTAAATCATAAATATATTTATTTATTTAGCAGTTTGTTCTAAAACAGGAATTTGTGTTAAAATTTATAGCCAAGAAGGTATTTTACGGTATAGTGGTTCTTTTAGGGGTAATTACCACCGTTTTCTTCTTGTTTAATGTTTTGCCCGGCGACCCAGCTTCCATTATGTTAGGGCAGCGTGCGAATAAAGAAGCGGTTGAAGCCATTCACCGTGATTTAGGCACCAACCTGCCTATTATGGAGCAATATGCCCTGTACCTTAACGACTTATTCGTAGTTTCTTTCCACGATTTCAAGGATACAGAAAGTCATTGGTATCTCAATCCTCAAAAATACAGTTGGATTCCTCTGTTTCAGGTGAGTGAATCAAAAGTTATTGTGCTTAAAATTCCTTTTTTACGCCGTTCTTACATTACCAAAAGACCTGTATCGGATATAATCATTGAGACCTTACCAGAGACGGCCGTTTTAGCTTTTACATCCATTGTTATTGCATCTATTATTGGGGTGTTTTTAGGCATTGTAGCCGCTGTAAAACGCAATACTTTTTACGATAAGCTATCCTTGGTTTTATCTGTATTAGGAATGGCCGCGCCTTCCTTCTTTGTAGGATTAATTATTGCCTGGTTATTTGGTTACGTATTAACTGAATATACAGGTTTATCCCCTACCGGAAGTTTATATGATATAGATGTTTGGAATGGTGAAGTGCTTGAATTAAAAAATTTAATCCTTCCTTCTATCACCTTAGGTATTCGTCCGCTTGCCATAGTTGTTCAATTAATGCGCAGCTCCTTATTGGATGTAATGTCGCAGGATTACATCCGTACCGCTAAAGCTAAAGGTTTGAGTTTTTACGCTATAATTCTAAAGCATGCATTAAAGAATGCTTTGAATCCTGTAGTTACAGCTATTTCAGGCTGGTTTGCCGGATTAATGGCCGGTGCCGTGTTTGTTGAATTTATCTTCAGCTGGAAAGGTATCGGTTATGAAGTATTTGAAGCTCTAACTAAAAATGATTTACCGGTTGTAATGGGTGCTACTTTAATTTTTGCAACCATATTCGTATTCATAAATATTTTAGTGGATATCGCTTACGGCATCCTCGACCCGCGTGTAAGATTAAAATAACCTCATGGGCAGAATCAAAATTATTGCAGGGAATTGGAAAATGAATAAAAACCTGAGTGAAGCCGTATCGCTTACACAGGAAATAATTCATTCTTCTCCTGAAAACAATAGCTTAAAAATTATTTTCCCGCCTTTTCCGTTTATACAATCTGTCAATGAAGTTTTAAAAAACAAAAAAGGTTTTTTTGTTGGTGCACAAAATTGCAGTGAACACAATGCCGGAGCATTTACCGGTGAAGTATCTGCAACCATGCTTAATTCCTTGGGTTGCACTTACGTATTAATCGGACATTCTGAAAGAAGACAATATTTTAACGAAACGAATGCCTTGTGCCATAAAAAAATAGTACAGGCCCTTAATAATAACATTAAACCCGTGTATTGCGTAGGCGAAACACTTCAACAACGAAAGAGCAACACTCACTTTGAAATTGTAAAGTCGCAAATCACTGAAGCTTTAAGCAGTTTGAATTCCGATCAAATTAAACAAGTAGTTATCGCTTATGAACCTGTTTGGGCTATTGGAACCGGAGAAACCGCCACACCACAACAAGCTCAGGAAATGCACGCTTTTATTCGTACGTGTATGAAGGATTTATTTGATGCCTCTGTTTCCGATAACTGCATCCTACTTTATGGCGGCAGTTGCAACGCAAGCAATGCAAAGGATTTATTCTCTTGTGAAGATATCGATGGTGGTTTAATTGGCGGTGCTTCTCTAAAGGCTGAAGATTTCTGCAAAATTATCGCGTCTGCTTAATGCATTATTTTCAATATAATTTTACTGTTACTCCTCCTGAACCCGGATCCGACATTCTCATTGCTTTATTAGCGGATTACGGCTTTGAAAGTTTTGAAACCAATGAAAACGGATTTGTCGCATACATTCCTGAACAGGAACATACATCACTCGATTTATCAGATCTAGCATTCGATGATTTTTCCTATTCTTTCGTATCAAAAAAAATAGAACAAGTGAACTGGAATGAAGAATGGGAAAAAAATTTCAAACCGGTTATTGTTACAGAAAACTGTGTTATTCGCGCTCCATTTCATCACTTAGAAAATCAACCAAAATACGATATCATTATTATGCCAAAGATGAGTTTTGGCACAGGTCATCACGATACCACCTGGTTAATGAGTAAAAATATGCTGGATTTCGATTTTAAAAACAAGCACGTGTTTGATATGGGTTGTGGTACCGGCGTGTTGGCTATTCTTGCTCATATGCTTGGTGCCGCTCAAATTGTTGGGAATGATATCGATGATTGGTCGGTTGAAAACGCGCTCGAAAATTGCAGCAACAATAATTGCAAAGACATCAAGATAGTTAAAGGCGATAATGATTTGTTTTCGAAGCACAACGCTTACGACATTGTTCTAGCCAATATCAACAAAAATGTACTTAAATCTTATATTCCTAAAATTGCGCTTACCATAAAATCCGGTGGATATCTTTTTCTAAGCGGCTTTTTTAAAACCGATTGCGACGAATTAATAGCCTTAGCCTCAAACCATTTGTTAAGCTTACACAAACAAGAGCATAAAAACGAATGGGCTGTTGTGATTCTCAAGAAACAGTAGTCATTCTTAACAACCTGGCTTCATTGTTTGATAAAAAAGATTAAAATTGTGTGTCACGAACAAATCTTACTGTAAATTTGTTTATTATTCTAATCATTAATTGCCCTATTTCTTATGTCAGATTCTAACATTTTAAGATGCCTTATTATAGGTTCAGGTCCTGCAGGCTATACTGCCGGAATTTACGCTGCCCGTGCTGATTTAAAACCGGTAATGTACACCGGCATGCAACCGGGTGGACAATTAACAACAACTACAGAAGTAGAAAACTTTCCGGGCTATCCTAACGGAACGCATGGTCCTGAAATGATGGAAGATTTTAAAAAACAAGCTGAGCGTTTTGGTACTGACATTCGCTTTGGCTATGTAAATAAAGTTGATTTTAGCGGACCGGTACACAAAGTATGGGTGGATGAAACAACCGAATTGCATGCTCACACTGTTATCATTGCAACAGGTGCATCCGCAAAATGGTTAGGCCTTCCAAACGAACAACGCTTAAACGGATTTGGTGTTTCAGCATGTGCGGTGTGCGACGGATTTTTCTTTAAAGGACAAGACGTAGCCATTGTTGGTGCCGGAGATACAGCTGCTGAAGAAGCAACTTATTTAGCTAAGCTCTGTAAAAAAGTATACATGATTGTTCGTAAAGGAGAAATGCGTGCTAGTAAAGCCATGCAAGCACGTGTACTTAACACACCAAACATTGAAGTGTTATTTAACTCTGAAACGGAAGATATCTTAGGTGAAAAAGGAGTAACAGGAGCACGTATTAAAAATACCAAAACCGGTGAAACACGCCAGTTAGATGTAACAGGTTTCTTTGTAGCTATTGGTCATCATCCGAACACCGACATTTTTAAAGAGTGGTTAGACTTAGATGAGCAAGGTTATATTAAAACAATTCCGGGTACAAGTAAAACGAATATAAAAGGTGTATTCGCTGTAGGTGATGCGCAAGATAAAGTATACCGTCAAGCTGTTACTGCTGCCGGAAGCGGTTGTATGGGTGCGCTGGATGCTGAAAGATATTTAGCAGACATGGGCATTCACTAAAACCAGCACGGTTTTTGCTGATACAAAATAAATGAGGCATTTTATCATCATATCAAGTTTGATTTTAAGCAGTGTTTGCTTTGCTCAGCGTTTTGCTGATCAGGTGCCTCAATTAAAACGTTACACCCAGGATGACGCTTTTGATCCAAATGGCGGAATTAAAATGTATAATCGTTTAATTCCAACAATTGGCGGCGATTCTATTCGTTACAACAAAGCTGGCTATAATTTACAAGGCTGGCAGGAAGATTATTATTCGAGTGGTAAAATATTACACAAAGGATTTTATGTTGACGGGCAAATAAAAGTATTTAAAAACTTTTATGAAGACGGACAGATAGAACGTAGTTTTATTAATTCAGATCCGGCCCGTTCCTCTTTTGATATTTATTATCCTAACGGAAAAGTTCAAAAACAAATTCTTTATTATAACGGACAACCCCAAAACGAATACACCTATTTTCAAAACGGAAGTCCGGAAAGTATAGTAGAAAAAGACAAGGAAGTTCAATATATTTTTAAACGAAAATATTATTATGAAAATGGATTTCCGGCCAGTGAACTTACACTCATTGATAAGAAAATTAAGAAATACGAAGCCAAGGAATATTACGAAAACGGCAAATTAAAAGAAGAAGGTTTTTTAATGTACAAGCCCGAGACCAAACAATACATCAAAGATGGCGATTGGACATATTACAACGAAAAAGGAGAAGCAGTGAAGAAAGAAAGTTTCAACACTAAAAAGTAATATCCTTAATAACTCTTGATACAAACATTCATTCTTTTTTTTTCTTCTACTAAATCTGAATTAGCTTTGCCTCTCTAATTAAAGTAGATGCGGTTTAGTCTTTTATTTTTATTCACATCATTCATTTCGTTATCACAAACAGGTGTAGATGATATTATAGCAAGCTGGAAGACAGACAAAGCCCTGATTAATGGCACACATTCTTTCTGCGTCATGGATGCAAAAGACGGAACGGTTTTAAAAGAATTAAACGCTCATACATCTGTTATTCCCGCGAGCACATTAAAAGTAATAACCACCTCAGCTGCTCTCGGTATTTTAGGAAAATATTACCGCTACGAAACAAAAATATATTTCACCGGAAGTTTTGATAAAAACACAGGAATATTAAACGGAGATATCATCATTAAAGGTTCCGGCGATCCTACTTTAAACTCCGAACATTTTAAATCAAAAAGTGACACGAATGAAATCACAGATAAATGGGTAGAAGTTCTTATTAAAAAAGGATTAAAGGAACTGAATGGTAAAATCATTGCGGATGCTTCCTGTTTCGAACAACACATTCCGGCTAATTGGATTTGGGGCGACATTACCAATTATTTTGGAGCAGCACCACGCGGACTCTCCTTCAATGATAACTTATATGGTATAATTTTTAAGAGCGGGGAAGCAGGAACCAAAGCAAGCATTAAAGAAATCAAACCCAATTACACCACCATTCAATTAGAACACATTGCGAATGTAAAAGCAGCCGGTAAAGAAGATGAAGCTTATGTTACCGGCGATCCTTTCGGAAATAAACGTATTATTAACGGAACCATTCCTCCTAACAAAGCAGAATTAGAAGTACGCGCCACGCTCCCCGACCCTGCTCTATTGTGCGCCGAGTTTTTACAGCAATCACTCAATAAAGCGGGCATCAAAACACCTACACTTTGTGCCTACAGTAATTACGATGCGGAAAATGAAGTTTTGAAGAAAGAAAAAAATCTCATGCATACACATTATTCTTCCGCACTCGAAAAAATCGTTTTTTACACAAATCTCTATAGTAATAATTTGTTCTGCGAAACCCTTTTAAAAACCATTGGTAAAGGAAGCTCCTATACAGGTATTGAGAAAACAAAAGAATATTGGAAACAAAAAGGATTAAATGTAGATGAATTATTTATGGTAGATGGCAACGGACTTTCACGCGCAAATACCGTAACAACCCATCTTGAAACAAGCTTACTGCAAAAAATGTATTCGGACAGTATTAATTTCAAGCCCTTTTATAACTCACTTCCTCAAGCAGGATTTAGCGGTAGTATGCGACAAGTTGGCAAAGGAACATTCATTGAAAAGAACATGCGTGCCAAAACGGGTTATATTAACCGTGCCCGCGGTTATTGCGGTTATGTGAAGACAAAAGCAGGCAAAGACCTCTGTTTTTCTGTCCTTTTTAATAACTACAATTGCAGTCCAAAGGATATGAAGCTCAAAATTGAGCAGTTTTTAATTGCGTTGGCTGAGCTATAATTGCTATTTTTGTATAGCATGGCAAATGTTGTCACCATAATTAAAAAAGGCTGGAGTTTTTTAACCGAAAAACTTTGGATCGTTCGTTTAGATAAATTAAACAAGCGCCAGGGCTTTTTAGTAAAGCAACTTCGTATTTTTTCTTTATCCATTCAAGGCTTTAACGAAGACAAATGTTTAATTAAAGCCACCGCGCTTACTTTCTATACATTGTTTTCCATTGTACCAATAGTGGCGCTTATTTTTGCCATTGGCAAAGGATTTGGTTTTGATCAAACACTCAAGCAACAAATGCTTCAAGACTACAATGAATACTCAACCATATTAAACAATGTGTTTGTTTATGCCGACTCGCTTTTACAAACAACCAGCGGTGGAATCATCGCGGGATTTGGAACTGTTTTGTTATTGTGGAGTATCATTTCGCTTTTAATGAATATTGAAAATAGCTTCAATGATATTTGGGAAATTCAAACCGGCAGAACCTGGTACCGTAAAATCACCGATTATTTAACGATTATGTTGGTGTCACCAATCTTCTTGATTTTATCAGGAAGTTTAACGGTAATGATTCAAAGCAATGCTGATACTTTACTGTTTTCCGGCGCAACTGCAATCGTATTAAAGCTCGTAGCGTTTTTAATGTTAGCCGGCGTATTTACCTTTATTTACATGGTGCTTCCAAATACGCGTGTTACATTTAAGTCGGCTTTTTCTGCCGCTTTAATTGCCACAGTTTTATTTGAATTATTAGAATGGGCTTACATTACTTTTCAGATCGGCGCCTCTAACTACAACAAAATTTATGGAAGTTTCGCTGCTTTACCATTATTCTTGATATGGGTGCAGTATAGTTGGTACATTGTGTTATTTGGTGCTGAAATCGCTTTTGCGAATCAAAATGTGGACCATTATGAGTTGGAAAATGAAATTAAAAACATAAGTGTGCGCTACAAACGCGTAATGGCTTTAATTATTTGCAACAGAGTGGTGAAAAATTTCGCAGAAGGAAATCAACCTTACACATCGATACAAATTGCGAATGACTTGGATTTACCGGTAAGACTAGCAAGGAATGTAATTAATGAATTGGTTGAGACAAAAGTTTTGGCAGAAGTAAAAACCGAGAACGATAAAGAAATCGCCTATCAACCGGCTATTTCAGATTCTAAACTCACCATAAAATTCATCATGGATCGTTTGGATGAAAAGGGTGTTAACTCCTTACCTATAACAGACCATAAAGAATTAGAAATAATTAACCGTTTGTTGGTTGATCTAGATAACGTAATGGATAATCCTAAAGGAAATTTACCGGTGAGAGACATTGTGTAATGAAGTCGGTTAAAGCCATAATTATTTTATCTTTTTTAATTTTCTTCAGCGGAAAACATCTTGCGCAAACAGATACCGTAAAAGTGGAAAAGAAAAAAACGGTTTCTACATACCGTCGTGCTCGTACCGCTTCCATCATGAGTGCTGTTTTACCGGGTGCCGGACAAGTTTACAATAAAAAGTATTGGAAGGTACCTATCATTTATGCCGGACTTGGCGGCTTTGGTTATTTGTTTTATGTAAATCAGGAAAGATTTTCTTACTACAGCAAAAATTTAAAAGCAGAATACGACGATGATGCTTCAACCATTAATGAAACCGGTTACAGCGGAACGCAATTGCAAACTTTAAAAGCAGATTATCGCAAAACGCGTGATTTGGGAATAATTGGTTGTGCCGTATTTTATGCTTTAAATATTTTAGACGCGAATGTAGACGCGCACTTAACCACTTTTGATGTAAGCGATGATTTGAGTTTGCAAATTAAACCTTACAGCAATTTTTATTCATTCAATAACAACAGCGGTATCCAAAACGGAATCGCCATACATTTAAACTTCAAGTAATATGCGTATTGTTTTATTAGGCTATGGAAAAATGGGCAAAGAAATAGAAAAAATTGCCCTCGACAGAAAACATGAAATCGTTTTAAAAGTTGACGAAACGAATGCTAATTCCATTACTAAAGAAGATTTAAAAAAGGGAGATGTTGCCATTGAATTTAGCACGCCTCACACCGTAGTCAATAATATTTATAAATGTTTAGATGCTCAACTACCCATCGTAGTTGGAACAACCGGGTGGTACGAGCAATTTGAAAAAATAAAAAGTGATTGCGCTTCTAAAAAAAGTTCTCTGTTCTACGCCACTAACTTTAGTATTGGTGTAAACTTATTTTTTAAAGTGAATGAATATTTAGCGGAGCTGATGAACAACTACCCTGACTATAATGTGAGCATGGAAGAAATTCATCACATCCATAAATTAGATAAACCAAGCGGAACTGCCATCACCTTAGCAGAGCAAATCATTCAGAAAATTGACCGCAAAACAGGATGGAGCATCGACCAACAAAATCCGGAAACTTTATTTATTAAAGACATTCGTGAGGGTGAAGTTCCGGGAACACACATTATTAAATATTCCTCTCCAATTGATGATATTGAAATCATGCATAAGGCACATAACCGCAAAGGCTTTGCCTTAGGCGCCGTACTAGCTGCCGAATTTATGCACAACAAGAAAGAAGGAATTTACACGATGAGTGATTTGATTTAAAATTCTTTTCCCGCGGATGACGCGGATTTACGCAGAGAGCAACCTAACTCTTCCTACACAAATAAATCATTTCTCCAGCCGGTAAGCGGTAACGATCTACTAAATCGGCGCCAATTGTATTCACAAAATCATCCACCGTTACATTAAATCCGGCTGCAGCCAATTTGTCTTTATAATCCAATCCGAATAAACGCACGTGATCTTTTTGCCAGTAATGTAATTCGCGATCCGCTTCACTGGTTATACTTTTATCTTCGTAAGTAGTTGCTCTGGTCGTATCCAAAGGAACCTGAAAAATACCCCATCCTCCCGGCTTCATGATGCGGTGTAACTCACGCATACAACGATCGGCATCCTCTACGTGTTCCAAAACATGATTACAAAAAATAACATCAAAAGTATTATCCTGAAAAGGTGCATTGTGTAAATCGAAATGTATGTCTGCTATTGGTGAGTTATAATCACCGGTTGTATAATCCAAGTTAGGCATGGCGCGGAATAACTTATAAAAACATTGCTCCGGTGCTATATGCAATACCTTATGTTTAGAAGTAAAGAAATCAGTCTTTTGTTTTAGATACAACCATAATAAGCGGTGACGCTCTAAAGACAAACTACCCGGACAAAGTACGTTTTTACGTTTGGCACGACCCGAATAACCATAAGGTAAAAATTTACGATAGGTCTTACCGCTAATAGGATCTTCGTAGCGTGTTCCATAATATAACAATGGCGCTATTTTACTAAACAGCAAGCTAAATTGAATTAATATGGGGCGTGGAATAACCCTTAATAAAAAGTGAAACATACTGCTGCAAAAATAGGGTTTATTCGGCTTAAATAACCAAAAAAACAGCCTAAATTGTTACATTTGCAGAGTTATGAGCAAAGTACAAGCTAAAGCAAAAACAACAGTAAAAAAGCCCGGTGATACTATAAGTAAGTTGGAAAACTGGTTTACCGTAAACAGCAAGAAAACTTTTTACACCTTAAGTTCCTTATGTTTATTGTTCTCCTTCATGTTTTTTAATGCCCGCATCAGCGAGGCGCATGACGATGCTTTGTATCTTGAAGCCGGCTGGCGTTTTGTGAATGAATTCCCAAATTATTTTTATACGCAAAATGCCCCACTCTATCCTTTGTTCCTTGCCTTACTCACTAAGTTATTCGGATTAAAACTTATTCTCTTTAAACTTTTTTCAGTTGCTTTTAATTTCTTCGGATTTGTTTTCTTCTATAAGGCCTTTGAAAAACGTTTGCCATACGCAGTATTTATTCCGGTTGCTGTATTCGTAGCCATTAATCATTTAATCATGTATTACGCCAGCATGACTTTTACGGAGGCGTTCTACTTTTTCTTACAAGGCTTGTTTTTCTTTTATGCTACTAAAACAGTAGAAACCGTTCAGAGAGAAAACGTAAACATGAATACCCAATGGAAACTTTGGTTAATGTTGGGTTTAAGCATGTTTTTAATGAGTACCGCGAAAAGTGCAGCGGTAGTTGTTGTTCCAGCTATCGTTTTATATTTCTTCCTGGAGAAAAACTACAAAGCCTTAGGTTTCTCTGTTGCATCGTATCTTATTTTCAAAATTGCATACGAAGGCATTGTGAGAATTATCTGGGGTGCGCAAAATCAATTTCAGGGACAAAGCCGCATATTAATGCAGAAAGATCCCTATGATAAATCACTGGGTGATGAAGATGTTTCAGGATTTATTCAGCGCTTTTTTGACAACAGTGAATTATACTTATCCAAACGTTTCTTTCAAATTATCGGATGGCGTGATGAAGCTTCATTGGAAGTATATGGCCTGTTAGCATTTTTAGTAATCACAGTTACCTTGATGGGTTTGTGGATGGTGTTTAAACAAAAGAATAAACCTTTGTTTCTATTTGGTTTATTTACCGGAGCACAACTTTTATTATCCTTTGTGATATTACAAGCCAGATGGGATCAGCCGCGTATTGTATTAGTGTGTATGCCTATCATGTTATTGCTCATATTTAACCTATTCTACAGTTACACCCACAAAATGAGCATGGGCAAATTAATTTACATCGCTATTACTGTTTTAATTATTGGCTCTGTGTTTTTATCAAGCGTAAAACGCGGCATGCCAAATATTCCGATTGTACAGAAGAATTTAAAAGGCGATAAATATTTTGGTTACACGCCTGATTGGGTAAACTATTTACGTTGCAGCGAATGGTGTGCCGACAGTTTAAAGAAAGAAGACCTGGTAGCTTGCCGTAAAGCGCCAATGAGTTTCGTGTATGGAAAAGGTAAGAAGTTCTTCCCTATTTACAGTGTCATTAAAAAAGATTCTTTAACACAGCAATCGCATCCGGATAGCGCCTTGGCTTATTTCGCATCGCAAAAAGTAACTCACATCATGGTGGCAAGCTTGCGAATTGATCCGAGCAAAAACACCGGACAAATCATTAATACGGTTCACAACATTGTACAACCTATCATGGAAAAATACCCGAACAAGTTAAAACTTGTACATACTGAGGGTATGTCAGAACAATGTTATTTATTTGAGATTACGAAGTAAAAAAAGCCCCGATAATTCGGGAATAATACACTTAACTCACCAAAGCCAGACGAAAGTCTGGCTTTTTGATTTATTATTAAATCAAAATGTTAATTTTGGGTTGTGGCACAGAAAAAGACTAAAAAACCTAAAGCAATAAAATGGCCATCAAGGACTGAAATTAGAAATTATGTTCTAAACGATATGTTTACAGAAGATAGGTGGCTTGAGCTGTTTCAATTATCAAATACAGACGAAAGTTGGCAGATAGGATTTGAATCAATCAAAAAGGTGAGGAAAGAATTTAAGATTGCCAAAAAAAACATACCGAAGATTACTGAAAGTGATATTGTTGTGAGAATTTCTGAAACAACTGCCAAGACGGAAGAAATACAGTTGTTTAAGGAACAAATAAAAAGCAATATCACAACAATGATTTCAGTATTGAAAGTAATTCAATCGTCCAAAATGTGATTGAGCTTATAGGCAAATTCTGCGGTCATTTCTGGGTGCGCATCTTTACCTCTCTCCTTTTTGTATTCATTAATAATGATATTTAATCTTTCATAATCTAATATGTCTATAATATCTTCATTATATAACCTAAAAGATATTTTGCTTGCATAGCCACCAAATTCTTTCAATATTTCAGAAGCGGTCATTTGAATTATTTATGATAAATAGTTCAAAATTTACGCAGCTTTCTTCCTTTTCGGCCTTGATTTTGGTGGGCTATCTTTTATTAGTGTTTTGTAATCAAGTCTTTTTCCGAAAGACATTGATAAAAGCGAATTGAAAATAGATTGTTCGGATTCATTCCGACTATTCCACCTGAAAACAAATTCATCCAAGTACCGGTTGAAATGCTGATTTGAATAATGGAAATACGTCCCATCAATAGTTCGTTTATAGTGATTCCAGACGTTTTCTATATTGTTGATGTGGGTTTTACCTTTTACATAAGTTTCTTCGTGGTTTACTGATTTGTGGTCGGCAAATTGTGCTCCAACTTCAGTGTATACACTCGCTTCGTCAGTAAATAAAATTGACTTTGTAGAAACATAGTTAAGTAGTTCTCGAGAAACGTTTTCTTTTGTTAAAGATGACCTATCTCCAAGTTTTCTTAACACAATTCTGCCGTTTCTTTCAGAAAACCCAACAACTACCCTATGTTTGTCAAATGGTTTTCTTTTGCCTTTGGTTTCCTGCTCTTTCTTTTTTTGTTCCAACACTTCTTTGGTGGAACCTAATTTTCTGCCTCTTTTAGCCGGAAATCCACGCATAGTTCTTTTCTTCTTTTTGCTTAATCCATAAATTCTTTCCTGTTCTTCAAAATGCTCCTTTTGCGCTTTTTGTAATCTGGTGTCTCTACTAATGTTTGGACCAACGAATGTTTCATCCGATTCAACTTCACCTTCTAAAATAAGATAATTTGCGTCTTTTGAAGATTCTCGCAATCGGTGCATCATAAACCAAACTGTCGGCTGGCGAACGCCAATAAATTTGGCCATTTGATGTGACGAGACACCTCTTTTGGCATTTGAAAGAAAATACATAGCCAAAAACCACTTAGTTAGTGGAATTTTGCTCCTTTCAAAAATAGTTCCTTGAATTATCGAGAATTGCTTTTTGCACTTGGAACATTTATAAATATTCCTGGTTGCAAGATAATAGTTCATATTATTATTCTTGCAGTGATGGCACACTGGCCGACCATTTCACTTGTGATGGAATAGATAGTCAATACAATCTTGATTTGTGCTAAATTGCCTATTATGTTGCTCTAAACTGTATTCCATATACACTTTTTTTATTTAAACGGATTTTTAAGGGATTTGTTACAACAAAAAAGAGTCTCCTTATTGGAGACTCTTTCGATTAGGTGAGTTAAGCGTATTATTCCCGATAATTCGGGGCTTTTTTTTGCGGAGACTGAGAGATTATTTAAATGATCTCTCATAGCCGGAAGTCAAAATCAAATTATTCGCTACGCTGATTTTTATTTTCTTACAAGACCATAAAAGCTAGCTTTTTGGTCTTTCCAGAAAACAAAAAGTCCCGCTATAAGCGGGACATA
The DNA here is from genome assembly GCA_016787445.1 of Bacteroidia bacterium. Lineage (GTDB taxonomy): Bacteria > Bacteroidota > Bacteroidia > B-17B0 > Aurantibacillaceae > JAHEYG01. The sequence continues at coordinate 35,456 of JAEUTQ010000075.1, forward strand.
ATTTGATTTATTCAGCGGAGACTGAGAGATTCGAACTCTCGATACGCTTTTGGCGTATACACACTTTCCAGGCGTGCTCCTTCAACCACTCGGACAAGTCTCCTGATTAAGGGAGCGCTAAATTAATAGATTTTTATGAATTTATGAGAGTTTATTTCTCTCCCCATCTATAGGTTTTCTGCTCAATGCCTGCCAAATCCAGAACTCTATCTACTACCGTAGCAGCCAGCTCTTCAAAATTAGTAGGATTTGAATAAAATGATGGTGAAGCCGGACAAATAATTCCGCCTGCTTCAGTAATTGTTTTCATGTTATTGATATGAATAAGACTTAAGGGCGTATCGCGCATTACTAAAATTAATTTTCTTCGCTCCTTTAATACAACATCCGCCGCGCGCGTAATTAAATCGTTACTGATTCCTGAAGCAATGCGCGCCATCGTTCCCATGCTGCATGGCACAACAATCATTACAGTATACTTTGCCGAACCGGATGCGAAAGGCGCGCTAAAATCAGTCTTTGAATAAAAAGTAAATGGATACTTGTCAAAATCATTTTGCTTTAACTCATGCTTCCAAACTTCCTTCGCGTTATCACTCATTACCACGCCAACAGCTTCTAATTGCTCTTTGTGTTTTGCTAATTTATCTAACAACACTTTGGCATAAATACTTCCGCTCGCTCCGGTAATGGCGACTACTATTTTAATTTTGGGCTGACTCACTTTTCTTCTTTGGCGTTATTTTATATGTAAACAACATTTGCAACACATTGTTGTAATATCCCTTATTGAAAGTTCTTGCTAATATATTATTATAATAAGGTGCGAAGTTTCCTCCAAACGGACGCGTGGTCATAAAGGAATTACTGCATCTTAACTCAAAGGCGAGCTTCGGCATAATATTCATACCCATACCAACATTGACGCTGTAATCATATTTTTGAAAAGGAAACATACCTGTTAGGTTACCGATTTCACTTTCTTCAACATAATTAATCAGATAAGCAAAAGCACCACCTATTGTTAAGAACACTCTTTTAGTGTTATACTTTAGCATTAATGGCACTTCTACATAATTTAAGTTCACATAATAAAAACGATAATCAAATTTTTCAGGGTTTTGATTTCGGCGTGAACCTTTTTGAATAAATGTAATTCCGAAATCGGCATCCAACACTTTATTTAATTTGGCTTCAATCATCAAGCCACCCATAAATCCTAATTTATTATAGCCTGCATAATTATCTCCATGAATTTGACTGGCCGTTAAACCTAAGGCCGGCATCAAAGCAAATTTTTGCTCCTGTGCCTTTAGGACTGAAAAGGCTATGCAAAGGATTATTATGAGGGTCCTGGCTTTCAACTAAAAATCTGATAATCACTCAAATTTACTACTTTTTAGACTTTTTTCTTAAATTAGATTAAACCTTCAACAGTTCCTATCGTCAAAAGTTCAAATTCGTTAAAACAACAAAAAAATATACGTTATGAAAACAAGAAAATTAGTATTTGGATTAACAGCCTTTATTTTAGCAGGATCGCTAACATTAACGAGCTGTAAGAAAAAACAAAAAGAGGAAGAAGAAGAACCGGATACCGAACAAGGTACCATTAGCGACAATAACTTAGCTGAAAGCTTCATGAATGATGTGGCAGCTATGGGTTCTCAGGCTTCTGAAAACACTACCCTTACCACATACAAACAAGGCTTTAATGGCGTTGTTTCTGTTCCGATGGAGCCAAACAGTTTAATGGCTGCAGCTTGCGCTACTTTGAGCTTTAACACAGGAGCAAAGACGTTTACAGTTGATTTTGGTGCAGGATGTTTATGTGCTGATAACAGAACGCGTTCAGGACAATTGTATTTTGATTATTCAATGTCTACAAATACTATAACGCCGATTTACTACCGTACACCTGGCTTTAAAATGTCTATTACATCTAATAACTACGTGGTGGATAATTATACCGTTAATATTTCAAATAAAACCATTGAAAACACCACACCGATGAGTATTCCAACCGGTACAAATCCTGGCACTAATTTAACCTGGAGCGTAAGCGCAAATGTGAGCATTATTAAACCAAGCAATGGCGGAACTGTTACCTGGAATTGTACCCGCACAAAAGAATTATTAAACACTAATGATCCTAATTGCTATAAAGGTCAGGCCTTCCCTATCGACTGGACAAAAGCTAAAGTTCGCTTAAACGGTAGCGCAAGTGGTATGACTGCAGGTGGCGAAAATTATACAGCTACAATTACTAATCTGGTTCGTGATTTTGGCGGTTGCAAAATTGGAAATATGTACCCTTTCATTTCAGGAAATTTAGATTTCACGCCTGGAACCCGTCCTACCCGTTACATCAATTACGGTTCAGGAACCTGTGATAGAAACGCAACGGTAACCATTAAAGGCATCACTTACTCTTTCAACTTCTAATTTTCATAATTAAATAAATAAAAAGCCCCGAGGTTTTTACTCGGGGCTTTTTTTATTGCTTCACTAATTTCTGAGTTCCGTAAACCACTTTATCCGAGAATATCTTCAGGAAATAAATGCCCGAAGGAAGTGGATTCAATGTAAATGAAAAGCGTTGCTTGCCCGGTTTAATGTATTCACTTAATAAAGTTTTCACTTCTTTACACTGCACATCGAACAATTTGAAATGAATGGTCTCCGCATTTTTGTTTTCAAACTCCACACTAATTAAATTCTCAAATGGGTTTGGAAATACAGACGCATTCTCGTTTTCTTTTACTTCATTTATTCCGGTGATGGCATTCAAACCAATCTCAGCAATCCAGGTAGCATGTCTTCTTGCAGAAGTACCAACTAATTGTCCGTAATAACCACTCATCCACACCTTCCCTGTTTCGTTATATTTTCTTTGTGAACCTGAATAATCGCCCCAGCGTTCAAGCGTGGCTGATAATACATCGACATACGTTGTTCCGTTTTTGATTCCTAATACGGCTGAATAATTTCCGGCCGCATCCGATTTCATAGCCGAACATCCTGCACTAACGGTTGGCGCACAATGGTTGAAGCTAATAATGGATGTATGATCGGTAGATGATGAACCTACATAAGAAATATTCGGGTAACCAAAATCCATTACCGGATGTCCCAGAATATTTCCGGTAACCGTTGGCGTAGTTGTTGCATAACCATCAATCACGCCATGATATACCGCACAAAAATTGGTAGCGGGGTCTTTTGTATTATGTACATATTGAATTTTATTATTTTCGATAAAAGCGCCTAACACCCTGGCATCATTGGTTGCAAATAAATGCGGAAGCGTTTGACGCGCATCCGGTGGCATTGTATAAGGAACGCTCGCGTTTGTTAACTTAACCGTAAGTGTTTGACCGGGTGCATTAGCTGTATCTGAAACATCGATGACAAAAACAGAATCGCAGTTCACACCAAAATTTTTATTACTTAAAAAATATTGTTGTGGTCCATATAAAGTACTTCCGCCTTTAACCGGACAAATATTTCGGATGTTTTTACCTGCATACTGAATGTTATTATGCAATTGCGTTGTTAAAGGTTGTCCGGCATAACCATTGGCTTTGTTTATTTGCCAAATAACGGTTTCATTGAAACTGGTTTGCCAGGTACCACCCGGATTTAAAAGATTAATAGTTAGAAATAATTCCTTTTGCGAAAACGAAATCATAGGGTAATCCGACCATAAATTATTATTGAAAGGATTGCCCGGAATCATGTAAAAATTCCAGTTACCCTTTGGATCGTTTGTTTGAGAGAAAGCCACTACGATAGTACTCGTTGCAGGCGTGAAACCGTTTAAAAACACCAATGCAAATCTGTCTGCAATTGGATCATAGGCTACTTTAGGATCGAAAGCTTGCGAAAAAGTTCCTAAGGGTGTTGAGAAAGCCGAAAGCGAAACGACACCTTTTGAAGAATCTACCACACAATCGTGAAAATAAATAAGTGTATTAGAAACAGAAACGATCTTACAGTTATTGGAAACAGCGATATCATTGTCGTTAGGTGTTGAATTACCAAAAGGATTTCCTAAAAAATTCTTTCCTAAAAAAATCGGACTCAAAGTACCGCTGGGTGAAGCAATTTTTGCATTCGATGGTGCATTTAAATTCATCTTCGATTTATCAGGAATACCTCCCGGCACAGGTTTTTCAATGCATTGAAGCGCCGTAAAATAATCTTCCTTTACATCAGAAAAATTAATGGTTGCCTTTTTAGGGATAATAAAATTAGTGCTATTACTTTGTGCTGATAATCCAACAGGAAATAAAAACAAAGCCAAATAGTAAATCGCTTTCATGTGATAGGTTTTATGTAACTAAGATATAAAAAAGCAAGTAAAATCAAAACTTCACTTCGCAGCCGGGTAACATGGCGCGAATTTCTTCGATATATTCCTTACTCATAGGATTGCCGCGTAAATCAAGCAAAGCTAAATTCTCCATCTGACTAATGGAAGAAGGAAGTTTAGTGAGCTGATTATTTCTTAATGAAATAACTCTCAGTTTCTTTGCTTTGTATATGGTAACAGGAATAGACGTAATAGGATTATTTTCTAAAATTAAAATTTCTAAGTTGGGTAAACGCTCAAAATGTCCGGATACAAAATGTGTATTTGTTTTGGCCAGGTATAAAAACTTGAGCGATTGAACACGGAAAATTTGACGCGGAAAACTATCCATAATGCAGTTCTCCACTTGAAAATCTTCGAGGTATTTTAAATACTTTAAAGTTTCTGGAAGCTTTAAGGTGTCTTCTGTATCGGTGAATTTAATGGTTTTGAGTTTTGAATTATAAGCGATACTTGCAGGGATGCTATCCATTTTGGTATGACTTAATTCTAAATGATACAGATTCACTAATTTTTTAAAATCGGCCGGTAATCCGGTAAAGGGATTATTATAACTGGCGAAATAAATTAAGTTATATAAATCGCCGATATTCTTCGGGAAATCAGTCACCATGTTTCCGCTAAGCTTTAGTACTTGCAAATCTTTAAGCGTACTTAGTTTTTCGTAGGATTTTGGATCAAGCGTTTTGTAACTCAAATCCATTTTATACACACCGGCATTAATCTTGAGCGCTTCTTTTAAATCTGTATAAACACGACTTCCAAGCGGACCGTATTTATCAAATTCGTTTTGTGAGAATAATATTCCGCACAGAAATAAGAAAAACAGATTTAATTTGAACCTCATCATATTCTTATCACTAAAATACTTTAATATTTGTGTTTAATCCTCTCTCCCATCCAAATTAATTAAATGTTTTATTAACAAACCCAACCCTTTACCTCTTTATTCGTACATGTTATTAGTTTATTAATATATTTACATTCAAATCTCTTAAAATGAAAAAACTTTTACCCGCTCTTTTTACCCTATTAACAGGGGCACTTTTCGCTCAATCGCCCATAACATTAAGTAATTCCAACATGCCGGGATCAAACGACACCTTGCGTTATAGTAATGCCGCGTTAAATTCGGTGGGAAATTACACGCAAACCGGAACTAATTTTAACTGGAACTTCATGAGTTTAGTACCGGTGAGTCAGGGAAGACGTGATTACAAAAGTGCTTTCAGTACACCTTATGCTTTTTTCTTTCTTGGTCTAAACGAGTATGGTGAGAAAGTGAATGACACAATTAATTTAGGCGTAGTTACATTAACTGACGTTTATAATTTTTACAAGAAATCTACTTCTCCTAACGCTTACATTGTAGATGGAATGGGAATGAAAATAAGCGGAGTGCCTGTACCCTCTTATTTTTCCGATAAAGATGAGTTGTATATGTTTCCGATGACCTACCCAAAATACGACAGTACAACTTTTAAATTCTCGACACCAAGCACCACATTAATGCCGATTGTTTATTCAAAATCAGGTTATCGTGTTACGAAAGTTGATGGTTGGGGAAGCATTACAACACCGTACGGTACTGCCAATTGTTTACGAATTGTGACAACGCAGTATTCAAAAGACACCATGAAAACTTCTTTACTTCCTTTTCCGATTGGTTTTAATAATTACCAAAGAAGCTACCAATGGCTAACAACTACTTCAAAGATTCCTTATTTAGAAGTTAACGGCACATTAGTTGGAAATAATTTCACTGTAACACAAGTTCGTTACCGTGACAGCTATAAGTTTTTAGCTGGTGTAGAAGAAAATGAAGAGAATGGATTGGTGGATTTCTATCCGAATCCAGTGAATGATAAATTATTCCTCAACTTCAAAAAAGGAAACGCTTATACTATAGAGATTTTTGATTTAAATGGTAAATTATTGGTTCAGGAAAAACTCACCGCTACTGATAGTTCAAATGCTATAAACGTGAACGAATTAGCACAAGGAGTTTATACAGTTCGTGTATTAAATAACGAAACAGCGAACGTGTTTAAGTTTATAAAGCAATAATTAATGATAGTTATTGAAAATCTTCCAACTTAGCTCGTAAGATTTTAATAATTCAGAGGTATTCAGGTATAACTGGATACCTTTTTTATTGGTAAAGGCTTCTAAATCTTCAGTCGCCATATTGCCTGTTAAATCATCTTTCGCCATCGGGCATCCACCGAAGCCATGAATAGCTACATCAAAACTCTGACAACCGCTGTTGTAGGCAGCTTCAATTTTTTCGCTGGCCGTGTCGCGTGTTGAATGTAAATGCGCGCCAATTTGTACGCCTTTAAATTCAGGAATGATATTTGAAAACAAGTAATTAATAGAATCAGGCGTAGAACAACCAATCGTGTCAGATAATGCAATTATTTTTATGCCCATATCCGCCATTTTTTTTGTCCATTTAATCACGATATCAGAATTCCAATCATCGCCATAAGGATTTCCGAAAGCCATGGAAATATAAACCACCAATTGCTTATTGTGTTTCAAACATAGATTTTGAATTTCTTCAACGCGTAATAATGATTCGGCAATAGAAGAATTGGTATTACGTTGCTGAAATGTTTCTGAAATGGAAAACGGGAAGCCCAAATAGGTAATTTCATCATACATTACAGCGTCTTGCGCACCGCGGGCATTGGCAATAATGGCTAATAATTTTGATTTGGTTGAACTCAAATCCAAACGTTTTAATACTTCCGGTGTATCCTGCATCTGCGGAATAGCCTTTGGAGAAACGAAACTTCCAAAATCAATGGTATCAAATCCAACTTTTAAAAGCTGATTAATGTATTCGGCTTTTAATTCAGTTGGAATCATTGTTTTGATACCTTGCATGGCATCGCGCGGACATTCTGTAATTTTCATGTGTAGTATTTTTTTATTGTCACATGTTATTCGCCATAAACTCTTAGACTCATAAGAAATTTACGGCTCATTTCATTTCAATATGTTTTTCTCAATAAGAGCTTTATTAATTTCCTTTATCAATGCCGGACCTTCGTAAATAAATCCGGTGTAAAGCTGAATCAAATCGGCTCCGGCCTGAATTTTCTCGATGGCATCTTCCGCTGAGTGAATTCCTCCCACTCCAATCACAGGAAATGCATTATTTGATTTTTGTTTCAGGTAACGGATCACCTCCGTGCTTCGCTTTGTTAGAGGCTTTCCGCTAAGTCCGCCCGCGCCAATCTTTTCAATTTCTTCCTTACTAACGGTTAGTCCGGCGCGGCTAATCGTTGTATTCGTCGCAATAACACCGGCAATTTGGGTGGTTTTTACAATTTCAATAATATCATCAAGCTGACTATCGGTTAAATCAGGAGCAATTTTTAATAATATTGGTTTGGGATTGCTTTTCTTGCGATTGAGGTCTTGCAGTGTATTTAATAATTTGGTTAGCGGTTCCTTCTCTTGCAAATCGCGCAGATTAGGCGTATTCGGAGAACTTACATTCACCACAAAATAATCCACCACATTAAACAACGCATTAAAATTAATGACGTAATCATTCACCGCTTCTTCATTTGGTGTGATTTTATTTTTGCCAATATTACCGCCTATTAATACACTTTTATCCCAACGTTTTTTTAAACGCAAAGCTGCCGGCTCCACTCCTTCATTATTAAAACCCATACGGTTAATGATAGCCTCATCCTGAATAATTCGGAACAAACGGGGTTTATCATTACCCGGTTGGGGCTTAGGGGTTAAGGTCCCGATCTCAATAAAACCGAAGCCAAGATTTCCCAGTTCATTAAAAAGTTTAGCGTCCTTATCCAAACCCGCTGCTAAGCCAACAGGATTATTAAAGCGTAGTCCGAATACCTCCCTTACCAAGGCAGGATGCGAATAAGAATACATCTTATTCATAATGAACGACATACCAGGAATAAAGGAAGCTCTTTTAATTAGAGAAAAAGTAAAATAATGTGCTTTTTCGGGGTCTAAAGTAAAGAGATAGCGTTTTAAAAGTTTGTACATAATGGTAGGGTAAAATTAGGCAATGTGCGGCAAACTTGGAAGGGCGGCCCTCAAAGTTGAAAAATTTAGCGCTTTTTAAGGTTTTTTGTGTTTAGATTCAAAATACTTATATCTTTGCGCTCAAATTAAAACTAAAACAAAACCACAACAATGAAAAAAGTATTATCAATCGTAGCTGTTGCCGCTTTATCTGCTGCTTTCGTAGCTTGCGGCCCATCTAAAGAAGAAATCGAAGCAAAAGAAAAAGCTAAAGCTGATTCAATTGCTGCTGTAGAAAAAGCAAAAGCTGATTCAATCGCTGCTGCTGAAGCTGCTGCTGCTGCTGAAGCTGAAGCTAAAGCTAAAGCTGCTGCTGACTCTGCTCGTGTAGCTGATTCAATTGCTGCTGCTGCTAACGCAAAAGGTGGTAAAAAATAATTTTAACCACACAAGCATTAAAAAACCCTGCAGTTTGTGCGGGGTTTTTTATTTTACATCATGCTACAATGGCTGGAAAATAATTTAACTTCTTGCTTTTTCAAAAGCCACTTCGGTATTGATTGTCCGGGTTGCGGCATGCAACGTGCTTTTATTGCCCTCTTAAAAGGAAATCTATCCGAATCTATACACTACCACCCCGCTCTTATCCCTTTTATGCTCACAGTAGCCGTTGTTTTAATTCAGATTAAAATAAAACATCCTAAAGGCGGATTATTGGCACTTTGGCTCTTTATTATCACTTCGGCAATTACAGTGATTAACTATACCCTTAAATTAATTTGATCAAAAGGCCTTTTTAATATTTTCAATATCCTTCGAGAAATTGAAAACTTCCTTCAATTTCAATTTTGTATTGATGGCAAAGCCTATGAACAGGGCCAGCGAAGAAATTCCGTAGCTGCAATTGGCAACAAAAGCCGCGCCTTTTACTCCGTATAATCTGATTAAAAATGGTGCTAATGCCAAAGTAATGGCAAAGCCACAGAAATTACAAAACGCAATAAATTTTAGTTTACCCAATCCGCTAAAATAATGACTGATGATAGTTGAGAAACTAATAAATAAGATACCCGGAGCTATCCAGAGCATGACGCCTTTTATCGGACTAAAATCTTTTCCCAAGAGGTAGGTAAATAACTCATTGGGCAGAAAATAAACAATTATAACAGCGAAGGTGCTAAGAAGCAAACTTGCCTTGGCCAGTGTTAACGTAATACTTCGGTTAAAATCAGTATCACCTGTATTGGAAATTTTTGATAATACGATGGGAGAAATTCCGGTGGCGATAATCCAAACCGATTCAATTAATGATGAAGCTGCCGAATACAAACCAACCAGCGCGGTAGTGCTAAAAAAATACAAACTAAATCGGTTCGCCAATAAATGAAACCAGCCTGCTAACTGACAGAAAAAACCGTTCTCGAGTATAGACTTTAAGCTAAATTCATTTTTGTTGTCGGGAAGTTTTACCAACTTAAGTACCGAAATAAAGGAAATTACAAAAGCTATAGAAAACGAAATATACAATGGTAAGACGTAAGCTTTAAAAGTGTAATCCTTTTTTACCAGGGTGAAGTAAAGTATGCCTAGTAATAAAAGTAAAGGCTGTAAAATACTCAGGAAATTATACGTTTTCACCTTCTCACGAGCCAAAAGGTTAACCATATTAAATGTGTTTAATATAATTAGCAAGGAAAGAATATACATGTCTAATTCAAATCCCTTTACTTCCTTTCCCATCAAAAAGAAACCTAAATTGGATAAACTGGTGGTGATGAAAGTCCAGATTATGCCATTGATAAATATCCGCTTGAGGTTGAACTTCGGGACAAAATAAACAAGTGAGTATCCGGTATAGATTTCGTTAATGATCTGAATATTGGCAATATTTAATAGAAAAATACTAATCTCTCCACGGGTATTAACGCCCAGATACTTAGCCGAAAGGATAAGGATTGCAAAATTTATGACAGCTACAAATCCCTTAGAAAAAAGAGTTTGCAGGATGTTTTTAATCATAGTGAAGTTATTGTATCAAACGAAAATACATCAAAAACGGATTTTTAAATAATATATTTCAGTAAATAAAAAATTTATTACATTTGCTCTCCCAAAACAGAAGATGTTGTGCATAAATAGTGCAGTTTTCCAGAAGGTTTGGGGATTAAACGGTAGATGTAGCTCAGTTGGTTAGAGCATCAGATTGTGGTTCTGAGGGTCGTGGGTTCGAATCCCATCATTTACCCAAACAAATTAAACCGTGCCTCTGGCACGGTTTTTTTATTTTACAACTGAGCGTTGAAAGCTCTGCTTTCATAAGCGAAGGTGTAAAATAAAAAAAGACCGCGGAGCGGGATTTAATTTGTTTGAGGTTCTTCCCAAAAAGGATCAATGAGCCTCGCGAATTAATCCTTTCATAAGCGAAGGTGTAAAATAAAAAAAGACCGCGGAGCGGGATTCAACTAATTGTCGATGGCTTCACGCAAGAACTGATTGAGAGGCAACATCGCCTTATAACCATTACCTAAATATGTGAACACATCTTTTGCATTCAGTTTCTTATCCTCCACATTGGTAAATGCGATAAAGCTCTTTAATTTCAAAAGATCTATATGTTTATGTTCTTTATCATATCCCTTTGGAATGGTCTTTAATTTGTCTTCTTGATCCAATCCGTTGAAATAAGCAGTATAGGCCTTTGACTTAATGATTTTTTCGAGTTTATCCCCATTATAATCTATTTCCTGACGTATCGCTTGTAACATATCGGCCGGTGGCATGTAATTTCCTCCGGCAATAAAAACATTACCCGGTTGCAAATGAAAATAATAACCCGCTTGTAAAGATTTTTTTCCTCCGGGATTTATACTCGCTCCGAAATTAGTTTTATACGGTGTTTTGTCTTTACTGAAACGTACATCCTTATAAATTCTAAACACACAATCCTTTGCCTTTAAGTCAGGCGATACCGACTTATCAAATTTTGAAATTATGCTAATGAGTTTTTGAACAAACTCCTCAAATTCCAATTTGGCTTCGTTAAAATCTTCCTTATGAGCTTCAAACCAATCGCGGTTATTATTACTCTTTAACTTTTTTAAAAACTGTAATGATTTATCAAGCATACGTCCTAATCTATTTTCTCAGTAATCTTTCTGAAAAATCTGAATTGCGTTAAAAACTCTTTAGCAACAATCCGAATTAAAGTGTAAACCGGAATCGCTACTACCATACCTCCTATTCCGGCTAATGTTCCGGCCATTAAAATCACTAAGAATATTTCAAGCGGATGCGCTTTAACCGTATTGGAAAAAATATAAGGCTGAAGAAACACCGAATCAACAATGTTAATACTTAATAAGGCGATAACAATCTTTGTTATTGTAGATTGAATTAAATCATACTGGCCTGCTTCAATGCAACCACTCACACCTAAAAACAAAGCTAAGACTAAAGTAATAAACGGACCGATATAAGGAATTACATTAAATAGTCCGGCGATAAAACCAATAATCAGCGCATTTTTGATTCCCAAAATCCACATTAATACACCTGCTAAATTTCCCACAATCAAAACATCGATGATGAGTCCTGAAAAATATTTACTGAGCATACGTTTCGATGTTCGCAATATATCTTTCATTTCATTTTCGTATCGTTGTGGCGTTAACAATAAAAAAGTACGACTTACCGTGTTTTGATCTTTTAAGAGGAAAAAAGTAATGAATAAAACACAAAACAACCCTCCCAGAATGGCTGATGTGTAATCAAAAATATTATTAATAACCAGCGATATTGTATCGAAATTAAATACCTGATTCAATTGCTCGTTAATCGCAGAATTCAAAGCGCTTCTGTCGCCTAATTTAGCTGTGAGTGCTTGTAAACTCGGAAACTGTTGAATAATTTGATTTACGACATCATAAAAGTTTAACTCCGACATAAATTCTATTTGTTGAATTAACGGCGGAACAATTAAAAAGAAAAATAATCCGAAAACAGAAAAAATGGCTATGAGAGTAATTAACGAGGCCAAACCATCGTTCATTGGTTTTCCTTTAATTTTAATTTTTTCGAGCGTACTTGTTAGCGGGTAACCGATCAAAAACAACACCAAAGAAATAACCAGATAAATGAGCACTTTTAAAAATAACCAGGAGGCTAATGCCACAATAGCAACAATAGTTAATGGCAATATGTATTTTTTTATATTCATTTATCTAAAACAAATGTAGTAAAAGTTTAACTTTATGCTGTCATGCCCACACAAAGGTTTAACATAACTTTTCATTTAATTCTACTCAGCGTTTTTTTACTGACCTATCGTTGCAGTACACCGAAGCAAACGTATCAGAGCAAAGAAAACATTTACCAGAAGAGCAATCAATCCTTAAATGCAAGTTTTCTGGTTTATCATTTAAACGACTCTGTGAGTGAATTGATGTTTAATATCCCGAACGAGAATCTTGTATATAAACGTCCTGATACGACTTTAGCATTTTACGCCTCCTGTCGTGTAAAGTATATTCTTTATCCTGAGAATGGCAATAAAACCGTTGCTGATAGTGGAAACCTTGTATTTTTCGACCGACAAGGCACTGATGTTTTTGCGAAAAACATTAGCGGCAGCTTATTCATGAAAGCAAAGCAAGGAAATTTAACCTGTGAAATTGCTGTGTATGATTTAAACAAACGAACGAAAACTTCTTATTCATTACGAATAGAGAAGGAGAATGTGTATTCGCGTCAGAATTTTTTAGTCAGAAAAAACAATGGCAAGGTGTTGTTCAGTTATTACGTTAATCCCGGAGACACGCTTGTGTTGCAAAGCCTGCGTAATAAAAGTGTGAATCTGGTTGTTGATTATTTTCAGCGCGATTTTGCTTTACCATTACCTCCGTTTACGGCAGGACAAAGAGAAGTTTTTCAATATAAGCCGGATAGTTTTTACACCATTAGCCGTACGCAGAACGATTTTAAATTAGTTGTACCGCCACAAGGCTTTATTCATTTAATCACAGAACCTGAAAGCAAAACCGGCATCAGCATATTTGCTTCAGATCCTGTTTTTCCGGGAATAAAAAACGCCGATGAAATGATAAAATGCACACGCTACATCATGGCGAAAAAAGAATTTGAAGATTGTGTAAACGCTGCGAACAAGAAAAATGCGATAGATGAATTTTGGGTTGAATTGGGCGGCAGTCAGGAAAGAGCGAAAACATTGCTAAAACGCTATTACGCCCGCGTTACAGAAGCCAATAAACTTTTCACTTCTTACCTACCCGGATGGAAAACCGATCGCGGCATGATTTACATTGTGTTTGGAGCGCCCAACAATATGTATAAATTCAATGGTGGCGAAACCTGGGTATACGGTGAAGAAACTCAAAGCTATGCCGTGCGATTTCATTTCAAAAAAGTAATTAATCCATTTAGTGACAACGATTACATAATGGAGCGCAATGAATATTACAAAGAGGCCTGGTACCGCGCCGTAGATTATTGGCGACAAGGCCACATCTATATTGATAACTAGATTTTTAGATTTTTTATCATTTCCGGGTTTGCTATTAACCGATTAAATTCTAACTTTATCAAACAAAATTAATCTTATGAAGAACTTTTTTCTTTTCGCATTAACATTCGCTACTATTGGCCTAATTGCGCAGCCTTCAAAAAATAAAGCGATGAGCATCGCTCCTACTTTTGGTCCCGGTTATTACATCAGCCTTAAAGGCGATACTGTTAAAGGTGAAGTGCGCAACAACATGGACAATGAATCGGATTACGCGAATTCATTTATGTTCCGTAAGACAGCTGCAAGCAAAGCCATGCCGTTAGATTCTAAAAAAGCAAAGGGTTATGGTGTGGATGACAGACATTACTCAAGTCTTAAAATGGACGATAAAGATGTTTACATTAAATATTTAGAGCAAGGTCGTTTAAATTTGTTTGAATACACGTATTTGTCAAAAGAAGGCCCTAAAGCTGTGTATTTAATCGTAGACTCGCGCGCTACCGAAGAAGATAAAACAGGAACACATTTCATGATTCAGTTAGACGAAAAACAATTTAAAAAACAATTGAAACCCTATTTCAAAGATCAACCCATGTTATTAGAACAAGTTGATAAATGGTTTTTGAAAATTGATGAAATCCGCAAGGCCGTTAAGGAATTTAACGGAATGTATCCTTAAAACATTTTTAAAAATCCGTCGATTTGACGGTTAATCACTGCTTTAGTCTCCTCATTAGTCGGAGTTCCTTCCGCAAATATTTTATCTATTTGAGAAATCGGTAATTTATTGTGATAAACGTGTATTTTAAGATAATTCAGTACACCGGTTAAATGATCGATTCCCCGTAAATTCCCTGCTCTTCCTCCGGCAACACCTGTTATGCACGCAAATTTATTATCCCAATGTGAAGGATGAACCGTATCCAAAAACAACTTCATTATACCCGGATAACTTCCATTATATTCCGGAATCACAAATACAAATCCTTGTGAAGATGTAATGAACTCATTAATCAGCGATTGAAGCTTAGGATTTTCTTTGTTAAAATAATCTGAAATGGTAATTACATTTTCTAATTCCTTAAGCGAAAGCACCTTAACATCAACTCCTTTTAATTGTAACAAGCTACGATAGTAATTTCCAACTTTCTCGGTATAAGAATTCCTTCGGTTTGTGCCGCAAATTATGGTGATTTTCTTCATCAGTTTTTATTAACAGTGAGTCTAAAAACTAGGCTGTATTGTTAAAAAATAAGCCCTGCTCCGCTCCCTTATTAGTTTAACTTTACACAAATATCAGATTTTTATTTCATTTATGAACATTACGTACTATGGCCACTCGTGTTTTGGTGTTGAAGTTAACAACAAACACTTGCTTTTCGACCCTTTTATCAGTCCTAACGAGCTGGCTAAGAACATTAACGTAAATAATGTAAAAGCCGATTATATTCTCATAAGTCACGGGCATGAAGATCATATTGCAGATGCGGTTGCAATTGCCAAACGTACCAACGCAAAAGTGATTTGTAACTGGGAGATTTATGTGTGGTTAAACAAACAGGGAGTTGAGAACATTCACCCTATGAATATCGGCGGAAAAATTAAACTGGATTTTGGGAATGTAAAATGTGTAAACGCGGTGCATAGCAGCAGTTTACCTGACGGTTCGAATGGCGGCAATCCTATGGGATTTGTGATTGAGAGTAAAGAAGCAAATTTCTATTATGCGGGTGATACTGCTCTTACCTACGACATGAAACTGATTGGCGATTACAGAAAAATTAATTTCGCGTTTTTACCGATTGGCGACAATTTTACCATGGGTGTTGATAATGCCATCATCGCCTGCGATTTCATTAATTGCAAAGACATCATTGGTATGCATTACGATACTTTCGGGTTTATTAAAATTAATCAGGAAGAGGCTTTACAAAAATTTAATCACTCAGGAAAAAAATTAACCTTACTTAAAATAGGAGAAACAATACAAAAATAGTTTTTAGTTTTTGGTTTATAGTGCGCAAACTATAAACTATCAACTCTAAACCATAAACTTTATACTATGGGAAAAATAATAGCAATAGCAAATCAAAAAGGCGGAGTAGGAAAAACCACAACTGCCATTAATCTTGCGGCCAGCTTAGCTGTACTCGAGTACAAAACTTTATTGGTAGATGCCGATCCTCAATCCAACGCTACTTCCGGTGTAGGCATTGATCCTAAAAATGTAAACGCAGGTTTATACGAGTGCATCATCGATAGCATGCATCCAAAAGATGTGATTATGAAAACAGATACTCCAAATCTGTTTCTATTGCCTACCAACGCCGATTTAGTTGGTGTTGAGTTGGAACTCGTTAACTTAAGCAACCGCGAGTACATGATGAAAAAGGCTTTGGAAAAAATCAAAGACAAATACGATTTCATTATCATCGATTGCTGTCCTTCACTCGGACTAACGGTTATCAACTCCCTCTCAGCAGCTGATAGCGTTATCATTCCGGTGCAGTGCGAATATTTTGCATTGGAAGGAATGGGCAAATTATTACAAACCATTAAGATTGTTCAAACACACTTAAATCCTAATTTGGACATTGAAGGTGTGTTGCTAACTATGTACGACGGACGTTTACGTTTAGCTAACCAAGTGGTGGAAGAAGTAAAAACACATTTCCAAAACATGGTGTTCAATACACTCATCATGCGTAACACCAAATTAGCGGAAGCACCAAGCTTCGGAAAAACAATCATTATGCACGATGCGATTGGTAAAGGCTCTGTGAGTTATTTGAACTTAGCCCGCGAAATTTTACAACGTAATGGCTTAACAAAAATCAGCGACGAAGACAGAACCATCGGCTTCGAAGCAACCAATTTACCTGAGACAGAATTAAGTGAAGATATTTAATTAGTTCGGAGTTGAGAGTTCGGAGAGGATTCCATTCTACGAACTACAAACTACGAACTACAAACTAATTACCATGAGCAACAACAAAAAACCGGCATTAGGAAGAGGATTAAGCGCATTATTGGAAAATGCCAAAACCGATATTACTACCAAACAAGTTGGAGAAAATGCCCCTATCGTTGGTTCGGTATCGATGATTAAAATTAAAAACATCGAAACAAATCCGTTTCAACCGCGTACTAATTTTGAAGAATTGGCTTTACAAGAGCTTTCTGATTCCATTAAACAACATGGCATCATTCAGCCTTTAACTTTACGTAAGTTAGGTTACGACCGTTACCAGTTAATTTCCGGTGAGCGTCGTTTCCGTGCTTCACAAATGGCAGGCTTAACCGAAGTGCCGGCTTATATACGCGTGGCGGATGATCAAGCGATGTTGGAAATGGCACTCGTTGAAAACATTCAGCGCGAAGATTTAGATCCGATTGAAGTAGCACTTTCTTACAAACGTTTGATTGACGAATGTAATTTAACGCAGGAAGCATTAAGTGAAAAAGTAGGAAAGCAACGCTCTACGGTAACCAACTTTTTACGTTTATTAAAATTACCTGCACCAATTCAAAAATCATTGCGCGACCGTGAAATCACCATGGGTCATGCGAAAGCTCTCATCAACATAGATAACGAAGATCGTCAGCTTGCTATTTTTGCATTAGCCTTAGAACAAGAGTTATCGGTTCGTCAGATTGAAGATATCGCGCGCGGTGAAAAAATTAAATTCACACCAAAAGTTACACGCGTTGAAAAACCATTGAGCTTAGAGGATAAAGACATTGAGAAAAAACTACAAAAGCTTTTCAATAAGTCGTTTAAGTATAAGCGCAACAGCAAGGGCGGCGGAAGCTTAACGTTAAACTTCAGCAACGACCACGAACTGGAAAACATTTTATCGTATTTCGGAATTGAGTGATATTAGTCACACATCCAAATATTTTAATAGTATAATTTTGTATCAGCAAAATACATTCACAAATCATAACTCTTAATTTATCATTTAAATTATGCCTAAAGGAATTTACAAAGTGCCTACTCCGGTTAACGAACCGGTAAAGCAATATGCATCAGGAAGTCCGGAAAGAAAAGAATTGCAAGCCATGCTCAAAACCATGCGCAGCAAACAAATCGAAATCCCGATGTACATTGGCGGAAAAGAAGTAAAAAGCAATAACAAAGTTCGCATTGCTCCTCCGCACGATCACAAACATACCTTAGGTTATTTTTACAAGAGTGATAAAAAACACATTGAACAAGCCATCACAGCAGCTTTAGCCGCTAAAGAAAAATGGGCTAATTTAAGTTGGGAACAACGTGCTTCCATTTTCTTAAAAGCCGCTGAATTAATTGCAGGTCCGTACCGTGCCAAATTAAACACAGCCACCATGCTTGGTCAAAGTAAAAACGCATTTCAGGCGGAGATTGACAGCGCTTGCGAAATCATCGATTTCCTTCGCTTCAACGTAAGTTATATGACCGAGATTTACGCTGAGCAACCAATTTCTTCACCAGGTGTTTGGAATCGCTTAGAATGGCGTCCGCTCGAAGGATTCATTTACGCTTTAACACCATTCAACTTTACTGCCATTGCAGGAAATCTTCCAACCAGTTGTGCCATGATGGGCAATGTGGTAGTTTGGAAACCAAGTAATACACAAGTTTACAGTGCCAACGTATTAATGGAAGTTTTCAAAAAAGCAGGCGTACCGGATGGCGTAATTAATTTAATTTATCCAAGCGGACCGGATGCAGCGGATGTGATTTTTAATCACAAAGATTTTGCAGGTATACATTTTACGGGAAGCACCGAAGTTTTCCAAAGCATTTGGCAAACGATTGGAAACAACATTCATAAATACCGTTCTTATCCGCGCATTGTGGGTGAAACAGGCGGAAAAGATTTCATCATGGCGCATAAATCGGCGGATGCAAAAGAAGTAGCTGTTGCTTTAACTCGCGGTGCCTTCGAATTTCAAGGGCAAAAATGTTCGGCAGCATCACGCGCATACATTCCTTCTAATTTATGGGAAGACGTAAAGAAATACATGGTAGCTGATTTAAAATCCATGAAAATGGGTGGCACCGAAGATTTCACCAATTTTATCAATGCGGTGATTGACGAAAAAAGCTTTGATAAATTATCGAAATACATTTCAGACGCGAAAAAAGATAAAAATGTAGAAGTTGTATTCGGCGGTAAATGTGATAAGAGCAAAGGTTATTTCATTCAACCAACAGTTCTGAAAGCGAAAAATCCGAAATACATTACCATGTGCGAAGAATTATTCGGACCGGTATTAACCGTTTACGTTTACAACGAAAACAGATTTAAAGAAACATTAGACTTAGTGGATTCTACTTCCATTTATGCATTAACAGGCTCCATTATTGCCAACGACCGTTATGCAATTGAATTAGCTACAAAAACATTACAAAACAGTGCGGGTAACTTTTACATCAACGATAAATGTACAGGCGCTGTAGTTGGACAACAACCATTTGGTGGAGCGCGCGGCAGCGGAACTAACGATAAAGCCGGCGCGAAAATCAATTTATTACGTTGGGTAAGTCCGAGAACAATTAAAGAAACATTTGTTCCACCGGTAGATTACCGTTATCCGTTTTTACAAGCTGATTAAAATTAAAAAGAGCCTCTGAATTTCAGGAGGCTCTTTCATTTATGAAGAAATTTATTCTATATATCATTTTCAGCTTAGCAATAAGCGCGAGTGCTCAGATTAATTCTGACAGCATTAATTCTATCATTGACACGTGCAAAACCACCAAAGGAAAACTTAACGCCTTATACGACGCTACCAAAGATGTATTATTAAAAAACACAGATTACGAATACATCGAAAACAAAATTGCCTCCATTGTAAACAAAGAAAACACAGCTATTAACAGAGCCCAAGGTTTTTATTATTTGGGCTACATTTATTACAAGCAAGAAAAACTAAACGAAGCCATCGGTCATTTTTTCAAAGCGCTTCCAATAGCCGAACAAGAAAAAAATCAAAAGTTAAGCGCGCTTATACATAACCGATTAGGGAATGCCTACAAAGATTTAAAAAATAAAGACTTCGCCAAGAAACATTATCGTCACGCGCTCGATGCCTACCATGCCGTGGGATTAGAAGAAGATGTGAGTGAGATGTGCAATTTGCTAGGCACCATGTATAAAAACGAAAATGTACTCGACTCTGCCCTGCTCTATCACAAAAAAGCATTGGAAATTCGTTTACACCTAGGCGACAAAAAATTACTTGCCTCTACTTATAACAACTTAGGATTGGTTTATAAGAAAAAGAAAGATTACGATTTAGCATTAAACTATTTAAAACTCGCCTTAAACATTCGTAAAGAAATCAAAGACAAAAAAGGAACCGCAGGTGCTTCCATTAACATAGGAAATGTATTAATCGGATTAAAAAAGAACGCCGAAGCCTTACAATATATAAAAGAAGGAACTGAATTAGCATACAGTATTGGTGCCGGCGATTTTTATAAAAACGGATTAGAGGGTTTGAGTGATTGTTATTATAATTTAGGCGATTATAAACTCTCCGCCCAGTATCGTTTGCGTTATGTAGGCGTAAACGACTCTTTGTCTACCCAAGAAATAAATAAACAAATCTCTGAACTCTCTGCGCAATACGAAAGCGGGAAAAAAGACGCGGAGTTACTATTGCAGGAAGAAAAACTAAAAACACAGCAAAGTGAAATCAAAAAACAAAGATTATTTATTTTAAGTGTTGTAGTGGTTTTACTGCTTGTTATTTTACTCATCTTCTTTGTGTATCGCAGTTACCGCATCAACAAAAAGAACGCTATTGATTTAGCGCGTAAAAACATCATCATTGAACAAAAAAACAAAGAAATCACCGACAGTATAAATTATGCGCGTCGTATACAATCCAGTTTACTGCCGGCAGAAAGCAACATAAAAAAATACCTGAACGATTATTTTATTTTGTACCGTCCGAAAGACATTGTGAGCGGCGACTTCTTTTGGTTTTATCCGCATCCGCAAAAACAAAACTGTTTCTTATTAGCCGTAGCCGATTGTACCGGACATGGCGTACCGGGTGCCTTCATGAGTTTAATCGGAAAAGAAAAGCTCGATAAAGCTGTTGCCGAAAGCGATTCACCTTCCAAAATTTTAAACTACCTGAATTTATTTGTAAAAGCATCCTTGCAACAAGACAGCAATCAGGTAGCGCGCGATGGCATGGACATTGCTTTGATACAAATGCAGCTTCACAACAATGGCGCCACCGTAAAATATGCAGGCGCGAATCGTCCGATTTGGATAATCAGAAAAGACATTCGTGAAATAGAAGAAACCAAAGCCACCAAACACGCCATTGCAGGATTCACAGAAGATGAACAACAATTTGAAGAACACACTTTAGAGCTTCAAAAAGGCGATTCACTTTATTTGTTTACCGACGGCTATGCCGATCAATTTGGCGGAGAACTCGCTAAAAAACTAACCTCCAAATCACTCAAAAAACTTTTACTGGCGCAGCAGCATCATAATATGAATGAGCAACGTCAGTACTATGCGGAGTTTATCGACAAATGGATGAGCGACCAGGAACAAGTAGACGACATCCTTCTCTTAGGTATCAAAGTCTAAGCAAATTTCACTACCTTTATGTAAAAGCAAAACATGCGTGGCTTAAGGCTACATATTTTCATTTTACTATACGCTGTTATACAAGTTCAGGCAGGCGCGCAAAGTATGACTGCCTTCAAGCAAAACAAAAAATGGGGTTTTAAGAAAGGAGAAAGTATAGTCATAGAACCGCAGTATGATTCTACGTATGGATTTGATCAAAGCGGACAAATAGCCTTAGTAGGAAATATAAATCTGAACAAGAAAAGCATCAATCCGCTCACCAAAGAAATAAAATACGAGTGGAACTTCTTTTACATCACTAACAAAAACGAAAAAGTTTACGTTAAGAAATCTGAGACCGACTCAACCTCTGATATAACGGTTAGCAAACAAACCCAATCTTTATACTTACACGACAAAAACGCCTTTGCCGCCACCATTAACGGCAAAAAATATTTAGTCAGTAAAAAAGGTAAGACCATCATTCAGGCAGCTTACGATAACATTGTTTTTACCAAAGTTCCGGGATTTTACAGTGTAGAAACCAAAGACCCGAAAAACGGACAAGCCTTAGTAGGCTTAGTAAATGACAAAGGCGAGTATGTGATACAGCAGCAATATTCCAAAATCAGCATCAACACCTACGACTCCGTCATTTATTGTTGCACCGCCGGTATTAAATTTAACGGCAGCGACGATGCCTATAATTATAAAGGAACAAAAATTCATACCAGTGCTAAGCACATTCATGCCATGGGTAAAAACTTTGTTATTTACCGCTTATTTGAGTCGGAAAACGCTTATGTATCGCATGATTTAAGTACAGGTAAAGAAAAAACGTTAAAAGTTGAATGGTTATATTACTTAAAGAACGATCGTTTAGTAATTTTGGACGATGAATGGTTCTTTTACGATTTAAAAACAGACAAGCGTTTTCCTATAGACGGAAGACTCGTTAAATATTATAAACTCGATGAATAAAATTAAAATAGCCATTAACGGCTTTGGGCGTATAGGCCGTTGTTTTTTCAGGATCGCCAATAACGTACCTGAATTTGAAATTGTAGCCATCAACGATTTAACCGATGCCAAAACACTCGCGCATTTATTAAAATACGACAGTGTGCACCGCGCCTTTTTAGGCGAAGTGAGTTACGACGAGCATCACCTCATTGTAAACGGTAAAAAAATTAAAATCACCGCCGAGAAAGATCCAAAAAACTTACCGTGGAAAGCATTAGAGGTTGACTTTGTGATGGAAAGCACGGGACATTTTTTAGATAAGAAAAGCGCGCAACTACATTTAGATGCGGGCGCAAAAAAAGTTATTCTTTCAGCTCCGGCAAAAGACGAAGACATTAAAACAGTGGTGCTGGGCGTAAACGATCATTTGTTAACCAAAGACGATGTCATTATTTCCAACGCATCGTGTACCACTAATTGTGCAGCGCCCATGTTAAAAGTGTTAGAGCAATTCACCATTGAAGAAGCCTACATCAGCACCGTGCATTCCTATACCGGCGATCAACGCATACACGACGCGCCGCATAAAGATTTAAGAAGAGCCAGAGCAGCAGCCATGAGCATCATTCCAACATCAACAGGCGCAGCCAAAGCCATCACCAAAATATTTCCGCACTTAGAAGGAAAAATTGGAGGATGCGGTATGCGTGTACCTGTGCCAGATGGTTCCTTGACAGACATTACCTGTGTACTCACAAAAATTCCAACTGTAAAAGAAATAAACGCCGCTTATAAAAAAGCAGCCGAAACCGATTTAAAAGGCATTTTGCAATACACCGAAGACCCAATCGTATCCGTTGATGTAATTGGCAATCCATACAGTGCCGTGTTTGATGCAGATTTTACAAGTATCGTTGGGAATTTGGTGAAGATAATTGGGTGGTATGATAATGAGTGGGGATATAGTAATCGTTTAGTTGATTTAATAAAGAGAATGAATCAATTAAAATAACAGTCATTGCCTTACATAAAATGCACAAGCACGTTTACTGTATGCTGACTTCCGGCTAGTACTAATGAGGTTTTATTGTAATTTTGAGTATACCTTCGCAAGCAGCAATCATTAACTTCCGCTGCACGTTTAACGTTAGCGGTCAAACAAAACGACATACTAAAACATTTCTACAAAAATGACAATCAGAGAAGCGATAACTCATGACATAAAACAAATTCAAATCGTCAGAAATTCTGTTAAAGAAAATACTTTATCTGATCCTAATTTAGTTACAGATAAAGATTGTGAAGAGTTCATTACACAAAGAGGAAAAGGTTGGGTATGCGAAGTAGACAACCAAATTGTTGGATTTGCAATTGCAGACCTTAAAGAAAATAATATTTGGGCTTTGTTTTTAGATCCGAAATTTGAAAGAAAAGGCATTGGTCAGGCTTTGCACAAAATTATGCTGGACTGGTACTTTACACAGACCAAAGAAAAAGTTTGGCTAGGAACTGCTTTTAACACAAGGGCAGAAAAGTTTTACAGAAAAGCTGGTTGGACAGAAGTTGGAACTCATGGATCAAAAGAAATAAAGTTCGAAATGACTTATGAAGATTGGTCAAAAATAACGAAACTGACTTCAAAAATTAATTGTTGATGGTATGAATGGTCAGTACCTAATTATTCTATCTGATTCTGTTTTTTAAACTTTAATATTTCCATTTATCTTCTTAATTTTCCATTTACATAATTTACAGAATCGATTACGAATTCTACGTAAATTCATCTATGTAATAGTATGTCCACTAAACTAAACAAAATGAAAAATCCATACATCTCTGCCCTATTCTGTTTTATCCTAATTAACCTTGGTGCTCAGAACCGCTTTGACATTAACTTAAATGATTGTGACAATGATCAGCTGAAAGTTAAGTTTACACTTAAAGAAAAACCAAACCAGGATAATCTCCGTTTTTCGTTTCCTGCCGTTGTACCCGGCACCTATGCCACCGAGGATTATGGCCGTTTTGTAACGTCCTTTTCCGCGCTAGATGAATCTGGTAAAAAGCTAAACGTAAAAAAAGAAGGTAACAATACATACGTGATTTCGTCTGCAAAAAACCTTTCTCATATTGATTATACCGTAGAAGATATCATGGATAAAAAAGTAAAGAAGAATCCGATTTTTCAACCGGCTTCATCTTACTTTCATAAAGGAGAAAACTTTTTCATAAACAACGGAGCTGTTTTTGGTTTTATTGAGGGCGAAGAAAACAAACCACTGGAAATTACAATACAAAAACCTACTCAATTGTATGGCGCTACTTCATTACCTATGGAAAGTTACGCTCCTGACCAACAAAAATTCAAAGCAAGAAATTATCATCAGCTCATAGACTGCCCGATGATGTTTTCAAAACCGGATACCGCACAATTTTATGTCAATAAAACATTAGTTACTATTTCCGTTTTTGATGTAAAAGGCACACCAAGAGCCAAACATTTTTATCAGGCGCTTAAACGCGATATGGAAGCCATAGCCAGTTTTTTACCTGCCTTACCGGTCGACCATTATACCTTCCTGATTTTTGTTGACGAACTACACGAACTGGGCGATGCTTTAAAAGGCAATATGGGTTTTTTCAAAAGATTAAAATTGGCTTTAAAATTCCGTTCACTTGGAATCGGGGCATTGGAACATGGAAACTCATCCAGTTATTACCTAGCCGATTTTGGTGCTGATATGAACATTAAAGAAATCTCACTCGACGGACAGCTTACAGGAGCAGCCATTCATGAATTCATGCACATTGTCACTCCACTCGGTCTCCATTCGCAACACATTGGTGAATTTAACTACACTAAACCTGTTATGAGTAAACACCTTTGGCTTTACGAAGGGATTACCGAATACTTCGCGCATTTAATTAAATACAAAGGCGGTGTGTATACCAAAAGACAATTTTTGGATGTGATGGAATCGAAAATAAGCAGCGGTGAAAAATTCCCCGTTAAAGAAATGTCGTTTACAGAAATGAGCGCTAACGTACTGAATGAAAAATACCATAAACATTACGGACAAGTTTACGAAAGAGGAGCTGCACTTGGTTTTTTACTGGATGCAGAAATTCAACGCCTCACCAATGGAAAGAAATCATTGATAGATGTTGTACTTAAACTTAATTCGAAGTATGGTGCCGAGCGTTCATTTAATGAAGATACATTTATTGATGAATTTGTGGCGGAAGTTCATCCTGACCTGAAAAATTTCTTTAACCTATACATTGAAGGCAAAAACCAATGGAAACCTAATGACCAGTTGCCTGGTATGAATTTAGTTTTTCACGATTCCTTAACTGAGAAAGGTTTATTGATTCCTGTTGTGCCGGCTGATAATGATATAAAGGTGGCAAATTCCTCTACCGGACTAAGTACAACAGTAACAAAAGTAGGGCCAAACGAATGGGCAGGTTTAAAGCAGGGTGATGTTGTTGATATGCTCTACTTGAGAGATGTAGTTAAAGTAAACGGAGAATATGTTAAAGAAGGTGATGAGTATAAGATTAAAATAAAGCGCAATAAACAAGAGATGCTTTTACCGGTGAAGGCAAAATACGGGATGAAAAAGAAGAAAAACGTAATCAGGGAAAAACCATAATAGATTTGACGGTAGCATGTCTTGATGTAGGATTGCATAAGTTGAATTGCAAATACAGTTTCATACTTAAATTATTTTTATATAAGATTGCGGTACATTATCTGGCTAGGTTTTATCAGAATAAAGGCCCAAAAGAATTTTGGGCTGAGTTAAGACAACTAGGCTGCTAGTTTCGCTTTTTTAATTTAATAACGATTTTTATCCAATTGGGTTTATGAATAAAGATGTAAAAGCCTATCACAGCAAACAAACCAAATCCGATAAGGAGATTTGCAATGCCTTATACGACATCATTCACGAGCATCTTCCGGAAGCTGAAAATAAAGTGTGGCACGCACATCCGGTTTGGTTTTTTGATGGTAATCCCATTGTTGGTTACAGCAAATTAAAAGCAGGTATACAATTGATGTTTTGGAGCGGTGTTAGTTTTGAGGAAGAAGAATTAATCCCCGGTAAAAGCGGCAAGTTTAAAGATGCGTCGATTATCTACACTTCGGTAGATGAGATTAACAGCAAAAATTTAAAACGCTGGCTTAAAAAATCGAAAGACATTCAATGGGATTATAAAAATATTGTCAAGAAAAAAGGCGTCCTTGATCGCCTTAAATAAATCTCACTTCTAAATTAAAAATGGTGTCCCATTTTTTCTTTCTTCGTCTGAAGGTATTTTGCATTGTGCGGATTCGGCGGAATGACGATGGATACATTTTCCACAATTTCTAATCCATAACCAATCAACCCTGCTCTCTTCTTCGGATTGTTTGTCATCAATTTTATTTTATGTACACCTAAGTTGCGTAATATCTGCGCGCCAATTCCGTAATCGCGCTCATCCATTTTAAATCCTAATTCCAAATTAGCTTCCACAGTGTCGCGTCCGTTTTCCTGAAGTTTGTAAGCTTTTAATTTATTCAATAAACCAATGCCCCTTCCTTCCTGATTCATATAAACAATAACACCTTTACCTTCCTTTTCAATCATGCGCATGGCTTCATGTAATTGCGGACCGCAATCGCAACGGCAACTTCCAAAAATATCGCCGGTAACGCAAGAAGAGTGCACGCGTACCAACACCGGTTCATTTTCTTTCCACTCCCCTTTAACTAATGCCAGGTGCTCCTGACCGTTAGTATTCACTTTATAATCTACTAATTTAAAAGTTCCCCACTCGGTTGGCATCTCTACTTCTACTTGTCGCTCTACTATACTTTCTTTTCCCAAACGGTAAGAAATCAAATCTTTGATGGTAATTATTTTCAAATCGAACTTGGCTGCAATTTTTACCAAGTCAGGTAAACGCGCCATAGTTCCATCTTCATTCATAATTTCAACCAAGGCACCGCAGGGTTCAAAACCGGCAAGCATAGCTAAATCAACGGTAGCTTCGGTATGTCCGGTGCGACGTAACACACCGCCATTTTTTGCAATCAACGGAAATATATGTCCGGGTCTTCCAAAATCTGTTGGCTTAATATTGGGATCAATTAAAGCTTGAACGGTTTTAGCGCGATCTTGCGCCGAAATACCGGTGGTGCAACCATGTCCGAGTAAATCAATGGAAACTGTAAAAGCTGTTTCGTGAGAAGCGGTATTTTTGCTTACCATCAGCTGTAAATCCAACTCGGCTGCACGTTGTTCGGTAACCGCGGTACAAATTAATCCACGTCCGTGCGTGGCCATGAAATTTATTACTTCAGGCGTTACATTTTTGGCAGCGGTAATAAAATCACCTTCGTTCTCACGGTCTTCATCATCCACCACAATAATTACCTTACCGTTTTTAAGATCAGACAAGGCCTCTTCAATAGTATTCAGCTTAAACTCACTCATGGCGCAAAGTTACGCATTTTACGGCTTTACAAGTGTTATTTCGGCGTTTTATCTACTTTTGTAGACGTGTTAAA
>JAEUTQ010000010.1 GCA_016787445.1 Bacteroidia bacterium
TCTAAGAATGGTCCCGACTCACCTGTTGTTGCCCAACGTTGTTCGGCCGAATATATTTTTTGTGTGGAGTGGCCATAATGTTTTAATATCAGAAAATCCATTAAACCATCACCTTTTCCAAGAGGCTCCAACATTTTATGGCATAGCGGTTCATTTTTTTCTAACCACGCAATTGCCTTGTGATATTGGTTGAGTTGATCGAAGGGATGAATTTTTTGATCGGCAACAATTCCGATACTTGTGTTTTCTGTTCCTAAAGGAATTACCCACACCCAATAGCCTTTATCCATAAAATGGACAGTACTTAAATAGCGCAAGCGTGGTTTAAGTTTATTTTTCCACTCCTGATTATCGGTCCACTCGTCAATATCAATCACACCTTTCAATCGCCACCACACTGCATTTACATCATGATCCCAATCTTTTTTAAATCCTAATTTGTGTTTCAAAACATTTCCACGACCGGATGCATCCGGAGTCCATTTGCCTCTTGCTTTGAATTCTTCTTTATTTACAATATAAGTTACTTCATTATAACCATCGCAAAACTCAACATCTTTTACGCGCGCACCTAAAACTACTTCTGTGCCTAATTCTTTGGTGCGTCGGAATAATTCATTCTCGAGTGTACCTCTGTCGAGTTGGTGACTTGGTACAAATAATTTTTCACGAGGGCCCAATTCAACACGAGAAGTAATATCTGATTTATTATGTGATGGAAAAAAGAAACGAAGTCCGTGCTTTGGTAATTCGTCTTTCTCTAAATATTCTTTTAAGCCAAGCACTTCACGCAAATAATAGCTTCCCAACTCAACTGTTGATTCACCAACTTTATGAGCAGCTTTTGGAGCTTCTGTTTCGCGTTTTTCCAAAACCAAAATGCTGATATCTGGTTTGGATTTTTTTAATTGAATAGATAAGCAAAGGCCTGCAAGCCCGCCACCCATTATCACTACGTCGTATGTTTTTTGCATCGAAATTTGTATTGAATAAATATAATAAATAAATGAAAGAGAGACGTTAATTGTTAATACGTATGTAAATGAAAAAGCCTGATTAAAAAATCAGGCTTACTTTTCTTGGTGCTCCCACCTGGGCTCGAACCAGGGACCCTCAGATTATGAGTCTGATGCTCTAACCGGCTGAGCTATAGGAGCAAAATTCCGGTTTTTTGAATTGTTTCTTGCGAAACGGATTGCAAAAATAGATATTTGTAAAGATATTACAAATTATTTATGCAAGGGATAAAAAACGTGATTTTTGATTTAGGCGGGGTGATTATAAACCTTGATGTAAATAAAACTATAGTTGAATTCAATAAGCTCAGTAAAATTCCGTTCGAGCAAATTTATACTCAAAAGCAGCAAACCGATTTGTTTAACGCGATTGATAAGGGTGAAATTTCGGAAAGAGACTTTTTCACCGAGATTGCTAAGCAAATTCAGTTTGATGGTTCGCACGATAAATTATTGAAGGCGTGGAATGCCATGTTACTCGATGTACCGGAGCATCGTTTGGATACCTTAGTAACCATGAAGCATAATTACAATACTTATTTATTAAGTAATACGTGTGAACCGCACATTGAAGCTTTTGAAAGGGAATTAGAAAATAATTATGGTATAAAAAACTTTAACGACTACTTCGATAAAGTATATTATTCGTGCCGGATAGGAATGCGTAAGCCGGATACTGAAATTTTCGAGCACGTTTTACGCGATAATCATTTGAAAGCTTCTGAAACAATTTTTATAGATGATTCTCCGCAGCATGTTAAAGGCGCCGGAGAATGTGGAATCAATACGTTTTTATTAGAGAAAAACAGAGAAGTATCCGATTTACTGAAGGAGCTTAAACTTTTATAAAATCCATCACTACATCAAAGAAATCATTTGGTTTTTCGGCGTGAACCCAATGCCCTGCATCTTTAATTTCTTTTAATTGATAATTAGGGAAGTGCGATTTGATATCAGATAAATCCTTCTCAGTAATGTAATGTGATTTTTCTCCCTTCACAAAAAGAGTTGGTACATCACTGAACCCTTCCGGAATGGCAACACTGATGTTATCGTATTCTTTAGAAATGGTTTTTAAATTAAAACGCCAATCCATTAAGTTATTTTCCGAATCACGCCAATAAATATTTTTGAGTAAAAACTGTTTTGTACCGAAATCATCAATATGTTCGCTTAATACGGATTCTGCTTCTTTTCTTGTTTTAATTACATCAAATTTTACGCTATGCAAAGCTTTTAGTACTGCATCGTGATGCGGTTCGTAAGCGCGAGGCGCTATGTCGGCAACAATTATTTTTTGAGCTACACCGCTGTACATTAACTCAAAAAACATCACGGTTTTTCCGCCCATGCTATGGCCAAGTAATATTGGATTCTCTAATTGATGTTGTTGAATAAATTCATTTAAGTCCTCAGCCATGCTTTGGTAATCCCAAACATCACTGTGTCCAGATAATCCATGATTGCGTTGATCAACGGTAAACACTCTGAATCCTTGCTCTCCAAAGCGTTTGGCAAGCGTATTCCAATTGTCGCTTTGTCCGAATAAACCATGTAAAATAATTAAAGGCGTGCCTGTTCCGTATTCCCTGTATGCAAGTTCCATAAACTAAATATGATGCAAATTTACTGCAAAAAGCACCTAAATATTTAAAATAAAAGCAATTATGTGTATAAATTATTGATTTAACAGGATAATTAATGTATCTTTGCGCCCTTAAAATCAGTACATGTCAAGTATTAAGAACATTGCAATTATTGCTCACGTTGACCACGGTAAAACTACTTTGGTTGACAAAATTTTACACACCTGTAAATTATTCCGAGATAATCAGGAAACAGGCGAACTTATTTTAGATAACAACGATTTGGAACGCGAACGTGGTATTACCATTTTAGCAAAGAACGTTTCTGTTGTTTATAAAGGAACAAAAATTAACATCATCGATACTCCGGGCCACGCCGATTTTGGTGGGGAAGTTGAGCGCGTGATGAACATGGCCGACGGTGTAATTTTATTAGTGGATGCTTTTGAGGGACCAATGCCTCAAACACGTTTCGTAACGCAAAAGGCAATTGCTGCAGGTAAAAAGGCCATTTTGGTTATTAATAAAGTAGATAAACCAAATTGTCGTCCTGATGAAGTGCATGACGCAGTTTTCGATTTGTTTTTTAACCTGGATGCTACCGAAGATCAGTTAGATTTTCCAACTGTTTATGGTTCATCAAAACAAGGTTGGATGGGTCCGGATTACAAAACTCCAACAGAAGATATTACTCATTTATTGGATGTTATTTTGGATAAAATTCCGGAAGCGCCAAAACGCGAAGGAACTTTACAAATACAAATTACATCCTTAGATTATTCATCATTTATCGGACGTATTGCTATTGGTCGCGTTTATCGCGGCACCATTAAGGAAAACATGCCGGTGAGTGTTGTGAAACGTAATGGCACCATTCAGAAATCACGTGTAAAAGAATTATTCGTGTTTGATGGTTTAGGAAAAGTAAAAGTTCAGGAAGTACAAGCCGGAGATATTTGTGCATTTACAGGAATTGAAGGATTTGAAATTGGTGATACAGTTGCTGATTTTGAAAATCCGGAAGCTTTACCAAATATTTCCATTGACGAACCAACAATGAGTATGTTGTTTACAATTAACACCTCTCCGTTTTTTGGTAAGGATGGAAAATATGTAACCTCTCGTCACTTGCGCGATCGTTTATATAAAGAATTAGAGAAAAACTTAGCGATGCGCATTGAAGAAACCGGTTCACCGGATTCGTACTTAGTATTTGGTCGCGGTATTCTTCACTTGTCGGTATTAATTGAAACGATGCGTCGTGAAGGTTACGAGTTACAAGTTGGTCAGCCGCAAGTAATCATTAAAGAAATTGATGGCGTAAAACACGAACCTGTTGAGGTTTTAACAATAGATGTTCCTCAAGAATCATCTAGTAAGGTAATCGACTTAGTAACACAACGTAAAGGTGATATGTTAATCATGGAGCCTAAAGGTGATTTGATTCATATTGAGTTTTCAATTCCTTCACGTGGTATTATTGGTTTACGTAATAATATTTTAACTGCTACAGCCGGTGAAGCTATTATGGCGCACCGCTTTAAAGCATTTGAACCATGGAAAGGTCCAATTCCTAATCGTATTGCTGGAGTTTTGTTAAGTAAAGAAAAGGGAACATCTGTTGCATACAGTATGGATAAATTACAAGACAGAGGACGTTTCTTTATTGATCCGGGTGAGGAAATTTATCCGGGTATGGTTGTAGGTGAACATATTCGTCCGGATGACTTAGTAATTAACTTATGCGGCGAGAAGAAATTAACAAACATGCGTGCAAGTGGTACTGATGAGAAAATGCGTATTGCGCCTAAGGTACGTTTCAGCTTAGAAGAAGCAATGGAATATATTCAGGGGGATGAATACGTAGAGATTACTCCAAATCACATTCGCATGCGCAAAATTATATTAGACGAGAACGAAAGAAAGCGTGTTTCAAAAGCTATGACAGCTTAATCGTCAATTTATTTATGTCTCTTTTTCAAAACCTCGATCACTTGATCGAGGTTTTTGTTTTTAGCTTGAAGTAATATTAAATAGTGGAATAGTAAATCTGCAGCTTCCCCTAAAAATAATTCATCATTATTGTCTTTGGCTTCAATGACAATTTCTACGGCTTCTTCACCAACTTTCTGGGCAATTTTGTTGATGCCTTTTTTGAATAGGGAAGAAGTATAAGATGAATCTGTAGGATTGTTTTTTCTATCGGAAATGATGGATTCTAATTGGTAAAGAAAATTCGCATCGGTATTTTTTTCATTGAAGCAAGTATCGCTTCCGGTATGGCAAACAGGGCCAACGGGATTTGCTTTAATGAGAAGTGTATCGTTATCGCAGTCGATGGTGATAGATTGAACGTTTAAAAAATTGCCGCTTTCTTCACCCTTCGTCCAAAGTCTGTTTTTAGTACGACTGAAGAAAGTTACTTTTTTTAATTCCTGTGTTTTGTTCAATGCTTCGTTATTCATGAAGCCTAACATAAGCACGTTTTTTGTAGTTGCATCCTGAACTATTGCGGGAACAAGCCCGTCTTTATATTTTGTAAAATCTGGTTTCATAATCTGATTTCAATATTAGAATTTCTTAGTACTTGTTTTAAATGGTTTATGTTTATTTCGCCAAAATGAAATACACTGGCGGCTAATGCGGCATCTGCTTTGCCTTTCATAAAAGCGTCTTTAAAGTGTTCCATAGTGCCTGCGCCTCCGCTGGCTATTACCGGTACGCTTACATTTTCTGAAATGAGCTTAGTAATATCGTTGGCGAATCCTGCTTTTGTACCATCATTATTCATGGAGGTAAGTAGAATTTCTCCAGCCCCTAATCGAACGCCTTCTTTGGCCCAATCCAATGCCTTCGTTTCTGTTTTTACTTTTCCGCCATTTAAGTATACATACCAATCGCCGTCTTCAAATTTTGTATCGATCGCTAAGACCACACACTGACTGCCAAATTGCGCAGCCATATCAGCAATTAATTGTGGGTTCTTAAAGGCACTTGTATTAACAGATACTTTATCAGCGCCTGAGTTCAATAATACGGAAACATCTTCTACACTGCTTATGCCGCCTCCAACAGTAAATGGTATATTTATGTTTTGAGCAATGCGTGATACTAATTCAGATAATGTTTTACGTTTTTCATTGGTTGCAGTAATATCTAAAAACACTAATTCATCTGCACCTTCTTTACAATAACGAATTGCTAATTCTACAGGATCACCTGCATCGCGGATATTTTCAAAGTTCACACCTTTCACGGTACGACCATCTTTAATATCAAGGCAAGGAATTATTCTTTTAGTTAGCATTGATATAGTTTTTTAATTCGTCAATTGTTATTCTTCCCTCATAAATAGCTTTGCCTACAATAACACCGCCACAACCTATTTTTTTCAAGGCTAAAACATCTTTCATGTTGGATACGCCACCGGATGCAATGATTTTCAAATCTTGAATTTCTTTCATGATAGTCATGTAAAGGTCTAAAGCAGGTCCTTGTAACATGCCATCCTTAGATATATCGGTACAGAAAATATTTTTTATGCCTTTGTAAAAATTAATTTTAATAAAATCTATTACATCAATGTCTGTAGCCTTGAGCCATCCGCCAATTGCGATTTTATTATTGCTTACATCCGCGCCAAGCATAATTTTGCCGGCACCGTATTTTTCAATCCAGCTAAAAAACACTTCAGGTTCTTTTACGGCCAGACTTCCAATAGTTGCAAGATTGGCACCAGCAGTAAATACACTCTCTAACGATTGTTCGGATTTAATACCACCGCCAAAATCAATCACGAGTCCGGTATTGGAAGCAATTGTTTCAAGAACTTTCAGATTAACTATTTCTCCTTTTTTGGCACCATCTAAATCCACCAAGTGTAATCGTTTAATTCCAATGTCTTCAAACTGTTTAGCAACTTCCAAAGGGTTTTCATTGTAAATGGTTTTCTTGTCGTAATCGCCTTGAGTAAGACGTACGCATTTTCCATCTATTAAATCTATTGCAGGAATTATATCCATTTTACATTTTTATAAAGTTTGCTAATAATATTTCACCGGCTTCGGCCGATTTTTCGGGATGAAACTGAACACCAAAAAAATTATTTTTATTTAAAGCGCTCGAGTAATTTATTCCGTAATCAGTAACAGCAATAGTGTCATTGCATAAATTGGCATAGTATCCGTGAACAAAATACATGTAATCTTTTTCTTTTATTCCTTTAAACAAATCAGATTTGAGATTAAAAATTTTATTCCAGCCAATTTGAGGTACTTTTAATTCGCTATCTTTTCCAAAGTTGAATTTTTTAATTTCAGCATCAAATATCCCTATGCAATTGGTATCACCTTCTTCCGAATGTTTACACAATAATTGCATACCCAGACAAATTCCTAATACAGGTTGTTTAAGTTGTTTAATTACCTGATCAAGTTGTTTCTCTTTCAAATAATTCATGGCGCTTGATGCTTCGCCAACACCCGGAAAAATAACTTTATCGGCCGAAAGTA
The DNA here is from genome assembly GCA_016787445.1 of Bacteroidia bacterium. GTDB lineage: Bacteria > Bacteroidota > Bacteroidia > B-17B0 > Aurantibacillaceae > JAHEYG01. The sequence continues at coordinate 7,114 of JAEUTQ010000010.1, forward strand.
TATCGTTCACATTATCGGATACAATCGGCTCTATGCCTAATCGGTTTAAGGCAAACTTCACCGACTGTATATTTCCCGCGTTATATTTTATTATTACTATTTTCATCTTAAATTCTTGTCATGTCGAGCGAAGTCGAGACGCTCAAGATTTAGAACCATAGCGTTCTCGACTACGCTCGAACTGACATTTTATAATAAGCCTTTTGTACTCGGCAATTCATTATTGTTTATATCTCTTTTCAATGCAAATTTCACCGCCTTGGCAAACGATTTAAATATCGCTTCAATCTTATGGTGCTCATTTTCGCCTTCTGCTTTAATATTTAAGTTGCATTTTGACGCATCACTAAATGATTTGAAAAAGTGAAAAAACATTTCTGTTGGCATGTCACCAACTTTTTCTCTATTGAATTTTGCGTCCCACTCAATCCAGTTTCTTCCGCCAAAATCAATCGCCACCTGTGCTAAGCAATCATCCATTGGTAAGCAAAAACCATAGCGTTCAATTCCTTTTTTATTGCCAATGGCTTTTGTGAAGGCTTCACCAAGAGCAATACCAACATCTTCAATGGTGTGGTGCTCGTCAATGTGCAAATCGCCTTTCGCTTTTATGGTTAAATCAATTGAACCATGGCGTGCAATTTGTTCGAGCATGTGATTAAAAAAATTCAGGCCGGTATCTATATTTGCTTTTCCTGTTCCGTCAAAATTGAGTTTTATTTCAATATCGGTTTCGTTTGTTTTGCGGGAGTGTTCTGCAATCCTCGGAGGAAGTCTCAGAAGGTTGTAAATCTGTTCCCAGTTCTCCACAATGGCTTCTATTGATTCGTGACCTTGTGGAATGTCGTTGTTTTTTATGAGTATGGCTTTGCATTTAATATTCGCTGCCAATTTCACATCAGTGAGTCGGTCGCCAATTACAATGGAGTTTTGTAAATCGTATGAACCGTCAAGATATTTCGTGAGCATACCTGTGTTAGGTTTGCGCGTGGGTTTATTTTCAAACTCAAATGAGCGGTCGATGCAGACATCAGAAAAAACAATGCCTTCGTTGGCTAAACTTTCAACCATAAAATTCTGAACCGGCCAAAAGGTATTTTCAGGAAAAGAATCCGTTCCTAACCCATCCTGATTGGTGACCATTACAAGTTCGTAGTCTAATTCCCTCGCAATTTTGCCAAGCCAGGTAAATACACCGGGAAGAAATTTCAGTTTTTCGAAACTGTCGATTTGATAGGTATCGGGTGGTTCCCAGATTAAAGTTCCATCGCGGTCAATAAATAATACTTTTTTCATAAATAAGAATATAGTGTTTAGAATATAGAAGTTAGAATTATTTGTTAATTGAATTACGAATAGCTATTGAATATGCATTAAGTAATTTTGATACTTCTTCACTTAGTTCAAATAATTTATCGTATTCGTTTTTTATAAATTTCAAGTCACGTATTAATATTAAATAATATTTTGTTTCATCAAGTGAGCCTTCAGCAATATTTAAAAATCTTAGCTTGTCAGCTTTACCTTTTTTTCTGTAGCCCTCTGAAATATTGGCCGCAACAGAAACAGAGGATCTTCTTACCTGAGAAGTAATTCCATAGGTTTCTTCTTTAGGGAAGCCTTTAGATAGTTTGTAAATTTCTAAAACCAAAGCATGTGCTTTTTGCCATACTATAAGTTCTTCAAATCTCTGTGTTTTCATTGTCATACTTCTTTCTTCTGTTACTAATTACTAATTTCTTTAAGTATATCAATTAATTTCCTGTTCTCTTCCTTAGTCCCAACAGTAATACGTAAACATCCTTCACATAATTCTACTTTGCTTCTGTCGCGTATGATGATTTTCTTATTTACAAGGTAATTGTAAATTGCCAGAGGATCGTTTGTTTTCACTAAGATAAAATTAGCATCGCTCGGGTATACTTTAATGATAAAAGGAAGCATTGCAAGCTCAGCGCTGAGTTTATCTCTCTCTTCAACGGTTTCTTTTATCCAGGCGTTAATTTTATCTGTATTGTTTAAGGCTTCTAAAACTAATTTTTGTGAAGCGATGTTAATGTTATAGGGAGGTTTTATACGGTTAAAAATATCTATAATTGGTTCAGATGCAAATGCCATTCCTACACGTAATCCTGCAAGTCCCCATGCTTTTGACAAGGTTTGTAGAATAACCAGATTAGGATAATTTAAAAGTTCAGGAATCAGACTTCTGTATCTGGCGAAGTTGATGTAGGCTTCGTCAATAATGACTAGTCCTGAAAAATTCTCAAGTATTTTTTTAATGGCTTCCCATTTTACGCCGTTCCCTGTTGGGTTGTTCGGACAACAGATGAAAATTAATTTTGTGTTGTTGTCGATCGCTTTTAAAATATTCTCCGTGTCTAATTGAAATTCTTCAGAGGTTAACGGAACTCTTTTAATTTTTACATCGTTGATATTTGCCGACACTTCATACATGCCATAAGTAGGCGGACAAATAATGATGTTATCTACTCCGGGATTACAAAACGCTCTGAATAAAATGTCAATCGCTTCATCACTGCCGTTGCCAAGAAAAATATTCTGAATAGGTAAACCTTTTATTTTACCCAGTTTTTCTTTTACATCTAATTGCAACGGGTCGGGGTAACGATTGTAGTTAGCGTCCAATGGAGAACCAAATGAATTCTCGTTAGCATCTAAAAATATTCCTTCTTTGCCTTTAAACTCGCTGCGTGCTGATGAATAAGGCTTAAGGTTTTTTATGTTTGTTCTTGTAATAGTATCTAAATTGAATTCCATATCAATGTTTTAATCTTAATGTTTTAATCTGATTGAAACGGCATTTTTGTGCGCATCAAGCCCTTCTGCTTCTGCCATTAATTCAATGGTTTTTCCAATTGTGTTAATTCCTTCTTTACTTAATTTCTGGAAAGTTATTTTCTTTACAAAGCTGTCTAAAGAAACACCGCTATAGGCTTTCGCATATCCATTGGTTGGTAACGTGTGATTTGTTCCGGAGGCATAATCACCAGCGCTTTCACAGGAGTAATTGCCAATAAAAACAGATCCTGCATTTACTACTTTTCCTGCTAATTCATCTGCATGACTACAAGCAATAATTAAATGCTCTGAAGCATATTCGTTTAGCAATTCCAATCCTTCTTCTAATGAATTGACAAGAATGGCTTTGCTGTTTTGTAAAGCTTTTTCAGCAATGGTATTTCTGCTAAGTGCTTTTAATTGCAATTCTAATTCCTCATTTACTTTTTTGATTACATTTTCAGAATTGCTTACTAAAATAACCTGACTGTCTACTCCGTGTTCTGCCTGTGATAACAAATCAGCTGCTACAAACGCTGGCACACAAGTTTCATCCGCAATAACAGCTACTTCTGATGGTCCGGCCGGCATATCAATAGCTACACCTTCTTTATTAATGAGTTGTTTAGCACAAGTTACATATTGATTACCCGGTCCAAAAATTTTGTAAACCTGTGGAATGCTTTCGGTACCATAGGCCATTGCGGCAATAGCTTGCACACCGCCAACTTTAAATATTTTGGTAACACCTACTAATTGTGCTGCAAATAATATAGCAGGATTAATATTTCCATTCGAATCAGAAGGAGTACATAAAATAATTTCTTTGCAGCCCGCCAGTTTAGCCGGAACCCCCAACATCAACACAGTAGAGAAGAGGGGAGCAGAACCGCCGGGTATATATAAACCTACTTTTTCAATGCCCACAGATTTTCTCCAGCAATTTACACCGCTAGTTGTTTCAATTAATTGCGTTTCTTCTTTTTGAGCAGAGTGAAATTTCTCAATATTACTTTTGGCATTTTGAATCGCATTCTTTAATTCAGCACTTAGTTTTGTTTCGGCCGACTTAATTACATTCTGATTTACTTCAAATGAATTTAAATTAGCCTTATCAAACTGTAAGGCGTATTTCTTCACCGCGCTATCCCCATTTGATTTGATGTCTGCTAAAATGGATTTAACAGTAGCTTCCAATGAAGATGAATCAAGTGCCGGACGCTTTAATATTTCTTTCCAGGTGGATTTATTTGGGTATTTAATTGTTTTCATGCGCTTAGTTATTGTTGTAATGTGCTACGTCCTGAAGGACGTAGTTAGGAATCTATAGGATCATTTTTTCAATTGGTACAACTAAAATTCCCTGTGCGCCATTCGCTTTTAATTTTTCAATAATATCCCAAAACTGATTTTCTTCTACTACAGAGTGAACCGAGCTCCACCCTTTATCAGCTAAAGGTAAAATAGTCGGACTCTTCATTCCGGGTAGTATTTTACAAATGGCATCCAGTTTATTATTTGGGGCATTTAATAAAATGTATTTGTTATTTTTTGCGGATCTTAATGCTTTAATACGGAATAATAATTTATTCAGTAATTCTGTTTTCTCTTTGCTCAATTTTTTGTTGGCAATTAAAACCGATTCTGATTTTAATATGACTTCAACTTCTTTTAATCCGTTACTTAAAAGTGTACTTCCCGAACTTACTAAATCACAAATGGCATCTGCTAATCCAATGCTTGGTGCAATTTCAACGCTTCCGCTGATTTCGTGTATTTCAGCCTTTACCTTATTTTGTTTAAGGAATTTTGAAAGTATGTTAGAGTAGGAGGTAGCTATTCGCAAACCGTTTAAATCTCTAACTGATTTGTAATATTTATCTTTAGGAATTGCCAGAGATAAGCGGCATTTACCGAATCCTAATTTGTCTACTGATTTAACCTGTTTGTTTTTTTCCAGTAAAACGTTTTCGCCTACGATACCGATGTCAGCAACACCGTCCTCAATGTATTGCGGAATATCATCGTCACGCAAGAAATAAATTTCCAAAGGAAAATTAAAGGCTTCTGTTTTAAGTTTATTTAAGCCGTTATTAATATCAATGCCGCATTCCTTTAAAAGACGTAATGAGTCTTCGCTAAGTCGTCCTGATTTTTGTATGGCAATTTTTAGTTTCATAATTTTTGTGTCTATTAATTTAATAAAAAAAGGCTTACCGTATTTGGTAAGCCTTCGTATGGTTGTTGTTTGTTATCTAAATTATATACCAATACCATCATGACCTACCTGGGTAAGTGAAGCGTGATGATGGATATGACTCATTAATTTCATTTGTGTGACAAAATAATGGCAAAAAAACCGATTCTCCAAATATTATTTTTCTAAAAGCGATTTAGCAGCCGGAAAAATGAGTTTTTCCCATTCGGCATACTCTTTAGCACTTGGGTGTAGTCCATCGGCAGCCACTAAATCAGGCTTATTGCCCATTTCCTTAGACAGTTTAAAAATATCCACTAACGGAAGTTTTCGCTTAGTAGCTTCCGTTTTGATTATCGTGTTAAATTCATTGATGCCTTCAGAAATGTTCCGCCCGTTTCCATAATTTTTACCCTCCGGCGTCACACCAAAGTCAGGAATAGTTATCAGTAGAATTTTTGATTTGTCCTCTAGTTTCGCCTGAACTTTATCTAAGATGAATTGAAGATTTTTAGTGTACGTTTGTTTGTCTACGTTTCTCACCCAATCATTTACGCCAATAAGTAAAGTGACAAAATTTGCTTTTGATTCTTCAAAAACAGAAAGCTCATAGTCAATAAGGTTTTGAGTGCTGAATCCATTCGCGGACGGGTTGGCTATAAGCTCAATATCAATTCCCGAATCCTTCAAATGCTTACTCAATAGAACCGGCCACGATTCACTCGGTTTTGCCCCAGTACAGATTGTATAAGAATCACCTAGTGCTACATATCTTATTTTCTTTTTCGACTGCATGATGAATGAGCAGAAAATAAAAGTAAGTAAAACAATAGATATGTTTTTCAATTTACGCAAAGGCAACTTGTTTTTTAGCAGACTCATTTATGTTTTCAGATTTGCCAATTAATTTGATGTCATCACCAACTGAGGCTACAAATAGTTTATTTTTTAAAATGAATTCCTTGTTTTTTATAAGTGCGGCAAGTTTAATCACGCCAATAACATAATGATATTCTCCTCCTGTATATTGTTCGTTGATACTGTCAAATACAAAATTCCTTAATTCTTCTTCGTTATTGTAGCGTAAATACACTTTTAAAGTAACATCATTTGTAAACTTAATGTTCGGGTTCTGCTTTTGTTTTTTGTACTCGTATTTGTATCCGTATGATAAAGCAGAAATATCAGATAAAACAGCAGCACCGGTAGGATGTCCGCCGGCACCACGTCCCTTTAAAAACTGCTCACCTGAAAACTCTCCGTCAACAATTACCCCGTTAAATTCATTATCCACACTAAACAAATGATTGTTGCTGTTAACATATTTAGGAAGTACAAAAATGCTCACCTTGTCATCAGCAACCTTAGTTACAGTCGGAATTAATTTAATCTTGTAGCTTTTTTCGGCTGCATAGTTAATGTCATAATCACTTAATGTGGTAATGCCAATATTCAACACGTCTTCCGGTTTCGCAAATACTCCAAAAGCGTGTAAGGCAATAATGATGGCTTTAAATTTCGCATCAAATCCTTCCACGTCATTGGTAGGATCACTCTCAGCAAATCCTTTTTCCTGGGCTTGTTTTAAGGCTGCTTCATAGGATAGTTTTTCTGAAATTGTTTTTGTAAGAATGTAATTGGTAGTCCCGTTAAAAATCCCACTCACTTTTTGAATTTGCTCGTTATCGAAATATTCTTCCAATGTTCGGATGATAGGAATACTTCCACAGCTGGATGCTTCGTATAAGAACGAAACATTTTTCTCATGTTGCAGATTGTACAATTCCTGCAAATGCTGCGCTACCATTTTTTTATTGGCCGTAACAACATGTTTGCCTTTGCTTAATGCATATTTTACAATGTTGTAGGCTTCATCCGCATCATCTATTAATTCAACAATCACATCAATTTCAGGATTGTCTAAAATCTCAAACTTATCAAAGGTGAAAACACCTTTATCTAAGGGACGATCTTTGGTTTTGTTCTTAACTGCAATTTTCACAATATCCGCTTTGAATCCCTTACTGTTGTTTAATACGTGGTATAATCCCTGACCAACACAGCCAAATCCGAATAATCCTATTTTTAAATTCTTTGCCATTTTATTTACTAATTAAATTAAGGTTAATAGTTGTTTGTTCTTTTTTGTTGTACTAGAGTAAAATTCCTTTAGTAATTCTGTTAATTGTTTTGTTTCCAATAAAAATCCATCGTGTCCGTAAAATGAATCAATGGTTTTAAATTGCGCGTTCGGTATATGTTTTGCCAAAAATTCCTGCTCACTTGGAGGAAATAGCAAGTCGGAGCTGATGGCAACAACCAATGTTTTGGATTTAATGGTGCTTAAAGCATGCTCAGGTGTTTCGCTTCTGTTGCGCCCAACGTTATGCGCATCCATTGCTTCGGATAAACGCACATATGAATATGCATTAAATCGCTTCACTAATTTTTCACCCTGGTAACGCTGATACGATGAAGAAGCAAAATCGTTTATTTTGTTATGATTTGTTTCTTGTTGCGTATTATGATAGGTGTGATAATTGCGGTAACTCAATAGAGCAATACTTCTTGCCGCTGCTAATCCTTTTTGTCCGCCGTCTTCGGTGTTCGAATAATAAGTTCTATCGGCTTTCACCGCTAAACGTTGCGATTCATTAAAAGCTACTCCCCAAGGAGAGTGTTTAGCATTGGTAGCAATTAAAATTAAATTTTCAACCAATTCGGGTTTTAATAAACTCCACTCTTGCGCAATTTGTGCACCTTGAGATCCACCAATTAAAGTTTGTATTTTATTTATTCCTAAATGTTCGCGTAAAACATCCAGCAATCTTGCCTGATCGCGGGTAGTGATGTGAGGGAAATAACTATACCAGGATTGATTGGTATCCGGATTTATACTTAAAGGACCGGTTGTGCCATAGCATGAACCCAAGTTATTGGCACAAACAATGAAATGTTCTTTGGGATTATAGAAATCATTTTCACCGAATAATCCTTTCCACCAGTCAAACACATCACTGTTGGCAGTGAGCGCATGACTAACCCAAATGACATTATTTTTTTCTTTGTTTAAAGTGCCATAGGTGTTGTAGGCAATCTCCAATCCGGGAAGTGAGGCTCCTCCTTCTAACTGAAATACTTTATTGTATTTATAAACAGATGTGCTCATTTTAATTACCAAAGATTATTTCGTTAAACACTAATTTTTTTAATTCAGCACTCTCGAGAATGTTGATGTTACTCACTAATCTTTTTGACTGTGATGATTCATAAAATGGAACTTTTGTTCCACCTCTTTGTGCGAAACCGTAGGTAGCTTGAATTTCCAGATACTGCTTATAGTTTTGTTGTCCGATTAATTCGGCGCTTGATTTTATGTTTGTTTTATTTGTTTTCATGTTTGTTTTTTTTGGCCTCCTTCATCTTTTTTAAGGTGAATTTGGAATTAATTAAAATACATTTGACCGGACTTTTTGTGCCCGGCATTACTTAATGAATTAAAAAAGTAAAATGACTAGCACATGCAGCAACAGCAGCACATACAACACATGAAAAGGTGATGAGAATAAGATGTAATTACCGAGCGCGTGCAGGTGATGCCGCCGCCAATTCTGTTTGTTGAGATTTGTTTTTTCATTGTTTCGTATTTAATTTATTTTTCCCTGCTCTCTCATCAGGGTAGGAATTGGCACCGGTTTTCCAATAGCGAGGTAAATACTCGCTACTTTTAGTTGGTTGCCAGTGGGTCAGTGAGCCTATTCTCTCGCCACTTCTTTATAAACTAACTACGCACTGGGTGGGTAATTAATTCGATGCAAATATAAATCAATAATTTTATTGACTCCAAATTTATTTTGTAATTGCACTTAAAAACAGGCAATTAGAGCTGTTTTTTATCCTATCTTTCCTTTTTAATAGTCGTATGCTGTAAAGGATTGGCGTTAATTTCCTGGTAAAGTTTTCGGTTCTTAAAAATATCAATGGCTGTAATAAATATTACGAAAATTCATTTTAAAACTCCCTAAGCCATAGGACCTTTTTGTAACCATATTGGGTTGTTTTAAAAACTTACTAGATAGCTATAAATAATTTGCATATGAAGTAAAATTCATTAATTTTATTTAAAATCTTCATTTATGAAAAAAATTAGTACATTCTTGATTTTAATAAAATCGCTTGCTTTTTTTTCTCAATCAGGTGCTAAGTGGTCTACCAGTGGGAACGGAATTGGCATTGGTGAATTTATTGGCACTACTACAAATTTCCCTTTAGATTTTCGGACAAATAATGCCCAACGGATGAGCTTAGGTGTTAATGGAGTACTAAACCTAAATTCTTTAATTGGAAATGGAAATCGAGTTTTGTTAGCAGATGCGTATGGAAACATAAGCGCATTAAGCCAAGGTAATTCAAATCAATATCTTTCAGGTAATGGTACATGGAACAATTTTCCTTCAGGAGTGACTGGTTGGAGTATTAACGGAAACGTGATGTACAATAATAATAGTGGTTATGTAGGGATTGGCACTTCAAATCCAAATCACTTACTTGATGTGAATGGTGATATGCATATTGCGAACAATTTATATGTGGATGGTAAAATTTTAATTAGTGATAGGATTGAATCTGGAGTGATTCGTACAGATTCAATCATGTTAGATAGTACTACTGTAATTATAGGCGATCCAACAATTGGCGGGGATTTAACCGCACAAAATAAATTAAATGTAATGGCAATGCTAAATTTGCCGGACAACTAATTGCTCAACAAGGTATTTTGTTTGACAATGTAAGTAACGTTGGCATGAAGTTTCTGGTTGGCTCTAGTCCTGGTACAGGTTACATTCAATTAGGTAAAGCGCCTGCTTTACCATTAATTCCATGTGCGGCAAGCCCAGGTGGTCCAGCATTCACAATCGGTTTAGGTGGTTTGGCTCAAGTTTACGATCCTAACAGTAGTAACACTAGTTTATTAAATATGCAGTCTTGGGGTGGTACTAATCCGGGTAGTTCAATTGATGCTAGTTTAAGCGGATCAGGAACGACAGGTCTATTAATAAATTTTTTCTGTAAAAGTAATACATACATTAACACAGCGGGGGGTATAGTTTATACAGGAAAAACAGTTGTTAATGGAAAAACTTCAAGTTCACATCCAAACGCAGAATTATCTGTTAATGGCACAATTGTAGCAAAGGAAATTTATGTAACAAAAGTCCAAGACTGGCCTGATTATGTGTTTAAATCAAGTTATAAACTTTTACCTTTAAGTGAAGTGGAAAAATACTATAAAAGGGAACATCATCTTCCAAATGTGCCGAGTGAAGCGGAAGTGCTAAGAAATGATGTTAATATTGTTGAAATGAATACTATTCTATTAAAGAAGATAGAAGAATTAACAATTTACATAGTTGAGCTTAATAAAGAAAGAGTAGCTATTAAATCCGAATTGAATAAATAAAATTGAGTTTATGAAATATTTTTTTCTTAGTTTATTTTTATTAAATGCGTTTTATTCAGTTTCGCAGCCACCGGACAATGACCCAAATTGGCAATTAATACTATATGATAATTTTAACTCATTTAATGCTGGGCTTTGGGAAAAATGGAACTACTCTGATAATGGAAGCCCCGATGGTGAGTTTATTTCATTAGCACAAAACACAAACATTTCTAATGGCAAATTGGTTTTGACATCTAAATATGAATCATTCACTTGCCCAGTTAATTATCAGAATAATCCAACCAACAACCCTAACTATCCCAATCCATGGTGGGCTTGTAATCAATCTTTTTACAACTTTACGACTGGCGCAATTGAATCAAAAAATAGCCTTTTTCATTTTGGATATTATGAAGCGAAGATTAGAATGGATTTTGCACCTGGTATTTGGCCAGCTTTTTGGTTATTAATGTATCCAGGCTCGCCTATATATTCAGAAATAGATATTTTTGAAATGGTCGGCTTAGAACATGCTGTTTTAGGATTTAATAATGGACAAGAAAAACAAGTTGATGCGCAGTGTAGCAATTGTATTTTTACGCCATTCCTTATGGATCAATATTATATGACTACCAATATTCATGGGTATGGAAATCCTGATCCTAGTAAAATAAATGGTGGTAACGAAAATCCTGGCCTAAATCAAGTTAACGATTATACGCAATGGCATAGATATGGATTCGAATGGTGGCCAACTAGAATGACATGGTACGTTGACGGAATAATGGTGCGTTCTATTAAAACACCCTATTGGTTCGATTCTAATATTCCGATGAAAGTTATTATTGGTACAGGTATCAGAAAAAAACAGGCTAATCTAAACACAACATCCTACCCTGTAAACATGGAAGTGGACGAGTTTAAGTACTATAAATTAAAATCAGATTGTGTTCCTCCTGTTAATCAGGTTTGTTATAACTTTGGCACACACACGGATATTGCAAAAGAGAGTTATAGTATTGGCAACTTCTGTTACAATACAGTCCCAAGCGATAAACATTATTATTTCAAAGCAAAGGATTATGTTGAAATAAAAGGAGAGTTTAATGTTCCTATAGGTTCTTCTGCTTCATTTGATGCCGAGAATTACTGTTATAATACTAGCGTCCCTTTATTGTCTGATTGTTTTACTAATTTTATTGTTTGCGATTATAACTTTCTGATTTATGATAATAAAATAAAAAATCTTATTGAATTGGGAGGGAATAATTGTAGTATACTTATTAATCCAACTGATAATGTTAAGCTTTATGCTAAGGAATATGTGAAATTATCTGAAGGCTTTTCTGTCCCATTAAATTCTGAAGTAGAGATTAAAACTTTGAATTGCAATTAGTACACTCATCATGAGATATTATTTTTTATATTTTTTATTTTTCAATTTCTTTATAGTTAGATCCCAGGATGTAGTTAAACAACGAAGGTTTAATTTTGGATTTCAATTAGCGGTAATTAGTAATAACAGTCTTTCTAATGTTTATAGCTCTGAACAAAATCATGTCTCTCCTTTTGTTACTATAAAAAGCGAAAGAGCCTCTAATAGCCCTATTTCTTTTGGTTTTTCTTCAGGATTTGAGTTAATTATTGGAAAGTCAGCAAAAATTAAACAGCTAATAGGGCTAGATTATAATTTAACAAATTCTTGCTTCCAATATAAGTATGATGCAACTTCGAGTACTGGAGCATGGCAAACAGATTATTACTATGAAAATATAAATAAAAGAAGATCCGTGCAACTAATGGGGTTTAATTACGGAGTAAAGTTGCAACGTAAGGCACTTTCCTTAGGGATATTGACAGTATATAATTATTTTTTGCAAAGGACAGAGCTTCAGAACGGTTATATAATTAAATCTAATAGTACTGTTATACCAGATACAGTATATATTAGTAATAAGAGAATTAAATCTTCATTATCTGACACCAATTTTGTTTCTGTAAGGCTAAAGCTAGGTTATGACCTGAAAGTTAAAAATCAAGGTGTGACTGTTTATATAATGAGAAATTTCAATATTATTAATTTGATTTTACCAGAGCATGCGTATTTGGCTCCATGGTGGTATTTCGGAATACAAATTATACCAAATCTAAAAACGAAAAACAAAAGTATTAATTAGAAATCATGAAAAAAGCATTTAATTACACAGTAGCCCTAATGTTTTTATTAGGTGTTATTACATCAGCAATGGCACAACTGAAAGTGGTACAAAATGGCAATGTCGCTATCGGAATAAATTATCCAAATCATAGTTTACATGTTTGGGGATATAGTCAAGTATTCAATTACAATTTAAAGGAGATTCAATTTAGGCCATACGATCAGAGTGGGAATTTATTTCACTCAACAATAGGTAGTAATTTAGGTAGAATTGTTTTTTGGCATGGGGCGTGGGGGTATAATACATTGACGAGAGGTCAGTGTGTTTCTGGCTCGGATGTAAGAATGAAAAGGGATATAACACCCTTGAACAACTCATTGAGTATAATAAAAAACCTTCAACCCAAAAGATTTAAATATGTAGATACAATTATACCTGGAGGGAAGTATAATTATGGCTTTATTGCTCAAGAAGTTATACAGCATATTCCTGAACTTGTAGATACAAGTGGAAAGTACGGCTATTTAACACTAAATTATGAAGGAATTATACCGTTTTTAGTTGGTGCTGTACAGGAACAATCTGCCATAATTGATTCTTTATTACAAGTATTGAGTAATAATTCAAGAACAAGCCAAAGCAGCAATAGTTCAGATTCAATGAATAAGCAAATTAAAGATTTAAAAAAGGAAATAGAGCACATAAAAAATAATTGTTGCCAGTCTACAACAAATACAAATTCAATAGTTACTAATGAAAAGGATGTTAATATATCAAGTGTCATTCATCAAGGTAATGATGATTTGCTATTGCAAAATGTTCCGAATCCTTTTGATAATACTACAGTCATCAAATTTAATATACCTGAAAAACATGAAGGTAAGTTTTTTATAAAGGTTTATACTTTATCAGGGGAAGAGAGGATGAGCTTCCAAGTTAATAAATCGGAAAGGCAATTAGTTATTACTGCGGGTAATTTAGCTTCAGGAATGTATTTATATGCTTTGATTGCGAATAATGATGTTCTTAAAGTGAAACAAATGGTCATTAGTAAGTAATCTTCTATTAGTTTTCTTATTGGGTATCGAATGTTAGATGGCAATTACCCTGGCTATTGAATATAGTTTGTGAAAAAGTAGATAAAAATTATCTTTCCTTTTTAATAGTCGTATGCTGTAATGGATTGGCGTTAATTTCCAGGTAAAGTTTTCGGTTCTTAAAAATATCAATGGCTGTATAGATAGCCTTTTTAAAAGATGACTCGTCTGCCAGGTTTTTTCCTGCAATATCATAACCTGTGCCATGATCAGGACTGGTTCTAACATAATTTAAGCCTGCGGTAAAATTAACTCCACTATTAAATGCTAAGGTTTTGAATGGAATTAATCCCTGGTCGTGATACATCGCTAACACAGCATCAAATTGTGATTGCAAACCTTTTCCAAAAAATCCGTCGGCAGAGTAAGGACCATAAACCAATTTGTTTTCGTCCAATGCTTTTTGAACGGCAGGCGCTATTAATTCTTTGTCTTCAACACCAATCACACCATTGTCGCCGGCATGCGGATTTAATCCTAATACCGCGATTTTTGGTTTGCGTATACCAAAATCTTCTTTTAACGATTTGTAGAGCTGATTTATTTTTTGATAAACCTTATCACTTGAAATTTTTGAGGCTACATCTTTTAGCGGAACATGTCCGGTAACAACAGCAACTTTTAAATCGTCTGAGCATAATAACATTAAAGGTTCGCCGCCTAATTTTGCACCAAGATATTCGGTATGGCCCGGAAAATTAAATTCAGCGCTTTGAATGTTGTGTTTATGAATGGGTCCTGTAACTAAAACATCCACTTGATTGTTCAATAAAGCCTGAGTTGCTTTCTCTAAGGAGTTAAGCGCGTATTTACCGCTCAATTCGGTGGATTTACCAATTTCAATATTTACCTCTTCTTCGTAGCAAACAAAAACATTTACTTTTTTGTTGTTAAACTGACTGAAGTCGCGAATAGGATTGAAATTAAACTCATCAAGATTGAGTGCCTTACGGTGATAAGACACTGTTTTTTGAGAGCTAAATAAAACGGGCGTACATATTTCTGTAATTCCGGGTTCCATTAACGTTTTTAAGATAACTTCAAGGCCAATACCATTGATGTCTCCTTGAGAAATTCCAACCTTTATTTTTTCGTCTGACATATTCCTATCTTTATTCTTTTATCCAACCAATCAAAGCTACCACATCTTCACAGTCTACTGATTCCCATCCCGGCTTTGTGTTATTCCAAACCGACATACCTTGCTGGTAGGAATCTGTACCGATTACTAATTCTTTTACGATGGCGGCAATGTTGTTTTCTGTTTTGAAATTTTTTAATTGAAAATGATTTTTACCAATTTCTTTATCATTTAATTTGATGAGTCGTCCGTAACCTTTTTTTGCGCATTCCGCAGCAAAACCATTTTGCGGAACAGTAAATAGGATTTCAGTCACCGCGTTCTTCTCTACATCAATTGTAAATTGTTTCTCACCAATAACAAAGAGTAATTGCGATTTAGAAAGTTTTGTAAAGGTACCGGCTTCACTTTGTGGTTTAATAACGCCTTTACCTATAACGGTTGACGCCTTACTCTCTATATTTATTTTCACAAATTCAACCGCGTTATTTTCCTTATTGAATTTTGCATAAACTAAATTACTGTTGTCGAGCCAAGCAAGGGCAGGATCCGGTTTTTTACCATCTATGATTTGTCCGAAACCGGCATCCGTAGTTAAAACCACCTTAGGTTTGTTTTGAGGATAATAGTTGATGATGTAGGGCGCATTGGTTTTATCAAATTCCACATCTTGGCCAACAATGGCTTTAAACGTTAGTTTTTTTACTTCTGCGTATTGTTTGGTGGTGAAATTATAAACTGAGTAAAATTTTCCTTTGAAAGCATCATTCGTGTAATAGATAGCGCTGTCATTACTGCATCTTACTAAATTCGCTTTTTGATCAAATAAAATTTTCTTTTCCTTTAAGTCAACAATGTGTCCCATTCCTGTAATCATGTAACGGTTTTGGTAAATAAAATTGTTACCCTTATCTGTTCTTACATAATCAGCATTGTTTACTCTGCCTTTAAATGACATCAGTTCTTCACGTCCGGTAAAATGCCCGTTTAAAAAATGGTAGGCATAAACTAATTGTTTAAAATCAGTTTTGCTGGACGGGTCATAATGAATTACAATCAACGCGTATTTACTGTCTTGTGCTTTAAATGAGAATGAAATTCCATTAAGCGTTAACAGTAAAAGGCAAATTAATTTGTATTTTCTTACTGAACGAAACATTTCTATTTATACAAGTTCGAAAAGAAATCAAACAATAAACGTACACCAACACCGGTTGCGCCTTTAGTGCGATATGCGTCTTTTCCGGCAATGAAGGCAGGTCCTGCAATGTCTAAATGGTAATAAGGATAGTTTGTAAACTTCACCAAAAACTTACCTGCAGTAATAGCACCACCGTAAGGTCCGCCAATATTTTTTTGATCCGCAATATCAGACTTCATTAACTCATCATACTCCTCCCAGAAAGGAAATTCAGCTAAACGCTCATGTACTCTGTGTCCGCTATCTTTCAAGCGATTCGTATGACGTTCTGCCGCTGTACCCATAGACACAATTCCGTATTGTCCGATCGCTGCCGCAGCTGCGCCTGTTAATGTAGCTAAGTCGATTGTTAATTCGGGTTCGTATTTTTTCGCAAAGTGTAATGCATCCGCTAAAATCATTCGGCCTTCTGCATCGGAGTTTAACATCTCCACAGTACTTCCATCCATCATCGTGATAATATCACCCGGAGCAAATGCATTAAAGCCCGGACGATTATCAGTGGCAGGAACTAAACCTACTACGTGAACATTCAATTTGGCTTTAGCAATAGCATACATAGTTGCTCCCACAGCAGCGGCACCGGCCATGTCACATTTCATGGAGTCCATGCTGTTTGGAGTTGGCTTTAAACTTAATCCACCTGTATCATATACCACGCCCTTGCCAACTAACACGTAAGGTTTTTTGTTACGTGCATTTTTTGGTTTGTATTCCATAATGGTAAAGGTTGGTTCGTCAACACTTCCTGCATTCACAGAAAGTAACCCTCCCATTTTTAACTGTGTAATTTTTGCTTTGTTGTAAACTTCTACTTTAAAACCTGCGCTCTTACCGAAATCCTTAAACGCATCGGCTAAGCCCTGAGCATTTAAAATATTTACAGGCTCGTTCACTAAATTTCTTGCTTTGATAGTAGCATCAACAACAATATTTAATTTGCTTATTTGCTCATCTTTTAATCTGCTGTCAATGATAGAAACAGATTCGAATGTGTTGGCTCCTTTTTTAGCGCTAGGTTTGTGCTTGATGAATTGGTAATTTCCTAAAGCCAATCCTTCGGCTAATGCCAACGAATGAGAACTTTTAGCGGTTTCGTTTATAACGGTAAGGTGTTTGCCCTTTGTACCATTGATAGCATCAGTAATGGAACTTCCGTTCTTTCGCAAGCCTTCATGCGTTTTATTAATGTCTTTTTTAGGGTCGATAATGATAACATAAATCAATTGTCCAAGGTGATTTAAAGAAACAAACTTCTTATCGGGATCGGATAATTGTTTAGTGATATATTCAGTCACAGAATTATCAAAATGATAAGTCGGTTTATTCTTAAATTTTTCGCAAATAATGGCCAGGTTAGAACCTTTTACCGGATTGCTTGTTTTCTTAATTGTTATCATAATAAATTGGTGCCTACGAATATACAAATTTGTAATTATTAACCTAAAATATGAAGGCTTTATTGTAACTTTGAGGTGATGAATATCAGCGACATTTTAAAGAGGGCTTTGAACCTCGAATTTTTGAGTATTGAAGAGGGCGTTTTTTTGTTTGAAAACGCTTCTACAACTGAATTAATGTTTGTAGCCAATGAGATACGTAACATTAAGAAGAATAACTCAAAGAAGGTGACCTGGATCATCGACCGAAACCTTAATACTACCAACGTTTGTATTGCCAATTGTAAATTTTGTAATTTTTACCGAATTCCGGGACATGCCGAGGCTTATATCACGGATATGTCGACTTACAAGGCTAAAATTGAAGAAACAATAAAGTACGGAGGAGAGCAGTTATTGTTGCAAGGCGGACATCATCCGGATTTGGGGTTAGAGTACTACACCAAAACTTTCCGCGAGATCAAAAAAATGTTTCCGCAGATAAAATTACATGCACTTGGTCCGCCTGAAATCGCTCACATTACTAAGCTTGAAAAATCAACACATACAGAGGTTTTAAAAGCATTGATGGAGGCCGGTATGGATAGTTTACCGGGAGCCGGTGCTGAAATTTTAAATGACAGGGTGCGTCGATTAATTTCTAAAGGAAAATGTACCGGGCGTGAATGGTTAGAGGTTATGAAAGCCGCTCATCAATTGGGATTAACAACATCTGCCACCATGATGTTTGGGCATGTTGAGACGATTCAAGAACGCTTTGAGCATTTAGTGTGGTTACGCGAAGTACAAGCGCAAAAACCGGAAAGCTCTAAAGGATTTATCGCTTTTATTTTATGGCCATTTCAGGATGACGGTACTTTATTGAATCGTTTGAAAGGAATTAAGAATAATGTTAGCTCCGACGAATATATACGTATGTTAGCCTTAAGTCGTATTATGTTGCCAAATATTGAGAATATTGGAGCATCGTGGTTAACTGTTGGCAAAGCAACAGCGCAAATTTGCTTACATGCCGGCGCTAACGATTTTGGAAGTATTATGATAGAGGAAAATGTAGTGAGTGCAGCAGGTGCACCGCATCGTTTTACCTACAAAACAATTCAGGATGCGATTAAAGAAGCAGGCTTCGAACCTCAGTTAAGAAATCAGCAATACGAAGACCGTAAGTTGCCGGAAGGAATAGAAGAGCAGGTGATTAATTATTAAGAATATTCTTAAAGTTTTTTGTTAATTCACTTTTATGCTGTCACTTCGAGCGAAGTCGAGAAGTGATTTTGCAAATGATAGGTCTCGACTACGCTCGACCTTACAAGGCTTAAAACATCACTTCCAGACTTTGTTGTTTCGGTAATAATAATTTAGCGCCGTTTTCGGTAATCAGCATTTCGTCTTCTATGCGAATGCCGAATTCATTCAATAAATAAATGCCCGGCTCATGGCTCATCATGTTGCCTTTTTCCATCAATCGTTTATTTCCTCCAACTACATAATACCATTCGTGGCCATCCATGCCAATACCATGACCTAAACGGTGCGTGAAATATTTATAACCCGGACCATAACCCGCATCACTGATAACTTTTCGTGCTACCGCGTCTACTGATTCAAAACTAACGCCGGGTTTTGCAAACTTCAAAGCTTCTTGTTGTGCTTTTAAAACAATTTCGAAAACATCATTCATTTTTTTGGAAGGTTTTCCATACACAACCGTGCGGGTAATATCTGATTCATAACCTTCCACAGAACAACCACCATCCATTAATACAATATCATTCGCTTTTAACTTAACCTCTTGTACTAAACCGTGTGGATGCGCGCTCGCCTCACCAAATAATACTAAAGCACCACCACCAACGCCAAACTCTGCAAACAAATCGGAGATAATTTTACCATATTCTCCTTCTGTCATTCCTTCTTTTAATTGCGTAACCGCCACTTTGTAAACTTCCATCGCCATATCATTGGCAATTTGCATGAGCTCAATTTCATGTTCTGTTTTTACACCGCGACAACCGGCAGTAATGGGCGTGGCGGAAGTAATATTAAGATTAATGTTTGTGTTTTTTAATCCCTGTGTAATAAAAAAGCGCGTGGTTTCTTCCATGCCAATTGTATTGAAACCGGAGGCAATTTCTTTAAAGAGTTTGTTTAGTAATTCAAAAGGGCTCTCATGTTCTTCCCAGCAAAATAACCGCGCATTGCCAATTTGTTCTTTGGCGCGAGTTTCTTCAAATTTTGGTGAAATGAAAATTGGTGCGCCGTTTTTCGGAAGCAGCATTCCAAATAATCTTTCGGAACGACCCCATCTTACGCCGGTGAAATAATCTAAACTGGTACCGCCTTCCATAAAAATGGCATCCATTTTATTTTGCGCCATTAATTTTTGGGCTTTTTCAATTCGCATAGAACGTTCTTCCGAAGAAATGGGAACAATGCGTGAGCGTAACTTCTCAATGAGTTCGGGATCGATTAAGTTTTTCTTATCGTTGAATGAAGAAATAGTTTGTGCAAAAGAACTGGTTGATGCAGCAGCAAAGGCACTCACTAATCCAGAGGTTTTTAAAAATCGGCGGCGATCCATAAATTAATTTTATTAAAAGTACAAAATGAAATTGAGTTTTGAATCCCGCAATGTGCGGGAGTTGGATGTGAAAATATTTTGGTTGTATTTGAAGGCAAAAGCTAAATCTTATTACAGCGAAGCGAAGTCTCAAAACTGATAGCCAACGTTTAAAGAAATTCTATAATCCGGATAATAACCCTGATACACCCCTCGATTTTCATCATTTCTTAATATTACAGTTTTTAAGCTTTTGAGAGTACCGCCCCCAATCAGAAAATCAATACATACTTTTTTTATTTTAATTTGATAACCGAGAATTGGACCAGCGCCTATCATATATTCTTCAAATTCAAAATGACGGTTAGGATTAAAATGAGTAACGCTTTTATAAAGATGATATCTTGTCCTAAGATATAGTCCCGAATACAACCCCAATAAATTTTTATTTTTAAAATAATATTTTAGTTCAGGTATGAGATCATAGGAGTTACTTTTTTTGGAACCATCTATATCACCGACATTTTTTTGAGATAAAACGAATGTGTTAATCTGGAAAGCCAATCTTTTATTTAATTGAGATTCAAAAGAAAGCCCCAAGCCTAAATAATGGTAAATTATTCCGTAAACAGCAGGGCTAAGTATGTCTGTTTTTAGAATATATAATTTCCTTTCATTAACATAGTCTGTCTGTGACCAGCTATTTCGCGAAAAGCACATTATAATAATTATTATTAGAATATTTCTCAGACTGTAATTTTTGAAGTATAACAATAAAGATAATGAATGGAACGATTAATGAAAATCGAATAATGTTATTTTCCAATCAACAAAAAACCCCGACAATTAGCCGGGGTTTTTATTTCTGTTTAATCCGAAGTTTATTTCTTCAATAAAACTTCATCAATCATACCGTAAGCTTTTGCTTCTTCGGCAATCATCCAGTAGTCACGGTCACTATCCGCCCAAACCTTATCATAAGTTTGTCCACTGTGATGCGCAATGATTTCATATAATTCTTTTTTCAATTTCTGAATTTCACGTGCAGTGATTTCGATATCTGAAGCTTGTCCTTCTGCGCCGCCTAATGGTTGGTGAATCATGATGCGTGCATGTTTTAATGCTGTACGCTTTCCTTTAGCACCGGCGCATTGTAATACCGCACCCATTGAAGCGGCCATACCTGTACAAATTGTTGCCACATCCGGACGAACAATCTGCATGGTATCATAAATACCTAAGCCTGCATAAACAGAACCACCCGGAGAGTTAATATAAATCTGAATATCTTTCTTAGCGTCTACCGATTCTAAGAATAACAACTGCGCCTGAACGATGTTTGCTACCTGATCGTTAATACCTGTTCCTAAAAAGATAATGCGATCCATCATCAAACGCGAGAACACGTCCATCTGTGCAACGTTTAACTGACGTTCTTCGATGATATATGGAGTAAGAGAGGAAGTTATTCTTGAGCTATAGCTGTCAAAAGTTAAGCTGTTAATGCCCATGTGTTTTGTGGCATATTTTCTGAATTCGTTATTGTCAAACATAAATCTGGTTTTT
>JAEUTQ010000020.1 GCA_016787445.1 Bacteroidia bacterium
AAAGCAGAATCTGCAAAACGAAATATTATTTTGTTTTCTGTTATTGCCATCACACTCACCATTGCCGCATTCTCTATCATTCTTTATAAGCGGTTTAAAGAATCAAATTATCAGAAAAACATTATTGCAGAGCAAAAACAATTGGTAGATTTTAAGAACAAAGAAATCATCGACAGTATTAATTACGCGAAAACCATACAAGAAGCTTTAATTCCGGATGAGAAAGAATTAAAACAAACACTGAGCGATGCGTTCGTGATTTTTAAACCAAAGGATATTGTTAGCGGTGATTTTTACTGGCATAGTGTGGTAAAAAACTATCATTTCGTTGCGGTTGCCGATTGTACCGGTCATGGTGTTCCAGGAGCGTTTATGAGTATGATGGGGATTTCCTTTTTAAATGAAATAGTAAACGAACGCGAAATCTTTGAAACCGATAAAATTTTAAATCTCCTTCGTGAAAAAGTAATAAGCAGTTTGAATAAGGATGCGGGAAAAGACAAACGCGATGGCATGGACATGATTATTTTGCGTTTTGATAGTAATAACCAAAGTATAATGTTCAGCGGTGCCAACAATTCAGTATACTATCAAAGTTCAGAAGGATTAAAAGAGATCAAAGGCGATAAATTTCCGGTGGGGCTTCACCATAAAGAACTTTTAGATTATCACGCGCAAATCATCAACACTAAAAAAGGGGATCGTATATTTGTAACCACCGACGGATATCCGGATCAATTTGGCGGACCGAAAGGAAAAAAATTCATGTATAAAGCCTTTGAGGAAATTCTTAACAGCAACAAAGAAAATCGTTTGTCCATGGTACAACAAACGTTGACAGAGCGATTCGACACATGGAAAGGCGACAACGAACAAATTGATGATGTAACTGTTATTGGCATTGAAGTGTAAACATGGCATCTAAAGACGACATATTAAAATTGCTTTCAGAAATTCTGGACCCGGAAATTCCCGTTATTACCATTGCTGAGTTAGGGGTGATACGCGATGTGATTTTAAACGGCGAAACAGTTGAAGTAAAAATCACACCAACGTATAGTGGTTGTCCGGCCATGAAACGCATGGAGGATGATATCAGGGAAGTATTAACTGCAAACGGTTTTAAAGAAATTAAAATCACCTTGGTGTATTCGCCGGCATGGACAACAGATTGGATACCTGAAGAAGCAAAAGAAAAATTGCGTGTTTATGGCATTGCGCCTCCCGAAAAAACAACAGAGGATAAAAGTTGGTTAACCGGAAAAAGTAAAATTGTAAAATGTCCGAGATGCAAATCAGAAAACACGCGTTTGGTTTCTCAGTTTGGAAGTACAGCTTGCAAATCCTTATATCAATGTAATGATTGCCTGGAGCCTTTTGATTATTTTAAGTGTATTTGATTATCTTGTGATGATCAGTTTTTTTCTGATTAGCGCTTTCTCATTGCCTATCTCCACAAAATAAATTCCGGCGCTTAATTCATTAACATCTATCTCTTGTCTTTTACTGAAAAGTCGTAGTGATTTGACTTTTCTTCCATCTATATTAATTAAATTCAGTTCAATCTCTGAACTTAATTCATTTTCCATTTCTACAAATAATTTATTGGCAGCCGGGTTTGGGTAAACTGAAATACTATGATTTAATTTTTCTGACTCGCTGATTCCTACACATGCATCTACCGTAAATGTTACACTAGTTGTTTGACTGCAAGTTGCATTGATAGTATAATCATACTTAACATTGAAGGTTCCTGTTGTAGCCGGACTAAAAACATTACCTGTAACACCCACTCCGCTAAACGTACCACCAATTGGACTTGCAGTCAAGCTAAAACTTTCTCCGACACATATAGAAGTTTGCGTGTTAGTAATCGCTGCGGCAGAATTTACAGTAAACACCACAGAACTTGGTAAAGTAGCGCAGCCTGTCAAATTCGGAATGGCATAATTTACCGTATAAATTCCGGCAGCGAGATTTTTTGTAGAAAAATAA
>JAEUTQ010000043.1 GCA_016787445.1 Bacteroidia bacterium
GCTAAAGATTTCATTGTAGAAAAAGGTTACGATGTTAACTATGGTGCTCGTCCGTTAAAACGTGCGATTCAAAAATACCTTGAAGATCCTATGGCTGAAGAAATCATCAAAAGTAATTTAACTGAAGGTGATGAAATTGAAGTAGACTACAACAAAGAAAAAGATGAAATCGTTGTAAGCACTCATAAACCTAAAGCTAAAAAAGGTAAGAAAGAAGATAAAGCGTAAGTGGTGGAAGGTGAAAGGTTAAAGGTGAAAAGTTGAAAGTATAATGTGAAGGCCCCGGAGAAATTCGGGGCTTTTCTTTTTATGGTCGCTGACCCGATAGCTATCGGGATGTCGAAGCGACTTACTAAACCTTTGTTGAAGTTAGTTCAATCTTTATCTTTATAGCATGAAAAAAATCTACTACCTCTCCTCTTGCAGCACCTGCGCCAGAATTATAAAAGACTTAAACCTCGATAAACACAAATTCGTTTTTCAGGATATAAAAACAGACAAGATAACAGCCGCGCAATTAGAAGAAATGAAAGAAATGGCCGGTAGTTATGAAGCATTGTTTAGCCGCGTGGCATTAAAATACAAAACCCTCGATCCAAAACCCGCGAAGGAAAGCGAATACAAAAAACTGATACTCGAAGAATACACGTTTCTGAAACGCCCGGTTATTATTAACGGTAAACAGATTTTTGTAGGCAACAGTAAAAAGGTAGTTGAAGCGGCAGCTGCGAGTCTTTAGCCACGAATGGCGCTACTATCACTAACCATTTGTGTTCATTCCTGTAATTAGTGGCTATATCAATTTACTTCTGCGAAAATCCGCGTTATCTGCGGGAGACCAAGCAGCCGAATGGCACTAACTATCACTAATCATTTGTGTTCATTCGTGTAATTAGTGGCTTCAATTAATACTAAAAAATGTTTTTTTGATATACATCAAATGTTCCTCCTTTTTCATGGTTCATCTTTGCTTAAAATTTTAAACCATGAAAACAATTAAATTAGTATTCGCAACTTGTATCACGTATCTGTTATTTATTTCCTGTGCGCCATGGGAAGTACCTACTCACTTAGTTGGTAATTGGCAAGCCAAACAAAAAGTAACGGTACGTCAAAAGCAAAACGGCAAATTCGTTTTTATTGCAGCCCCCGACTCTATTCCAGTAAAATTCAGTATTGACAAAGACGGGAAAGTAAGCGGACAAATCGGAAACGCTACGTTTGAAAATTGTAAAGTAGTAAAGAACCGTGGCGATTTAGGACGCAAATTAAATTTGGCAACCGATTATGTAATTAAAGGTGAATTAAACGGCGCTATCTTTGAAGGTGATCCTCATTTGAAAAAAGAAATAAGCGCACCTTTTGATGTAAACGAAAATAAAATGAAGGGCAGTTTATTTCAAATGTTCGGAATAGATTTATACCCTATGACAGGAATGGATGCGAAGAAGGAGGATTGAGTTTTTTTAAATGATTGCATAGATTAGATCACGATTGTTATCTGAACTGCACCAACAGGGTAGTTTATCCATGATAAAGTTATTAAAATCCCAACTGTTAAATTTTAATTTGATTAATTTAGTATTATGAAGAAAAATCAAAATACAAAAACAGATAAGTCAGGATTTACACGTCAAGAAAAGGAACTCTATAAAAAGCTTGGTAAAGATAATGTTGTAATTGAAATTAAGGCTAAAGTAAACGGAAAAATGAAAGTAATTACCGGAATTCAATTTAAGTACGACACAACTTGGCAAATTGGCAGATGGCCAATTGAGAAGGATATGAAAAACGCTAAAGAGAACGGACGAATTTATAATAATGTAAAAAAATATTTTAGAACAGATAAGGCTTAGATTTGTATGGGGTATAAATTGTTTTTGGATGACTTACGAACCGTTGAAATGGTTTATACCTCAAATGATTTTGTTGTGGTACGTACCTTCAATGAATTTGTGAATTATATTAAAGAAAATGGATTACCTGATTTTATAAGTTTCGATAATGATTTAGGAGAAGATAACGAAGGCAAAATTTTACCAGATGGCTATGCTTGCGCCAAATGGTTGGTAAATGAAAGTAACCTAGATTTATCTTCTTTGAACTTTAAGGTTCACTCAGCAAATCCTGTGGCAAAAATTCAAATTGAAAGTTTTTTGAATAATTACTTAAAATTTTTAAACTCTGAAAAATGAACTATTTATGTAAACTCAATTTTGTTTTCAGATGTCTTAATGGTGCTGCTTTAATAGATTCGATCTAATTGATTCTATTTCTTTTGATGTCTTTTTAAATCACTTGGCTTATACTCTGTCACTTTACCATTTTCGCTAACCGAAAACACATGAAGCTTTAACTCATTTGCTAATTGATAAGGTATTCTTCGAATTGCAATTTTTGCACTTGATGCAGGTAACGATAGTCCATAGTAATAACCCTTTTTTCGAGTAGTAATACGGGTTTGAATTTGCCCAAATCCAACAACAAAATTATTTTCGTCTTTTGATTGCCCAGATTTTTTGCCATCGCCTTTGGTTTCAATAATGAAATATCGTGCAACTTTGGTGTTTCTAACTCGAATATCTTCTCCTTTTTCACCATCAATGGTATAGTGCAGGTTTTTCGTCCAACCATTTGACAAGAGCCATTTAATAGTTGCTCGTTTTACAAATTCTTCAGAAATTGGTTTTTTGGCTTTTTTTGTTTTCATGTTTAAGTGTTTAGTTTTATTATTGTTTTGTTTTGCGAATTACTTAAACTTCAGGATTAAACAACCCTCGTTCTTCAAATTCTACATTCAACTTTTCCCAGTCAACCATTGCCCTTTTTATGCTTACACCATTTTTTAATGGTATACCTTCACAAACATCATCAATAAAAATGCGCTTGGTTTCAAAATGAAGATTCCAATCCCACTTGGTCGGATCATATTTATAATCTGTGTGAATCAGTGAATATTTATTTGTGCTATTGTTCAAGTCAGACAATGATTTATTTAAAAATTCAATCGCTTCTTTTAGCAATGTTTTATCATATTCAGCGCGCATTGAATTTATCACTATTTCATGCCCCGTCTTACATAGTTTATCAATAACCTCAATACAACCTATGTTTAACGGCCCAATTAGCGGGTATTGATGCTCAACAACTGTACCATCAAAATCTAAGTAAATTGTCATTTTTGTTTTTGAAGATTGTTCATGTATCATTCTGTAGTTTTCTCAATATTGTATAAGGGCGCAATAACTATAACTTCGGGTTTAGCGCCACAAAAAAATATTCAAAAAATTATTTGTTTTGCTTTCCTTAAATAAACCTACAAAAAAAACCGCAGCTTTTCAACTGCGGTTATAATTTATTATTGCTTTACATCTCGGCATCGTGGCAATATATGTATATGGCTGTTTATTTTATTTCAAACTTAACGTAAATAGCTGATTGTAGTTTGATTTTCTGGAATTGAAGAATCTTGTCTTTGTCCGATTCACTCATTTTTATTCCGTCAACATAATAAATGGAACTCTCACTTCTTCCGCCCCGAACATTCAAATAAGCGTCGTCAATTTTGTATGATGGAGATTGTTCGTAAACCTTTAATGCCTTTCCTGTTTGCTCGCCAATTGCAGTCAGTAGATAGTCCGCCTTTTCTTTTGCTGCTTTAATTGCCATAATTCGTACTTCCTTTTTGAATTCTTCAAGTTTTGAATGACTAACTCTTGAAATATTTGCCTCAACAATTTTAAGTTCGTCAAGTTTCTCAAATACTTTCCCTATAGTCAATGCGTCACCAACTTTCAAAACGTATTCATTTTTAGTGATTACATCTTTCTTCGTCCATTTTACTCTAATGTAATTTGCATTTGCATCAGATAAGGAAAGATTGTCAAGCGAAACACCTATACTTTTCAATGCTTCTTTTAAGTCCGCTTCTTGTTTGTCAATCGTTATTTTTTCTTTTCCCTCTTGTCGTTCGCGAATTGTTATGGTAATGTAAATTTCGTTCGGTATGATTTCCTTTTCTGCTGTTCCAGTCACTTCGATATAAGGTTTTTCTATTTCTTTGTCCGAAGTGGCCTGTCCGAAAACTGTCTTGGTCGCTATTAAAAGTAACAAAATGGTTATTGATTTAAATGTCTTCATATTCTATTTGGTTTTTGCCCTGGGTTTACACATAACTACTTAACAAGCGCAAGAAATATTTAAAATTGCACTACGATTTTATAAAATAAACCTACAAAAAAAACCGCAGCTTTTCAACTGCGGTTTTTTGTTTTTTGTTCTTGTGTATCGATAAACTCGGCGTCTCGACAAGCTCGACGACCGTTTATTACTTCACTTCTTCGTAATTTACATCTTGTACATTGTCGCCATTACCGTTAGCGCCTTGTTGTTGCTGTTGGTTGGCTTCTCCTCCACCTTGTTGTTGGTTTTGGTTCATCGCATTGTACATATCTTGCGAAGCGGCTGTCCAAGCTGTGTTTAAGGCTGCTAATCCTGCTTCTACTTTCGCCATATCTTTTGCAGCGTGTGCAGCTTTTAAGTCTGCCAAAGCACTTTCAATTGGCGCTTTTTTCTCAGCAGGAATTTTATCGCCGTATTCTTTCATTTGCTTTTCCGTTTGGAAAATCATTGCATCCGCCTGATTTAATTTTTCAATTTCCTCTTTGGCTTTTGCATCAGCATCCGCATTGGCTTCGGCTTCACGCTTCATTTTATCAATCTCTTCTTTGCTTAATCCTGAAGAAGCTTCGATACGAATGTTTTGTGCTTTACCTGTTGCTTTATCTTTCGCTGAAACGGATAAGATACCATTCGCGTCAATATCAAAGGTCACTTCAATTTGAGGTACACCACGTGGTGCCGGCATAATGCCATCCAAATTAAATTGTCCGATAGTGCGGTTATCTTTTGCCATTGGACGCTCACCTTGTAATACATGTAATTGTACACTTGGTTGGTTATCGCTGGCCGTTGAGAACGTTTCTGATTTTTTAGTCGGAATGGTTGTGTTGCTTTCAATTAATTTAGTGAACACTCCACCATACGTTTCAATACCTAAGCTAAGCGGTGTTACGTCTAACAATAACACGTCTTTTACTTCTCCGGTTAAAACTCCACCTTGAATTGCTGCACCTAAAGCTACTACTTCATCCGGGTTCACACCTTTGCTTGGTGCTTTACCGAAGAATTTTTCTACCGCTGCTTGTACTGCAGGAATACGAGTTGAACCTCCTACTAATATAATTTCGTTGATATCAGAGGTGCTTAATCCCGCGTTTTTTAAAGCTGAGCGACAAGGCTCAATGGTGCGCTGAATTAAACTGTCGGCTAATTGCTCAAATTTAGCACGGCTTAAGGATTTCACTAAGTGTTTAGGAATTCCGTTTACCGGCATGATGTAAGGTAAGTTGATTTCTGATGATGTGGTACTTGATAATTCAATCTTAGCTTTTTCAGCAGCTTCTTTTAAACGCTGTAAAGCCATTGGGTCCTGACGTAAATCTACACCTTCTTCTTTTTTGAATTCATCTGCTAACCAATCGATGATAACTTGATCGAAGTCGTCACCACCTAAGTGTGTATCACCATCGGTTGATTTTACTTCGAATACACCGTCACCTAATTCAAGAACTGAAACGTCGTGTGTACCACCACCGCAGTCGAACACTACAATCTTCATGTCTTTACCTTTTTTATCAAGGCCATAAGCTAAAGCTGCAGCAGTTGGTTCGTTGATGATACGTTTTACTTTTAAGCCTGCAATTTCACCGGCTTCTTTTGTAGCCTGACGTTGCGCGTCGTTAAAGTAAGCAGGAACTGTAATAACAGCTTCTGTAACTTCTGTCCCCAAATAATCTTCGGCTGTTTTCTTCATCTTTTGTAAGATGATAGCAGAGATTTCTTGCGGCGTATATTTTCTATCGTCGATTTGAACGCGAGGTGTGTTGTTGTCACCTTTTACCACTGCATACGGTACGCGTGCGATTTCTTTTGTTACTTCATCATAAGTTTGTCCCATAAAACGTTTAATAGAGTAAACAGTTTTACGTGGGTTGGTGATAGCCTGGCGCTTTGCAGGGTCTCCTACTTTGCGCTCGCCACCTTCCACAAATGCCACTACAGATGGAGTTGTGCGTTTGCCTTCGTTGTTAGCTATAACAACTGATTCGTTACCTTCCATTACTGCTACGCAGCTGTTGGTGGTTCCTAGGTCTATTCCAATTATTTTTGCCATAGTTCTAAAGTTTTTCCTTTATATAGTCAATAGTTATGCCAAAGCCCGAATAGGCTTATTTTTCTGACAGGCTGGCAGAATGTTAAAAAAGGACTATAATTTTGACAGTAAAGCCTTGGTTTTAAGGCAAATTGGCATTAGTTACAAATGGCAGAAACATTGCCATCGCTCTTCAAAAATCTCAGGTTGCAGGTTGGTTTGGTGGTAGCCATATAATCAATCCAGCTCACTGAAATTTGTTTAGAAACGTGTAAACGTGAACGGCTGCTGAATATACCAAAGCCTCCTTCTATATTGGAATAAACGGGTTTATCCTGTGCTACTGAAGTTGATGGAGCGCTAATTTTTAAGAAGTCAACAAAATCCTGAGCGCCTGCATAGACAATGAAATCTACTTTAAGAATTTTTCTAAACAATAAGTTCGAAGGTTCATCAGCATTTAATTTACTTACTAATACACTATAAAATTCACCGGAAGTAAAGGTTAAAGCGAGCTGTTCGCCACCGCTTAAATCAGCTGTTGAAACTGTAGGAAAATTAAAATCTACAAATTTTGGAACTAATGCACCGGTGTTTAAAGAATCTGCATAATGAAAGCGCATAACAAGATCATAGTCACGCGCACCGGGAACTGAATTAAAGCGAATGACACGATTCACAGTAGGTAAAGAAAAATCGATGTAATACGAAGATGGATTACTTGGATTATACGCTACAGGATAATACGGCGGTGCAATTGGAGGAAATGGAAATGGTTTAACGCTATCAATAATCGCACCTTTAGAAGTAAAAACATTACCCGTTTTATTATTGGTGATGGTTAATTTGTAATCGCCCCATGTATATAATTTATCATCTGTATAAAATAATCGTTGGTTGGAATTAAATACACCCGACTGAGTTTGAATTACTGTATCATTTAAGGTAATTAATTTTTTCGTTGGATTTCCTACAGTGGTTAAAGCTAATACGCCATTATCATAACGCTCTAAGGTTACAGTTAATTCTCCTTTTTTATAATTGATGGAGTCGTTAACCTGCGCCATTTGAAAAGCATTTCCTTCTCCTAAAAATATGCGATTTACTCTAACATAATTACGGGTTTCTTGCGGATTTAATACCGCATATACCGATATTGATTCTTTGTATGGGGCTAATATATTAAGCTCGTTTTTGCAGCTGTTGAAAATAACGGCAACAAAACAAAATGCTGATACTATTTTAAATTTTAATGACATAAAGCAAAAATAGTATTAAATGAGGGATTAAAAAAGCGGATTTTCGCTATTTTATCAGGTGGTGAATTTGGCTATATAAGCGGTGCCATCCCCGGTATAATTGCTCGGCAAAGCTCCGTTCGTGAAATACGGTAACGAAGAGTCCGTTTACTGTTTTTGTCTCTTCTATCAGCAATTCAATATCTTGTTTGGCTTCCTCAATTTTAGCGTTAGCATATATGTAATAGGCCCCATCCATTAAGGCAAAAGGCACAGCCATCACATGTAAGGCTTCTTCTTTATCGAAATTATAATAGTAAAACGGCAAGGTGGTTCCTGCCCTAAATCCGGAAGCAGAAGCAAATCCCATGGTGAAATCAAACTGTATGCCGGCCGCCTCTAAATAAAGCGGTGTTGTTTTAATGTTAAATCGTAAATAATGCTGACGCGATAAAATGGTTTTTTGTTTGGCATGTTCGCTTAATAAATCTGATTCGGTTTTAATGCCATCATGAGTGTCGGATGAAAAATAAGAAGGATGTATGCCGAAACTTATCTTTTCCTGCTTTAGCTTATCAAACAGTTGTTGGAATAACGGATGACCCGGACGAATGGTCCGATCGAACTCTGTATTGTTTTTATAAAGAAAGAAATAAATGAGCGGTATTCCCGTTTCCTTTGAAAGCTTTATTTGCTCATCATATTTATCAAATGGGTCTTTCTTACCAAATAACACAGATGCTAATCTGGCCATAAACATGGACGTATCAAAACGCATTAAATCTTTTATGGCGCCGCCGGCATTTCGAAGAAGCGGTTTTCCTCTAAAAGCGTAAAGATTATCGACATCAATGGTGGAGATAAATTTAAATTCACGTTTTGGGAAATTAATTCCGGAGAACTTTTTACTTAAGCCTGATTTAAATTCTTCCATCCAGAGATCAACTACCGGCTTTTTTAATACCGACAACTTATATAATATAGAATTCCTTTCTTCAAAACGACCATGCCTGTCTTTCACAAATTTCTGCCATTCTTCATAACGGGAGATAAAGTAAAATACGGCTGCAAAAATATCAAAAGAAATATCGCCACTTTGTTGCGGAAAAAAATAAGGAATGCCTTTGTCGGATTTTATCGGCGTAGGTGTTTCTTCAACACCTACTCTATCCAAAAAACCTGAAGGGTTTACATGAAAACTACCTTCAATTTCAGATGAAGTATAATTGACTTTATAAAGTTTGGATGATTTGAAATCGCTGCTATTATCGGTAATCACATAGTTACATAAAAGCGCTTGATGAAAAACAAAATCACAAACATAACTTAAACGATTACTTTTCTTATTAACCAAAACGATAAACTGAGCCTCTGCTTGTTTTCCTTCGTATAGAAAACCGCTTAACTCAGAAACTTTATCGTTTTGCTTGTTGATCATTACAGTTTGGAAATGGCTTCAAATATTCGTTCGGTTGCTTTTCCATCCCATAATGGAGGAATTTCGCCTTTTTTATACGTTCCTTTTTCAATGGCATTAATATAATCCAATACAACCGGCACATCAAAAGGAATTAAAGTATTAGTACCAATCGTACATGTAACAGGTCTTTCGGTATTTGGTCGTAAGGTTAAACATGGTATTTGAACGAATGTGGATTCCTCCTGAATGCCTCCACTGTCAGTCAAAATAAATTTACTGTGTTTAATTAATTTCTGAAACGCAAAGTAATCGAGCGGTGGTGTAAAAATTAATCCGTTTAAACTTTCGAAGTCTTTTTTGAGTCCGTGTAACTCTATATTTTTTGTAGTACGCGGATGTACCGGGAAAAGTATTTTGTATGTTTTATTGACTTCCTTTAAAATCTGTAACAACTTATCCAAACCTTCTTTACTGTCAACAGTCGCCGGACGATGCATAGTCATTAATACAAATGCTTTGCTCTTCAGATTTAAATCATCTAATACCGGTGAAGCTTCAATTTCATTTTTAAAAGCCACCATGGTATCAATCATCGTGTTGCCAACAAAGAATATATTCTCATTCTTTACACCATCAGCTTTTAAATTATCTAATCCGCTTTGTTCGGTTACAAAGAAGTAGTCGGTTATTTTATCCGTTTCTATCCGGTTAATTTCTTCAGGCATGGTTAAGTCATTACTTCTCAGACCACTTTCAACGTGTGCTAACTTTATGTTCAATGATTTACCGGCCAAAGCACCTGCAAGGGTTGAATTAACATCACCCACAACAACTAGCAAATCGGGTTTAAATTGCGTTTGCATGAGTTGAATTAACTCTTTGGAAATGGTTTGAATTAATTCTTCTCTCGATAAGTTTTGTGGAATATTTAAAAAGAAATCGGGTACTAAATTAAATTGTCGGAAAAACACATCCGCCATTTTATCATCGAAATGCTGACCGGTGTGTACAATTTTAAGTTCACTATTTTTTAGCTGTGCCACCCGTTTAAACTGGGTCACTTTAATAAAATTAGGACGAGTGCCTACAACAACCAGAATTTTTTTATTTGTCATCTTAAATTACGCTTCAATTACCTTTATTAATTTATCTGTTAATGATTCAAGTGAATATTGTTCGATATCATATGTTGAATTCCAAATCTGCGATTCGCCGTTTAGTCTTTTATCAAGTACATCTGTTAGATTTTTAAAGGCCTCGCCCGGATTAATCCAGTATCCTAAATTGTTACTTACAATGAATTCAGGTGCGGTTCCTTTATTTGAAAGCACCACTACTTTTTTCCTCAACGCGATATATTCAAAAAATTTTGTGCTTAAATTAAAACTGTACACATCGTTGAGAACAAGCAAGCAATAATCTGATTTTTTAATTTCAGATAAAACCTCACGCAGTGGTTTATTTCCTTTGATACAAATCGCCTCTTTGATGTTATATTTCTTTATGTATTCTAAGTACTCTGAAGGAAACTTCCCGATAAAATTAAATTTAATCTTTTTATATAATTCAGGTTTTTCGGATTTAATTTTTCCTATGGTCGCGAATAAAGGATCTAAAACATAATGTAAATTCAAATATAGTGTGCCGGCATAAGTGAAAATTATTTCATCCTTATTATCACGTTCAGTATTTTTTAAATCAGAAAAATCATCTTTATCAAAACCATTTGTAATGGTATGAATTTTATTTCTATCGGTTAAATTGGAATAGTAATCCGACATACTTTCCATGGTAGTGATCACCTGATCCGCCCATTGAACAGTTTGCTTTTCCATTTCCAGCTCCAAAGTTTTTCGACGCTGTGGCATTACCGAGAAAAAAGTAATTTCAGAATCCTGAGTCCACAAGTCCCGGAAATCAACAATGAATTTTACCTCTGGAAACTTCGGTTTTAGTGAGCTTACGTGATGCGTTAATTGAAATGGTCCTCCGGTAACAATCACACAATTAATTCCTTTGGATTTTATTAAATCAGAAATTTTACGTTGTACAGATTCTTTCCAAAGCGCTGTTCTATCAAAATAGTTTCCTTTAACGAGTAATTGTAATTTTTTAATGGTGGCAAAGTATTTAAATTTGTTTATCAACCCGGGTTGCGGATTTGAAACAATGCTTGGATAATTCGTAGGAATGCGTTCAATGCTCAATCCATCGATGTCAGATGTCCATTCAGATTTTTGTTCAGAAGAAATATCGGCAGCTAACACCGTTAAGTCATATCCTTTTCTTTTGAGATACTTTGCAAACTTTGCCCATCGTCTTCCACCAATCCCGGAAGTTGGAGGAAAAGTATAAGAAACTATGAGGAGCTTTTTTGGCATTTACCTATAAAAATCCACAATCTTAACGCGATTTTCATGAATAAATTGCAAAGTTATTAAAAGAGGAAAGTTAGTTTAGTTATTCACTTTAAACCATGCTCCTAAAGCATACTTTAAAAATGGATCCTTCACGTTTGAAAGATTGTAGGTTTCAGGTATAAATTTCAAATATTTTTCGAAATCACTTTTATATAAATTAAGCCATTTGTTTTGAGGGGTAGTATAGCCTTTTTTATCCTTTCTATATCTGATTTCAGGATGCATGGTATCAATCGATTCGCGTAGAAGATATTTTTGCCAACCATCATTGATTTTCATACTATCCGGTAAACTATAACAAAAATCAACTAATCTGTAATCCAGAAACGGATGACGGGATTCAATATGGAAAGCCATTGAATTTCTGTCGTCAGCTCTTAAATAAAACGGAATATTGGTTTCGGTTAAATCGGTTTTTAATAGCTCAATCAGCTTATTGGCTTTATTCCATTTATCGGAAAGTACGCCTCCTGTTTTAGCAATTCCCAATTTAAATTTAAAGGCCAATTTAACATCATTTAAAATTAAACGGTGAAGCTTATTTGAATCGATTCCCTTAATCTCGGCGTATTTTTTCAATTCCGATAAATACTTAAGAATATGTCCGCCCAAAATCAATTGGCGTGAATAGCGATAAAAATGATGATGATAACCCGCTAAAATCTCATCGGCTCCCTGCCCTACCATTAACACAGTAACATTTTGCTTACGTGCCAATCGTGCTACACTCCAGCCAGCGTAAAATGCCGTTGTTAATACCGGTTCATCCTGGTGATAAATATGTTTCTCGAAATCTTCAATTGAAAATTCTTCAACAGGATTTACATAATAGGATTTAATGTTCAAATCCTTTTCTACCAATTTAATAAAATAGGATTCATCGCCTTCCTCACCCGGGAAAATAGCCGAGAAAGTATTTACATTGGAACCAACATTTAAATCGCTTAAAATTTTATGCGATAAATAAAGAATAGCACTCGAATCTAATCCACCTGAACTTGAAAAACCCACCGGCACATCACTACGCATTCGCAAGCGAATTGCACTTAGTAATAATTCACGAAACTTTTCTTTAGCTTCATTAAGCGTACAATTCAAGTTGTTGTTAAGTGACACGTCATAATAAGCCGTTTCACTGATTTCAATTCGGTTTTTTAAGGATACCTTTGCGTACGATGATGGCTTGTGTCGACTAACCTCCTTGTAAAATGTTTCGCAATTGTAATTAATATAATGCTCTTGTAAAAAAACATTCACAGCATTGCTGTTAGTACTTAGATTTAATTTGTATTCCTTTAATTGTTTTAATTCGGAAACATAAATTAAGGCATGTTCGTCTTTATATTGATATAAAGGTTTAACTCCAAAGCGATCATTCGCTACAAACAATTGTTGCTGTTCACTATCAAATAATACAATGGCGAACATACCATTGAATTTTTTTACGCAATCGGCTCCCCAAACACGGTACGCCGCCAAAATTACTTCGGTATCCGATTCGGTTTTGAATGTACAACCTGTTGCTTTTAATTCTTCGCGTAACTCTAAATAATTATACACCTCTCCGTTAAACACAATCCAGTTACCCGACTCATCCGACATTGGTTGATGTCCGTTAGCTGTTAAATCAATGATGCTTAAACGACGGTGACCAAACAATAAATCAAATTGAAAGTTTTGAGCTTCGTTTAATGAAATGGTATTCTTAAAATTACCGGCCGGTGTTTCGTCGGTAATTAAATTGCGAAATTCGCCTGTTATCGAATTAATCAGCGTTACCCCTTCTCCATCAGGTCCGCGATGATTGATTTTTTTTAAAGCCGATAAAGATTGATTTAGCTTTTCGCCAGTGATGCCAGTGCGGTTATAATATGCTAATATACCGCACATGTATTATTTGTCGTAAGGCAATCTTACGAAGTGTAATTTAAACGTTGGTTTGTAAGCGCTGTTGATTCCACCTAAAACAACACGTTCGCCTTTGTTATCGCGACGCGCTACTTGCAGTAAACTTGTATTTGCCACCACTAAATAGAATCCGTAATTTTCAAGCTTACCACTCATAATATCCTGAACATGGCGCGCAATATTGAAAACATATTCTTTAGTAACCGGATTATAAGCTCCTCCGTAACGGGTTAAATCGGCTGTGTAATATTGGTCCTTCACATATATTTCTTTTCCGGAAGCGTCCACCGCTACAAGCGATATATAGGAAGGAGGTTCGTAAGTTCCAATAGAAGATACAAAGCTTTGATCTACTTTAAAAACAACTTCGGCACGGTTCACTGCAATCGGACAAGAATCAACATAATTTTTAATGTACGGTAAGCGATAAACAACTTTCGTTCCACCTACGCCTTTTAAAAATAAATTTTGTTTTCCTTTTAAGGAATCTTTATCGGCAATCTGTTGTACTAACTGACTATTTGCTCCTGAAGAATAATTGTATTCAATATTATTGAAACGAGACGAATTGCTACCACTGAAAGGAAAACGATACTGTTTGGGTTCTTTAGATGCAGAAGAAGAACCGTTGTGATAATAAACAAACAAACCTGAGATACCATTATCCAAATCTATTTTAAGCAAAGCTCCGGGTTTGGAAACTGGATTTAAATTATTGGTGTTTTTTGTTGTGATATAAAAACCTTTGTAAACGGATTGAAATATGGTATTGTTAACTAAATATTGAGGGTTAGTTATCAAAGCAGATGCAAACGCGGCATCAATCGGAATTTTTATTGAGTAATAACTTCCGGTTTTACTGATTCTGCGCCATGAACTTCCTAATGGTAAAGTATTGTAGGTTAAGTTTTGATCCATATAGTAGGATGAGTCTTTACTCATGGATTGGGTAAGCTGATGAACCTGATAATACATGGCATTAGTACTATCGCCAATGAAATTTTGTGTAAATGCAATCACAATTTCTGCCGAATCTAAAACAGCGTCCTCACCAAATGAAATATTTGAAACATTATTCGGTAATGAAAGGTTTGTGTAAACACTGGCGTTGGTGCGGCCAAAAACAGGATCCTGATTAGAGCCGAGATATTTGAATTGATCCTGGAACGAACGCGCTTGTTGATGAATGATAGTATGAGCCTGAATGGTAGCTGTATCTGAAATTTCGACATTCAGTTCATCAATTTCAGGCTGAACATCTGTTCCTAAAGTTGTATTCTGTTTCTTTTTACAAGATAAAAAGGCTATGACTAGAATCAGGACAAAAGCTTGTATGAATTTCAACTTCAAGGTGTGTTATAATTTATTAGGTATCAAAAGTAGTAAAATCTAATTCAGTTAAACTATAAACGCCAATTAAATTAAATTATTTTATGAAATAGAAATTGTGAGTTAAACGCATTAAAAAAGCCCCTTTTTGAGGGGCTTTTAGTTTTATACATTTACTTCTTCCAGAACCATATCGTAGAAATCGTTACATGCATCCATGTACTCGGTTTCATTTTTAAAGGCTAGGAATGGTTTTCCTGATTTTTTAATGCACTTTTCCAATTCAGCGTTAATTGTTTCGCTTCCCTGAATAATACCATCTGCAAAATCGAGAGATTGCTTTACAAAATTCACGTAATTCGCTTCTTCGGCAATAGATTTAAGGTCTTTTTTGGTAAAACCATCATGCCCTAATTTATCCACTAATTTTTTATTTAACGCTTTAGGAAATTCCTCATCATAAATAGACACCACAATTTTGGTATCAGCAAATAATGGATCCTCAGCATAATATTTCTTAATGTAAAGAGGCATTAATGAAGTAAACCAACCATGGCAATGGATAACATCCGGAGCCCAGCCTAATTTTTTAACGGTTTCAACAACACCACGTACAAAGAACATCGCACGCTCATCGTTATCATCAAAATACTTTCCGCTGGTTTTATCGGTTAATATTGATTTGCGTTGAAAAAACTCTTCATTATCAATAAAATACACCTGCATACGTGCACTAGGGATGGAAGCAACTTTAATGATTAGCGGATGGTCAACATCATTAATCACTAAGTTCATCCCCGAAAGGCGAATTACTTCGTGTAATTGGTGACGGCGCTCATTAATACAGCCGTACTTAGGCATAAATGTTCTGATTTCTTTACCTCGTTCCTGAATTCCTTGCGGTAATTTCCTCGAAATTTTACCTACATACGTCTCGTCTAAATAAGGGGTGATCTCCTGCGACACGAAAAGCACTTTAGCTTTCTTCATAATTGTATGGGGGTTTTGATTAGTATACAAAATTAATAAAAAAATCCGCAAATTTCAAAGTAAATTGTAGCTTTAGCCCGTTTTTTAATGATTATTGTAAGAAATAAAGCCGAATTAATGCCCATTCTTGAAAGGCAAAGGGTAAATGGGAAAATAATAGGATTTGTTCCAACCATGGGTGCCCTTCACGCCGGACACATTTCCTTAATCGAAAATTCATTAAAACAAAGCGATTTTACAGTTTGCAGCATATTTGTAAATCCAACCCAGTTTAATGATAAGGCCGATCTGGAGCGCTACCCTCGTATGCCCGAAAAAGACGCGGCTATGCTCGAAAAAGCGGGCTGCCATATGCTTTATATGCCGGAGGTGATGGATATTTATCCGGAAACTGACACCCGCGTTTTTGATTTTGGGCATCTAGATAAGGTTTTGGAAGGCGCACACCGGGCAGGACATTTCAATGGAGTCGGACAAGTAGTAAGCCGATTGTTTGATATAGTAAAGCCGCAAAAAGCTTTCTTCGGGTTAAAAGATTATCAGCAAGTAGCAATCATTAAAAAGCTTTGTGAAATTCAGAATTACCAAATTGAAATTATTCCTTGCCCTATCTTACGCGAAACAGACGGTTTAGCCATGAGTTCAAGAAATATGCTGCTTAATGAAGAAGAACGCAAAGCAGCTTCTCTTATCCCTCAATTAATGCAGGAAGCTCAAGCCAGACTAAAAAACGCCGAACCCATCGATTCCGTTAAAAAATACGTTTTTGAAAAATTAAGCCACAACCCCATCTACAAACCCGATTATTTTGAAGTTTGTGATGCTAATACGCTTCTGCCTCTTAATTCCCTAACTATCAAGGGCCCATCAATCATTTTAATAGCCTGTTTTGTCGGGAAAATCAGATTAATTGATAACTTAGTTATGAATTAAGTAATACACCCAACCTTTTGGCGTTATTACCCGTACAGTTATTTAATTGAATTCAAGGAATGAACATTCAGCCTCAACTGATAAAGGATTGTATTAACCGAAACAGAAGGTCTGAATATGAACTGTACAAACTAACCTATAGTTATTTAATGAGTATTTGCGTGCGTTATACACGCAACCAGGATTTGGCCAAGGAAATCCTCAATGTTGGATTCCTTAAAATTCTGAATAACCTCGATAAATACAAGGAAGAAATTCCGTTTAAGGCATGGATCAGACGCATTATGATTAATACGCTGATTGATGAGTACAGAAAAAACAAAAAACAAAGCGAGGTGATTGATTATGTGGAGGAGTATTACGATAACAGCGAGTATGCCGAATTAAACTCAGCTCTCGACCGTATCAATACTGCAAAAATCCACGAATTAATTACCAAACTGCCGCCTATGGCACAGCAGGTTTTTAACTTGTTTGTGGTGGATGGCTATTCGCATAAAGAAATTGCCGAAATGTTAAGTATAGAAGAAGGAACCTCTAAATGGCACCTTAACTCGGCACGTACTAAACTAAAAGAAATGTTGGAACAAATTGTTGCACCGTATAAAGTAGAATTATGAAATAACCATGTTTCCTTAAACACAAACATTAAATAAAAACAACATGGTTATACCATATGGCCTTTAAGAAACAAATTATAAACACATGAAAAAGGATTTACACGAATTCGAAAGCAAGTTAAAGCAGAAACTCGATAATGCTGAGTTTCCGTTTGATGAACAAAACTGGGAAAAGGCCCGCGCCATGATTGATGCCTCGCGCAGTAACAACAGGCCTAAATGGATATTTTTCCTTTCAGGAATAGCCTTAATTGTTAGTCTTGGTGTTGTTTACTATGCACAAAGCGGCAGCTCACAAAACGAGCAACCGCTTTTGGCGTTAAACGATGTGAGAAATAATGAGAATAAACTTCAACCTTCCGATATGCAAACCGTAAATCCTGCAGCATCTGAAGTTGAATCTAATTCTATTAACGAAAATTCATCTCATTCAAATAGTGCACTGTCAAATATAAATAGCACAGAAAAC
This sequence comes from Bacteroidia bacterium, assembly GCA_016787445.1. GTDB lineage: Bacteria > Bacteroidota > Bacteroidia > B-17B0 > Aurantibacillaceae > JAHEYG01. Next base: position 17,542 of record JAEUTQ010000043.1, read on the forward strand.
AATACGTCAAGCTTAAACGAAAAGCATAAAAAATCCTTTGGAGGTAAATCTTCAACTGATGTTCAGCAAACGGAATTAACGAGTGATAAAGTAAAATCGAGTAACAACACAACTACTGAGAATACGACTAACACAAGTTCATCCAATTCTGGTTCATCTAATTCTTCGAACCCTGGCAATCAGGGTTCCGGTTCTACTTCACCTAACGGAACAGCTGCCGGAAAGGAAAGTTCTGAAACTATCAAGCTTGCTAAATCTGAAAAACCAAAAAGCACTACGCAAACTGAAATTCCTGTTATACTAGGCAGTAATTTAAGTGCCCCAAATAAAAATAACACTGTAATAATTTCAGAAAACAAAGGCGATAACAGTAACCGTGAAGGCAACTTAAAATCGGAAGGAACAGTTGTAATGACCAATAACATTTCCGGTAACGATTCGAAGGTAACCGACTCCTTAGCGGCAGTTGTAACAAAAGATGTCATTGAAACGGGCTCTGCTATTGCCGATACAAACAATACACTAGCACCGGTAGTGGCCAAAGTAGATAGCTCGTCAACTGCCAGCGACCTAAATCTTGCTTCTTCGGTTAAACCAAAAATCCGTCCGAAGTTTTTATTTGCGGAAGCTGGTGCTACTTATTTATTTGGCTGGAATGTAAATGGCAGTCAGGAAGCTAATGGTTTCAATGCAGTGGCAGGAATCAACTATCAGCAATATATCAGTCCTAAAGTTTCTTTAACTGCAGGTTTACAATACAACAGCATTGGTAATTTATGCAATAGTACCTACACCGCCAGTACAACCGAATATAATTTTGGTGTACAACGTGATGTAACTGCTATTAAATACATACGCGTACATTACATTTCTGTGCCAATTAAATTGGGTGTTGATTTGGGCAAAAACAATACCATTGGTTTTGGTGCAAACACCGGATTCTTATTAAATAGCGATAGTCAGACTGAAAAATACCGCACCAATAACGCAGAGCCGATGAACGAGAGCAATCGTTTAAGCACAAAGAAAGAAACCGGTTATGTAACAGGGTTTAACAGTTTAGATATTCAGGCATCTGTGTTTTACCGCCGCCGTATTTACAAAGGCTTAAGCGCGAATGCTGAGTTTATTTACGGCTTTACAGATATTAAGAAAAACGATCATTTTAAAAACAATACAAACGAAAGAGCCATGGGTGTTAAATTTACACTATGTCTCGATTTATTTAAAAAGTAAGAACGAATAATGAAGCCAAAACACCTGTTCCTTTTAATCGCAGTAAGCCCCGCTCTATTAACGAACTGTAAGAAAAAGGAATTACCCACCGACAACGAAACCAACGACCCGCAGTTTTATTTTTCTGCGCAAGTAAACAACGTACCTGTTCAATTAAAAGCAGGCGTTGATAATTATTATATGTACTCGTCGTATGAGCAAGATGTAAATAATTTATATGGATTTAAAGCCAATTTAAAATCGCACAATTGCAGCGGTGTTTGTCCAAACAGCATCGAGATACAAATTAATGATCATCGCATCAGCACATTTAACGGAACCTCCGGCGCCGATTCGGCTTTCATGTATAAATATTATCCGTTAATGGCTGGTAATCCAATGCCGGTGTTACACAATGTTCAGTTTTATTCACTCTTCAATAAATATTCTACCAATTACTTATGGAACTTTGGGGATGGCGCTACTTCTACCATGCCTAACACATCCCATGTTTTCAGAACCGGACAATACAATGTTTGTTTAAGTGTTCAGGATACCGCAGGTTGCACGAACTCTGTATGTAACATGCAAAGTTTCGGAAATACCGGTGCTGATTGCCGTACTTCCATTACCGCCAGCTCTACTTCTACTCTTACCGCAACATTTACGCATTCCACCTTAGGTGTGCCGCCTTATAATTTCTTATGGAATTTCGGTGATGGTAATACATCCAACATGGCTATTCCTTCGCATAGCTACGCATTGCAAGGACGATACCCGGTAAGTTTACGCGTTATTGATGCAGCGAATGATACTGCCTTCGCTCATTTGAATTACTTAACGCCAAACGGACTCGATTGCACCACCAATTATTTAATAGTTGGTGTAACCCCGATCCAAAATCCTAAAGGTTATTCTAATATTATTATTAAATATACCGATGCGGCAGGTAATGTTTATTCTTCTGATGATTTCGGTCAACCTGCAAACAGTTATTTTAAAATTGTTGGCGTAGAGAATTATGAGAACAATGGTAACGGACAAAAAACAAAGAAGTTAACCTTAGAGTTTAGCTGTAAGGTATTCAGTGCAACAGGTTCATTAACAATCGAAAAAGCTAAAGCTGTTGTTGCCGTTGCTTATAAGTAATCGACATTAAAAAAACGACCACTTATTAAGCCAAAGCTATCCTTGGAATGAAAACTGATTTTTAAATGAGTAAATAAAATAAATTAGTCTCCATAAATATCAACCATGAAAAAAAATTACTTTCTTTTAATTCTATTTATTGCCTTATCCATTCGATTGAATTCTCAATGTAATGCTTCATTTAATTATACAGTTGGAGCAAACGGTAATGTAACATTTAGTAGTACTTCAACAGGAACAAATAGTATTACACACTATGGATGGTCTTTTGGAGATGGCGGACAAACCGGTGGCATTGCTTCAAGTACGGTTAATCACACATATTTAAATAATGGTGCCTTTACTGCCACTTTAACCATACAGGATTCTTTATTTGTGTGTTATAGCAGTGTTGCCGTTACTTTAACTGTTACCACTGCGCCTTGTACTGGTTCAGTTTCCATTTTCTCAACGCCACTCCCAAGTGGAGTTTATGGCTTCTCAACACCAACAGGACCTTCGTTCGCCTTTAACACATCTTATACATGGAATTATGGCGATGGTAATTTTTCAAATGGTTTAGGATTAAGTTCAGTATCGCACACTTACATGGCTTCCGGTAATTATACCGTAACATTAAGCGTTACTGATCCGTTTTCTATTTGTACTTATACCACGAGTACAGTTGTAACTGTGAGTGTCGCTCCTTGTAATGTGAATTCAAACTTCACCTATTCTACCGGTTCAAACGGACTGGTCACATTCAATAACACAACAACAGGAACAACTGCTACCACAAATTATTTATGGAACTTCGGTGATGGAGGTTTTTCAACACTCATGAATCCAAGTCACACCTATACCGCTAACGGTACTTACACCGTAAGTCTGATAGCGTCAGATTCTATTTCCTTCTTTTGCCAAAGCGCATTTACAACAACCGTTCTGGTCAACTCCATTCCGTGCCTTGCTGTATCTAATTTCACAGTTAGTAAAGACAGCTCTATGGCCTTTACGTGGAATGCTTACGCAAATTATAATCCAAATACTGTTAGCGCTATGTGGAATTGGGGTGATGGAAATACAAGTTTTGGTTTATATCCTGCGCACACTTATTCTGCCGCCGGATTTTATAATATATGTTTAACCGTAACCGTAAATTGTTTAAGCGGACCTCTCACCTCAAGTACCTGTGTGAATACCAATATTTATAAAATGAGCGGCAACAACGCATTAATCTATTTAAATGTAAAACCCGCATCACTTTTATCAGTTAATGAACCAATATCTATTCCGGAACAATTAATTGTAAGTCCAAACCCTACTTCTGGCCAAATAACTCTTCAAACAAACACAACGGTAAGTTCTACAGAAATTTATGTATATAATTTATTGGGAGAATTGGTTTACAAAAAAGAAGCAGAAGTAATTAACGGAGAAATTCATATGGAATTGCCATCTCAGGAGTTACAATCCGGTAGTTATTTTCTTAAACTTAAAGACCATTCACTTTCTCAGAAAATAATACTAATCAAGTAATTATAAATTTTTCTGTTATTTTTTTAATCTTCACCCAACCTTTCAAAAACTACTGGCGTATAGGTTATTAATGATGGTAAAATACGGTTGGCCATTCATAAATAAATAATCTGATACCAACCAACAAAAAAGCTGCCTTTGGGGATGGAGGCAGCTTTTTTAAACGAATGCTCTTATTGTTTTGTTAGTGAAAAAGCCCGGTGTTTGTTCCGGGCTTTTTTATTTTTACTTTTTTCCTTGATGAAAAAAGTAAACAAAAAAATCAAGACGCCGAAAGGCATTGCGGCGGTAGCCGCACCGTTCCAAAAAGCAGGCCCCAACTCGGCAGTGCCGAGCCGGGAGACCCCACCCTGCTTTTTGTTCACTATGCTGCCCGGCGTCGGTTCCTCCAATTAGCATTTTACTCCATTTTATCTGAACATTCCCAATATTCAACAGTACTCCATTCGGAGGCATCCTCGAAGACGATATTACCGAAAACCGGCCTCATTTTATCCGGTTTTTTATGCGCAACAAATTGCGTTAAGCCAAATGGGAAGCTCCGCAGGCGGGCCAAGGAGATCACCCATTTGGTAGCAATTTGTAAGCATAAAAAATTATGACCGTAGGGAGTAAAGGATAAAATGAAGCCTTGATTTCTTTTGTTTCTTTTCTGCATCAAGGCAGAAAAGAAAGTAAATAATACAATTACATCTTCTAATATTTCCCTAGGCAAATAAGCTAAAATCCCTATTTTTGTGGCTCAAAGTTTATTAGCATGTCACAGAAGCCTGAAGATTTTTTTAAGAATGTTATCTCTCATTGTAAAGAGTACGGTTATATTTTCCCATCCAGCGAAATTTACGACGGACTAAGCGCCGTTTACGATTATGGTCAATATGGTGCCGAATTAAAGAAAAACATCCGTGAATACTGGTGGCGCGCCATGGTGCAAATGCACGAAAACATTGTTGGTATCGATGCGGCCATTTTCATGCACCCTACCACTTGGAAAGCCAGCGGACACGTAGATGCTTTTAACGACCCTTTAATCGATAACAAAGACAGTAAAAAACGCTACCGTGCTGATGTGCTTATTGAAGAGCATGTGGTTAAGATTGAAGATAAGATTAATAAAGAAGTTGAAAAGGCGGCGAAACGCTTCGAGAATTTTGATGAAGCCATGTTCAGGAGCACCAATGCACGTGTAAAGGAATATCAGGATAAAATTGACAGCATTAATAACCGTTTTAAAAACGCCATGGACAAAGGCGATTTAGCGGAAGTGAAACAGATTATTGTTGACTGTGAAATTGTTTGTCCGATTAGCGGAAGCCGTAATTGGACGGACGTTAGACAGTTTAATTTAATGTTCTCAACCAGCATGGGCTCGGTAGCTGAAGAAGGTAACACCATTTATCTTCGTCCTGAAACTGCACAGGGTATTTTCGTTAACTTCCTGAATGTGCAAAAAACAGGACGCATGAAAATTCCGTTTGGTATTGCTCAAACCGGTAAAGCTTTCCGTAATGAGATTGTTGCCCGTCAGTTTATTTTCCGCATGCGCGAATTCGAACAAATGGAAATGCAATTTTTTGTTCGTCCGGGTACTGAAATGGAATGGTACGAATACTGGAAAAAAGCCCGTTTAAAATGGCATCAAAGTTTAGGATTAGGGAATGAAAAATATAAGTATCACGACCATTTAAAACTGGCGCATTATGCTAACGCTGCTTGCGATATTGAATTTGCTTTTCCATTTGGATTTAAAGAATTAGAAGGCATTCACTCACGCACCGATTTCGATTTAAAACAACACGAACAATTCAGCGGAAAAAAATTACAATACTTCGATCCTGAATTAAATCAGAATTATGTGCCTTATGTTGTAGAAACATCTGTTGGTCTGGATCGTTTATTCTTAGCCATCTTAAGCGCAGGATTAAAAGAAGAAGAACTGGAAGGCGGAGATAAGCGCACCGTATTAAACTTACCTCCTGCTCTCGCCCCAATAAAAGCAGCCATTTTACCATTAGTGAAAAAGGACGGCTTACCGGAATTAGCAGAGAAAATCATGAAAGAATTAATGTTCGATCATATCGTAACTTACGACGAAAAAGATACTGTAGGTCGCCGTTACAGACGACAAGATGCCATTGGTACACCGTATTGCATTACGGTTGATCATGATAGTTTAAATGACAACAGTGTAACGATTCGCGAACGTGATACCATGAAACAAGAACGCGTAAAAATCAGCGAACTTGCCAGAATTCTTGATGAAAAAGTAAGTCTGAAAAGTTTACTCAAACAATTATAAAACCGAAGAGTCAATTATAAACATTCAAAAAAAAGGAGTCTTAGTCAAGGCTCCTTTTTTATTTTAAATTGAAAGTAAGGCTTACTAAATCAGCCTTCTGTTTTAGATTCATCAATAAAAACAGCATGAACTCGTATAAATCTCAGGTTTAATTGTATTTTTAATGCATAAAACTAAAAGGTTGTTAAAACAACCATACTTAAATAAAGCATGGACTATAAAGACGTAAAATATAAAAAGGAAGAAAAAGACAGTTTTTTTTATACCGTTAACAAACGCGTAAATGATTATTTCGTTTCCAATAAAATTTCCAAAAAAACTAACGCCTTTGGCATTTTTAAAGCAATTCTTTTTCTAGCAGCATTTGCCGTAACCTATACGTTTATCTTACGTGCAAATGGTAATTCACCATTACTTTTAACTTGCTTTGCTTTGTTGGGATTTATACAAATTTGCCTGGTGCTTAATCTCGGGCATGAAGGTGTACACAGTTCTTTTTCTAATAACAGAATCATTAATCATCTTTTCACATATACCTTTGATTTGTTAGGTTCTTCCGGTTATTTATGGAAAATGCGTCATGTTTATTCGCATCACCCAAATCCGATGGTGCCTGAGCATGACGTGGATATACAGCAAACAGGCATGTTAACATTTCAACCGCTTGAAAATCCTCCACCAAGTTATAAATACCAAAAAATTTACGCGCCTATACTTTATTGTTTTTATTCGTTGAATGCTATTTTGAGAAGAGACTGGACCGATTTCTTTTCTTATAAAATCGGATCTAAAGAAGTTAAGCACTCTAGAGGGCAAGTGATTTCATTCATAGTTTCGAAAATTATTTATTTCAGCTATGCTCTTATTCTTCCATTAATTTTTTCGGGATGCAACTGGCCAATCGTTTTGTTAGGATTCTTTTTCATGCATGTTGTGGCAAGTTTAGCAGCGGCAACAGCATTGTTTCCCGCTCATTTATATGAGGAATCTATTTTTCCGGAGCCGGATAAAAATGGCGACATGTCTTCCACATGGGCCGAGCATCAAATGAGTGTAACCATGGATTTTGGTACTAAATGGCCATTTGCAAGTTTCTTTTTTGGAGGGATTAACTACCACGCGGTACATCATTTGTTTCCTGCTATGGCACATGTTCATTTTCCGGAAGTAAGAAAAATTATGGTTGAAACAGCTGCCGAATACGCTATTCCATATCGCCATATGCCAACCTTATCACAGGCCATGGTTTCGCACTGGAAACTTCTTCGAAAGAACGGCGTAGCGCAATTGAATGAGATTTTTTAAACCATAAGTAAGAATCCTGTTTTCTTATTTTTAATACTACGAGTTGATTTTACAATTTAAAGTAAGACACTAATTAACTTTTCTTTTAAATAATTAACGGTTACGGATTAAGGTAATCTATATCTTTATTCACATCGTTTTCTAATCTGCGATTTTCAAAAATGAAGTTAAACACACTTTTATCTTTTAGCTTATTGCTTATGGTCTCTTGTACGGGGCAGAATTCGCATACGGTTGAAACTACTTATAATACTACGCCGCCAACCATAGCCGATACTGTGAAAAATTTAAGTAATAACATTATGATTACATATCAGGATAAAAAAAACAATTATTGGTTCGGGAGTTGGGAAGATGGCTTATATAAATATGATGGTAAAGTAATACTACACTATACAAAAAAATCGGGTTTAAGTAACATTAGTATACGAGGCATACAAGAAGATAAAGCGGGTAATATTTACATAACAACACTTGATCGTATCCACAAATTTAACGGACAATTTTTTAGCACGTTAAATGTTATAGAAAGCTCCCCGTTAAATAGTAATTGGAGGCTAAACCCCGACGACTTATGGTTTACTGCCTTGGGAAAAAATGGAGTGAATGGTCCTTGTCGCTATGATGGAGAAAATCTATATCAACTCACTTTTCCCAAACATTTTATGGCAGATGAATATTACGAAAAGTATCCTAACAACCCTTGGAGTCCATATGATGTATATTATACTTACAAAGACCAAAAGGGCCATCTTTGGTTTGGAACCTCTAATTTTGGATTGTGCAGATACGACGGTCAATCGATATCCTGGTTATATGAAGATCACTTAACCAATACGCCAAACGGAGGGTCTTTTGGAATTCGATCAATCATAGAGGATAAAAATGGGAAATTCTGGTTTTGTAATACAAAATATCGCTATTCAATATTTTCGGATACTAAAAAGGAAATGGGTGCATCACTAATAAACTATCAAAGAGAAAAGGGAATTGGCGATATTAAATCCAATAAAGGTGTCGATTTTATTTATTTTCTGTCGGCTATTGAAGACAATAATGGGAATCTTTGGTTAGTCACATATGATGAAGGTGTTTGGTGCTATAATGGAACATCAACGAAACATTATCCGGTTAAAAAAGACGAGTTAGATGTAAAACTATTTTCAATATATAAGGATATTAAAGGTGATTTGTGGTTAGGTACCCAGAACGATGGTGTGTATAAATTCAATGGTCGTGATTTCGAAAAATTTGTACCGTAAGGTGATTAGTAAGTTTTTAATTTTGTATTATTAGATCTTTAACGAATGACAACGAATAACAGACAAGTTGATCAATACCTTATTGACGGCTGTGGCCGATGTAAGCTCTATAAAACACCTCAATGTAAAGTCCATGCCTGGTCAACCGAATTAAAAGTATTAAGAGCAATTATACAAGAATGTGGACTCACTGAAGAATTAAAATGGAGTGTACCGTGCTATACTTTTGAAAATAAAAACATATTGATATTAGCGGCTTTTAAAGAATATTGCTCTGTTAGTTTTTTTAAAGGTGCACTTTTAAAAGATGCTAAAAAACTATTGAGTACACCCGGCGAAAACTCACAAGCTGCCCGTCAGTTTAGATTTACAAGTGTAAAAGAAATTGAGAAACTTTCCACTAATATTAAAGCTTACATTAAGGAAGCCATCGAGTTGGAAAAGCAAGGAAAGAAAATAGAATTCAAACAAACGGCAAATGATTTAATGATTGAAGAATTGGAGAATGCCTTTAAGAAGAATGCCCATCTAAAGAAAGCCTTTTATGCTTTAACGCCGGGCCGACAAAGAGGTTATTTACTTTTTTTCTCACAAGCTAAACAATCTGCCACACGTGCTTCGCGCATAGAGAAATGCACGCTTGCCATACTTAAAGGAAAAGGTTTAAACGATTAATATTTTACATTTTTTATCAATTCAAATACAATTCACGAATTGCTTTCAACGTTAAAACCAAAACTCAACGTGTCATGGAAAACAAACGACTTATAATCATTTTAAGTATTGCTACTACTCTTCTTCTTGCTCCGCTTGCAGCCATGCAATTCAGCAGCGAGGTAAATTGGAGTTTATTTGATTTTGTTATTGCCGCTATTTTACTTTACGGTACCGGACTTAGCATTGAGTTTATTCTACGAAAAGTAAAACAAACTAAATTGCGTGTCATCATCTCTCTTCTGATACTGGCAGCACTTGTTTTAGTATGGGCCGAATTGGCTGTAGGAATTTTCGGAACGCCTTTTGCAGGCAGTTAATTTATTTTGGAATAACCAAAATATGTCTTAAATCTAATTCATCTCCTCTGCGGGCTATGAGTTGTATAAAATGAAATCCATATTTGGTTTCAAAAACTTCTGAAACATCTCCCGGTTTTAAACTGAAAGCCACATCTTCAAACTCTTTCACCATCATTCCCTTTACAACATTTTTATAAATGCCTCCATTTTTCGCAGAACCGGTATCATCGCTATACAAAGCTGCAATACTTCCAAAAGATTCGCCTCTCAAAACTTTCCTTCGGTAACCTTCGATATCTTCTTTAGCACGCTGTTTCATTTCCTCCGTTCCCGGACTCTGCGCGTTGATCATAAATGATAAAAGCAGAAACAATAGAACTCTTTTCATGTTACAAATCTAAACAAATAAACATTATGCTGAACTTGCAATTTACTATCTGAAATCTTCAAATTTTTTCCCATCGTAAAGCAACACACCACTTGCATTGGCAAACCAAACGTTTCCATTTTTATCGCCATAAATACAAAACACATTTGTACTATTTTGAACTTCCTTTATTTTTAGAGGTGTAAACTTTTTTCCGTCGTAAAAACATATATCCCCGCCAAACCATAAATTACCTTTAGTATCTTCAGTGATACAAGTAACAAAATCATCACTCAATCCATCCTTCTTTGTAAATAGACTAAATGCTTTTCCTTTACCGATTCCATCGGGCAATTTATTATCATAACATAACACTCCACTTTGTGCCGTACCCATCCAAATTCGTCCGATTTTATCTTTATACATTAAACGTACATCGGCGAATGGTCCTTCTTTCTTTATTATTTTTACCGGACCATTAGTTACTGATGCAGATGGGACATGATAACATAAAGCTCCTTTAGTGCCTAACCAAATAATTCCATGATTATCCTGAATAATTGTGTTTACAACATTGTTAGTAAGGCCATCATTAGTTGTGTAATTGGCGAATGTTTTGCCGTCGTAAATACTCACTCCATTATTTGTTCCAATCCATAACAGTCCTTTATTATCTTCAAAAATGCAATACACGAGATTGCTTGCCAATCCGTCTTTAATCGTGTAGCGGGTAAAAGAAGAACCATCGAAACGATATAAGCCTCCTTCTACCGTACCAATCCAAATATGCCCTGCTTTATCTTCCCTTAAGGATAAAGCATGAAAACGTTCAAGGTTTTCTTTTACTGTGTAATTTGTAAAAACTTTACCGTCGTATTTAATAATACCACACCAACTCGCGAACCAAAAATTACCATTTCTGTCTTGAATTAAATTGCGGGTAATGTTATCCGGTCCGTTTACTGAAATTGCTTCTTTTGGCTCTATAAAAGAAGGATCTCTTTCCAAAGGCTTCGTCGCTTTCTTTACTTCTTGCTTTGTACTTTCAGTTTTAGTTTCAATAGCTTTTACTTCGGTAATCGAAGGTATGTTCTCAGGTGTAGAATTACAGGCAGATAAAACCAATGCTATTGATAGAAACTTAAAATAATTCATGTCTAAATGTAATGAAAGTGATTTTTTGAAGCTTGTTAATATTGTTAAACAATTATAAATGCAATTTGATTTTAAAAAACAAAAAAAAGAATTTTATACATTTATTTTATGAAGAAAATCTTATTACTAATCTGTTTGGGTGTTGTTATTACACTTTGCTCATTTTTCACCACTAAAAAATCATCCAAAAACATTGATCAGCTTTATATTTTAATGGAATCCATTGACCTTAAAACCTGTCAGGGAATCGATTTTGAAGAAGGTGGTATACAAGGCGGTTTGTATTTCACTCCTAATGGTCATGTTATTTTTGCACCAATGAGTTTGGCAAATGACACGGCACGTTACTATTGGGGTACGTATCAATTGACAGAAGGTTCTTTTACCTACGAGTTAACGAATGAATATTATACTTATCTCACTAATCTTAATTATATGAAAAACGGTAGTGATACCGAAATGAATCCCGAATACCTGAATGGTAAAACCAGAAAAATTAAACCAATTAAGCGAAGTTTGACAAAACACAGCTGCAAGGATGTGAGCTACGCCTACAACTATACTAATGAGGAAAAAGCACAGGCAAAAAAACGATTTAATAATAGATTTCATCCGGATGGCTTTACTCTAATGCCCTATACTGAAACTAAAGACATGAAGTTCTATACCTGGCTATTTAAAAAAATTCCTTGCTTATCTAACTTGTAATTTAGAAGATCCAAGCCATCTATAAATTCAACAATTAATGTTAAACGGTCATGGCTAAATTGTTAATTAACAAAACAACAATCAGGTTCTTTGTATCTTTTCTGAAATAATTGAATTTACAATATCACACATAATAAATATGAATTTAAAATCTATCGCTTTAGTATTATCAGGACTTGCTATAATTGTTGCCTGTAACAGTAAGAAAAAATCAACTACATCCACGGCTGTGGCACCAGCCACTCCCACTACTCCTTCATCACCCGCTGTTGCCAGTAAACCGGCCAATGGTGTATATGCACCTGGAAATGATGAATTAGTAGCTATTCAATCCAAATTTCCGGATGCAACTTTAGAGAAATTAAAGGAGGGTTACGCTCTCTATGCACAGGGTCCGTGTACCAATTGTCATGGCGTTAAAAATATTTACGCCGGCAGTGATGCGCATTGGAAACCGGTCATTGATAATATGGCAGAGAAAGCCGGTATTAGTGCTTCACAGAAAGATGCTGTTTTTAAATATGTAATGGCCATCCGTGCCGCCCAAACAAAATAAACATGAAAAGAAACCTGCTTTTATCTTTAATTGTAATAGGTTCAGGCCTGTTATATTATCAATGTAACAACTTATCCGGCAATCATAATCAGGCTAACATTCAAACTGATAATAAAGAATATTTAAGCAGTGTAAAGAAAGAGAATGGCTTTTATAAAATTGACACGAGTTTAATCGTGGCTAAAAAAAACAAATTCACATTATTAGCGGAGCTTGATAAAGAAAATTTAGCGGAGATAACTGATGTGAAGCAAATCCCAACTTTTATTAAAGTTTTTTTATTGATGAAAAACTTTAAGTGCATTAACGACATGGCCAACCCCGGGGAAGAATGGAATGCAGGTAGCATAACCGATTTCCGTGATCAGGTTATTAAAAACATTTATGATCCGGTGAAAAAAGACTCCGTTCCAACCGTTCTATGGGTTGGAAATTCATTACCGAAAAACCAGATGGTTTATTTTGGCATGGGTAAAAACATAGCATTGTTCACTTACTTTAAAGGCGGGTATTTTAAGCGGGAATATTCTACCATCATTAAATTTAATGGCGAGGAAATAATTGATTTTTGGTATGAAGATCATCCGGAGGATGTAATTACTAAAGAAGAAATAATTAAGGATATTCATATCGTTAAACGCCGTAACAATTGTTAATTATACGAGTGTTTTACTGCTATTTTTAACTATATTTAGTGCAGTTTTAAAGCTGCATGCTTCCTTACAAAATCGCTTATATAACAGTTACCGATCCACATAACAAACATTCGTGGAGCGGTACCGACCATTACATCTGGAAAAGCTTACAAACACAATTTAAACAAGTTGATTTATTAGGGCCTGCCGAACCGCGCTTTACTGTTTTTATTTGTAAAATCATTCATGCCTTTTCTCTGTTGGTTGGTAAACGATTTGATTACCGACATTCTACTCTTTACGCAAAGGCATGCGGTCGTTTATTTGGCGAAAAACTAAAAGGCAAAAACTACGATTTAATTGTTTCTCCGGCGGGTGTTGCTTATATAGGCTATATAAAAACTGATATTCCAAAAGTGTTGGTGGTTGACCGAACCATTGCAGGCACTATTAATTATCACAGTATATTTAAAAAACTCTGGAATTTCAGCGAAAAGCAAAGTATCAACACAGATAAACATGCCATGCTTGGCAGTGCACTTACAGTATTTTCTTCACCCTGGGCAGCATCGATTGCTAAAGACACTTACGGCTTACCGGATAAACAAATGGCGATAATCCCCTTTGGGGCCAACATGGATGAATTACCTTCATCCGAGTTTGTGTTTAAGCATCAAAAAAGCGGAACTTGTAATTTACTGTTGGTAGGAACTTATTGGGAAAACAAAGGCGCTGATATTGCAGTTAATACTTTAAACGAATTAGTAAAAATGGGCGTTGATGCGAAGCTAACGGTTTGCGGATGTACCCCACCGGAGCCCATCAACAATGATAGATTAACCATTATTCCTTTTGTCAATAAAAATACAGCAGAAGGAAGAAAACAATTGGATGAATTATTTCTGAATCATCACTTTTTCATTTTACCAACCCGCTTCGATTGTACGCCTATCGTTTTTTGTGAGGCAGCAGCATACGCACTTCCAGTTTTATCCGCTAATACCGGAGGCGTTGGAGGGCATATTACAGAAGGACAAAATGGTTATTTAATTGACTATAACGACAAAGGCATTTCTTACGCAAAAAGAATAAAAGAAATTCTAGATACACCTGGGCAATACGAAAAGCTCAGAGTTAGCACACGTAAGGAATATGACGAACGCTTGAATTGGAATAGTTGGGCAAAGAAATTTGTGGAAGCGATAAATCCAATCATTAAATAACGAATGCAGAGTCTTATTAAATATTTAAATTCTTTTATGCCACTCAGTAAAGCCGCCAAGGAAGCTTTAGTAGGCATTTGTAAAGAATTACAATTTAAGAAGAACAGCGACATACAACCTATTGGGCATACTTGCAAAACCATATACTTTCTTAAAAAAGGATTAGCCAGAATTTATTATTTTAAAAATGACATTGACATAACGGAAAGTTTTTCGTTTGAAAATCATTTAGTGGTACGCTACGAAAGTTTATTCACCGGACGTCCAAGTAAAAAAGCCATTCAGGTTTTAGAGGATTCTGATCTAATTGCCATTGATGCCAATCAATTATTTAAACTTTATTCTAAATTTCCTGAGCTTGAAAGTGTTTTTGCCCGGGTTTTTGAAGCCGCGCATGTAGAAACCATCAACCGCATCGAGAGCATACAGTTTCATACAGCTGAAGAACGCTACAAAGCTCTGCTCAAAGAGGCACCTGATGTGATTAAACGCGTTCCTCTCAAATACATTGCTTCTTACTTAGGCATTACTCCCGTAAGTTTGTCGCGCATAAGGGGACAAAAGTAATTTCTTATCATATGATAAGTAGTTCCGGAAGAGGCTACTGTAATTTTGTGTTAGAATTACAGCCATGTCTAACGTACAACTCGGATTAAAAGAAAACCTCAGGCAATTTATTTTACTGATTGTTGTGAATGCCTTTGTTGGCGGTATGGTTGGATTAGAACGCTCCATACTTCCACAAATAGCAGAAGCGGAGTTTCATATTGCCGCTAAGACTGCTATTCTTTCATTTATTATTGTCTTCGGTGTAGTAAAAGCGCTAACAAATTACTTTACAGGAACCTTGGCGAATAAATTGGGAAGAAAAAACTTACTGATTATCGGTTGGATATTTGCTTTGCCGGTTCCATTAATTTTAATGCTAAGCAATAGTTGGAATTGGATTATTGCTGCCAATATATTATTAGGTATAAACCAAGGATTAACCTGGAGCAGCACGGTGGTGATGAAGATTGATTTAGTAGGTGAAAAAAGTCGTGGTCTCGCAATGGGATTAAATGAATTTGCCGGTTATATCTCCGTGGCTTTAGTAGCCTTTGCTACCGGCTGGATAGCTTCGCATTACGGTCTGCGCCCCTACCCTTTTTACTTAGGTATAGTTATGGCAATTTTAGGCTTAATTATTTCCATATTTTTCATTAAAGACACAAAGCATCATGTAGTAAAAGAAGCATGCGATAATAAAGTGCCACGTTTGAAAAATGTATTCTGGGACACAACTTTATTCGACCGAAACTTAGGCTCTGTAACTCAAGCCGGACTTATCAATAATTTAAACGACGGAATGGCATGGGGTTTATTTCCAATACTACTCGCGGATAAAGGATTTTCCATTTCGGAAATTGGAATTGTAACCGCTGTATACCCCGCAGTGTGGGGCATCGGTCAATTAGTTACCGGAAAAATGAGTGATCATTTTTGTAAAAAAAGTATGTTGTTTTGGGGAATGTTTTTGCAAGGCTTAGCACTATTATCTTTAATATTTGCCAATACTTTCGCTCATTACATTATAATATCTTCTTTATTGGGTTGGGGAACGGCGATGGTGTATCCAACTTTTTTAGCAACCGTTGCAGAAAACACCCATCCAATTGACCGACCTAAAAGCCTAGGTGTATTCAGATTATGGAGAGATTTAGGTTATGCCATCGGTGCCATTTTAACAGGATTTATGGCTGATGCTTTTGGTTTAAACAGCGCGGTAATTTTAATTGGTGTATTAACCTTAGCTTCTGCATTTTTTATTGAAAAACGTATGCGCTGTAAAAATAACGCACCAAAAATTTCATCCTTGTTCTTTCTTAAGAAACAACACGAGCTATTATCTTAAAATCAGACGAGAGTTCACTCAGGAATTACTTTAAATAAGACTTATATCATTGTTTTAATGAAACAGAATGATGTTGGTCATGGAGTTAGCCTGAAAGGTTTATTTGTACCTATCTTTATTAAATATAATTCTTACTTATGAATGTAAATAACAAAACAATTCTTGTTACCGGTGGTGGAAACGGTATGGGACGTGAGTTAGTTTTACTCCTTCTAAAAAAAGGTGCCCGCGTTGCAGCTTTAGATGTTAGAGAAGATTATTTAAATGAAACAAAATCTTTAGCAGGTGCCAATGCCAATCGTTTATCACTTCATGTGGTGAACATTACAGATAAATCTGCCGTTGAAAATTTGCCTCAACAAATTATAAATACGCACGGACAAATAGACGGCATTATCAACAACGCCGGCATCATACAGCCATTTGTAAAAGTGAATGATTTGGATTACGCATCAATTGAACGTGTGGTAAACATTAATTTTTACGGTTTACTTTACATGACAAAAAGTTTTTTACCACATTTATTAAAGCGACCGGAAGCTCATATTGTAAATATCTCGAGCATGGGTGGATTTTTACCTGTGCCCGGACAAAGCATCTATGGCGCAACTAAAGCTGCCGTAAAGCTTTTAACGGAAGGATTACGTTCAGAATTATTAGATACAAACGTAAGAGTAACCTTGATTTTTCCGGGAGCTATTGGAACTAACATTGCGAATAACTCAGGACTAAAAATGCCAAGTGTATCCAAAGAACAAGAAGAGAAATTTAAACCATTACCTGCAACAAAAGCTGCAGAAATGATTGTTGAAGGCATGGAAAAAAACAAATACCGGGTAATGGTTGGCTCAGATTCGCGCTTTATGGATTTTCTTTACAGATTAAGTCCGAAATTTGCCGCTGAATTCATTTATAAAAAAATGAAAGATTTATTGAAGAATAATTGAATGCATGTCTCGACTCCGCTCGACATGACAATTTGTTCCAGTGTCATTCCGACCGTAGGGAGGAATCTATTAAATAAAACATCTGCAATCATTCAATCGGCTCCTCGACAAGCTCGGGGACCATCCTTAACATGACAGTCCTTATCAAATGTCATTCCGACTGTAAAGAGGAATCTGTTGGAAAAGATGTCTCGACTCCGTCTACCTTCATCACCATTTCGGTAGATAAACTCGACATGACAAAAAAAAGCCCCCGAAAATCGGGGGCTTTTATTTTAATAATTCCACAAATCCTGAAGTTTCTTTTTGAAACGATCTTTAGGTAAAAAGTTCCATTCTAAGTCAACATTCATTGGTACCGGTGTATCTAAACTTCCTTCACGCATAACCGGTGCATCCAGATATTCGAAACAATTTTCAGTTATCAAGGCAGCAATCTCTCCTCCTATTCCGCCTGTTAAAGTATCTTCATGCAACACTAAAACTTTACCTGTTTTACGAACGGATTCATAAATGGTATTGGTATCTAATGGCGCTAATGTTCTTAAGTCAATTAAATCAGCACTAATATCACTGAATTCATCCAACGCTTCCAATGCCCAATGTACACCTAAACCATACGTAACAATGGTAACATCTTTTCCATGACGTAATACTTTTGCTTGTCCGAATGGAATTGTATAATAATCATCCGGAACATCTTCTGTTATACTTCTGTATAATGCTTTATGCTCAAAGAACATGACAGGATTCGGATCTTCAAACGCTGTCAATAATAATCCTTTTGCATCCACCGGAAATGCAGGATAAGCAATTTTTAATCCCGGAGTTTTGAAAAACCATGCTTCATTACTCTGGCTGTGGAATGGTCCGGCTGCTACAGCACCGCCTGTTGGCATTCGCACAACTACATCTGCGTTTTGTCCCCAGCGATAATGACTCTTTGCTAAATTATTAACGATTTGGGTAATACCCTCACTAACGAAATCAGCGAACTGCATTTCCACCATCGCCTTATGACCATTAATAGATAAACCAAAACCGGTTCCTAAAATGGCGCTTTCACATAACGGTGTGTTCCTTACTCTTCCTTTACCAAACTCGTCTACAAAACCTTCAGTAATCTTAAATACACCGCCGTACTCCGCAATGTCTTGTCCCATTAAAACAAGATTAGGATGTTTACGCATTGCTAAACGCATCCCATCAGAAACGGCATCAATTAAACGCTTATTGGTTTTGGATCCATTTGTATCTGAAGTATCAGCCACCGAAAATGGTTTAAATATTTCAGACAATTCTTTTTGCGTATCAGGAGCCGGATTACTTTCTGCGAAAGCAATCTCCAGACCGTTATCAATTTCTTTTTTAATATCTGCGCGAATAGATTCGATGTTTTCTTCGCTTAATACACCTTCGGTAATTAAGAATCTTTCATAGTTATTTACCGGATCTTTTTTACCCCACACATCAAACAATTCTTTCGGCACATATTTTGTTCCACTCGCTTCTTCATGTCCGCGCATACGGAACGTAATACATTCTAAAATTATCGGACGAGGTGTTTCACGAATCGATTCAGCTAATTGTTTCACCGTTTCATACACTTTCACCACATTATTTCCATCTACGGTTACTCCTTCAATACCGTAACCAATCGCTTTATCTGCAAATGATTTACAACGGAATTGTTCGTTGCTTGGTGTACTTAATCCGTAACCGTTATTTTCAATCACAAAGATTACAGGCAAATCCCAAACAGCAGCTGTATTAATACTTTCATGGAAATCACCTTCACTGGCTCCACCATCTCCACTAAAAACAACTGTTACCTTTTTATCTTGTTTTAATTTATTAGCTAAAGCAATTCCATCTGCGACTCCCATTTGCGGACCTAAATGAGAAATCATTCCCACAATTTTAAACTCTTGTGTTCCGAAGTGGAAAGAGCGGTCGCGACCTTGCGTAAATCCACCCGGCTTACCTTGAAATTGAGAAAACAAACGATTAAGTGGGATTTGACGGGTTGTAAAAACACCGAGATTACGATGCATTGGGAGGATGTATTCATCCGGATTTAAAGCGCTGGCCACTCCAACAGAAATAGCTTCCTGTCCGATGCCACTGAACCATTTTGCAATTTTACCCTGACGTAAAAGAAGGAGCATTTTCTCCTCAATCATGCGGGGTTTTAATATGTTTTTATAGAGCGTTAAAAGCGTATCGTCTTTCAGCTTTTTACGATCGTACTTAATTGGAGTTTCGGCTGTAATTAACATGTGGCAAAGATAGGAATTGTATTGAGGAATCATTGACAGATAATTAACAAAAGTGATTGAAATTTAGGGCAGTTTTAGTTCGGAATCATGGGTAAATTGAGCGAAACCAAGCTTATGCTTATTGTAGGAAGAAGGAAAATGGCACGATAATTGTATTTTTACCATTAAACTAACCCCTTTAAGCATGAAAAAAAATCTACATTTTATTGCTGCTTTGTTTATGGCATGTACAATAACATCCATGGCTCAAAATAAACAATCTTTATTGAGTAACAATGTTTCTCTTTTAGAAGAATCAAATACTTTTACTTTATCGAAAGTAAAACATAATGATTCTTTGAGCGGATTTAACGAGCAACAGGCTCGTGATCTGGCACCTTTAAAGGGAATTACTGCCGAGGAAATGGATGTATACATGGCAATTTCCAGAAGGGAATTTATTAAAAGTAAATATAATTTGATTTCGAAACCTATCAAGAACAACTCTTATTCAAATGTCACAAAATTAGCAACTGCTTCTTGCGTTAATGAGGATTTTGAAGAACAAGGACTCGTTACTTCAGTTCCTGCAGTAGTTAACGTTACTACGACTACTGATGTTAATGGCTGGACCGTTACGAGTGGAGTCAATTCTGGAGGAAATGGCTCTTGTACTTTGAGTGGTTGCTGTACGAGTTCAACAGGATTAACCGTAGCTGAAATTGGTATTGGATCCTCTGGTTATGTTGACGCTGTAATTGGTGCATCCTATCCAATATTTTCTGTTTTTGGTAATAATGCAAACAACGGAAGTCTAATAAGCGGAAATCCTACTAATATGCGTGGCGACTGGATTGTTAGAGTTAACAATCAAACTGCCGGTGCAGGAATTTCAAGAATCACTAAAAGCTTTATTGTTAGCCCTGCCAACGCGAAATTTAAATTCGCTTCAATTGCTGTTGCTCAAGGTGCGCACTGTTGTTGTGATAACGTTGGGATTGCTATAAACTTTAAAGATTGTTTAGGTAATATGTTAGCTACATCAGGTCAATTTAGTGTTTCTCCTTCTGCCGGACCTGGCTGTACTCCAACAGGACCTTGCACCACCGGTGCACCACTTACATTTACAAATGCTGCAATTGCCGGATGGGTTTATAATCAATGGCGTGTTGATTCAGTAGATCTTTCGTTTTGGATTGGAAGCTGTATTTCAATTGAGGTAACCGGAATCGATTGCCCTTACTCCGGCCATGCAGGTTACGCGTATTTTGACGCACAATGTTCACCTATTGCCGTAAGTAG
The DNA here is from genome assembly GCA_016787445.1 of Bacteroidia bacterium. Lineage (GTDB taxonomy): Bacteria > Bacteroidota > Bacteroidia > B-17B0 > Aurantibacillaceae > JAHEYG01. Next base: position 38,351 of record JAEUTQ010000043.1, read on the forward strand.
CGGTGTAAGCACTTTACATCAGTCTGAAATGTTTAACCTATACCCAAACCCAAACAATGGTATTTTTAATTTAGATATTGCTAAACCTATCCAAAACGGTGAAATTGAAATACGAAATATTTTAGGACAACTTATATTGCGCGAAGAAATCAAACAGGGCAACAATAAAATCAATTCACAGAATTTATTAAAAGGCATTTATACTTATGCCGTGTTGCAAAACAAAGAAGTGATTCATACTGGTAAAGTAATAATTGAATAAGTCAACTTTTACAAATGAAATGAAGCAATCTTAAAACAGATTGCTTCGCTTCATTACATTGCGCTCGCAATGACGGTCCTTTAATCCTCCTTAAACTTTAGCCAAGTCAGTTCTTTTATTTTAAATCGCAAGCCTGCATAAATCATTCGTCCGTAAATTGGTCCCCACACCATACTCGCGTCGAAATATTTACTAAACGGTGCTTCACTGGCTACAATTGGACTCTGTTGTTTAAAGTCCAGCGCGTTTTCTACCCCAACATAAATATGTAATTCCGCTTTAGGAAATTTGGTAAGATAAGTGATTTGTCCTAATACATTATAGAAGTCAGGCGAATACGAGTTTCGTTTATAAACCTCCGGATTTGATTGTGTATCCGGTAATCGCTTTGAACCATTGTATTGTAAAGTGGCATCGAACTGCCAGTGATTCCGCTTGGTTTCGTAACTGAAATTAACAAAGGCACGGTGCATACTCACCATTGGTTTCTGCATTAATCCCTGTTCATACTTCATCTTTGTATCCACATAACGATAAGCAGTCTTAACAAAGAATCGCTTACGCGGCTCCATATTAAATTCAAACTGTGCCGTGTTGGAATAAGACGGTCCTTTAAGATTGTAAATATTTACTTCCTGTGTATTTTTATCAACATCCACAACCACCTGATTCGTAAAATCTGTTCGGTAGGCGTCGACCGTTATATAAGCCTCACGGTAATTGATTTTGAACTTCTGAGTAAAGTTAAAACCATAATTCCAACCATCTTCAGGTTTTAATCCATAAGGCATACTGAAATCCGAGGGTGTTACTACCCAAGTACGTGAGGATGCCATCAAATAAGTATTATCCGCAAAAATATTAGCTGTACGTAATGCACGGCCTCCACTCAATCTAAAAACAGTCTTACTTTCATTAAAGGCATAACGCAAATGTAAACGCGGTGTGAAAAACAATCCGTAGTAATTATGATAATCAGCGCGCAAGCCTGCCACCAAATTAAACTTGTCTTTGGTATTATGCGCAAACTCTGCAAAGGCCCCGCCAACTTTTTCATTACGGTTATATTTAAACAATTGAAACTTTTCATCAATCACATCATCCATATAACTCGCTCCCACTTTAAAGCTGTTATCTGTGGTTTTAATGATACCCTGATAAATATAATTGGCATAAAATGTTTTTTGCAATCCTGAATACTTACTGTGACCATAATAATTATTTTGGTTATGATTTAAATAGGATAACTGCAGCCCCATACTGGTACCCGGTTTTTTAAGAACGTAACCTGTTTTGCTGTAGACTTCCCATTTTTCATTATTAATTCCTATTTCATAGGGATGAATAGAATCATTGTGAGCATGCGCGGTAGATAATTGTCCGCCCTTACGTTCATCAATCATGTATCCGCCACCAAAACGCGCCTCAAAACCTTTTTTCCCTTCATAGGTATATTTTTTGATGACGTTGTATTGTCTTCCTGTTGGGATATCCAAAAACAAATCATGATTATGATCCTCTGCGAGGGGATTAAAACTGGCATGCGCCAACCATCCGGTAGAAAAACGCTTTGTTACTTTTTGTACAAAATCCAAATTATACTCGTTACGTCCGTTTTGATTTACATACGTATTGAAATTTAATTTGTCGGCATTAGCCGGATCGTGTAACTCAGTATTGATTTGACCGGTAAAACTTTCGTAGCCATTTACAACTGAACCTGCACCCTTGCTTAATTGAATAGATTTTATCCATGTTCCGGGAATAAAAGTTAATCCATAACTATTGGCTAATCCACGCATATACGGCATGTTTTCCTTGGTAATTTGAGCGTATTGTCCGGATAAACCCAGCATTTGAATTTGCTTGGTACCGCTAACGGCATCAGCAAAATTCACATCAATACTAGGATTGGTTTCGAAGCTTTCCGACAAATTACAGCAAGCTGCTTTCATGAGTGAACGCTCGGTTAAAATTTCGGTCTTAATTGCATTAAGGTAAGAAATTTCGGTGCCACTGCTGATGTATTCAATTTCTACCTCAGAAAGGTTTACACCACTCGATAAGATAACGGTTATCGGCTTACTATCATCTTTTACAATCACACCTTCGGTTTTATAGCCTGTTAGTGAAAACAAAACCGTATCTCCTTTGGTTGCGTGTATTAGCTGAAAATTGCCGGCAGTATCCGTCATGGCAATTTCACCGCGTTTAACCTGAATAATAGCGTTAGGTAATCCCACAGGATTTTTTTTGGCGTCGAGTTCAATAACACGCCCTTTGATTTGAGCTGAAGCGAACAAAGACAAACCAATTCCAATTAGGAAAAGGAATAATTTTTTCATTTTAAAACGAATTAATTATTTCTTATCCTCACATTTATTATCGCGGTATTGGCAGCATTTAGGCAGCTTCTTGTAATTGGCATCGGAGGCTTTTACCTCCCCTACATCATGTCCCGCTTTTGCAATGGCTTGCTTTATTTGTTCGGGAGTAATTTTATCAGGACTATACACAACAGTCGCTACCTGAGTTTTTTCTTCCCAGGTGCATACTTTTACTCCTTTGATATCAGCGGCATTTTCGATGCGCTCTTTACATTGTTCGCAATTTCCCTTAACTGTAAAAGTAATTGTTTGAGTTGATTTGGTTTGACTAAATACATTAACGGATAAAAACAATCCGATCAATAAAAATAAATTTTTCATGTTAATTTGATTTAATGGTTAAATAATAAAATATAAACTGACGAAAGGAATCAGCTCACCATTAAATTCTGAGTACGGAAGTCTTAATAATATCGCTCTGCAAGAGCTTTGGAGGTGGAATTTTAGCATCCGTTGAAACAAATGCCGTATATAAACTTAAATCATTTAAAGTAAACGTTGTTGTAAAAATCAAATCCAATGTCGGAATCTGAATATCGGAACCTGCGTTAATTTTCTTTGCAGTAAAATCAGGGGCATAACGCGCAAACGTATTCTCATTATCGCAACAACCCGAAGGCATTTCCTCTTCTTCCTCCCCACAACAAGTATTATCCTTTACTAGAAAACTCACGGTTTCCAATTCACCGCCACAATAGTGCATGTAAACAGGTATACCAATAGCTGTAGTTACATAAACTGCAACCATTAGTCCGAAAAGATATTTTTTAAACGCTGTAATAGTGTTAACTTCTTATTACAAATTTCGTCATTTTTTAGGTACGTTTTTCACAAATTTGTTAAATCATCTAAAATATGAGTAAAGAGGCGATTAAGACGAGGATAGCAGAGCTTTCGAAGGATATTGAGGCTCATAACTATAATTATTATGTGCTGGATAAACCAACCGTGAGCGATTATGATTTCGACATGATGTTGGAAGAACTCATTAAACTCGAAAAGGAACACCCTGAGTTCGCTCTCCTCGATTCACCTACACAACGCGTAGGCGGACAAATTACCAAAGAATTTAAAAGTGTAAAGCATAAATATCCTATGCTTTCTTTGAGTAATAGTTACAGTACCGAAGACATGGAGGATTTTGATCGCCGTGTACGCGAAGGTTTAGGATTAAGTAACGATTTATTTGGCGGAGCCGTTGATTATGTATGCGAACTAAAATTCGATGGTTTATCCATTGGACTCACTTATATAAACGGCCAATTACAACAAGCAGTAACTCGTGGCGATGGCGTACAGGGTGATGATGTAACAACCAATGCAAAAACGATACGCTCGATTCCTTTAAAGCTAAAAGGTCATTACCCAAATGAATTTGAAATACGCGGAGAAATATTTTTACCAAGAAGGGCTTTCGATCAAATTAATAAAGAACGGGAAGAAATAGGTGAAACGCCGCTAGCTAATCCGCGCAACGCTGCCTCCGGCACCATGAAAATGCAGGATTCTAAAGTGGTGGCGAAAAGAAAACTCGATTGCTTTTTGTATTTCCTATTGGGAGAACAAGTTCCACATCAAAAACATTCAGAGAATTTAGAGGCTGCAAAAAGCTGGGGATTTAAAGTGTCGGAGCATACTAAAGTTTGTCATGGCATTAACGAGGTATTAAAATACATAGAACATTGGGATAAAGCACGACATCAGTTACCTTACGACATCGATGGAATTGTAATTAAAGTAAATGATTACAAGCAGCAACAACATCTTGGCTTTACGGCAAAATCACCCCGTTGGGCCATCGCTTACAAATTTAAAGCCGAGCAAGTAAGTACACAGTTAGAAAAAATAACCTATCAGGTTGGAAGAACCGGTGCTATCACCCCGGTCGCAAATTTGAAACCGGTTTTATTAGCCGGGACAACCGTAAAGCGAGCTTCATTGCATAATGCGGATATTATTGAAAAACTGGATGTACGTGAGGGCGATTTTGTGTTTGTAGAAAAAGGCGGAGAAATCATTCCGAAAATTATTGGTGTTGATTTGACTAAACGTCCTGAGCATTTAGCAAAAACTAAATACATTACACACTGTCCCGAATGTAATACAGAACTCATCCGTCATGAAGGTGAAGCATTGCATTATTGTCCGAACGAAAATGGATGTCCACCACAAGTAAAAGGTAAAATGGAACATTTTGTTTCCCGTAAGGCTATGAACATTGACAGCTTGGGTGGAGAAACGATTGAACAATTATATGAAGCCGGACTGCTACGAAACATTGCGGATATTTATGATTTAAAGAAAGAACAACTTTTGCCTCTCGAAAGAATGGCAGAGAAAAGTGCTCAGAATTTAATTGCCGGTATTGAAAAAAGTAAAGAGGTGCCTTTTGAACGCGTTTTGTTTGCCATTGGTATCAGACATGTTGGAGAAACAACTGCTAAAAAAATCGCCCGCAAAGTAAAAAACATTGATACGCTCTCGTCTCTCAATAAGGAACAATTGGCAGAAATTGATGAAGTCGGCGAAACAATTGCGGATAGCATTCTTGACTTCTTTTCAAATAATGACAACAAAATAATAATTGAACGGTTAAAACAAAGCGGTTTGCAGTTTGAAATAAATGTAGAGGATGTACAACCGGGAAGCGATAAACTAAAAGACTTAACCATTGTTATCAGCGGCGTATTTAGCAAACATAGTCGCGATGAATACAAAGACATGATTGAAAGAAACGGAGGCAAGAATTCAGGTTCCATCTCCAAGAAAACAAGTTTTGTATTGGCGGGTGATAATATGGGTCCGGAAAAATTAAAAAAAGCGGAAAGTCTTGGTGTAAAGATTTTAAACGAGGATGATTTTTTAGAAATGCTTAAATAAAATTAACATGAATCAATTGAATAGCAGAAACACAAGCGTAGGTAGCCGAATTTTAAGAGGATTAAAAATCGGGGGATTAATTTTCATAGTTACCATCATTGGCATGTCATCGTGCAGTTATGTAAGTGTAAACGGTGACGAAGAAGCGGTATTAATTATGAAGCCTTTTTTCTTTGGTCATGGTGGTGTGGATGAAACACCCGTAAGTTCAGGACGAATCATGGTGGCCGCTACTACTGATGATGTGATTTTCAAAATTACACCTGTAGCCTATGCAGAGAAATTTGAAAATTTAATTTCGGATGATAATGTTCCCTTAGACTTTGAAACGCATTTAACACTACGTATACATAAAGGCAGCACACCTGATTTATATAAAAACTTTGGTGCCGATTGGTATGAACATAACGTTTCTCCTAAATTCAGATCATTGGTACGCGATGTGGTAAGTGCATACAAAATGCAAGATTTAATTAGTAGCCGCGAAATCTTAACTGCTATTGATGAAAAATTATTTAAAAGCATGGAAACTTATTTTAAAGCCATAAAGATTCCTGTTGAAATAATGCAAGTAACCATTGGTGCTGCTACTCCGCCTGATGAAGTATTAGTGGAAACACAAAAAACCGCTGCGCAAAATCAAAGTATTTTAACACAAGAAGCGCGCGCAAAAGCAGAGCTATCACGTAAGCAAGCAGAAATCAACAAAGCCATAGCCGACGAAGCTTACAAACAACAAATGGGCATGAGCATCAGCGATTATTTAGAATTACGTCAGTTAGAAATTGAAAAAGAAAAAGTTGAACTTATTAAAGACAAACAAAACGTGTCGATTATTTTCGGAGATGTTAAGCCGGTAAAAACTATTAAATAAAAATGAAAGGTCGGAAAAAATATGTTCTTTTATTTTTTACCGTCTTTCTTGTATTTAATACATTTCAAGCCCAAAATCTCAGTCCTAAAATTAAAGCATTCACAGGAGGTGAAGTTTTAGAGTACGATGTATTTTACAATTGGGGAGTTATTTGGGTGAATGCCGGTTATGTTAACTTTTCAGTAAAACATGAAACGGTTAAAGACAAAACTTTGTTTCATTTTATTGGTGAAGGTTGGAGTAAAAAAAACTGGGATTGGTTTTACAAAGTGCGAGATAAATTTGAAGCCTTCAATGATACAGCTACACTGCGGCCATTTAAATACATCAGAAATAGTAATGATGGTGGTGAATGGGTGTACAATGATGTAACCTTTGACCAAAGAAACAACAAAGCTATTGGGTACATTAAAAGTAAAAAGCGCCCCACTTTAAAAATTGATACTTTAAAAATTACGCCACTTACCTTCGACCCCATGAGTATGATTTATTACGCGCGGGCATTAGACTACAATAATTTTAAAGCGAAGGATGAAATTCCAATTAGCATTTTGCTAGACAATGAAGTATTTAAACAGAAGATTACTTATTTAGGAAAGGAAACCATAAAAACCGAACTCGGCACATTTAATTGCATAAAGTTTAAGCCCACTTTAATCCCCGGAACCATCTTCAAGGAAGGAGATGAAATGACGGTTTGGGTAACGGACGATGACAGGAGATTACCTATAAAAGTAGAAACACCTATTGTTGTAGGCAGTATTAAGGTGTATTTGAAGAAATATAGCGGCGTAGTGAAATAACAGATTTTGATTTTTTCAAACACTATGCTTTTCAGCCAATTAGACTTGGTCAGTTTCTCAAAAAATTGGGGTAAAGATTTTTACAATAAAAAAAAATAAATACCTTTGCCATCGCTCAAAACCAAGGTGAAGTGGATGAGTGGCTGAAATCAACAGTTTGCTAAACTGTCATACGGGTTAAACCGTATCGGGGGTTCGAATCCCCCCTTCACCGCAAAAAAAAGCCCTGATTTTTCAGGGCTTTTTTTATTCTTCAAGGTAAAGATCGATCAAGCCTTCAGGAGCATTGTAATGTAATTGCTTTTTGGCCTTATGCACTTTGGTAATTAATTCTTCAGTAAAGGGTAATAGAACTTCTTTTCCTTTCACTTCAACGATTAATAAAGGATTAGCATCTCCGCCTTCAATTCCCTTTATCTCCCCTACTTCACCTTTAATTTTATCAATTAATACATAACCCGCGAATTCAAACTCATCTTCCTTAATGATGTATTTTTCATCGGCCAGAACTTCCTTATTCTTTAATGCCGAGGCTGCATTCACATCATTCACCCCTTCCAGCTTGACTAAAAAACCTTTATTGAATTCTGTCATTTCCTCAATGAAATAAGGCGCCTGAGAGCCCTTGCTCTCAATAAAAACGACATTCATACTCTCATCAAAATCGAGTGATGTGAATAAAATTAAATGACCTTTTAAACCATGTGGTTTACTAAAATATCCTATGGGCTTTAAATTCATTATTTGTTATCAATAGCCGCTTTTACAAAGGCTACAAACAAAGGATGCGGTTTTTCAACCGTGCTCTTATATTCAGGGTGAAATTGTACACCCATGAAAAACGGATGCTTGCTGTTTAACTCTACAATCTCTACCAATCCAGCATTTGGATTGATACCCGAAATAATCATGCCGGCTTCTTTAAACTTAGTCAGATATTCGTTATTGAATTCATAACGGTGACGGTGACGCTCGCTGATTTCTTTCGCACCATAAACTTTGTAAGCTAAGGTGTTTTCTTCTAAACGACACGGATATGCACCTAAGCGCATGGTGCCTCCCATGTGAGAAATATTTTTCTGTGCTTCTAATAAATCAATCACAGGATTGCTGGTAGCAGGATTCATTTCGCGGCTATGAGCGTCTTTTAATCCCAATACATTGCGCGCAAATTCAATCACAGCACACTGCATACCTAAACATATTCCGAAAAACGGAATATTATTTTCACGGGCATATTTAATAGCTGAAATTTTTCCTTCGATACCGCGATTTCCAAAACCCGGTGCAACTAAAATCCCTTTTAATCCTTTTAATGTTTCTTTTACGTTTTCGTCGGTTAAACTTTCGCTATGAATCCAGTTTAATTTAACCTTTACATTATTGATAGCTCCCGCATGGATAAATGCTTCAGCTATGGATTTGTACGAATCTTTTAATTCAACGTATTTTCCAATTAAACCTATTTCAACTTCCTGTGTAGGGTTGTGTAATTTATAAAGAAATTCTTTCCAGGTTTTTAATTGTGGTGCTCCATCTACAGAAACGCCTAATTTCTTTAGTACTACCACATCCAATTCTTCTTCTTCCATCAACACCGGTACTTCGTATATGGTAGAAGCATCTAGAGCTTCAATAACTGCATTTACATCTACGTTACAGAAAAGGGCAATCTTACGACGGATATCGTTATTAATTGCATGCTCGGCGCGACAAACCAATACATCCGGCTGAACACCATATTCTAATAATAATTTTACAGAATGCTGAGTTGGCTTAGTTTTTAATTCGCCTGAGGTAGATAAATATGGTAATAAGGTAAGGTGAATAACCGTACAATCGTTACCCATTTCCCATTTAAGCTGACGAACTGCCTCGATGTAAGGAAGAGATTCGATATCACCAACAGTACCTCCAATTTCAGTAATTACGAACTGATATTGGCCGGTTTTTCCTAAAAGTTTAATTCGGTTTTTAATCTCGTCGGTGATATGCGGAATTACCTGAACCGTTTTTCCTAAAAATTCTCCTTTACGTTCTTTTTCGATTACCGATTGATAAATACGGCCGGTAGTAACGTTATTCGCTTGAGAAGTAGGTACGTTTAAAAAACGCTCATAATGCCCCAAATCCAAATCTGTTTCGGCGCCATCGTCTGTTACATAACATTCTCCGTGTTCATAAGGGTTTAAGGTACCCGGATCAACGTTGATGTAAGGATCTAATTTCTGAATGGTAACAGTATAACCGCGAGCTTGTAATAATTTGGCCAGAGATGCTGAGATAATACCTTTTCCGAGAGACGAAGTTACCCCGCCGGTAACAAAAATATATTTGGTGTTGGATGACATACAGTTTTGAATAAAAACTGTTTTCAAAGGTAACTAAAATGGGATGAACTGCAAACTAAATCTTAACACCAATTACTAAGATATCATCTACCTGTTCATAACTGCCCTTCCAGTCGTAGTGGGCCCTCAAAACCTGCTTTTCCTGCTCTTCCATGGACTTTCCGGCCACGTTTAAGAGCAAAGATTTAAAGTTTTTGGTCATGAATTTCTTTCCGTCCGTTCCCCCAAACTGATCGGCGTAACCATCACTGAAAACATAGACAGCATCACCTTTATTCAACTGTACCGAGATTTGGTTAAACTCATAATGATCGGGTGTAAAGCCCGCAATAGCCACTTTATCGGCCTTAAATTCGTTAATTTGACCGTTACTTATCACAAAAAGCGGTCGGTTGGCGCCTGAAAATGATACCGTATTGGTATTTAAATTGAAGCGCAGCATAGCGATATCAAGTCCATCCTTTTGTTTAGCCTGATCATCGTGCTGTTTTAAAGCTTTTTTAATTTCAACATTAATATGACTTAAGATTTGTGATGGTTCACGCAATTTCTTCTCAAATAAAGCTTGTGTAATCTTGTCAACGCTTACAATACTCATTAGCGCACCCGGTACACCATGTCCGGTACAATCGGCTGCCACACAGTAAAAGTAATTTTCAATTTTATGAAACCAGTAAAAATCGCCGCTGACTACATCTTTAGGACGATAAAAAATAAAACTATCCGGAAAAACAGATTTAAGTTCATTGACGTCAGGGAAAAAGGAAGTTTGGATACCTTTAGCGTAATGAATACTACTTTCTATTTCCTGCTTTTTTTGGGATATAATAGTGTTTTGTTCTTTGAGTAATAAATTGGCACTATTCTTTTCTTTATTTCGTTTGTATAACAAATATGTAATAACAACAATAACAAGTAAAATAACTCCCACTCCCATAAGCGCAAATCGATTCTTTTGGGTTTTTAACTCCTGAATTTCATTGGCTTGTTTCAATTCCTGAATACTGGTTTCTTTCTTTTCTAATTCATAATTGTTTTTGAGATCATTTAAAGTAGAAGAATTAATTTCTTTCTGAATTGAATCATTAAAACTAGTATAGCGCTCAAGGAAAAATAAAGCTTTCTCTGTGTTTTTCTTTGCCTTATATGCATCATAATAATTTTTGTAAATGGTAATAAGAATATCCCTGTTATCATTTCGTAAACAATGCAAATAAGACAGATGTAGCATTTCCAGAGCTTTGTCAGGCTCGCCAATCATCGTATGATATCCTGATAGATTGGCAAGATTCAGAAAATACCCTACAGAGTCTTGTGATTTATTGAAATAATACTGACTTTTTTCGGTGTAGTAAATGGCCGATTTAAAATCACCGGATAAAGACATTAACTGACCTATATTAGAATAAAAAATAGCAAGTTTATTATTCGACTTCATTACTTTCTGTAATTCAATACCAAGGTTATAGTACTTCAAAGCCGAATCAAAGCTAGATTTTTCCTTATCTGCAGCGTACTTATCATTAAACATGTTACCAAGCGCATTGTATACTTTAGAAATTCCAAAAGTATCACTGAGGTTTCTGAAAGTATTGAGCGCTTTATAGAAATAATGAGCCTCTGCGTATTTTTTTTGCTGAATACAAATGATCCAGCCAATGTTGTAAGAGGAATTGGCAATGCCTCTCCTGTCATTTAACGAATCGTTGATACGGTACGATTTAAAATAATAAGATTGGGCTTTACTGTAATCAGTATGAAACCAATACGCGTCTCCTAAAGCATCATAAGCTCTAACCAGTGCTTTTACATTTCTGTTTTTTTGAGCTAAACGAATGGCTTCGCGCGAATACTCGTAGGATTGAATGAAATTTTCGTTTTGCGTAAGTTCTGCTAACCGAAGAAGGTATTCTGTTTTCTTATCTTCGTCGGTAGCGAATTCAACTGAATCGGCATAACGTTGTTTTACATCTTTTTTCTGACTGAATATCCAAACCGGAATCAGTAAAAGAAATAAAACACCTAGCCTCCTAAAATTCATACTTGAATAAAGGAACTAATTTAATAATAAAACTGAATTATTTAGCTTCGAAAGGACGGCGTTCGTACTGACAACACTGAGGAAGGTTGTCGTAAGCATAATCGTTTGCGTAGTACTTTTCGTTATCGTACCCTACTTTAGCTACTGCCTGTAATACGGCATCCACCGAAATAACATTGGTATCTAATTGTAGGGTTAAAAGTTTAGAATCAACATCCCAGGAAGCTTTAGAAACACCATTTAAGTTACAACTGTTTTCAATGGTTGATTTGCATTTTTCACAATTCCCCCAAACATGCACCACCGACTCAGAAGAAGACGGTCCTTGCTTACAGCCTATAAAATTAAGGCTCAAGAAAAACAAAAATGCGTATACGTACTTTTTCATTTTAGATGCGATAAAGATGCAAAGTTATAATTTAATTTTAAAAAATACTCAATTGTTAAAGGTAGTGTATATTTTATATTTTTTTCGGCTTTTACATTGTCATGAAACAAGATGACACTTCCCTTTTTTACATTCTTTTTAACGTTTAAAAAGCATTGTTCCGGGCTGATTTTTTCATAATCATATGAGATTACATCCCACATAACAATCTTATAACCATGTTCTAAAAGCTTTTTGTACTGTGGCCGTTTAAGCTGGCCATATGGGGGCCTAAAGATTTTAGTTTTGGTAAGTTCCTCACACTGGGCAGTGTTCTCTAGATAATCGGCTGTTTTGGTTTTAAAGCCCTTTACGTGATTAAAAGTATGGTTGGCCACCAAATGGCCTTCCCTTTGTATTCTTTTGAAAACATGAGGATGTTTCTCAATATTATTACCTACACAGAAAAAGGTGGCTTTTACATTGTATTGTTTTAATACATCCAACACCCATTCGGTTAATACGGGAATTGGTCCGTCATCAAAAGTGAGGTAAAGATTCTTTTCATCAGTTTTTACATTCCAAACAGCTTTGGGATATAAAAGCTTTAACGCTCGATTAGGCTGTAATAAAACTTTACTAAGCAATTGAATTTACTTTTCTGCGATGTAAAACAAATCGAGGCTAGCGTCATCCACTTCTTTCAGGAAAAAATCGGATGATTTGATACCCGCTGTTAAGTCGGTATTAGATTCCAATAACTTCTTACGGTTACGGCGATTCATAATATCATAAGGTATTTGTAAAATCTGGCGTGGTAATATCCATTGGAGATTTAATACATCATACTTCATAATCTTATTCACCGACTCCTTATTCTTCTCGTAATAATCCATCACCACCTTGTTACCATAAACACCTTGTGTATTCATATTTTTGAAATGTTTCTTTAATAAAGTAACCAATTCGTTTGGTTTGTATTCACGAATATGCCAAGGGTTGCGGCTTAATGACATATGACGGTTAGGAGTAGTGACAATAAGTTTACCTCCCGGTTTTAACACACGGGAAATTTCCTTTACGTATAAATCATCATTCACAATGTGCTCGATAACCTGGAAGGTAACCACAAAATCAAATGTATTGTCGGCAATGCCTTTAAATGGCGGAACCGTCATTTGAAGGAACTGAACATTTGGATAGGTTTTAAAATCAACATCACAAACAAACTTATCGATGGTAACAAATTTATCGACCACCGGAGCTATGTATTTTACACCATAGCCGGAACCGGTACCAATTTCAAGGACCTGTCCTTTAACCATCTTAGCAGCTTCCAAATAAGCGAAGATGCTTCTTTGTAAAACATAATTATCAGAACTATCAGTAGCGCTTACGCGTTCGGCTGTCGACATAATTAATTTGATATTGGTTGACCTTGTTCTTGTTGCGGCATTAATTCCTCAGGAGGAACTACAGCCTGAATTCGCGTCATAAATTCTTTTTGTAAAGCATCTTGTTTAAACTGCATGGTTAAACTCACTAAACGGCGCATAATTTCTTTAGCCTGATTAATTTCGCGTCCATACGCAGCGCGATGAATACCTTTTTGCTTGTTATATACTTTTAAGTCGCCCTCAAAAATATCGAACAATTGCTTAGCTAGTTCATTTGCCTTTTTAGTCTCACCTAATTGATAATAACCTGCGGTGATGGTAAAAATGGTAGCATCATAAGGGATATTTGTATCCGGCATTTTTTCCAGGCACTTATCTAATACAGCTTTTGCTTTACTGTTTTTACCTTCTCCAATTAATGCATTCGCCAAAATCGACATTTGCATACGAAGGTTTCCGGCCATACGCATACAGTTTTCATCTAAGTTAACACCCGGCTTATCCATTCCACCCCACAAGAATTTATTCATGATGTTATCATACATTACTTCCGTATTTACTCTTCCTCCGCCCATTTCTTCTTGTTCAGTTTGTTTGATTGGAACCAAACGGAATGCTAAACCTTCTAATTGGAAATATTTTTCTAATCCAATATAAGCATCGCTACCGGTTGTTACCGCAAAATAAATCGGACGCTTCCAATCGTTATGCGCTACTAAATCCAATACCATTAAATCATTTTTAGTGATGGCACCACGACCGATAGACCAGTTAATAGATTTAACCAAGCGGGCAGTGTCTTTCACATTGATTACTTTGTTTTTCATTACAGCTAAAGAATCAACCGGAGAATAGAATTGTTTGGTTGGTAGATAATCTAAATAGCCTCCACCATATTCAAACTTATTAGCAGGGTCATCGCTCTCAACAAACTCGATGGCTTTTTTGATATTCATTGGCCCTTGATTTTTATCGAACAAATAAACCACTTCGCGTAAACGCTGCGTTAATTTTTCTTCAGGGATAGTAAATGGCACCGGTGCTGATTCATAAGCTGCACGACGCATTTGATTAATATACCAATCGGTTTGTAATAAACTTAAGTTAACAACACGCACATCCGTACGGATTCCTTCCACTTCTTGTGCATACCAAAGAGGGAATGTATCATTATCACCATTGGTAAATAAAATAGCATTTGGAGCGCAAGACTCTAAATAGTTAATTGCACAATCACGAGATAAAGTTCTTAATGAACGGTCATGATCATCCCAGCCTTGAGCTGCCATAATTCCGGGAACAACTAATGAAACTGCAGTGGCAATAGCTGCTGCCGATTTTGCGTTGGCTTTTTTACTTAAGAAATCGTACAAGAATAAAACACCAAATCCAATCCAGATTGCAAATGCGTAGAACGAACCGGCGTAAGCGTAATCACGTTCACGTGGTTGATACGGTGTTGGATTCAAATAAATAATAATGGCTACACCTGTTAAAAGGAAGAATGAACCAACTACCCAGGCACCACCTTTATTGTTTTTGTAATGCCACCAGAACCCTAATAAACCAAGAATCAATGGTAATCCGTAAAAATAATTGGCGGCTTTGTTGTTCTTCATCACGTGAGTACGTAATGAGCTATCTGAATCCAATAAAACATCGTCAACAGCCTTAATACCGGTTACGGCATTTCCTTCGAGCGTATTATTATTCATACCCTGAATATCATTTTGTCTTCCAATGAAATTCCACAAGAAATAGCGGAAGTACATATAGTTTAACTGATAATTCAGGAAGAAACGGAAGTTAGCACCGAATGTTGGAATTTCTATGGTTTCCACTTCTCCGGTTTGCTCATTGGTACGATTTAATGTTTTATGATTGTTAGCTACATCACCCCAATAGCGATACGATGCTTCATGGTGACTCTGACTACTCCACATACGTGGGAATACAGTACAGAAACGTTCATCATAAACCGGAATAGAATGTTTACGGTCGTCAACAACAACGTATTTTCCTTTCTTCTCATCCTTCATATAAACCGGATTTCCGTTTTTGAATTCATTCTGAGATTTGGTTGGAGCGTTGTAGTATTGTCCGTATAAAATTGGCCAATCACCATATTGCTCACGAAGCAAATAAGAAAGCATATTCGGTGCGTTCTCAGGATCATTTTCATCCATTGGGGTATTTGCTTGTGAACGGATTACTAAAACAAAGAATGAAGAATAGCCAATTAAAATTGTAGCTAAACTCATCATGATTACATTTAGATTATTGTAATTGTCTTTGATTTTTGTGATACCATATAAAATAGCACCGAAACTTAAGGCACGGGTAAACATGGCACCACCATTTCCTGCGCTGATTACGCAAAGAATGGCAAAAGCAACGGCTGAATAAAATCCAACCTTATAATATTTTTCAGATTTGGTTGAGCTATAAGCTATGAAAGCCGCTAAAGAAGTAATTAGCAATAAGAAATAAGCAATTGTTCCGGAGCTGAAGCCCATTCCCAATGAATTGGTGAAATAAACCTCGCTATCAGAAAGGAACATTACGATTTTAGGAATAATAAGCGACTGCACAGTACCTAGAATCAAAACAGAAACGGCACCTGCAATAAAGAAACTCTTCCAGGTAAAAGTGTATTTTTTGTAATAGTAAATGAAACAAATAGCCGGAATAACAAGTAAGTTCAATAAATGGACCCCAATTGACAAGCCCATTAAGTAAGAGATTAAAACAATCCAACGAAGAGCGCCAACCGGATCGGTAGTGTCTTCTTCTTCCCATTTCAAAATAGCCCAGAAAACTACCGCTGTAAAGAAAGCCGACATCGCATAAACCTCCCCTTCCACAGCTGAAAACCAGAAAGAGTCGGAAAAAGTATAAGCTAAAGCACCAATTGCGCCGGCGCCTAAAACAGCCCATTGTTTTCCTTGTGAAAACTCCTCACCCTTTTTAACAATTCCCTTATAAGCCAAACGAGTAATACTCCAAAAAAGAAATAGAATCGTAAATGAGCTGCATAAAGCCGACATAATGTTAATCATCATACCTGCATTAGCCGGATCGCTGCCGCCAAACAAGGCGAAGAAACGTCCGATTAAAAGGAAAAACGGTGCTCCCGGAGGGTGACCAACTTCCAATTTATAGGCACAGGCAATATACTCGCCACAATCCCAGAAACTGGCTGTGGGTTCTATGGTTCTTACATAGGTAAAAGTTGCTACGGCAAAAACCAGCCATCCCAAAATATTATTTAATTTTTTAAAATCAGACGTCATATTGTAAAAAGGTAAGTTGCGAAGTTAATAAAATGCCATTTACAGGCTAGAAATAAACGTTTAATTTTTTTCAAATATTATTTGCGTAAACAGAAAATTTGTTAATTTTGCACACGCTTTAAAAAGCACGGTACTGTCCGATGGTGTAACTGGCAACACGTCTGATTTTGGTTCAGAAGAGTCTAGGTTCGAAACCTAGTCGGACAACGAAAAAGAGAAAAAATCGCCCCCCTAAAGGGCGATTTTTTTATTGATATCGGTTAATAAGTTTCATAAACCTGAATGGCGGCGATTGCGTATAATTGAATGTCACAAACAATTCTACAAAAACGCACTATGAAGCTTTTCAAACTTACTTCATTCATTGTTCTGTTATTTATTTTCAATTGCATTAATGCCCAGAACTTAGACTTTGATTTCATTAAAAACTGCATTAACTATTCAGATGAAGAGTTAATTGTAAATCTCACTCCTAAAGGATTCCGTTTAATTACCAAGGAACATAAAAACTTAGGTGACAAACTCATTAATAAATCGGATTATTATTCAAACAAAGCCGATAAAGAAGCTACCGTGGAAGACAATGCAGAAACAGCTATCTTTTTTAATGGTAAACGCTCGAAGAAAACCGTTTTTATATCCTTTACGCAAAGTCAATCTTTCAATAATTTTAATAACCTGGAGGTGGATATAAAGAAAAACTTCAAAAAAGAAAATGTATTTCAAAGTGAAAAATACGAATCCAGTATTTTAAAATTTTCGAATGGAGAAGTATTATATTATTTATTTAAAGAAGAAGATACCTATTACATTATCATTGCCAATTCGCCCCTAGAAGACAATTACTTCAAAGGTTAAATAAAAAAGCCCCCTGATTGAGGAGGCTTTTTTCATTATTCGTTTCCGCTATCTTTATTACTTTGTATTCCTTTCTCAGGATGTTCCGGGTCAAAGAATATATCGTAAAAATTAGAGCCTTTATGATAGCTAATAGTTAATACAGATTTTTTATCCCATTCTGCAACCGGAGTCTTAGTCATATTTGTAATTGTTTTATAACAAGAACTGAATGTTTTCACTTTCCATTTTGCTTCATTATTCTTAGGATGCCATCTTGCAAAGTATAACTTAGCCTCCTTTTCTTTGCCACAAGTATTTAAACGCTTGTTATACGCTTCTACTAATATTAACATGTAGATTGAATCTCCCACTTGCTTTTCAAACAGCACCATTTTTGTTTCAGGATCAATAATAGATGAATCATTAAAACACTTTGTAAGATTTGTGTCTTTGTTTACGATGTTGATGCAAAGCTTCCATCTTTCGCCTGCTTTTTTAGGTTTACGGTTCTTGATGTAAAAAACCTGATCTCTCATTTTCATCGCCTTCACAAAGGCAACTCGAATCGAATCATTACGCTTTTTTACATCTTTAAAATAAGAAGTTTTACCTGTTACGGGGTCTGTTTCCGACTCAGGAGGTAATTGATATTCTAAAGCAGCCGCTGCCGTCATACCTTCATAAAGAGCATAACCCATCACCGAATCTACACTTGGTCTTTCGGCAGTTTCGGATGTTTTTGTAGGGTCAATTTTTTTTCCTTTTTGTGCATTAGCAACTATGGCTAACGAAAGGAAACAAAACACTAGCAATCTTTTCATAATAGTAAATTTACGTTATACAATATTAAAAACTTTGTTTCATAGGTTGGCATGCAAGTTTGATGCAGTTATTAGTCAACAAATGTTAATTTAAAGAATTCAAAAATCAAATTTACAAACAAAGCCCTGTATATAATTGACAATCTGATAATTAAATAAATTAAAAGTTACGGGAAATTAAACGAATAATTGATTTAAATAGTCCGGTACTTTTAATAAACGACTTCCATACCAGCTAAACATCTCTCCATCTACTATTTTTACTCTGCCCTTTACAAACAAATCCTCAAATTCACTGATATGTTTATCCGAAAAAGGGAAAGGCTCTGTTGAAAGCAATATCAAATCAGGATTTAACGATTTTATTTCTTGAACATCGGTAACCGGATAGCGTTCTTTTTCTGCGAATAAATTTATCATCCCAGCTGAATTTATAATTGAATGAATAAATGTATTAGATGCAGCGGCCATCAATGGATTGTACCACATCAGATAAACAACCTTTTTATTTTTTAGATGTGTATTATTCACGAGCGAAAATTTCTTCTGAGTTTGATCCGATAATGTAGCTGCTTCCGATTTTTTCCCGGATAATTCACCAATTGATTCTATCATTCTCAACGCATCATCAATCGTATAGATATCACTCATCCATACATTAAATTCTTTGCGTAATTCTTCGATTTGTGTTTTATCGTTTTCTTCTTTATTCCCAATAATCAAATCAGGCTTTAATGAACGTATCTTTTCCAGGTTCAATTGCTTGGTCCCGCCTACTCTTTCAATGCGCTCAAACATCTCTTTTGGATGAATGCAAAACTTTGTAATTCCTACTAACTCATTTTCTAAACCCAAATCCCATAACAATTCACTTTGCGACGGAACCAAAGACACGATGCGCTTCGGTAATGTCTTTAATTGAATTGTATAACCTGTTTGGTCGGTATATTGCATGGTCTTTGTATTCGTCTATTTACCTCGAAAATTAGCACAATTGTAGGGCTTAAAAAAGTATTTATCCAAATTATTCTTGCATCTTTGCATACCCCTTATGAGCGACGCACTCAAAGCCCATATTTCATTATTTGCTGCACAAGTTATTTACGCGCTCAATTATTCCATTGCAAAAGATTTAATGCCGGTTCATATTGGTCCTTTAGCTTTAGTATACCTTCGCATTTCAGGGGCATGTTTACTATTTTGGATTTTATCATTGTTTGCTCGAAAAGAATCATTAGATGTGGGCGACTTAAAAAAAATGGCGATTTTGGCCATCTTCGGTGTTTTCGTTAATCAGGTGTTTTTTATTTACGGATTAAGCTTAACTATCCCCATCAACTCCGCTATTATCATGATCTCAAATCCGATTATGGTGATTGTTTTTACGCTGATTGTTTTTAAAGAACGAATTACTTTTTTAAAAATATCAGGTTTGGGACTAGGTATTGTGGGCGCTGTATCCTTATTATTATTCAGAGGCAATTTTGAGTTTGGAAGTGAAAACATTGCAGGTGATTTAATGACACTTGTTAACTCGGCATCTTGGGCAGTTTTTGTGGTGATGGCAAAACCTTACATGCAAAAATACCAAACCGTAACTGTTATGAAATGGATTTTTCTTTTCGGATTAATCTATATGACGCCCATTGGCATTTACGATTTACCGCATGTAAACTGGTCGGCTTTTACACCTGAAATTATTGGCGCAATTTCCTTTGTGGTAGTGGCCACTACTTTCCTCGCCTATCTATTAAATACTTACGCATTAAAAGCATTAAGCTCATCGGTGGTAAGCATGTACATTTACACGCAACCTTTTTTAGCAACCATTTTTGCAGTAATTTTAGGCAAAGACAGTTTAACTCCAATAAAAGTCCTTGCCGGAGTTTTAATTATTACCGGTGTGTATTTGGTGAGTTATAAACCAACAAAAAAAGAAATTATTAAATGATTAAATCAATGACAGGCTTTGGAAAAGCCACAAAAGAGTTTACCGATAAAACTGTGAATGTTGAAATACGTTCGCTTAATAGTAAAGGAATGGATTTAAGTCTGCGCCTGTCCAGTATTTATCGTGAGTTTGAATTGGAGTTGCGTAACGACATTGGTAAAAAATTAGAGCGCGGTAAAATTGACTTGAGCATTTTTGTAGAAAGCAAAAACCAAGAAACGCCGGTTGATATTAATACCGATTTAGCCAAAGCCTATCATAAAAAACTGAAGGATTTAGCCAATGATTTAAACGAAAGCAGTGATTCACTATTGTCGCAAATCATAAAACTTCCTGATGTTTTAAAATCGGAGCGCAAGGAAGCGAATGAAAACGAGTGGAAAGAAATTAAAACAGTTATTGAAGCGGCTATTGAAGGTTTGAATAAATTCAGAGACGATGAAGGAAAGTCGATAGAGAAAGATTTTACGGAGCGACTAAACATCATTATGGATTGTTTAGAAAAAATAAAAGAACTGGATAAACTCCGCATTGATAATATTAAGAAACGTATTAAAGGGAATATTACCGAAGTAATAGGCACCGAAAAAATCGACACCAATCGATTTGAGCAAGAGTTAATCTATTATGTAGAAAAGCTCGACATCAACGAAGAGAAGGTGCGTTTAAAAACCCATTGTGATTATTTTCTTAAAACAATGAAAGATCCTTCGAGCGGAAGAAAATTAAATTTCATTACGCAAGAAATAGGCCGTGAGATTAATACAATTGGTTCTAAGGCTAACGATGCCGAAATACAGAAACTGGTTGTGTTAATGAAAGATGAATTGGAGAAAATAAAGGAACAAAGTAACAACGTACTATAAATTGAGCACCGGCAAAAAATACTTGGTAGTCATTGCCGGACCAACCGGTGTTGGAAAAACTGCTCTTGCAATTCAATTGGCTAAGTATTTTAATACAGAAATAATTTCGACCGACTCACGCCAATTTTACAAAGAAACAAGTATAGGAACAGCAAAACCTTCGCAAGAAGAATTAAATGTTGTTACACATCATTTTATTAATACATTAAGTATTCATCAGAATTACAGCGTAGGCGATTTTGAAAAAGATGTAATAAAACTATTACATGAATTGTTTGCTAAACACAACATCGTTTTTTTGGTGGGTGGCTCCGGATTATATATTGATGCAGTTTTATATGGTGTTGATGAATTTATAGAGGTGTCGGAAGCTACTCGTCATTTCGTAAAAGAGAATTACTCACAAAAAGGAATTTCCTGGTTACAGGAGGAAGTTAAAACTAAAGACCCTGTTTACTTTTCTAATGTCGATCAAAATAATCCGCAACGACTTATGCGTGCACTGGAAGTTTGTAACGAGAGCGGAAAACCTTACTCTTCTTTCTTAAAAAACAACACTTCCGAAAGAGAATTCGAAACCATAAAACTTTTAATCAATCAACCACGTGAAATTTTATACGAGAAAATCAATAAACGTGTCGATAAAATGGTGGCAGATGGATTGGAAGCAGAAGCTCAATCACTTTATCCGTTTAAACATCTCAATGCATTAAATACGGTCGGATATAAAGAATGGTTTATGCATTTTTCGGGTGAAATTACCCGTGAAGCGGCAATTGACCTAATCAAACAAAAAACACGCAATTACGCGAAACGTCAGTTAACCTGGTTTAACAATCAGGATAACTATGAGGAATTTGGTCCGGATGATTTTGAAAAACTAAAAGCTTATCTCGAAATAATTTTGCAGCACTCCTAATATGTCGAATTTTCTGCACGATTATATAAAGATTGAAAAGCCCGTGATGAGCGTCATCATTTCTGAGTTTTTTATTCAGTTGGTGAATGCAACATTCATGAACATCCTGCCTCTCTACATGACCCGCGAAGGTTTTTCGGATGAAGAGATTGCTTTGTACATCACGTTTCGCTTTCTTGGTGTATTTGTTCTGGCTCTGCCATTCGGGAAATTAATTAAAGGAAAACCACTCGTTCCCCTATTCTACATATCAAATTTCTTTGTTCCGTTATTCGGATTAGTGATTGTTTTTGCCATTGCCTTAAAAATAAAATGGCTTATTCTCATCTCATTATTACTATGGGGCGCATCATTCACCTTCATGCAAATTCCAATTGCACCTTTTATTTTACGTAACTCGGCGAAGCATAATCATACAGCAGGAATATCGTTAAGCTACAGCACCTGGAGTTTTGCAGGCATATTAAGCGGAGTAGTTATTGCATTACTTGACATCATCAATCCAATAACGTTTAACGAGAAAAACATCTTAATTATTTTTTCCATTTTGGGATTCGGTGGACTACCATTCTTAATGCGAACAAAATTTAAAGAAGTAGTAGAAACACCGAGCGAAGATGAACCTTCTTCCAATAAAAACAATACCGACTGGCCATTAATTTTTAAAGCCTTAGTCCCTACCCTTATTATTGCGACCGGCGCCGGATTAACCATTCCTTTTATAAGTTTATTCTTTGATAAGGTACATCACCTTGACAAAGGCGGATTTTCTGTTATCAGTTCCATTGCTGCTGTTTTAGTTGCCTATGGTGCGATGTTAGTTCCAAGAATTAAACACAACATCGGTTATAAAGTTGCGATTCCTACAACCCAGTCCTTGGCGGTAATTTCATTAGTGGCACTCGCCACCACACAGTTTTATAGCCAGTACTCAGTTGCGCTTTATATTGCCATTGCTTGTTATTTACTTCGTCAACCTTTAATGAATATGGCCGGCCCTATGACTTCTGAACTCGTTTTAAATTATGTAGGAAAAAATAACAGAGAAATCACCAGCGCTCTTACTTCTGCCATTTGGAGTGGCAGTTGGGTAATCAGCGGATTCATGGTAAAAATCATGTTCGGACAAGGTTATGAGTTCGTGAACATCTTTTTAATTACATCTGCACTCTATGCTTTTGGTGTATTTATGTATTATATGTTAATTTTAGACTATATTAAACGAGAAAAAAGCGGACTCATAGATAACTGATGCGATATTACCTATACATATTATTTATTCCGTTTTTTTTAAACGCTCAAAGTGTCAAGAAAAACATCCTGAATGCTTCTTCTATAAGTTTTAGAAATTCTATCTATGTATTCGGACTTGAATCAGACAAGGCAGGATTAAATTTTAAACTGTACAAGACTAATATTGGCTTGAATAAAATGGATTCTGCTAAAACTTTTCTCGAAAAAGAAAAAGCAGAAAATTATCTCGACATAAGTGTAGACACTTTACATGGCTACTTAAACTTCTATTTACAAAAAGCCAATAACAAGAATCAAGCTGTTTTAATCCGGTATAACGATTCATTGAGATTAATTGTGAAGTCTGCGCCATTTGAATCCAATAAAATAAACAGTCTCACTACTTTTGAAAACGAAATTTACACATACAGGAATTCAACTTACACTATACGTGCTTCTGAGGACAGCTTAGGTCGTCAGTTTTTTCTGAATAAATATACTGTTGCCGATGAAAAGAAAGTGTTTGAATATAAGCAAACCTGGCAATTGCCTTTAGAAAAACGGAACATTAACACAACCCATGTATTTTATGCAGATAATGATTTCGTATTTGTTTATGTGAACATTATTTCGGGTGAGAAAAAAGGTCAATGGGTATTAAAAATTGACGCAAAGGCTGGAACCGTTTTGAAAGGAATAAAATTGAATCCGAAAGGAGATGCCCGTTGTTTTATCTATAATGCCCACCATTATGACACGAAAAACAAAACATTACTAGTAACCGGAAATGCCTATACGGATGAGCAAATTGATTTTGAAAACGGAAAATCCACATTTAAAAATCTCGATAAACAAAACAATTATTTTTTCACTGTGATTGATAGTACATGTGAAAATATTCAAAGGCTGGAAAAAACCATTCCGTTTGTGTTTGCTGCAAACAAGTCAGTAACTAAAGAGATTTTCTCTTATCATGTGAAAGTAAAGGAATTAAATAAAACAGGAAATGGAGAATACAAAGCTGCATGTTCGGTTTACAAATCATTGAACAATCAGTTTACCTTTTTGTATGAAAGCAGTTTTAATTATACACTTTCTATTAGTGAGGAAGGTTTAGAACTGTATGCTGATAAATTACATTTACCATTAAGCAATTTGAAAGGATTTACCTCCAGTGATCCTAAAGATTTAACCGGAAAAATAGAATTAGCAAGCGTTAATGAATTTGATAAGTTTTTATATAAATGGCCGGTAAGTGATATGGAAACGCATTTCGGAAAGGATGATTTGAAAAACCCGAAATGGATTTTATCGACCTCCAATTTAATCAGCGGACTAAAAACATTTCACGATGTCAGAATCGGGCTAAAAGGTGCTGAGAAAAAAACAATATTGGAATGCAGTAAATACAACCACCCAATAATTTATAAAGTGGCTGATGATAAAATTATTCTGTTTTCTGGCGACAAAGAAACAGGAGCCGCCTCATTACAAATTAAAACCTGGTAATTATTTTATTTTCTTCCAACCAACTGAGGTATTTGCTACACTAAACCATCCTATTCCTTTGGTAGCACCATCCGGAGTTATAATATTAGTTCTCACATTTTCCGGCGTCGTAGCAAATAATCCTGAATTATTTGTTTGATTGATTACCTGTACTAAAAAGAAGTAAGTTTCCTTTGTTATTGCGTGTATTTCCACTGAGCATGAATCGCCAACTTCATAAACTTCACCGAATGGCGTAATATTGGTGATAATCGGAGGCGTAAAAAACAAGGTATCAGCAGATGGAACACTTCCATTAGTTCCATCAATTGCAATATTAATTTGATTGCTTTGATTAAATGGAATTCCGTTTTTTGAAGTTTTTACCCAGTAATAATCGGATTTAGGTCCTGGTAAATCACGTGCCCATAAAACACAATAGTATCCGGGTTCAGATGCGAAAATACTGGAACCATCTTCATATTTAGCGCTAATACTGTCTAATTTCGCAGTACGGTTCGATTCAGTGACTGAACTATAGGTTTTACCATTGTAAGTGACTTCAAGTTTATAATTATGAAACCAATGTACTATTGTATCCGACGCTGTTGGCGTATAGATATAATCCCCATTATTGATATCTGTGAAATTATAAATTTTGCCATTCGATAAATCCGTTAACTTAACGGTTGCTCCAATTATAGCGGGAGGATTTTTAGAACTGAAATAATCATCCGTATACGTAAGCCTTACTTTTTGATTGGTTTTATTTCCATTTATAAATGCGTCGATTACAACCAAATCTTCACCTTTGTCAAGTTCAACTTGAATAACATCCTCGCAAGAAGTAAATACAATTGAAAGGACAATACTAAATAATATGCTAAATCTTTTCATAATTAGAATCTGAAATTATATGTTAATGCAGGAATGATTGTACCGATCACAGAATAACGAACAGCCTCTGTTTGCATAGGCTCCCCTTCTTTTGTACGGAAGTAAATTGAGAAAGCATTTCTGCGGTTGTAAACATTGTAAACACTCACTACCACCGAATGACGTTTCTTTGCCTCAGGGTTACGTGTTAAATTATAAGTAACAGCCAAATCTAAACGGTGATAAGGCGTATTACGATAGTTGTTTCTTTTGTTTTCTGTATTGTAAGGAATATTAACCGATTGCAATTGTAATTTAGCATTTGGAAAAGTAGCCGGTGTTCCGCTTAAATAAACAAAGTTAGCCGAGAAACTAAAGCGTTTCCAATCGTAGGTTGCAGAAGTGTTCACCATGTGTGTTCTGTCGTATTTCGAAAAGAACCATTCATCATTAGAGATACCGCGCACTAAACGCTCCGTTTTAGAATAAGTATAACTTAACCAACCTGTCAATTTTCCTTTTGTTTTGCGCAAGTAAACTTCTGCTCCGTAGGCTCGTCCTAATCCTTGTAATAATTGTGCTTCTAAATATTTATTTAAGAGAAGGTCGGAATTATCAATATAATCCAATTGATTTTGCATGTACTTGTAATAAATCTCAACAGATGTTTCGTACATATTCTCTTTAAAATTTCTAAAATAACCGATAGCACCTTGGTCGGCCACCAATGGCTTAATATTATTCGTTACCGGAGTATACACATCTAACGGTGTGCTCGCCGCGGTATTAGAAACTATCTGTATATATTGAGCCATCCGGTTGTAGCTGGCTTTAATAGAACTTTTATCATCAATCGTGTAATTAAGAGCTAAGCGAGGCTCTGGATTGTGGTAAAATTTAATCGATTCCCAGCTTTTAGCCTTTTCTTCGCGTTCTAATGGCCGTTCTTCATTTGGAATAGTATCGCGATAATAATACACGGTTCCTTCACCCAGGTAATTGTAGAAACTCCAACGGATACCATATTCAGCTGTTAAGCGCGGTAAAAGTTTTTGTTCATTTCCTAAATACACGCCGTATTCGATTCCGCGCTTATTTTCGAGACTGATATTTATGGTGTTACTTTTATTATCCGTAACAGCTGCTCTACCCGGTACGAAATCAAAATAAATAGCCTGTACACCAAAGCGAATTGTGTTTTTACTATTTAAATAGTAAGCAAAGTCAGGTTTTACGCTATAATTAATAATATTTGACTTCCATTCGAATTTCTGACTGGTTCCTTCTTGCTTGAATCCTAATTGATAATCATAATTACTATAGAATGCAGTCATATTCATAAATAATTTACTATTGAAGATGTGATTCCAGCGGAGAGAAGTTGTTGTATTTCCCCAATTAAAAGTAAAACCGGCACCAAACACATCTCGTCCGAGATATCCGCTTAGGAACACAGTGTTTTTATCATTAATCTTCCAGTTAATTTTTGCCGTTAAATCGTAGAAGTAAAATTTAGCATCCGCCAATTCAGGCTGACGTTTTTTAAGCGCAGGTTTAGCAAGAACATCAATATAACTTCTTCTTCCCGCAATGATAAAAGAAGCTTTATCTTTTTTAATTGGTGCTTCAATTGCTAAGCGACTAAAAATAGTTCCAATTCCACCATTCACTTCGTAGGTTTTATTGTTACCTTCCTTCATACGAATATCGAGAATAGAAGAAACACGTCCACCATATTGAGAAGGAATACCTCCTTTAATCAATTTCACATCTTTTACCGCATCCGGATTAAACACCGAGAAAAATCCGAATAAGTGCGAAGAATTATAAACCGGGGCCTCGTCTAGCAACACTAAATTCTGATCGATATTTCCACCACGTACGTTAAATCCACTTGCGCCTTCACCAACGGTTGTCACACCGGGTAAAAGTTGAATTGTTTTAATCACATCCACTTCACCTAGTAATGCCGGCATTTTTTGAATTTGTTTAATATCCAATTTTGCAACACTCATTTCCATGCTCTTTACATTTTTATCTGCAGCTTCAGCTGTAATTTCTACCTCTTGTAAATCGCGGCCTTGTTCTTTAGGCTCAAAATTGAGTGTGGTATTTTTTGTAAGATCAATTTCCTGCATAATGCTTGTGTAACCTACAAAACTGATGAGTAAAGTATGTTTTCCTGCAGGAAGCGTGAGAGAGTAAAAACCATATTCGTTGGTGGAAGAACCCAATTGAGTATCCTTCTTATAAACTAAAGCTCCAATAAGAGCCTCACCGTTTTTACCATCCTTCACATAGCCACTAATGGTGAATTTTTGATTTGGATTAGTAGGATTTTCTTGTGAGAAAATTAATTGTGGAATTATAAGAAGTAATAGAATGATACGATTTAGCATAGTAATAAAATTCGGTTTGCAAACTTAGGAAACTATTTTCAAACAAATAGTTTCTTTCACATTAATTAATAACCGTTAAACAAATTAATAGCGGATAAGTTTAGTTTTGACAAAAAGAGTTATTTCACGCGCTACGATTAGATTATCGTAAATGGCATTATTTATTTTGTAATATATGCCACAAAACAAAAAACCCCCGTAATACTACGAGGGTTTTTCTTTTTAAAATTGGCATCGACATACTCTCCCGGGCTTTAGGCCAAGTACCATCTGCGCAGGCGGGCTTAACTTCTCTGTTCGGAATGGGAAGAGGTGATCCCCGCCGCTATAGACGCCATAAAGGGATGGATTATTTCTGGTTTCA
>JAEUTQ010000056.1 GCA_016787445.1 Bacteroidia bacterium
AAGTATAAGAATTAAGGAGTCCCGGTTAATAGCCGGGATTTTTTTTGCCCCACGCCCGGGGTGTATCAAGACCCCCTCCTGGTTTGAGCTGTGTAATGTGTCAGGACCCCCACGCCCGGTGTGTAACATGACCCCCTCCCGGCTTCGCCGGACTCCCCCTTATCAAGGGGGAGAAAGATGAACTTATCTAAGAGATTTATTTTGCGAAGAGATTGGAATACTAAAATTGCGGTTTAAAATACAGCTAATTAAAACACGTGCAGCTAGTTCTCCCCTTTATAAGAGCCTGTCCCGATTTCATATCGGGAGGAGATGTCACGTAGTGACAGAGGGGTATAGCGCGGTTCGTGACAAAGTTGTCACGTTAATTTACTCAGAAGAAATACTTTTATTCGTAGAATTTATTGAAATCCAAAAAAGACTTTGTGTTTATTGTAATTCAAGGCTTCTCTTTCAACTAATTTTTTTAAAATTTTCATTGGTTCATCCGTAGCGTAATTATTTCCGGTAAAATACTTAGTTTCTTTCTCGATGATGCTGTAGTAATTCATGGCTTTTTCAAAATCATCGTTGAATAAATAAGCCAGAACCAAATTCCTTCTCATTTTGGCTTTAAATTCATTTAAATCTTTTTCGTCTTTAAATTCAGAGTGATATTTGCTGTCATTAAGCATTGATTCCCAAATACGAATAAGTTTAAGCGCATTGGATTTGGCACTGGTACAATGCCAATTAAGATGGCGATTGTATTTTATATTTGTTTCCATGGTGTCAACAATAGCACGCATAAGATCAACGGTTGTGTCGCAAGCATCAAAAATTTTATTTTTCGACTTCACCCAATAGTAATGTATTGAAAGAGACTCCGACTTATAACCATATCTTGATGTCACAATCATTGCCATTTGATCCATGCAATTCTTAACCAAAGTTTTCTTGGCTAAAGCATAAAGGTTTTTTGAGTTTTGATTATAGTCTAAATCTAATTCCGGTTTGCTGGCAAATCCGCGTGCGCCGGCTTTATCGCCGTATGCATTATATTTAAAATCTTGAGGATATACCGTTAATTTTGGTTCATTGATTGTAGTATCGAATATGACTTTGTTTTGTTTTTGGTCGGTTACTTTAATTGAGTATTCAAATTTGAATCTGATTTTAGAAGCGAATAAATTTTCAGTGGCGTTAGTTTGTGGATTTGTAGTTGGGGAATTGTAATCTACTTTGTCTACAATTTCAATATTACCAAAAGATACATTAATAGTTAGATCTTGGGTTTGCTCGCCAGGCGTGCTTTTTACTTCTTTACCACCAACAACCATTCCGCCAATTAATATTCCACCTTTAACATCAGGTTTTGTAATGTTTTTTAATCCACCTATATATTGTTCGGCAACGTACATATATTTTCCGTCTAAAGGAACACCATCGGTTGCATGCGATTCGGGAAATATTTTATAGGTGTTGTATTTGGAATCAGGTAGTACCGTTGGAAGATATTCGTATTGCATGGTCCACATTTTTGTTTTAATATTTTGTGAACTGAGTGAAATAAAACTTAATACAAAGCAGGATGTTAATAATTGTTTCATATAGTTGTTTTTAAAAATTAAACTTAAATGAGGTGTAAAAATATTATTTTTTATTTATTCTGAAATTATTTTTGATTTCGTTTAATACGGATTCATGGAATTTAAAAACAGCGGAATTTTCAAATCTAATTATGCGAATGTCTATACTCTTTAAATACTCCTCCCGTATTTGGTCGTGTTTAATTCCTTCTTCCGTAAAATGATGTGCACCGTCGAGTTCAATGGCTAATTTTTCTTCCAGGCAATAAAAATCGAGAATGTAATTTCCAACGCTGTATTGTCGCCTGAATTTTTTCCCTTCCACTTGTCTGTTTTTAAGAGAGCGCCACAAAACCGATTCGGCGTATGTAGATTTGGTTCGTAATTTTTTTCGAAAGCCTTCTATTTCTTTTTTGTTATAGAGTTGAGTAGACATGCAGACAAAATTAAAGTGATAGATGAAAGATTGATTGCTATAAATTGTAGTAAAAACAGAAAGTGAAAAAATTGGATACGGTTTTTCTGATAAGGGGGTGTACCCCCTCCTGGTATGAGCTGTGTAAATGTGTAAGGACCCCCACGCCCTTCGGGCACTCCCCCTTAGTAAGGGGGAGAATGATGAGCTTATCTATGAGATTAATTTAAGCGAAGAGATTGGAATACTAATGCTGAGGTGTAAATACAGCTAATTAAACACGTGCTGCTAGTTCTCCCCTTACTAAGGGGAGATGTCACGCAGTGACAGAGGGGTTAGTGTAACATGACCCACTCCCGGTTTGAACTGTCTAATGTGTCAGGACCCCACGCCCTTCGGGCACTCCCTCCCGAATCTCCCGATAGCTATCGGGACGGGACAGGCTCTTAGCAAGGGGGAGAAAGATAAACTTATCTAATAAATTAATTTATGCGAAGAGATTGGAATACTAATGCTGAGGTGTAAAATACAGTTAATTAAAACACGTGCTGCTAGTTCTCCCCTTACTAAGGGGAGATGTCACGTAGTGACAGAGGGGTAGTATTTATAATGTTAACGCAAAATAATAGAATGAACGCTTTGTTGATATGATGTTAATTCGAAAGAGTTTCAAGATATCTTTTAATAGTGTTTAATACAAAAAGAATATTTTTTTCACTGAACCATTCTATGTTTACTAATAAAGGTTCAAAACCTACTAGGTTAATTTCAATATTATTAATAATTAGCTTGTAAGTTAAATCACCTCTATCGCTTAATAGTGATACAATTTTGTTATTGTAAGAAAAAATGATTGAAAAACTCATGCCGTAATTTTCAGCCTCATTGATCACAAAATTATTTAAATGTTGGTTTAAATAAGATTCGACAACTTTTTTAGCAGTATTAAAACTTAAAAATATTTTATTATCAAACATATTTTTTCAGAAGTTCATTTAACTCCTCAAGTTTTCTTAGAGCTTCTTTATTGTTGATTCCATCATATATTATTCTTGGTGCGAACCACACACTCCATTCAATTAAATTTTTTAAGTCTTCTGAATTGTTGACAAGAGCACTTTTTAATTTCAGGAATTCATTTACTAAGAAGTCGCAATTGTATAAATGAGCGGGATAGTTACCACAATGTTCTTTAATTAAAATTATTAAACTGTCAATATTCTTTAATACCAGTTCCTTCATCATCTTTGAAAATTTTCAATAAATCTCCCGGCGAATCTTTTGGAATTTGATCGTATTTCTGCCGCTAATTTATCAATGAGGGATTCACCTGATTTTAGGTATTCAGCTTCTTCATCTTTTGTCAACTCAATAGTTACTTCATAAAGGGCAATACTTCCGCATATAACGGATAGATAGAATTTGTTATTAAAACGAAACAAACTGTAATTGTAGTCCTTATTAATTATAAGTTTCAAATGCGGGTTAGTAGTTCTTTAAATACGAATAAATGTTGTTTATTAATAATTTAATTTCGCTTCTGTTTTTATCCGAAAAGCAAAATTCATCCGAATATCGATTCGCTTCTATAATAAATTGTTTTAATTCTTCAATGTTTAGGTTGTCGTATGAATTATTAAACTTTTCCTTATTATCATTTATGTAGTTATAGTAGTCTAATGCAATTGCGTTTAAATTTACCTCTTTTTTTAGTGCTTCAATAAGTAATGAATAGGTTTCTCTAATTAGTTTTATTTCTACCATGGTAATGCAGTTTGTTTTACTAGATTAATAAAATTATTATCTATGGCAATTTCATAGAGGATTAATTAGTGATTGCTCATAGTTATATATCATAATAATAATTGCAAAAAACCAGTAGAATTCATGACAGAGGGATGAAAAAAAAACAATAAAATTTCTTACAATACCAATAAGTTCAAGTATTTGATAATTCCTTTTCAAAAAAGTATATGATTTTACAATTTCCAAATTTCTTCAACACATATTCTATATAACATTGGTTGCAGTTCTTCACTTCCAATAATTAATAAGAAATTTTGGTGATTGTGGTTTATAATACAATATTGCAATGGGAGGTTAAACTTACCTTTATATGTAGGGATATCTTTGTTGTGAAATTGGAGTTTCGTATTTTTTTTCCATTCATTAATTATTGCTAGATCATTTTGACGTGGATTCAATAAAGAATTTTGGTTATAGTCGGTATAATTTACTTCAATAGCGCTATCGTCTCCAATTGATATTTTATGAGAAGATTTGTAAAAGGAATCATGGTTGCCTTTAAATATTTCGGTCGCTGGAATTTCTAATTTAGTCATTTTCGATGCTTAAGGTATTTCTACAATGTATCCATTTGATTTTAAATAATCAATACTGTATGGAAGTTTATATTGAGTGCCTAGTCCAGCTTCACCGAACCAAGGTATAGCAGCTCCTTCATCTACATTTGGAATTTCCTTTATCACTTTGTATTTTTTTAAGGGTTTAGAAAGTGCGCTTTGCGGTAAAGATCTACTCGTAAAAGAGGCGCCTTTTTTTGAAACAAATGAGCCTCCATCTATAAATTGACCATTAATTATTTCACCACCACGGCGGTCTATTTCAAAGTTAACTGGTATTTTGTTTTTAGTTTTACTTATAAAACCATCAAAGGGTGGATATATTATTCCTTCATAAACATTAATGTTATTATTAGTAAACAAACCATACAATTCATTCCATTTATTTTCTCCCCATAATTGATAAGCTAAATGAGTTTGAGCATTAGTGGCGTTAGAGATGGTTTTTGAGAAATCTTCATAAGTAACATTTTTATAAATTTTATTTATAGCTTTCCTATATCCAGCAACAACAGTGTTATTTCCGGCGTCATATTGAACTATCTCAATATCTCCTTTTTTAACTGCGCCGGTAATATCTTCTACATAAGTTACATTATCAAGTTTTCCAATTATGGTTCCTTGCACAGAGCTTGGTAATTCCGCATTATTGAATTTGATGGCTTTCTTTGTTACATCAATAGTGGCTAAAACAAAGTTTGGATTACCATTTAATTTGAGACATAATTGAAGTCCGGCAGCCGTTTTAATTACGCTTTTACTTACCGAAGTAAATGCTTTGGAAACGGCAACCGCTGTTTTGTCAACCTCTGCAATGATTTTTGCGATTTTTGCTCCGGCCATCCCGGTAGATAAGGCAGCTTTTACTTCTCCAACACCATAAAACAAAGAAACAATGTCAAACACCAATTTGCCTTGATTGTAGGCACAGGTTCTATCACCACAAAAAGTAGAATTAGCCCAACCGCCTAAAGATTTTGCTAATTCATTATATATTTTTTTATAGCCTTCGGAACTGCCACAAATTTCCCTGACAAGTTTTATAGTCTCGATTGTTTTTTCCCTAGTTAATGCACAACCGGAGGTAGTCGTATTGTAGCCAAGGGGTGTCCAACAGTTAATTAGATCTACTAAGTTAACCGCATCCTTGATAGTAAGAAATACTCCATCCAATATACCGCAAGCAAACGCGCATCCATAACCACCATCCGGCATGGCATTCAAAATATTGTTGTTCCAAGTGCATTCGGGAATAATGCCATTGTAATTTTTGTAAGTATTATAACAATTAAGTCCTATTATATTTTGTAACCATTTCGCAAAATCAGCCTCAGATAAAGCCGCATCCTCCTCCGTATCAAACCAGTTAAACAGCATTTGCGAACTATGCATCTCCTCCCACTGCATGGCACTCAATTCCACGCCTTGCTCTTTGTAATCCATTAAATTGTTGCTGGTGTTTTGGGCAATGGCAGGGAAGGTGTGTTCTAATCCAAATGCGCCGTGTGCTAATTCATGCGCGAGGTGTTTAATGGAAGCATTCGCGGCTACAAATCCTAATCCGCGTCCGCGCACCATGTAGCCTTTAATGCTTGGGTCTCTGAAATTACTCACTACAAAAATGTAGTAAGCTTCCTTATCATATAAACTGTCGTGGCTTTTGTAAGCATCGCGCAAGGCACGCATCTCCGTACTGTACTTGCTTAATAAATTCGCATCCGCCTCCTCTAATCCGTCATTTCCTAAATTAAAATTGAAACTACTCTTAGTGGTTACCGACCAATTCACATTGGCTTGTCTGAATAATTTATTCAACTCACTTTGTACATTGCTTACACCTAAAGCGGCATTGTTAACCGGAACTAATACTAGTTTTCGGTTCTGTTGTTTTAAGGTGACGACATTGAGCTTCCCGATTTTTTTGGCATCATAATACGCGTAGACGCAACCTGCATCCGCCGGCACCGTTACTTCATAGCTGTTCGCTCCCGCCGGGGTATGCACGCAGGTTTGTCCGCCCCTGGTTTTGAAACTTAATTTATTCTCATCGAATGGTTTTATAGTTATGTTCGCTTTTACTTTGTCATTCGCATTTTCGCCAATACTCTTATAAGGAACATAATAAGTTTTTCCATTGTTTAATTTGATGGTTTCGTAATTATTGAGCCAGGCAGCGTATTGTTTTTTATCGAAACCAAATTGCTGATTGCTGCTCTGCTCGAAGTGCACAATGCAACTGTCTTTGGCATCGATGTTATCATTTCCATACGTGATATAATTAAACGGACCGGTAATTTTTGGCGGTGGAGGTGTGGTCTGTACGTTGTATTGATTGCCTTCTCCGTCACGCACCACCACTATGTTTTGATTGGGCGGCATGGTAAAACAAGAATCATCACCTTGTATCTTCACGCAAATCTGATTACCGCTCACCCAAATACTGTCGATTTTTCCGGGAACAACAGAGGGATTCGCTTCTGCAAATTCTTTATCCCATTGCTGGGTCCAGGCGGTGATGCCTTCGGTTAAAGCTTCAATGATGCCTTGTTGATGACGGTTGTTATCATCAATGTAAATATTATTGAATTTGACAGCTATTGGAAATCCGTACACTTCGGCTGTTCCTTTTCCACTGTACCAGCCCTGCGGACCGTTAGGTGTAATTTGAGAGGCCTTTACTTCAAATTGTCCGCTTTGTATGATTAAACCGGGAACTGCTTTGCTAATCGGTAATGCTTGCGCCTGAAAAGCATCGGGTGTAAAAGTTTGATCGCCGCAACCATACACCGGCTCGCTCAGTGTTCGGAAGCTAGCTACATTACTCCAATCACCGGTTAAGGCGCTGCCTTCTCCGCGCACGCGCGCTTCATAATCGGTGTTAGGCTCCAGATTATTTACTTTTTCAAAATTGCCGGAGGTATTGTAGTCAAACCAATTTTGTGTGCCTTGTTTTCTGACTTGTAATTTATAATTGGTGTAAATGCTTTGCGTGTTCCAGGTACAATGTCCCATGCGATGCGTAATGCCATTCGCGTTGAGTGTTAAGTTGAGCGCATTCCCCAATACAGAACTTAAATTTCCATAGACAAACGTGCAAATCTGACTGTAACCATTATTCTTAAACCAATCTCTTCCGCTTAAATCGCGCGCGCGTACACGCCACACATATTTCATGTATAAATTAAGCGGCGGTTCGGCAATACCATAATTGATTAAAGTGAGGTTGGTAGTTGTACTATAAATTGGCGCTGTGCTTAAAACAATTTGATTAGGATTAACAGAAGAATCGGGACGCACTTCCCATAATTCGAAATCGTACTCTGTGCTAGTGGCACTGTTAGGAGAACCGATGTTAACGGGTGTCCATTGAAACACGATGTTTTGCGGAACTTGCGGAGTAATGTTTTTTGAGCAGAGCGGAAGATTTAAAAAAGGTGGATTGCTAAGCGTGAACCAGGCATTGCTGCAGCTTTGATTACTCACTTGAATTTTTCCCGGATTATAATAATCATAAGCAGTCACGCAAATGGAATAAAATCCTTCGGGGAGCGCCATTCTGTTTTCATATTGCGCTTGATTAATGCCAATGAAATCGAGGTTAGAAGAATTAAGATAAGGCGCCAGATCAACACCACTGATGATGGTGGGAATGCCCGGTTGCAAGACAATGGGTGGCGGATTAAAAAGTTGTTTGGTGACGATGGTGAAACCGTTACCTTTTATTTCCAGTTTTAATTTGATGTTGTATTGTGGCGTTAAGAAATCATTGAACTGTAAAATGATTTTTAATTTTTCGGAGGAAGGGTCGGTGTAATCGGGAAGGTAGCCGCTGTAGGGCGGGATGAGTTGTGTACTTACCTGCACAGGATACACTTGTGCTTTGGTGATGGAAGAGAACAGAAAGAGAACGAAGCAAAGCAGCAGTGAATTTAAAAAGCTGAATATATTCTTTCGTAAATTCAATTTTTTAAAAAGAGAGTAAAAATAAAAAAATTCCATGGCTAAAAAGTTTAGAGAACTAAATTTTCATGGTTTTTTATCGAATGTCATGTCGTCCCGATAGCTATCGGGAGGAGTCGAGACATTTTTTTCAACACAGAGTTTTTGAGGATTAGAGAGCACGGAGTAGTTTTATATAAAGTAATTTAAAGTTAAACCCCCTCCCGCGAGGCGAAAAGCTCGCGGACTCCCTCCCGAATCAAGTTCGGGACAGGATCTTAGCAGGGGGAGAGGCTGTCCGTTGCTAGATAAGCATCATAGTGCCACGACTGAATTTCCCCCTCTCTACCCAAGTAGAGAGGGGGTGGACGAACAAAGTGAGTCCGGGGGTGAGTTGAAAAAGACGGAGCACAAAACAAAAAAGCCTCGCTGTTTTCAGCGAGGCTTTTTACTATTCTTTTATGCTTAAAGCGCTTTTTTAATTTCGTGCTTTTTGAATTTGTAACGCTTTCCTAATGAAATAGGAGCCGGTTGGAATTTGTAAGCTACACCAATAGAGTGTTGCATGTAGTTTGCTCCTGTTTTAATAAACGGACCTGCCAATGCAATTTTTGAAACACTTTGAACTTGGATTCCCCATCCTTCGTAAACCCACACATTAAATCCTAAACCTAAGTTTAAAGAAGCGGTATGGAAATAAGGACCGTGTGCGCGATAAGTATAACCCAATCCCATGTGTGCGTATGGTTGGAAAATTTCCTGATCCTTAAACATCAAAGCGTTTAAGTCGTATAATTTATTAAAATCATAAATCGCTGCTGCATCAACACCAATATACATTTGTCCTGCGCTTATAACGTCGTTATTATTGATTCGGTTACCTCCGGCATATCGGTTATAAGCAACACCTAGTTCAACGCTCCAGCCTTGTTCTTTGTCTAAAACTTTTTGACAGAACAAACGACTCGGATAAGGAGGAATATTCCAAGATTTATTTACATCGAATAAACTTTTAAATGGACGACCGTCATCATCTACAACATTCCAACCGCCACCAACTACCCATGGAGTTTGACGCATTTTAGCAGAAAACTGATACCACCAACGTGAAAACTGTGCGTTAGAGTTTAAGCTTAAACCAATGATGGCAACAACTAAAAGTGTTTTTAAATTTTTCATAATCGTTAAAAAATTTGTCAGCATTATTTCGCTAACAAGTAGCAATAATAGTGATAATTAGCGAATTGACCAAAAAATCTAACCCTACAAATGAGTATTTTATATTTAACATTTATTACAGTACCCAAAATCACTAAAAATTGTTTAAATAATTGAAATACAGTGTTATAAAATTACTTTAATTACGACGTCTAAGCTGCATAATTCGGAATTAATTTAATAGTTTTGTCATGCATGAATTTGCGTGAAGAAATAAACCAAACCATTCGAAGCATTCCTGATTTTCCTAAGCCGGGCATTTTGTTTAAAGACATTACGCCACTTTTCGAGAATCAAAAATTATGTACACGTATGGTGGAAGAAATGATTGCGCAAACACCTGTGAAACCGGATGCTATCATCGGAATTGAAAGTCGCGGTTTTTTGTTTGGTTTTTTAATGGCGAACAAATTGGATGTTCCATTTGTTTTAGTTCGTAAAGCCGGAAAATTACCGTACAAAACGTTGAGCTTTAAATATGATTTAGAATACGGTTCTTCTGCTATCGAAATTCATGAAGATGCCCTGAAGAAAAACTGGAAGGTATTGATTCATGATGATCTTTTAGCAACGGGTGGTACTGCCGCTGCCGCTGCCGAATTGGTAAAAATGTCGGGTGCGCAAGTAGCAGGTTTCTCATTCATCGTTGAACTTGAATTTTTAAAAGGAAAAGAAAAATTAAAATCACATTCAAATAATATAACATGTCTGGTACAGTATTAGAACAACAAGTTGGCATGAGCTTTATGCCCAATGAAAATCAGCAAATGATTGCTGATATGATTCGTAAATTCGGAAAAGAACATATCTATCCGCAAATGATGGAGTGGGATGAAGCGCAAACTTTTCCTGTTGATGTATTTAAAAAATTAGGTGAACTGGGCCTTATGGGCGTTTTAGTTCCAACTGAATATGGCGGTTCAGGTTTATCGTATACCGAATACGTAACTGCTATTATTGAATTAGGAAAAATTTGCGGCTCTATCGCTTTATCGATGGCGGCTCATAACTCTTTATGTACCGGTCATATCTTAGCTTTCGGTAATGAGGAGCAAAAGAAAAAGTATTTACCAAAATTAGCTACCGCCGAATGGATTGGAGCCTGGGGTTTAACCGAAACAGGTACAGGTTCTGATGCCGGAGGGATGAACACCGTTGCCCGCAAGGATGGAGATTATTACATAATTAACGGCAGTAAAAATTTTATCACGCATGCTATTACAGGAAATGTTGCTGTTGTGATTGTTCGCACCGGCGAAAAGGGCGACAGTCACGGTATGAGTGCGTTTATCATTGAAAAAGGTACACCGGGTTTTAAATCGGGTAAGAAAGAAAATAAATTGGGTATGCGTGCGAGCGAAACAGCTGAATTAATTTTCGAAGATTGCCGCGTACATAAAAGCCAAATGTTAGGTAAAGAAGGCGACGGATTTATTCAGGCGATGAAAGTATTGGATGGCGGACGTATCAGTATTGCTGCATTAAGTTGCGGTATCGCACGTGGTGCCTATGAGTGCGCGTTGAAATACAGTAAGGAACGTCACCAATTCGGAAAAGCCATTGCAACATTCCAGGCCATCAGCTTTAAATTAGCAGATATGGCAACTGAGTGTGAAGCGGCAGAATTATTAACGTTTAAAGCGGCCGACTTAAAAAATAAAGGTCAGAAAATGACGAAAGAAGGCGCTATTGCAAAATATTACGCTTCGGAAGTATGCGTGAGAAATAGTACAGAAGCCGTACAAATTTTCGGCGGTTACGGATTTACAAAAGATTTCCCGGCCGAAAAATATTACCGCGACAGTAAGTTGTGTACTATCGGTGAAGGAACCAGCGAAATTCAAAAACTGGTTATTTCCCGCGAACTGTTAAAGTAATTGTTCTATTAGCACCGTTGGTGTTTTAGTTTATTTGTGTTTAAAGCTGCTCTTTGTTTGGAGCAGCTTTTTTATTTTCAAGTAATTTCTTATAAGCAAAGGAAGTTTAAGATGGATTGTCATGTCGAGCGAAGTCGAGACATCTTTTTGATATAAACCCGCTGCGCGGTCCCCGAGCTTGTCGAGGGGCGTTTTTCCTGTTGGCGCGTATTTGTAATCCGTGCCATGTTTCAATTTGCGTTTATATAACGCACGGAATACAAATCCGCGCGAACTCCAGAAAAAGATTTCTCCCTACGGTCGAAATGACAAATTATTACGAATGTCATGACGAGTTTATCCTCCGTAGCGCAGTGAAGGAGGGCGAAGTCGAGACATCTTTTTGATATAAAGTTAACCCCACTCGTCCTTTGGGCACCATCTGCGATAATCCGCGATATCTGCGGGAGATAAAAACCTCTGCGCCTCTGCGTCTCAGCGTGACACAAAAACCTCAGTTCACTTTCAAAACTACCGTCTTTGTAATCGGATACATTTTTATGGCGGTAAATTTAATGGCACGTTTTTTATAATAGGATAAATTGTAAGGCGGATACAAAATCAAATAATCCATATCATCCAATAAATCTTTTTCCACCCACTCTTTACTTTCATCGTAGGTGTTTAATTGCGATCCTTTGAAAGGATATTTATAATCATCGCTGGGCTGATAGTAATTGATGAAAACGCCAAAATGTTCGTGACACATCCCAACATTCTTAGCCCCTAATTTTTTTACTAAATCAAAACACTGTTTGGATTCGCTCTGATGATAAAAATCAAACGTATGTGTAAACTGTATGTTTTTAATAAAGTTGGATGCGAATAAAATTCCCGTTAAAAGGAAAATATAATTAAGCGGTTTGTTGCGTTGTGATACATAATTACAAAAACAAATCAGATTAATGCAAATAAGCGGAAATAAAGAAAGTGCTGAACGGTAATAAGGATACATCACACCTGCTAAAACATGATTGATGATTTGCAGGCCTAGGAATAAGACCAAAATAAGGGAAGCATAAAAATAGATTTGATTCTGGTGTTTCTTTCCGGAAAATAATCCGATTCCCACCGAAAGAATCAGCCAGACTAACATCAAAACGGCAGGAATAATTAAAAGCGAATTCTTCTCTCCCAAATTTAAATAAAACAAACTGTCGATAGCTGAGGCAAACACGCCTTCAAATAAATTGGTAGTACCTAATAATAAATCATTCGAACACCGCTTGATAAATAATAGCGCACGTAAAACCAGAAGAGCAAAGCCCATGACTATAAATAAATGCCAATAGAAGTTTTTGTTTTTTAAGAAAGCGAATCCCTTCTGAAAGTAATTCTCATAAAAAAACACCAAGGAAAAAGCACTCAAAAAATAAAAGAAATTGAAATTGGCAACGGCGGCGAGTCCTGCTGAAGTTAAAGCAATAAATGCGTTTTTATTGGAGCCTTCTTTTTTGTGTTTTAAAAAGAAATAAAATGCCAGGCACTCGAAGAACATTCCTGAAACATAACCGCGCGCTAAAACAAAATAGTCGAGTACAAAGGGATTTAAACATAA
Source organism: Bacteroidia bacterium (assembly GCA_016787445.1). Classification (GTDB taxonomy): domain Bacteria; phylum Bacteroidota; class Bacteroidia; order B-17B0; family Aurantibacillaceae; genus JAHEYG01. The sequence continues at coordinate 12,978 of JAEUTQ010000056.1, forward strand.
AACCGTAAAGGCTAAAAATTGCAGTCTGTAGTCTTCGAGTTTTCTGATAAATCCATATGCTAAGGTTAATAGTCCGCCTGCACAAGCCAAACTGAACCAACGTAATCCCCACGCACTTTCCAAACCGAATAAAGACGCGATTTTCATAGCGCCTGAATTAAGCCAATGCGAATTGGCGTTACATAAGAATTGTGCGTACCAAAATTGTTTGATGTTTAAAAAGGAATACGCTTCATCATGCGTAAAATCCAGATTCACGGCACGCGCGCAAACAAAAAGAAATACCAGCGTTACAGAGCTTAAGAGTATGATACCACTTTTGTTTATTTTAAACATGGTTTAAATATAGTAAAAGCCAAGGTTTAATGGAGAAACGTATTTGATAAATAGTATCTTTACATCAGTTTTGAAAATCAAACAACATATTCCTAATGCAATCACATGCGGTAATTTGGTGTGCGGTTGTTTAGCTATTGTGCAAGCTTTTAATGGTAATTTAGTATGGGCAGCTTATTTAGTTGGTATAGCGGCCGTGCTTGATTTCTTCGACGGATTTGCTGCGCGCTTATTAAAAGTTAGTTCGGCAATTGGAAAAGATTTAGACAGCCTGGCTGATATGGTAACGTTTGGAGTGGTGCCGGGTGTGGTGATGTTTCAAATGATTCGCATGAGTAATGTATGGGATTTACCAATGGATTCGAGTAGCGGATTTGGTGCTTTGTGGGAAGGGTATAATATGAATGATCCTTGGTCTTATAGTGCGTTTTTAATTCCGGTTTTTTCCGCATTACGCTTAGCAAAATTTAATAACGATACCCGTCAGAGTGATTCTTTCATTGGCGTTCCTACTCCTGCTAATGCCATTTTGATTTGTTCGTTGCCATTGATATTGAATCTGAGAAACGGATATGTGGATGAGAATTCGAACATGGAACTCGCCATGGTTATCCTCAATAAAAAAATATTAATCGGATTGGTGATCCTCATGAGTTATCTTTTAATAGCTGAATTACCACTCATCGCTTTAAAATTCAAAAATTTCGGATGGAAGGGAAATGAAGTCCGTTTCGTATTTCTGATTTTGGCGCTTGTGTTATTGTCGGTATTTCAATACATGGGCATTCCTTTTATTATTTTATTGTATGTGTTATTGTCTGTCATCAATAACCTTTTCTTAGGCAAGAAAAGCGAAAACTAAAGGATTTGCCGTATAGGACTTGAAGGCTTAAATTTTCTTAAAAAAACCCTTTTTGATTTCAAACCTTAAATAGTATATTAGCACCTCAATTCTAAAAACAAATTATGGGATATCTATTCACCTCCGAATCAGTTTCTGAAGGTCATCCGGATAAAGTGGCCGATCAAATATCAGATGCATTAATTGATAACTTTTTAGCTATCGATCCGCAAAGTAAAGTGGCTTGCGAAACTTTAGTTACAACCGGTCAGGTTGTATTAGCAGGCGAAGTAAAATCAAAAGCTTATTTGGATGTTCAGGACATCGCGCGTGATGTAATCGCGAAAATCGGTTACACCAAAGCTGAATATATGTTTGAAGCAAAATCTTGCGGTATCCTTTCTGCTATTCACGAACAATCTTCTGATATCAATCAGGGTGTGGATAAGAAAAAGAAAGAAGAGCAAGGTGCAGGTGATCAAGGTATGATGTTTGGTTATGCAACTAACGAAACTGATAATTACATGCCATTACCTTTGGATTTAGCTCACCGTTTATTATTAGAGTTAGCTGCCATCCGTAAAGAAGGTAAGCAAATGAAATATTTACGTCCGGATGCAAAATCACAGGTAACTATCGAATATAACGATAACAACCAACCGGTGCGTATTGATACAATTGTAATTTCAACACAACACGATGATTTTACAAATGGTAATCAAACGAAGATGCAGGAGCAAATTACGAAGGATGTGAAGACGATTTTAATTCCTCGTGTATTAAAAGGTTTAAAAACAACTTTACATAAATTATTCAACGATAAAATCACGTATCATATCAACCCAACCGGTAACTTCGTTATTGGTGGTCCGCATGGTGATACAGGATTAACCGGCCGTAAAATTATCGTAGATACTTACGGTGGAAAAGGTGCTCACGGTGGTGGAGCTTTCTCCGGAAAAGATCCTTCTAAAGTAGACCGTTCAGCAGCTTATGCAACGCGTCATATCGCTAAAAACTTAGTAGCTGCAGGTGTATGCGATGAGGTGTTAGTACAAGTTTCTTACGCTATCGGAGTGGCTAAACCTTGTGGTATTTATGTAAATACTTACGGAACTTCAAAAGTTAAAATGAGTGATGGCGAAATAGCTAAGATTGTTGAGCAGGTATTTGATATGCGTCCGTATTTCATCGAGCAACGTTTAAAATTACGTACACCAATGTATAGCGAAACTGCTGCTTACGGACATATGGGTCGTAAGAACGAGGTAGTAAATAAAACATTCAGAGTACCGGGTGGAAAAACAATCACTAAGAAAGTGGAGTTATTTACTTGGGAAAAATTAGATTATGTGCCAAAAGTTAAAAAGGCTTTCAAACTAAAATAATCTAATCCCATTCTAATTTAAATGTAAAACCATCCCGCAAACGGGGTGGTTTTTTTGTTGTTTTAACATTTAATTATCAACACACTGCTAAAAATCAGTGGTAGCTAAACAATAATGGCCTAATTTTGTTATCCATTTTAAAAACAATATAATGATATCAAAATTTACTAAATTTTTAGGGGCTTTATTTCTTATAGCCCAGTTTAGTGTATTCGGACAAGTAAGTTCTTATACATTTACACAATTTTCCGGCAGCTTTACTGCAATCACAGGCGGTACTGTATTCGGAAGCACTACAAGCGATGATGAGCGCTTTATTGATCCAGGAATTCCATTAGGAGGTACCGCCTTAATCGGGCCTGGTATTCCAATTGGATTTAACTTTACCTATAATGGTAGTGTTTTTGACAGGATTGCAATTAATAATAATGGTTGGATAAGTTTAGGTAATTCTACAATTACTCCAAATCCAATAAATATTAATTCTAGTTCATCTTATAACGCTATATCAGCAACTTCTACTGCACCCGGAGTACTACAAAATAGAATTGCTGCTTTTTCAAGAGACTTGCAAGGGCAAACAGGTTCATCCTTGAGAGTAGAAACTATTGGAACAGCACCAAATCAAACTTGTGTTGTGCAATGGAGCAATTATAGAAAATATAACGCGACAGGCGATGATTTGAGTTTTCAAATACGTTTAGTGGAAACAAGTAACATTGTTCAAGTTGTTTACGGAGTTTATACAACGACTGCCACTGCAAATAATACAGCACAGGTAGGTTTAAGAGGTATTGCTAATACTGATTACAATAATCGTTCGGTATTGTCAACAGGTGTAAATAACTGGTCAACATCAACGACTGGAACAGTTAATACAGCTACTGCTGCATTTTCAACAACATTAACGCCTTCTAATGGACAAGTATACCAATGGGGTCCTGTTGGTTGTGCTTTAACTCCAACAATCGGAACTATTTCAGGTGTTACAAGCACTACAATTGGAACAGTAAATAGTTATACTTTATCCGCAACTAACGGTACAAATATTGCTTGGTACACAGCTACAAATATTGCAGGTCCTTACACGCCAGTACCAAGTGCAACGGCTGCTATTGCGAACGTAACTGCAACTCCTGCCGGTACTGTTTATTTATATTCAAGTGCAAATAATGCAGGATGTTCTGCTGCTACATCAAATACATTATCTATTAACGTTTTATTCCCTGGTAATGATGTGTGTTCGCCAATAGCGTTAACTACAGGTACAAACGCTGCTGTTAATTTATTTGGTGCTACAACACAAAGTGGTGAAGTAGTTCCTCCGGGAACCGGTTGTGGTGTGAATAATGGTTGGTGTAACAGTACCTTAAATAACACCATGTGGTTTACTTATGTTGCGCCTGCATCAGGTAACATCACTATTCAAACACCAAATTTTGATACACAATTGGCAATATGGGCAACAGCATCATGTACCAATTTAATTGGTAATGCAACACCAACAGCTCCTGCTTCAGCAACATTAATTGCTGCTAATGATGATGATCCTAATTATACTGCCAACGGAGGTGTTCAGTTTTCTTCTTTAGTTAAAGGATATTGCTTAACTCCAGGTCAAACCTATTATATACAATTAGATTCTTATAGCGCAGCCGCATCTACTAACTCTACTACAATTATTATTACCGATTTAGGTGTAATAAATACTTCATTCAGTGGATTAAATGCGAGCTATTGTTTACCAACTACATTAACAAGTTCATTAGTTCCTGTTACGACCGGAGGAACATTAACTGTTAATGGTGGTACTACAACTGTTACAAGTTTTGATCCGAATGTATACGGTGTAGGTACACACACTGTTACTTACGATTTAGGAGCAACTTGTTTAGTTTCTAATTCAGTTACGACGGTAGCAAACACACCAACTATTACTGCTTCTGCAGTAAATGCAACGGTTTGTGCAGCTTCAACAGTTTCTTTAACAGCAAGCGGCGCAACTACCTATTCATGGTCACCTGCCGGAGGAACCGGTGCAAACACAACAGATAGTCCAACTGTAAATACAACGTATACGGTTGTAGGAACTACTTCAGGATGTAGCGATACAGCTAATGTTTCTGTTACTGTGAATGCAGGCCCATCATTAACTGTTACACCTTCTTCAGCTGCGATTTGTGCAAATGCAACCGCTACTTTAGTTGCAAATGGTGCTACAACTTATAGTTGGAATACCGGAGCAACTACACAAGGTATTGCAGTTACACCATCCGTAACAACTACTTATACTGTAACAGGTGTAGGAACGAACAGTTGTTCATCAAGTGTAGCGTTTACTCAAACTGTAAATCCTAATCCAACAGTTACTGCTGTTACAAGTAATACTTTAATCTGTACCGGTAACTCAGCAACCTTAACTGCTAGTGGTGCGAGTACTTATGCTTGGTCGGGTGGAGCAGGTACCGGTGCTAATGTTACGGTTTCACCAAGTGTAACTGTTACTTATACAGTTGTTGGAACAGATGCAAATGGATGTACTGATACAACAATAGTACTTCAAACTGTTTCTCCTTGTACCGGAATTGAAAATATCTTAGTGAATAGTAACGGAATTAATTTATTCCCTAACCCAACTAGTTCAGATGTGAACGTTGTGGTAAGTAACTTAAGTGAAAATATGTTTGTAGAGATTTATGATGCAGTTGGTAAATTAGTGGTGAAGAAGGAAATTACGTCAACTCAAACACGTTTATCAATGTCAGACTTTGCTTCAGGTGTGTATATGTATAAAGTATACAACGCTAGCGGAGCAGTTAAAATTGGTAAATTAGTGAAGGAATAACAATTTGATCTCTCATATTAAAACCCTGATTTGGTATTTACCGAATCAGGGTTTTTAATTTTTAAGATATTGAAGCGGATTAAAGTTGAGGTAAAATTCTTTGTTTTCTTCCTTCATGTTTTGCTCGGTTTCGCTCAATAGATTTTTGTAATGTTTGTTTTCTTCCGGTTCACGAATCAGTTTGTTAAAGTGATTAGGAATAGTTTGCGTGAAGCCAAATACAGTTTCATTTTTTTGCAAGTATTTTTTTAAGGCAGTTATCTTAGATTCAAGTAAGTCAACATTCCCTAATTTGAAGTGTACAACCAACTCAGCGATTAGGGCGAGCTCGTGAATATCCTTTCTGGTATTGTCGGAAGCACGAAGTATAAAATTAATATGCCGGATGGCTTTTCGCGGATTACCACTGCTTAAATAGAATAATATAAACTGAAAGGTAGAAGCCATTAACTGGTCTTTCGGTAAATATTCTCTTAATTGCATAAATTCTTTTTCCGCTTCCTCAATCTGTTCGGCTCTCTGCTTTAATTTTTTTCCGTTTATGATTAAATCGATTCGAATCAATGAGAAAAGTGTATAAGCTTCGATTTTTGTGGCAATGTTTTTTTGCAGGATGGCAGAATTTAATTTGTTCTGCGTTTCTATCAGAAAATTTTCAGCTTCATCCACTTTGTTTTTATGATTGAGAGCAATGCAGTAGTTCCGGATGGATTTTAAAAACTCGATCGTGTTAGTTTTAATGAGTTCTTTGTTCTCATCAAATATATCAATGGCGCGTTTCGAATATTTAATGGCATCATCCACATTCCTCGCTTTAATCGATTCGTAACCTTTTATTTTATTGTATAGTATCTTAGCGAGCGGACTTAAGGCCTGATTTTCGTTACTTAAAAAATCAGCATATTGTTTTTCGGTGTAATTATTTCTGTTCTCAAAAAAGTAAGAAGAAGAGTTTTCGTATTTGGAGGCAGCCCATAGTAATTCGTAGTTGATAAGATTGGTATACTCATCGGAGATTGTTTTTAAACGGGTTTTGTCGCCTTCAAAATTGGAGGATAGATAAGAAATGTGCCCATTGTTCACTGCATTCATGAGCCGTAATTCGATCGCCTCCACTTTCACCAAATGATTGATATCGCTTGGGATTTCTAAAATTTTATCGATTATTTTTTCAGCCTCCTCCGTAAAACCTTTATGAAACAAAAGCTTGGCGCGATTGAGGTTGACGTAATCAATATTGTTATTATTTAAATTCTCTCTGTGATAATCGGAAAGAATGTCCAATAATTTATAATACAAACGCGTGCCATTACCTTTTATTTTTAGCACATACTTTTTTTTACTGAGTGATTTTTCGATTTCAAGAAAGTCATGCAAAAGAATATTATCGCTGCCGGAAAAAGTTTTAAGGTGAAGATGGATGTATCTTTTTTCCGTTTTTCCTAAACTTTGTATGAAATGAACAAGTTGTTGACTCATTTTAATTTTTTGTCGTGTTATTTATTTATTCGTCGATAATTTAAATCGATTCAAATTACAAAATATGTTTTGAATAGTAAATTAAAATTATTTAAAGTATTGAAAACAAATTAAATATGGTAAAAAAATAGATTATAGAAAAGAAATCAAGATTGAAATAAACCATTTGTTGAAACATTTAATATGGAACTTTGTTGTTATAGAAAATAAAAGAAAGATGAAAAAACAACTACTCATGATGGCAGCCTTATCGATTTTTTCGGTAAAACTGTTTTCTCAGGTTACAGTAACCGGTGGTTCTACTGCAACCTACTCCAACGTTAATGCGGCGTTTGCGGCTATTAACGCAGGTACCCACACGGGGGCCATTACTATTGATATAACGGCCAGCACCACTGAGCCTTTAACTCCAACGCCTTTAGTGGCGAGCGGACAAGGTTCAGCGAATTACACGTCAATCATTATCCGCCCAACGGTGGTTGCTTCTATCAGCGGCGCGCCTTCATCAGGACGCGGTGTATTAGAGTTTGATGGTGCAGATAATATTACCATTAATGGTGATATTGTTGGGGGTCCGGTAAACCGCGACTTAACGATCGAAAATGTAAACTCTCCAACAGTAACTGCAACAGCTGCTGTTCGTTTAATTGGTCGTACTACTTTAGGATTAGGTGCTACGAATTATACTATTACTAATTGTAAAATTGCCGGTAGTACGCCGGGTAATGATGGATTTAGCGGTAGTACGGTTGCTAATAGTTTTGGTTTGTTTGCGGGTGGAAACGCTGTAGCATTAACTTCCGGCTCAACTGGTGATAACTACGATAATATCACAGTTAATAACTGCGAAATTACAAGGGCATTTTATGGGTTGTACATTGGTGGAACTACCACTAATACTGCAGATAATTTGAATATTAATAATAATATAATTGGTTCTGCAATTACTTCTGAGAAATTAACCTTCCGTGGTATAGAATTAAATAACTCTACGAATTCAATCATTTCACAAAATGAAGTTTTTGAATTAAAGGCTAATACAAGCATTAGTAATGCCGGTATTTCTACTTTAGGAGCATCATCTAATTTAATTACAATTTCGCGTAACAAAGTTTACGGTATTTGGTCAACAAGCGCTAGCGGATACGGGGCTTACGGTATTAACTTGGCCGGTGGTAATAACCATTCAGTTGTGAACAACGTAATCTATGATATTATTACAACTAATTACAACTCTACATCAACAACTTTTCAAGCATTTGGTATTCGTTTAACTTCTGGTACAGGGCATAAAATTTTCTATAATAGTATAAATCTTTTTGGTGCCTTAGTTGGTGGAAGTACCACCAATTGTTATAGTGCAGCTTTGGTAGTTACTTCAACAGCTATCACAGGTTTAGAGATTAAGAATAACATTTTTAATAATATTCAAACATCTACCGTAACTACGCCTGTATTTATGGCAATGTGGTTCCCTACAAGTTATAATTTTTTAAATGCAAGTATTAACAATAATGCATACATGGTTACTAATGATGCAGCGCATTTTGTTGGGCGTGTTGGAACTGTAAATTATTCTACCCTATCAAACTGGTCAGCGATTTCGCAGGTAAATAATCCAACTAATGATAACGCTTCTGTTCCTCCAGTTAATACAGGAGCTCCATTTATCTCCAACACAAATTTAAACTTTGCGAACAATACTGTTACACCAATCGAGTCAGGCGCTGTAACTACAACAGTTACAGGTATCGATCACGATGCTTTTACTCGTCCTAAGGCCGGTGTAAATGCAAACACAAACCCTGATATGGGTGCTTATGAATTCGATGGATTAGCGGGTGTGGCTACAGATGCAGGTGTTGCATTTTTAGTTAGTCCGGCTACTAACGGTTGTTATGGTGCGGCTGAAAATTTAGTGGTTAGTATTAAGAATTACGGAACTGCTTCTATTTCTAATATTCCTGTAACTGTTATCGTTTCAGGTGCAGCTACTCAAACAAGTAACGCTACTTATCCAGGTCCTTTAGCGGCAGGTGCTTCAGCAAACTTTACTGTTGCTACTTTAAACATGTTAACTGCAGGTACTTATTCATTCAATGCTTATACTTCTTTAGCAGGCGATTTAAATGCGCCTAACGACGCTATGGGTACTACAACTCGTACCGTATTCCCAATTTCAACAATTCCAACTCAAGTTGATTTCACCGGATTTACGGGTGCTAACTTAACAGCTAACTTCCCATTATGGAGTGAGGCTACAGGTTCTATCGTTCCAACTGGTACAACTTCGTTATGGACTTCACAAACCGGATTAAATGGTGCAGGAAATATTACTGCCCGAATTAATTTATTAACTAATACTCGTTACGAGTGGTTAGTTGGTCCGAAATTTACAGCAACTGCAAATTCCCAAATTACATTTGATGCAGCAGTTACCGTTGTTGGTAGTGTAACTACTCCAAGTGTAATGGGTAGTGATGATATGGTGCGTGTTATGGTGTCTACAGATTGTGGTGTATCATTTACTCCGGTATTTACCGTAAGTGCTACAAACAGTTTGTCTACAACTTTCACAAATTTTGTTGCTCCGTTAGGTGCTTATGCCGGACAAAACATTATTGTTGCATTCCTTGCAACTGATGGTCCGATTGATGATTTAGAGTCTTATGATTTTCATTTAGACAATATTAATATTTATAATGCATTACCTCAGGATGCTGGGGTGAGTGGATTAACAAAGCCCGCACTAAACGGTTGTTACGGTGCGGCAGAAAACATGGTCGTTACACTTAACAATTATGGTTCATTGCCAGTAACTAATATTCCTGTAACTGTATTAGTGAGTGGTGCTACAACTCAAACTACAAATGCTACGTTTAGTGGAACAATCGCACCTGCATCTTCCGCAAGCTTTACTGTTGGTACAGTTAATATGACTACTGCAGGTATTTATAATTTTAAAGCTTATACTGCACTTAGCGGCGATGGAAATTTAGTAAATGATACTATGGCAATTGCAACACGTACTGTTGTTGGCCCAACACCATTACCTACTTCTGTAAGCTTTACAGGATTTAGCGGTGCTAACTTAACTGCCATGTTCCCGTTATGGAGTGAAGCAACAGGATCAGTTGTTCCAACAGGTACAACTTCGTTATGGACTTCACAAACCGGATTAAACGGTGCAGGAAACATAACAGCTCGTATTAACCTATTAACCAATACCCGTAACGAATGGATTGTTGGTCCGAAATTCACAGCAACTGCTAACTCTCAAATTTCATTCGATGCTGCTATCACCGCAGTAGGTGCTTTAACAACTTATAGTGCAATGGGTAGTGATGATAAGGTTCGTGTAATGGTTTCTACCGACTGCGGATTAAGCTACACCCCGATATTTACAGTAAGTGCAACAAATAGTTTAACAACCACATTTACTAATTTCATTGTTAACTTAAGCGCTTATGCAGGTCAGAATATCATCGTTGCATTCTTAGCACAAGATGGTCCAACTGATGATTTAGAATCATACGATTTCCATCTAGATAATATTAATATCTACAATGCATCTCCTACAGATGCTGGTGTAACTGCAATTGTTACTCCAACCATTGGTGGTTGTTATACAGCTGCTGAGCAAGTAGTAGTAACAGTGCGCAACTTCGGTTCCGCTTCTATTTCTAACGTTCCGGTTACTGTTAATGTTGGTGGTGTGAATTCTCAAACAATTACAAACACTTTCCCTGGTCCTTTAGCAGCCGGTGCAACAGCTAACTTTACTGTTGGTACTGCTAACATGAGTATTGGTGGAGCGTATACATTCACCGCATATACAACATTAGCGGGCGACTTAAATCTATTTAATGATCAAGCTGTAGCTAATAGAACAGTAAATCCGATTGTAAATATTTTGGGTAATAATTCAATCTGTTTAGGTGATACTACAACATTATCAGTTGGTGGAACAGGAACAACTTATACCTGGAGTACAGGTGCTAATACATCTTCGATAACAGTTTTCCCAACAAGCACAACTGTTTATTCAGTAATTGCCAGCGATGGAGTATGTACGGCGAGTCGTATTTTAACTCTTACTGTAAATAATCCTACAATTGCTGCAACAGGCGCAAGCGCGTGTGCGGGTAATACTGTGGCGTTAAATGCAACAGCTTTTGCTCCGGTTAACTGGTATGCTACTCCAACTGCTACAACTCCAATTGCAACAGGTAATACATATACTACAACTGCTGTTAGCACTTCAACGGTATATGCGGAAGCACAATCCTCAGCTACCGGTACTATTAATTCTACAATGGCAGCCGGTAATGGTTCATCAGGAAATATGTTTGATGTGGTAGCAATTGGTAACATTGAAGTTAATGGTGTTGATGTACACATTAGCAGTACAGCTGTCACTACTGTTGAAGTATGGTATCGTCCGGGTTCATTTGTTGGTTTCGAATCTTCAAATGTTGGATGGACAAATGTTTTAACAACTACTGTAACAGGAATGGGAACAGGTAATATGACTTATATTCCTACTAACTTTACTGTTTCAGTTCCGGCAGGACAAACTTATGGTTTCTATGTTACTGCTAATGGCGGAGGTTCATTTGCATATACAAACGGAACTGCAGTTGGTAATGTGCATGTTCAAAATTCAGATTTGCAGGTATTAGAAGGAAAAGGTGGAAGTTACTTTGGTGTTACCATTTCTACTCGTATCTGGAACGGACAAATCCGTTATACAAAAGTAGGTTGTACTAGTCCGCGTATCCCTGTTACTGTAACCGTAAATCCTGCTCCAACTCTTAGTGTTACAACTACCAACTCAATTTTATGTGCAGGAAGTTCCGCTACTTTAATAGCTAACGGTGCTACAACATACTCTTGGAGTACAGGTCAAACCACTCAAGGTATTATTGTGTCTCCAACTGTTACAACTTCTTATACTTTAACAGGTACTGCAGGTGGATGTTCAAAAGATACAACCATTACTCAGGTAGTTGCTACTTGTACCGGAATCGATCAATTATTAGCTGATAATTCAGGTGTGATTGTGTATCCAAATCCAAGCACTGGTGTATTTAATGTAATTCTAAATCAGGAAAACACTAATACTACTTTAATAATTTTAGATGCTCTGGGTCGTGTTGTGTTAACTGATAAATTAAATTCCTTGAGCAATACTGTAAATGCCGAGAAACTAGCAAACGGTGTTTATATGTATCGCATTGTTAATGGTACAGAAACCATCAAACAAGGCAAATTAGTTAAGGAGTAATTTGTAGTTGTATTACTCTTTTTTTAATCAAAAGCCCCGAGGTAACACTCGGGGTTTTTTGTTTATAGCCAACTTTATTGTTTTAGATGCTATAAATGTTAATATTAATCGTTGAAAAGACACTTAATATTAGCCTACATTTGCACAAAATTTAAAAATATAACTATGAAAAAAATCTACAATTTGTTTTTTGCATTGCTAACCTTGGCAGTTGTTATGCCATCAACGATGAGCGCGCAAGGTTGCATCAGCCCTAACACATATGGAAGCGGAACCATCTCTGCGTGTGGGTCTCAAACTATTAATACCTGTACTTTTGCCGGAGAATTTAATCCGATTCAATTCAATATTAATGGTGTTTTCGTTTTAAGTTCAACAGGCGGAATCGGAAACTACATTACGTTTACAGATGGATCTAATACAGTTCTGGCATTTGGTAATTCTCCGTTAACAGTTACAGTTAGTATACCCGGCGCATACCGTTTACATGTAGCAGATTCTCCAACTTGTGGTGTAGAAAGTGCTTGTCGTACTACAGTTGTAACCTGTACTGGAAGTATTGCAGGTTCACCTACAATTACTGCGCAACCCAACAGTACAGTTATTTGCGGTAATGGCAGCACATCATTTGCGATGGCAGCTACCGGAGCAACTTCCTATACTTGGATGGTGAATAATGGAACCGGTTTTGTGAATGTAACCAATGGTGGTGTATACTCAGGCGCAAATACTCCAACTTTAACGCTTACGAATGTTCCTGGAACTTATAATAATTACGTTTATCAATGTGTGGCTACTAATTCTATTGGAGGTACAGTAACATCTCAAGCTACCTTAGCAGTAAATAATACGAATGTACTTGTAACCGGAAACACACAGTTATGTCTTGGTTCAGGAGGCACATTAAATGCAAGTGGTGCTGCAACTTATACCTGGAATACCGGGTCTAATTCTTCTTCTATAGCGATCAATCCTTCAGTTACTACTACTTACACTGTTACCGGTACTTCATCTATTAGTTGTATTAGTAGTCCGGTTATAGTAACAGTACAAGTTGTACCAAATCCAACAATTTCTTCACCAGGTGCAACAGTTTGTTCTTATCCTGGTACAACATCATTAACGGCAAATGCAAGTGTTCCTAATATTACATGGTATGCAACTCCAACATCTACCACTGCCTTAGGTACAGGAAGTGTATTTGCTACTCCTGTTCTTACAACTTCTACTGTGTTTTATGCACAGGCGAATTCCGTATTTTCCGGTTCTTTACAAACTACTATGATTGCAGGTAACGGACAATCAGGTAACATGTTTGACATCACAGCTCTTAACAATATTGAAGTAAATGGTTTTGATATGCACTTAAGTGCAACGGGTGTTTCTACAATTGAAGTATGGTATCGTCCGGGTACTTTTGTTGGATTCGAATCTTCCAATGTTGGTTGGACACAAGCTTTAACAACTACTGTTACAAGTGCCGGTCCAGGTATGCTTACTAATATTCCTGGTTCATTTACAGTTAATGTGCCTGCAGGACAAACATACGCGTTTTACGTAACAACTAATGGTGGTCCTGGTGTATCTTACACCAATGGTACTGCGGTAGGAAATGTTTATGCTTCTAATGCAGATTTACAATTTAAAGAAGGAAATGGCGGAGGCTATTTTGCAGTAACATTTACACCACGTGTGTTTAATGGCGTGATTCGTTACGGAAAGCCAGGCTGCAGTTCTCCACGTATTCCAGTTACTGTAGGTTTAGTTAGTTCTCCAACGGTTGCTGCAACTGGTTTTAGTATTTGTGCCGGACAAACAAATTCAGTAATTGCTACAGGAGCTACAACTTATTCTTGGAATACAGGAGCAACTACTCAAGCAATTTCAGTTACACCGTCAGTTACTACGACATATACTGTAACAGGTACAACAGGGGCTTGTTCAAATATGGCTACTGCAACTGTTACTGTTAATACATGTACAGGTTTAAATGAAATAGCTTCTGATTTTGATTTCAAATTATTCCCAAATCCTGCGAATCATTTTGTAACCGTAGTTTTAACTGAATTATATAGCGATACTTATTTTGAACTTTATGATTTAAATGGAAAACTAATCTTGAAAGAGATATTATCAAATAATCAAACTACCATTTCTACTAAAGAAATAGCATCCGGTGCATATTTGTTTAAAGTAACAAATACTAACGGCACTATTAAACAAGGTAAATTGGTGAAGGAATAATCGACATTTCCAATTTAAAAAGCCCTGCCGAAAGGTGGGGCTTTTTCTTTTGTAAAGAATTCGTAATTTTAGAAAAGAAATGGGCGCAATAGGATTTTACATAGGATTACCTTTTATTTATTTAATTTCTATTATTCCGTTTCCGCTTTTTTATGGGGTTTCCGATTTCTTTTTTGTGTTGCTCTATTATGTAATTGGTTACCGTAAAAAGGTAGTCTACCAAAACCTTAAAAATTCTTTTCCCGAAAAAACGCACGAAGAATTAAAAACTATCGAAAGAAAATTTTATCGTTACCTCTGTGATTTGTTTTTGGAAACTTTTAAAACACTTACCATTTCAAAAAAGGAAGCAATTAATCGTTGTGCTTTTACTCAACAAACTACCGACCTCTTTAATAAATTAAATGACGAGAAAAAAAGTTGCATTATCGTTATGGGACATTATGGCAATTGGGAGTGGGCCGGTAATACGTTTAGTTTATTGTTGAAGCAACAACTGTATGTGATTTATCATCCCTTAACTAATAAGCAATTCAATAACCTGATGTACAAAATGCGTACTCGTTTTGGAAATAAATTATATGCCATGCGCGAGGTGATGCGCGAAATGATAAAAAACAGAAATGAAATTAATGCTACCGCTTTTATCGCCGATCAAACACCACCACCTGAGGGTGCTTATTGGACTACTTTCCTAAATCAGGATACGCCGGTTTTTGTAGGAACAGAGAAAATCGCGCAAAAATTGAATTATCCGATTGTATATGTTACCGTGAGTCGGCCTAAACGCGGACATTATTTAGTAAATGCGGAAATTCTTGTGAATGAGCCTAAAAGCACCAAAGAGGGTGAAATATCCGAATTGCACACCCGTAGGCTGGAAGAAGACATAAAAAAGCAACCCGAAATATGGCTGTGGAGTCACCGCCGCTGGAAACATAAGCGTCCCGCCGCCTGATTTTACCCTTTAATTATACCCATTCGCTTCGTATATTTGTACGATTATGTTACAGGGTAAACAATTGATTTTGGCCACCAAGCCTTTTATGAAGGAAGACCGCTTTAAAAGCTGGTATCATACCCTCACAACTTTATTTATTTTAATTGCATTTTTATTTGGAACCGTTTATAATTTTCATTGGATATTGAAACTGGCTTGCAGTATTATGGCCGGATTGGTTATTGTGCGTTTGTTTGTGATTTATCACGACCATCAACACAAAACCATTTTACAAAAGTCGACAGCGGCAGATATTTTATTTACACTATTCGGGTTTTATGTTTTAGCGCCAACCGGAATTTGGAGTCGTAGTCACGATTACCACCATAAAAATAATTCTAAGCTGTACAGTGCGGCCATTGGTTCTTATCCCATTTATACTAAACAGAAATACGAAAAATGCAGTACCTGGGAAAAGATGCATTATTTATTTATTCGCCACCCCTTAACTATTTTATTCGGCTATTTCTTTGCTTTCATGTGGGGCATGTGTTTCAAGTCAATTCTCAATCGTTTTTCTAAACACATTGATTCATTAGTAGCTTTAATTGTACACTTCGCTTACCAATTCACGGTGATTTATTTTTTAGGTTGGCAAACCTGGATTTTACTTTGTGTTATTCCGCATTTTATTTCAGGAGCCATGGGTGCATACTTGTTTTATGCCCAGCATAATTTTCCGGGTGTAACCTTTAAAGGAAATGAAGAGTGGACTTACGAAGGCGCAGCATTAGAGTCTTCGAGCTACATGGATTTGAATCCATTCATGCATTGGGTAACCGCTAATATTGGTTATCATCACGTACATCATATGAACGCGCGTATTCCTTTTTACCGTTTACCTGAAGTAATGAAGGCTTTGCCGGAATTACAGAATGCAAAGAAAACATCTTTGAAACCAAAAGACATAATCGCTTGCTTTAAATTAAAAGTTTGGGATTTTGAAAAACAGCAGATGGTAGGCGTTTAGTTAAAACGTAACATCCAACTCAATAATATTTCCTTCGCGGTTCACTTTTACTTTTGTCGTGTCGCCTTTCTTAAAATTACCAAGTGCACTCATGTATTCTTTTACATTATTAACTGGGTATTCTCCTAATTTAATGATTAAATCTCCTTTTTGTATGCCTGCTTTCGCGGCGGGTTTTCCATCACTCACACCATCCACACGCAAACCCTTTCCTTCAAAGGTGTAATCGGGCATAATTCCCATAGTTACTTTAAATCCGCCTTTGCCATTTTCAGGATTTCTTGTTTTAAGGAATGCGAGTTTATCCATGCTCTCGGTGTTTTTAATAACACGTAACATGTATTCCAAAACTTTCACTTCACCTTTATAATTTATTTTATCGGCATCATCACTTGGTTTGTGATAATCGCTATGTTGTCCGGTAAAGAAATGTAGCACCGGGATGTTTTTTAAATAGAAGGAAGTTTGATCACTCGGGCCGATTCCTGCGCTGTCTTTTTTAATACTTAAAACAGATTTCATGCTGTCAATCATTGGCACCCAAACCGGAGATGTGCCTACACCATAAATAATTAATTTTTGCGTGCTGTCGTTCAATCGGCCAATCATGTCCATGTTCAACATGTAATTGATTTTATCGAGTGGGTAGGTAGGGTTGTCGCACCATTTTTTAGAGCCAATTAATCCAAGTTCTTCACCTGAATAGCACATGAAAAGAAAATTAAATTTTTCGGTTGTTTTATTAGAGGAGAAGTAATTTGCTAATTCCAAAACACCTGCGGTTCCGCTCGCATTATCATCGGCACCATTGTGAGTTTTACCTGTTGGATTCGCATCCAAACTGTTTTTATCATGACCTAATCCTAAATGGTCGTAATGTGCGCCAATCACAATGGTGTAAGGTGCCTTGTTATCGAGAAAGCCGATTACGTTGGTTCCTTTTCTTTCAGGAATATTTATTGTGGATGTGTCGTGTGGATTTAAATTTTTGCGGAAGGTAAATTCATGGAAATAAGAATTTGAATTTCCGGGAGTAAGTCCATACTTTTTAAATTCTTTCGCAATATAGTCAGCAGCTTTTTTTTCATCGTCGGTTGAGGTGCCTCTTCCGTGTAAATTATCGGAAGCTAAAAAGCTGATGTGTTTTTTTAAGTTCGATTCTGAAATGGTTTGAGCATTAGAAATGGCAGCTGCCAATAAAAATAAAATGGAAATTCTTTTCATGATAAAATAAAAAACCCTGAAGTGGATTTCTTCAGGGTTGAAATTACAAAAATTAATTTTAGAAAAAGGACCCCATTACATGGAGTAATTTATCGATTTGGCTATGCCATAATAATTTTGAAGATTCCTGTTCGCCTTTATCAACGGCAAAATCTGTAATGATTAAAGAAATATCGTTCGTTAATTCATCTTTTTGAATCTTGAATTCGAAGTAGCTGCCATCGGTTTTTTCAACCCACTGATAACGTACTAATTGCTCTTCAATGGTTTTTAACAAACGCGCTTGTTGCATTTGTCCGTCCCAGATAAAGGTGTAAATACCATTACGGATATTTACATCATCACAGAACCATTCCGATAATCCGCTTGGTGTTACTAAGAATTCATAGAGTAATTCGGCAGAAGCTCGGATAACCATTTCAATTTCAAATTTTCCCGGAGGTTCTTTTTCAGGTTTCACCGAATAAGCCTCGTTTTTCTTTGCAGCAGATAAAAATGAATTGGCAGAAGTACTTTTTAAGGCAGTAGGAAAATTATCTTTTTGTTTAACCTCTTCTTTAACTGTTGGTTTAATGATAGGTTTAAATTCAGGAATAGCTTTGTCTTCTTTTTTTAACAAAACAGGATTTTTAATTTCCTCAATAGGCTTTGAGTATTCTTTAATCGAACCTTTTACAATCGTTTTGTTTTTGAAATCTTTAGCTGAAACTTTTGGTGTTGCCTTTGATACTTTTTTCGCTACGGTTTTTTTAACCGCAACTTTCTTAGCGGGTTTTGCTGCTTTTTTAACAGCCTTCACCGGCTTCGCTTTTGGTTTTACTTTCGTTTTCGTAACAACCTTTTTCTTAGGCGCAGCTTTTGCAGGCTTTACTGCTTTTTTCTTTGCAGGTTTTGCAGCCGATTTTGCCTTAGTTTTTCCTGACGAAACCTTCTTTTTCTTCGACATAGCACCAATTTTTTTTGAAATATAGAAAATTTTTTTTGTCCCGCAATTGCTTTTACTAAATAAAAGGAAAGCCTTAAAAATTATTTTACCTATCCCTTATGAGTTATCTTTTAAACTGTTGAAAAACAGTATTTTAACTTAATTATGAATTGTACCTAATTACGGTTTTTTTCTTGAAGTTTTTGCGACGTATAAAAAATACTATATTTGCAGCCCTAAATGGCGGGGTAGCTCAGATGGTTAGAGCGCAGGATTCATAACCCTGAGGTCACGGGTTCAACTCCCGTCTCCGCTACCAATTAAAAAGCCTCAATTTGAGGCTTTTTTGTTGTCATGATAATTGTTTATGCAATAAAATCAGAAGTTCGGAATTGGTTGTATATAGGACAAACCAATAATTTAGAGCGTCGATTACATGAACATAATTCCGGATTAAACAAAAGCACTAAACCATATAAGCCATTCCAATTAATATATCAGGAAAGTTTTATTGATCGCAATAAAGCTAGAATAGCAGAGAAATATTATAAATCGGCTGCAGGTAAACGTAAATTGAATTTATTACTGAAAAATCACGGGCCTGTCTAACTGGCGTTAGCCAGGTAGATTCAACTCCCGTCTCCGCTACCAATTAAAAAGCCTTTCCAATTTTGGAAAGGCTTTTTAATTTAATTAATGCGTAATTATTGAATTATGATCTCCTCGGTAACGGTTTTACCTTCCTCTAATTTTACAATTGATTTGGTAGTTTTTGTTCCTGAAGTAACTTTTACATCATAAATAGCCGGAAGTTTAAAGATAAAATTACTCTCACCGTTTCCGTCAGTAACTCCGCTAGCTTTCATATCTGCTATAAAGGAACTGTTGTTTTCATTTTTCACTGTTGCATACAATTCAACTTTAGCATCATCAACATTGTTGCCATTTTGGTCTTTACATTTAATTTTCACACCACAGTCAGTGTTTCTGTTGCAAGCACCAAAGCCGATGGCTGTAACAGCTATTAAGGTTAAAAGTTTATACATAGTCATAAGTATTGATTTATTGAAGTTACAAAAACGTGGTTCACTTTACAATTGCCAGAATAGTTTAAACACTGCTTTCACGCATTAAGAAGGCAGGTTTGCTAAAAACAAAAAGCCCCGCATTTGCGGGGCTTTCATGTAAGAAATTTAATTATTAGTTAACTAAAGAAGTGAAACCACCTTCAGCACGTAATTTTACGAATTCAGCATCATCTTTAGCAGCTTGCTTTAAAGTACCGTCCATTTCAATAGCAGTCTTTAAATTCATTAATACTTCAGATGTATTGTTACGACGAGCAGCAGCAACAGCCTTTAAGTAATAACTTAATGCCATTCCTTTTTCGTTGCTTCCATCAATAGTTGCGTTAACCGCATCAGATGAACCAGCTAATAATTGAGCTAGTGCTTTGTTAAATCCATTGTAAGAACCGAAACTAGATACTGCATCGCTGTATTTAGCATCACGGATTTGAATGATACCTTTGTTGTAGTTTACTTCAGAACCTGCACCACTTGCTTTGTTGTATAAATCCATAGCAGCAGTACGGTTACCGTTTTTAGCTTCAATGATACCAAGGTTATTCATTACAATTGGGTTACCTGCAGCATTTGCAGAAGCACGTTTGAATGCTTCACCTGCTTCAGAAACTTTGTTTTGCATTAATAATGCAACACCTAAATTGTTTGAAGTTCTCCAATCAGAACCGTATTGCTTTTCAGCAGCAGTGTAGATTTGAACTTTAGTATTGATATCGTTTGTTAAATTAGCGCCATATAATAACTCTTCAACTGATAAGCTATCAGGGTGAGAAGTACATAAAGCAGAAATCATTTCGTCAGTACGAGATTTCTTATCTACGTTGATAGTAATTTCAGAACGACGTAATTTTGGTAATACTTTTTCAGCTAACTCTACATAAGTCTTAGATAAGTTTTTAATTTCAGTACGACGTTGATTAGGATCAGAGTACATAGTTAAAACACGTAAGATTAAATCTTTGTCAGCCATTGTTGATGCTTCCATTAAAGATTTGAAACCTTCCCAATCTTCTTTAGTAGTACCTACAACATATTGTTCTTTAGTTTTACCAAAAGTTACATTTTTGTTTTTGTCTTTTTTGAATTCACCCATCATAGCGGCAGATCCTGAAGAAGCACGATCTTTAGCTAAGTTTTCGTTCTTTTCAGTTTCACCATCCGGAGATGCGTAAGCAGAAACGCTGATACCTTTAAACTCATACCATGAGTTGTTTAAATTAGCTTTCAAGAAATCTTGAACAACTTTCATCTCTTCGCTCTTCATTTCAGCAGGACGAACAGTTGACTGATTAATTACATAATAAATATGCGCTACCTGATTTACAGGCGTTGTTTTTACAAATGCATCTTTACCGTAAATTCCTTTTTCGTCATTACGAACTAATAAAGGAGTAACGATAGTTGCATCAGCGATTTCAACCGGAGCAAAGTCTTTTACTTTTTTCTTCACCTGACCTTGAGCGCGTAATTCTACTTTACCCACTTTCATTCCAGGTTCGTATAAAAACTTCTCAGAGGTATAGCTGAATGAACCACCTTTATCGAAGCTGATTTTTTGTCCGCTTCCGGTAGCTTTATCACCTACTAAAACAACTTGTTTTAAAGCTTTTTCACCGCCGTTATATTTCAACACAGGAGTGATAGTCATGGTTACTTTTTTAGCAAACAATTTAGGGTTAAACTTACCGCTTACGCTAAATTGAATACTGTCACCATGCATCTCAATTGGGTTTGGAGTGGCATTATAACTAATGTCTTTTTGTTTCTTAATCATTTTGCCTAATCCATTACAGCCTGTTAATACAACAGCTACAGATAAACCGGCACCTAGTGTCCTTAAAAATTTTGAATTCATAGTTTGGGTTGTTTTATTTATATAGTAAACAGCTGAGCAAAAATAGAAATAATTTTATTATGCCCAAGCTTTTATTGGGTTTTTGTTAAAAATAAAAACCCTGATAATCTTTTGGATTATCAGGGTTGTATATCCTTGATTTCTAGTAAAATACTACTTTTTTATTGCGTTAACTTTCTTCGCTAACTTCGATTTTAAGTTCGAAGCTTTATTCTTATGTATAACATTACGCTTCGCTAACTTATCCAGCATAGCAGAAACCTTTGGTAACAACGCCTCAGCTTCTTTTTTAGCTGTAGTTGTACGTAATTTTTTTACTGCTGTACGGGTCGTTTTAGCAAAATAACGATTATGTAAACGCTTAGAGTTATTAGCACGAATACGCTTAATTGCCGACTTGTGATTTGCCATTATAATACGTTTTAAATATTCAATCCCAAAATTGGGACTGCAAATGTACAGCATTTTTTTGAATATCCAAGTGTTAAAAACAATAATTATTGATGGAGGCATTTAAAGCCTTATATAGGTTATATTTGTTTTATTGTGAGAAGGTTAAATAATATACTAATAATTTTTTTGTGTTTGGTTATCACCTTCTTACGGGGCCAGGAAGCTCCGCCTGAAAAAAACCTGGTCCCAAACGGCAGTTTCGAAAATTATAGAAAAAAATCTTCCAGTATTCGCCAGGCCATACCATGGACTCAGATCGCATCCGTGGATTTTTACCAGGCTCCGGCCGAAAAAGATACCACCGCTCAACGGGGTGCCCGAACCGGAGATGGATATATCGGACTTCGTTTTCAAAAGCGATATAAAGAATTTGCGCAGGTTCGTTTAGCTGAGCAATTACACAGGGGAACTGTTTATGAGTTTGAAATGTATGTAAGAATGGCTTACTGGAGTAATGCCATGCTAAAATCGTTCGGTGCTCTATTCTCGAAGGGTGGATATCACAGTCAAGGCGATGCTGTAAAATCCAACATCATTGATACTATTTGTAAAAAGGGTGGATTTGTAAACGGATATCAATGGTTTAAAATTTCCGGAAAGTACAAAGCGGATGGAGGAGAGAAGTATTTAACGGTTGGTAATTTCTTTCACGATATCAATAAAGAACTACCGCGTATAAATATTCTTAAACGTGGTTTCAAAGAGGCTTATTACTTTGTGGATGATGTGAAATTGACGAAGGCTCCGGGTGAAAAAGTGGCTGTTGAATACGTTGCGAGTATAAGAAACGACGAGGATTCAATACTTACTGTAAAAAAGGATATTCAGGTTGGAGAAAAAGTAACATTGAAAAACATTGTGTTTGACGAGGGTAAATATTATCTGCTTTCAGAGTCTTATGTCGAATTAAATAAACTGGCACAGTATCTCCTTAGAAATCCTCATATGGAAATCAGAATTGGCGGACACAGCGATAATATCGGCAGTGCCAAAAAAAATCAAAAACTTTCTGAACAACGTGCGCGCGAGGTTTTCGAATACCTGATTAAAAAAGGAGTTCAAAACAAAATGTATTTTAAGGGTTATGGTTCCGATCAGCCAATTGCTAGCAATGATACGGAAGAAGGACGAATTAAAAACCGACGCGTTGAATTCGAAATCGTAAAAAAATAATATGGAAATAATAAAGGACGACAAAAAAACCATTCGTGCCTGGACGTTTTATGATTGGGCGAATTCAGTTTTTCCGCTTGTAATAACTTCTGCCATTTTTCCTAATTATTACGAATACATCACTTCGCACGATGGTAATAAAAATTTCATTGGCGATGTGGTAAATGTATTTGGTTATGAAATTCATAATACAACCATTTATTCCTATGTGTATTCGTTGGCACTTTTTATTGTTGTGCTAATTGTCCCAATTCTTAGTGGCGTGGCGGATTATCTCGGTAACAAAAAACGCTTTCTTCAATTCTTTTGCTACCTGGGTTCTCTTTCCTGCATGGGCTTATTCTTTTTTAACCGTGAGCATCTCGAGTTAAGTTTTATTCCTTTCATTTTTGCCACAATTGGCTTTTGGGGCAGTTTGGTTTATTACAATTCTTACTTACCTGAAATTGCTTCACCCGAAAATCAAGATAAGGTCAGCGCACGCGGATTTGCTATGGGGTACTTCGGCAGTTCGCTCTTATTAATTGTTTGTTTAATAACCATTATGGTCCTTAAATGGCCGGCGAAATATTCTTTTCTTTTAGTAGGGGTTTGGTGGATTGGTTTTGCTCAATATACTTTTTCTAAGCTTCCTAATATTGTTGGGGGACATCGCTCGGGAGAAAAAAATAATATTTTTTCGAAAGGTTTTTCCGAATTAAAAATAGTCGTGTTTCAGGCTCTCCGCCAGAAAAAACTAAAACGCTTTCTCTATTCTTATTTCTTTTACAACATGGGTGTGCAAACCGTTATGGTAATGGCAGTGTTGTTCGCACGCAAAGAAATTACATGGCCCGATGAACAAACCAAAACCTCTTCTTTAATTATCAGTATTCTGCTTATTCAGTTTTTAGGTATTGCAGGTTCTTTTGTTTTTTCATGGCTGGCGCGAAAAACTGATAGCATTAAAGCATTAAGCGTAGCAATTCTAATTTGGATTTTCATTTGCGCCTTTACTTATTTCGTAGTTACACGGCCGATTCATTTTTACATTGTTGCGGCTCTTGTTGGTTTTGTAATGGGCGGAATTCAGGCTTTGTCGCGTTCAACGTATTCAAAGTTATTGCCCGAAACTGAAGATCATGCCAGTTATTTCAGTTTCTATGATGTAATGGAAAAAATGGGAATGATACTTGGCACTATGTCGTTCGGAATTATTGCGGAGGTAACCGGTGGCATGCGAAATTCCGTACTTGCTTTAATCGCTTTTTTCGTAATTGGTTTTGTCTTATTAATGATGGTTCCGAAAAACACTGCTGAAACAAGATAATGTCGGGTGCCTTGACTCTACAATTGTGTACGTTAGTATAAATTCTTATTTCAATTCGTCCTTCACTGAGGTAATTTTATTATATATACCGAATCATCATTTTTCAATTTGTTTAAGTGCTTTTTTGTTAAATTGGATTTGCCATAATCGCATGGCACAATCTGAATTATAAAGAAATTGCAGCAATTTCATTCACTCACTAAATAGCTAATTGATAAAGTATAATTTGATATTTCTAACTATTTTTTTATTTTAGTTTCATGAGCGAAAACGAATACCGCGATTTTATTCGCAGCCTTAGTTTTAGTCAGAAATTCAGATATGGAATATTTCAATTCGCCGATCATTTTCTAGGGCGAAAGAGAATGTTTTCCAACCGCGCGCCGTATTATAAGGAGCTGAAAGAAACAATGCCAAAGCACGGCGAGGGAAGAATTATGCCCATCGAGCGGCGAAAGGATTTAAGTTTGGAAGAATTCAAGAATCATTATGTGAAGAAAGGTATTCCAGTTGTAATGGAAGGTGCGGCTAAGGATTGGCCATGCGTTCAGAAATGGTCACTCGAATATTTTAAAGAGCTTCATGGAAAAGATGAAATTGTATTGGTGGACCAGGCAATCCCGGGTTACCCATATGAACTTACAACTTTAGCAGATGTGATTGACAACATCAGAGGTGGCGGCAGTAAGTATTATCGTTTTTATCCGCTTTTAGCACGCCATCCAGAACATTTAAATGATTTCGATTATAAATGGTTAAAGGAAAGAAGAAATCCACTTTGTTGGTTTGATGCTTTTCAGGTTTTTATTGGTGGACAAGGCTCATATACTGCATTGCACAACGCCAATCAAAGTAATTTATTTGTGCAAGTTTATGGTGAGAAGAAATGGGTTTTGTACTCACATTATTATTCTCCTGTAGTTGATCCGCCTCCCGTGCATAATGTTTACCGCAGTGCTCCCGCTAAAAGCGAAGCGGGTCCTTTTAATCCTTTCGAACCGGATTATAATTATCCATACGAGTTATATAAAAATATTGATGGTTATTCTGTACATCTTAAGCCCGGAGATATTTTGTGGAACCCGCCTTTTTATTGGCATGCGGTTAAAAATGCCACCGATTCCATTGGAGTAGGTTACCGTTGGCTGTCGCCATTCTATTCCTTTAAAATTTCTCCATTATATATGTTGTTAGATTGTTTTGCAACTAAACCTCCGATTTGGAAGGCTTATAGTTTATACAAGAAGGATATTAATGAGTTGCATTTGGCTGAGTTCAAAAAATTAGAAGAGGCCAAGAAAAAAATAGCGGAGCAAGAGGCCAGAAAAAAAGCAGCAGCTAAATAAGTTTGTAGTTTTTGTATTCACCAGGCCGCCATCCGGTATTTTTCTCAATCACTTGTAAAAATTTATCTTTCACCGATAATTTTATTTTGCTCGCGTCAAATTTAAAATTCCAGTATTGAGCTTTTACACGCGCTTGCATAACAACAGGATGAGTTCCTTTAAATTCCTCTAAACTATCAATCTTGCTGTAATCAAATTCATCGGTTGCTTCAATGTTTTTTTTCATCCAGGCATCATCGTGCCACATTTTATGAAAATTTTCTTGCTTGGCTTGTTGTGCTTTTGGCGGTTTCACCCAACCATAATGAAAAACAGACGCATCAATTTTTTTGACGTTTAATTTGCTGTCGTCGGTTTTTCTAAAACCTTGCGCGTCTTTATATGAGCGAATGTTTTTATTATTTCGGATAATGCGGATTTCGTTTCTGTACCACTTGCGTGAATTTCCAACATAATTATAACTCCCGTAAAAATGCACGTAGTCGAATAATAATCCTTCTACATTTTCATCTTTAGCATATTGTTCCATTCCTTTACGGATGGAATTATGGTATTTTTCATGAATCACTTCATCACTCTGAATGTAAAAACACCAGGTGCTGCTTTTGTCTATCGCATCAAACGCTTTGTTGGTTTCTATCGATAATAATTTACCGCCTTCGCGCAGATTATCATCCCAAACGCTTTCCATTATTTTAATTTTTGGCGATGGAATGCTTTTAATTAATTCCATGGTACCATCATCCGAATTTCCAACGCTCACCAAAAACTCATCGCACACAGGCAATACAGAAGTAATCGCTTCTACAACCGGATAGTCGTATTTTATTGCGTTTCTTATGATGGTAAAGCCTGTAACTTTCATATGTACAAAACAAATATCTTAAAACGGATAACCAATACCAAAGTTAAGTGTGATTTGCCGTAATGGTTTTTTATCAAAGGTCCAACGATCTCCTTCAGGGTATTTTGGGTCAACAATAGGTGCCGCCGCATCCAAACGCAGAACAAAGAAATTCAAATCCCAACGCAACCCCCAACCCATACCTACTGCAATTTCTTTATAGAAACGGGTCAACTCAAATTCTCCTCCCGGTTTCGTAGCGTCTTTGTGAAGTAACCAGATATTTCCTGCATCCACAAACCAAGCGCCGTAAAACGAACGAAACATGTGGAAACGATATTCAATATTTCCTTCAATAATTAAATCACCAATCTTATCATATTTAGAATTGGTATTCGTTGGGTCATATCCACCCGGACCCAAAGTACGTGCGCGCCATGCTCTCACACTGTTCGGACCGCCGCTAAAATAACTTTGTTCGTAGGGTAAAACATTCAAATTGCGTAAAGGTTTTCCAACACCAATCATAGTCCGGTAAACCGCTCTGTTCTTTTTGCGAACCGGAATGTATAAACGATAATCAATATCCATTTTTACAAATTGCGCAAACGGAATTCCTGTAATTAAATAACGTCCTAAAGTATCTTGCTTTACATCTGTTAATTGATAAACTCCTCTTAAAACATTTCCTGACGACGCCAGATTTATTTTTACATAACTTACAGGTTTGCGGGAGGTGTTGTTTATGCCGGTTTGTATTTGATTGTTGTAGGCAACAGTATATCGCGAAAGAGTTGTAATGTGATCTTGAAATGAGTTTAAGAGAAATAAATCATTCAACTTAATTAATTCGTCGCGGAACGATTGTAATAAATTGGCCTTTACCATATACGCTTCAAAAGGAACTAAATCATGTTTCCATTTTGTTTTGCGTGTTTTAAAGCTAAAACCATAATTGATATTGGTGATAATGCGGTTAAATTCCGGACGTCTTTGATAATTCAATGAGGTATTAATATAAGTTCTCGGAAAAGCATCTTTTTTAAATGGGAACAACGAGAATGGAAATGCGGCACGTGGCACCGAGAACCGCATGGATGGTCCGAATTGAATGGTGTTAAATGTACTTGATACATCCTTAATATCACTTTGTCCTGTGTTGAATTGTCGTTGTGCGATAATCGCTCCATTTAAACTCAATTCAAATAATTCGGCGCCTTTGAGTAAATTCTTATTTTGAAATAATAAACTGCCATCAATACCCAAGTTGCCGGAGGTGTTGGTTCCTTCAGTTTCGATGGTAATGGATTGTTTAATAACAGGCTGACAAATGATGTAGCAATCGAGTTGATCGTTATAATATGGATTTTTCACATACTGAATTACCACGGTTCTGAAAACACCAAGATTTAGTAAACGTTTGTAAGTTTTTTCAGCCAATGTTTTTTGGAATACTTGCCCTTTAAAAAATTCGATGCTGTGACCAATAACACTCTTCCTGAATTTTAAAGAACCTTTTAATAGAAACTTATAGTCTTCATATGAAATGGTGTCTTTAAAGTATTCGTCTTTGTAAGAAGATTTTAAATTTTCAGTAATGATGTAAATGTTGTTTACATAATAGCGAGGGTGCTTTACATAAGAAACAGAATCTTTATTTTGATCAATAAATGCCGGGAATTTTTTAAAGGAAACATTGATGTTAAGTTTTTTATTTCCAATGGTGGAATCAACCTCAAAAAACACATAATCTTGTTCAAAGAAGTAATAACCATTATCCATTAATTGAGCAGTAATGCGTTCTCTTTCTAATTGCATAACATCGGCGTCGTATGGATCGCCGTGATTTAGTTTACTGTTAACCGTATCGCGATTTACGTAATAGGCAAGTTCTTCTTCTGGGAAGGTGTAAGTAATGTTGTTAATGTAATAGCGCGGACCAGGTACTACATGGTAATCAACTTGTGCCTTTTTCTTTCTTTTTCTAAAGGTGACACTATCATCTACCTGCGCGTAAAAAAAACCTTTCGAAAATAGGTATCGTTTTATTTGGGAAGCTGATTGTTTGGTAATGGCAGAATCGTATATAACCGGTTCTTCGGCAATCTCTAATAAACTTTCTCTGAAGGTTGGTTTATCTTTGTTTTTAAGTCGCGGTTCTTTGGCCGGTTTACCTTTTTTTGTACGTTTTTCGTTTTTTACCTTGTTTTTAGCAATACGTTTTTCGTTTTTACGATCAAATCGTGCGTCGCGCTTTTCTTTTTTCCGCACCATTTTTTCCTTATTTATTTTGGTATAAAGCCAAAGATTAAAAGGTAGAACAGAAAGTATTTTCCGATTAGGTTTTTGACGGATGTAAGGTTCAATATCGTGTTTATCAACCTTGTTTTTTAAATCACCCTTTATGGAGATGCCGGTTACTAAATATTCATTTTCTTTTAACTGGCGGGTGGTGTTACAAGAATAAAGGGATAAAAGCAGACTAACCAATAATAGTTTAAAAAACGTTTTGTTTTTAAAACTCATATTTAACAAAGTGCCCAATATTGGTTATTTTTATATCCTACGAATTTAACTAAATTATGATAAGTAAAGGTCAAATTAAACAAGTAAAGGCTTTGCATCTTAAGAAATTCAGAGACGAACAGGGCTTGTTTATTGCTGAGGGTGTGAAAATTGTGAGCGAGATTATTCACTCACATCCAAGCATGATCGAACACTTATTTGCAACGGACCAATTCATAAAAGCTAATGCTTCGGTAGTTGGAAAAAGCGAAAAAGCAGTTTGTGTAAATGAAGCAGAGCTTGAGCGGATCAGTACATTACAAACTCCCAATCAGGTGTTGGCGGTTTGCAAGAAGTTTCCTAAGAATAATCCTAGCATCGATATTAGTAAACAATTTTCGTTATACCTCGATGATATTCGTGACCCCGGTAACCTCGGAACCATTTTGCGCATTGCCGATTGGTTTGGGATTCGTGAAATTTTTGTATCTGAACAAAGTACCGATTTATATAACCCAAAAACAATCCAGTCTGCAATGGGTGCGTTTTTAAGAGTGAAAGTTCATTATATGAATCTTGATAGGGTAGTAACTGATTCGAATGTGCCTGTATATGGAGCGGTTTTGAATGGCGAAAACATCTATAAACAAAAATTACAGAACGGTTTAATCATAATTGGTAACGAAGCAAACGGAATTACGGAAGAAAATTTGAAAAGAATATCACACCCCATCACCATTCCGGCTTCTTCAGCCAATCAAACGGAGTCGTTAAACGCAGCTATGGCTACCTCCATTATTTGTTCCGAATTTTTCCGGCAGATAAAACTCTGATTACTTTTTCAGTACAACTCCCTTAAAGCGGATTTTAGCAGGAGAGTTAGAAGCATTGGAAATTATTTCAACAATACGGTCTTGTCGGTCGTAAACAGTTTTTGTATCAAATTTCACGATGATTTTACCGGTTTGTTTGGGAGCAATGGGTTGTTTTGGAAATTCAACACTGGTGCAGGAACATTCTACTTTGCTTTCTGTAATAATGAGAGGAGCTGTTCCTTCATTGGTAAAATTGTATTCAATACTTACAATTTCTCCCTTTGTCACAAACCCAAAGTTTTTCTTAGCGTCTTCAAATTTGATTTTGGCCTGAGCCTGTAAATCCTTTCCACTAAAAACAATTAGCAGTAAAAGCAAAAAGGTTTTTAAATAAAAAATCCCCCTGAAAGCAGGAGGATTTTTTAAAGTATTATCAATATTATTTTGCATCAGGTGTTGGTGCAGGTTTAACTTCACCTTTAATTTTCACTTTAACAGTTGCAAACTTACCGTTTGATGTTACCGTTACGTTTTTCTCGAAACGACCGGCACGTTTTGTATCGTACTTCACTTTAATTACACCGGTTTTTCCAGGTAAAATTGGTTCTTGAGGCCATCCCGGTTTACCGTCGATAGTTGTTGAAGTACATCCGCATTCACCTTGAACACTTGTGATGGTTAATGGTGACTTTCCTACATTTTTAAATTTGAATTCACGAACACCGTTAGCATCGTAATCAATTGTTCCGAAATCAATAGTTTCATTTTCAAACTTAATTTCAGGAGCATTTGGATCGGTGTTTGGTACAACGGATTCCTGAGCATTGCCGCTGATGGCAAACATCATAAACAAAGCAAGTATGGCTGTAATTTTTTTCATGTTAAGTGCTATTATAGTATTATGATTTCTTTTCTACCGGTGCACCTTGTGAAGGTTTGTTCTCAGGGAATGCTTCTTCAACAGGTTTTGCTTCAATGTTTCCTTTAATTTGGATAGTTTGAGTACCTGATTTAGCATTTGAGTTTACAGTAACTGTTTTGTAAATAGGACCAACACGTTGAGTGTCGTATTTCACTTTAATTACACCACTTTTGCCCGGTAAAATTGGTTCTTTCGGACATTGAGGTACTGTACATCCGCAGCTTCCCATGCAATTGGTAATAACTAATGGTTCTTTACCGTTATTAATAAATTTAAACTCACATTCACCATTATCACCTTGCTTAAGGTTTCCGTAATCATGTGTTGTTTTGTCGAATTTAATATCAGCTAAACTGGCTGGTGTTGCGGCAGGATCCTGAGCACCATGATTATGGCCATCATTAGCAGAATGAACTTCCTGAGCGAAAGTGAATGCAGTTAAGCCTGCAACTAATCCTAAAGTTAAAATGAGCTTTTTCATATTTTTGAGTTTTGTTTTTGTTTAGTTACTAAAATCATACCAAAGATAATAATGCCTTGGTCTAATTCGAGTATTTTTGCGAAATTTAACAAAAATTTGATTACCCCTCAATGGAAATAGCTAAAACATACAGTCCTAACGACGCAGAGCAAAAATGGTACCCTTATTGGTTGGAGAAAAAGTTCTTTAAATCAGTGGTTGACAAATCTAAGAAGCCTTACACCATCGTTATTCCTCCGCCAAATGTTACGGGTGTTTTACATATGGGACATATGTTAAATAATACCATTCAGGATGTTTTGATACGTCGTGCGCGGATGCTTGGCTACAATGCGTGTTGGGTGCCCGGAACAGATCATGCCAGTATTGCTACTGAAGCTAAAGTTGTAAAATTATTAGCGGATAAGGGTGTTAAAAAATCAGATTTATCGCGTGAAGATTTTTTAAAGCATGCCTGGGAATGGAAGGAAAAATACGGTGGAATTATTTTAGAGCAACTAAAAAAATTAGGCGCAAGTTGCGATTGGGATCGTACACGCTTTACAATGGAAGATGATTTGAGTGAAGCGGTAATTGATGTATTCATTGATTTATATAATAAGGGACATATTTACCGTGGCGTTCGAATGGTGAATTGGGATCCGCAGGGATTAACCGCCGTAAGTGATGAAGAGGTAATTTATAAAGAATCAAGCAGCAAATTAGTTTATGTAAAATATAAAATAGAAGGTACTAACGATTTTGTGACCATCGCTACCACACGTCCCGAGACAATCATGGGTGATACTGCTGTGTGTGTAAATCCAACAGACGAACGTTATGCTCACTTGAAAGGAAAAAATGTGATTGTACCGGTAGTTAATCGCGTGGTTCCTTTGATTTTTGACGAATACGTAGATGCAACTTTTGGAACAGGTGCTTTAAAAGTAACACCTGCACATGATATCAACGACTTTAATTTAGGACAGAAATATAAATTGCAAACGATTGATGCACTTACACCGGATGGAAAAATTTCGGAGGCAGCAGGCGCTTACGTAGGAATGGATCGTTTCGCTTGCCGTAAACAAATCGTAAAAGATTTGCAGGAAATGGGTTTGGTAGAGAAGGTGGAAGATATCAAAAACAAAGTTGGTTACAGCGAACGCACGGATGCGGTTATTGAGCCTAAATTATCCATGCAGTGGTTCTTGAAAATGGATAAGGTTAGCAAACCTGCATTGGATGCTGTACTTAACAACGACGTAAAATTAATTCCGGATAAATTCATAAACACCTATAAACATTGGATGGAAAATGTACACGATTGGTGTATTAGCCGTCAGTTATGGTGGGGACAAAGAATTCCGGCTTGGTACGATAATAAAGGAAACACGGTAGTTTGTAAAACGAAGGAGGAGGCAGCTAAGTTGTTAAATACGACTGAAGTTAAGCAAGATGAAGATGTTCTTGATACATGGTTCTCTTCCTGGTTATGGCCATTAACTGTTTTTGATCCGAACGTAATTCGTAATGGTTGGGAAAAAGCAAACGAGGATTTGAAATATTATTATCCTACCAGCGATTTGGTTACTGCTCCTGAAATTTTATTTTTCTGGGTGGCACGAATGATTATTGCAGGTAAAGAGTATACAGGACAAAAACCATTTACCAATGTTTATTTAACCGGTATCGTTCGCGATAAGTTGGGAAGAAAAATGAGCAAGAGTTTAGGGAATAGTCCTGATCCATTGGATTTAATAACGAAATATGGTGCAGATGGTGTTAGGGTAGGGATGTTATTATGTTCTCCGGCGGGTAATGATTTAATGTTTGATGAAAGTTATTGTGAGCAAGGAAGAAACTTTGCGAATAAAGTTTGGAATGCCTTCCGACTTATCAAAGGATTTGAAGTTGGGAATGTAGAACAAAGTGAAGCGCAAAAAACAGCTATCACGTGGTTTGATAATAAACTAAGCGAGCAATTGGAAATCATTAATGATCATTATACGAAATACCGTATGAGCGATGCTTTAATGGCAACATACAAATTGGTATGGGATGATTTTTGTGCATGGTATCTCGAGGCAATTAAGCCTGATTTTGTAGACGGCAAGGCACAGCCAATTGATAAGGCAACCTACGATGCTACGATTTCATATTTAGAAAGTTTATTAAAAATTATGCATCCATGGATGCCATTTATCACCGAAGAAATTTGGCATTTGATAAAGGAACGTAGTGAAATGGATTGTGTAATTGTGGCGAAGTGGCCGGAAGTAAAATCAACCGATGCACGTCAGTTGATGGAGTTTGAAGTAGTGAAGGAAATTGTGGCGATGATCCGTAATATCCGCGCGCAAAAACAATTATCACCTAAAGAAAAATTGAAGTTGATAGAGAAATCGGATGCTACGCATTCTTATTTTGATAAGTTGGTGATGAAATTAGCTAACCTTAATGAAGTAGAGTATACAAAGAATAAAGTAGAAGGTGCTTTTTCATTCATGATTCAATCCACTGAGTTTTTTGTTCCTCTTTCTTCTAATGTAAATAAAGACGAAGAAAAAGCTCGCTTGCAAAAAGAACTAGAGTACAATCAAGGTTTTTTGAAATCGGTACAAATTAAATTAAGCAACGAAAAATTTGTAGCGAATGCAAAACCGGAGTTAGTGGAGTTGGAGAAGAAAAAGCAAGCCGACGCGGAAGCAAAAATTAAAGCGCTGGAAGCACAACTTTCAGCATTATAAAATGAAAGATTTTAAAGTTTCAACCTTACTCATTTGGTTAAGCCTGTTAAGTGCTTTGCTTTGTGCGGGTGCGCTTACGGTTTATCAAGTGTCATGGGGCGGAGGCTTTGATTTAGCGGCAGTGCTCATATTGTTCTTCGCTTTTTTTATTATTACCTTTTTTGTTCTTTACTTCATTTACAATCCTTTTGTATTCGATAAAGTGAAATTGGTGAATGAAGAACTAAAAAAAGTAATTCCCCAAAAGGAAATTCCGGATACTAATTTCAGTCTTGATGAAATTGATCCTATTACTCAGTTAGAAAATGAAGTGAAAAAGATAGCGCAAGAGCGACAGAAGGAGTTGGAACATTTAAAAAATCTCGACAGTTACCGTAAAGAATATTTAGGAAATGTTTCGCACGAACTCAAAACGCCGGTGTTTAATATCCAGGGTTATGTGTCCACCTTAATTGATGGCGGATTAAGCGACCCAACTATTAATCTCGATTATTTAAAAAGGGCCGATAAAAGCATTGAGCGGATTATTCACATTATTGATGATCTGGAAACAATTACTCAATTGGAAACTGGTTCATTGGAGCCTGAGTATGAAAAGTATGATATCATTGCTCAGATAAAAGATATCATAGAGCAATTGGATATGGTGGCGCGTAAGAAAAACATTTCTGTCACACTTACTAAAAAATCGGACAAACCACTTTATGTTTTGGCTGATAAATTCAGGATTCGTCAGGTGTTTGTTAATCTTATTACCAACAGTGTAAAATATGGCAGAGACGGCGGAAAAACGGAAATTGGTTTGTCTCAGTATGATGATGAAGTGATTGTTGAAATTAAGGATAACGGCATCGGTATTTCAGAAGAACATCTGCCACGCTTATTCGAACGTTTTTATCGTGTGGATAAAGGAAGAAGTCGCGAACAAGGCGGAACGGGTTTGGGTTTAGCAATTGTGAAGCATATTATTGAAGCGCATCAAAAAACCATTGGTGTAAAAAGTAAAGTAGGGGAGGGAACAATTTTTACTTTTACCTTAAACAGGTCCATTTAATTTAATACAATAAAAACCTAAAATTATGAAAAAACAATTACTACTTTTTTCTTTTCTGGTATTTTCCCTCTTAATTAAAGCGCAACATGAGAAATGTGCAACATCATTTGCTTTAAAAAAGGGATTGGAAGCTAACGCAGGGGCAGCTTCTTTTTATACGGCCGAGCAGTTGGCAAATAAATGGTTGGCAAATAATAAATCCGCCGTTCATCACAATAAAACAAAGGCCATCATCAAAATTCCGGTGGTGTTTCATGTGGTGTATAAGAATGCCGCACAAAACATTCCCGATTCAAACATTATTTCTCAGCTTCAAGTATTAAACGAGTGTTTCCGTAAACAAAATGCGAATTATACGAATACACGTCCTATTTTTGATACCATTGGCGCTGATTGTGAAATTGAGTTTTGTCTGGCTGACAAAGATCCGCAAGGAAATCCAACCACAGGAATTATTCGCAAATCAGCACCCTCTACGGCAGCATTTGATCCTTTAAATGGCTTTGATGCTGTTAAATCTCCAGCAAAAGGTGGTGATACTTTATGGCCTGCGAATCAGTATTTAAATATCTGGACCTGCGACATGAGTTTATTCAGTTTCACCTTTGTTTTGGGTTATGCTCAGTTTCCCGGAATGAATCCTCAAACCGACGGTGTTGTTATCCAATACGATTATCTTGGTAAATATTCTAAGCCTAAATTTTTAGGTAGAACAACGGTTCACGAAGTAGGTCATTGGTTAGGCATGCGTCATATCTGGGCTGATGATGCTCCGGGTATCGGACAGCAAGGTACCTGCGATTCAACCGATTTTGTAGGAGATACGCCGAACTGTAAGAGTCAATCGGCTTCAGGAAGCTGCAATACTTCAACAAATACCTGCTCAAACGAAGATCCTTATTGGAGTACAATCGATCCGCCTGATATGGTAGAAAACTATATGGATTATAGTAAAGATAGCTGTATGACGATGTTTACCAAAGGACAAAAGGCAAGAATGTATTCGTTTTTAAATACCAATCCTGATAGAATGGCCATTACCACAAGTACAGCAGGATGTAATACTTATGCAGGCATTCATGATATAGATGATTTTAGCGCTCATGTTGAATTGTTTCCGAATCCGGCGTCTGATGTGGTAAAACTTAATTTAAAGAATTTATCACATGCAGGTTATTCCTATGAAATATACAATGCGAATGGTCAGCTCATCACCAAGGAAGCCCTGAATTATTTGTATTCGGAAATAGATGTGAAAAGCCTCAGCAACGGTTTATACTTTGTTAAAGTATACAGCGAATACCATACAGCTACAAAGCGATTGGTTATAGCGCGATGATTTATTAACATTTCCTCTGTTATTCTTAAAAAAAAATTTTGCTAAACGGGGCTAATATCTGTAAACTTGCACATAATTTTTAATAAGATGGCAGAGATTCACATTACCGGTATTCAATATATTGAGATTAACAATCAGGAAGATTTGGAGTTTAAATACAAACCGGATGTACCAAAATTAAAGTTGGTAGGAAATATTATTGTGGCTGAAGATGAAGAATCAGATGATGATGATCAAAGTGTTGTATTCTTAACTCAAAAGCAATTAAATCAGGTTCTAAGCAATAAGGACGTAGAGTTAAAACTAGTTGACGATCGCTGGTATCCGGCTAAACCGTTAAGCAAAGAGCAAGTTAAAAAAGTTGGACTTGTTGGAATTGATGCCGAGTATTTAGGCGCGGCGGGCGATATAAAATGTTACGAAGCTGTAAAAATCAGCGAATAAATAAGCTAATCCCGATTTTCGAATCGGGATTTTTAATTTAAAAATGGCGCTACATTTCAAAACTCTTCTTACTCGTACGCTAACTGCCGCAGTTTTTGTGGCTGTCTTACTATCTGCTGTTAATCATAGTTTTTTTTCGTTTGCAGCTTTGTTTTTTATTGTTGCCATTTGGGGATTGTCTGAATTTTTTCAAATCGCAAAGAAGCTAGGAGCACAGCCTTTCAAAGTCGGGGGGTATCTGTCTGCTTTGTTTTTATTATCTGCTTCGTTTGTACATAATGCCGGTTTAACACAACTAAATTTTATTTGGCTGTATTTGGCAGGTATATCTTGTTTTTCGATGGTATTTTTCTCTGCCTTATTTTCAAGGCAAGAAAATGCGGTGAATGATGCCGCTTATACTTTATCAGGGATTATTTATTCGGTTCTGCCTTTTGTGATACTACTCTATATTCCTTGCATCGATAAAAACATTCAGCATAGTGAAGCGCTGCAGTTTAACGCTACCTATAACAACCACATTATTCTTGGTTTGCTTCTATTAATATGGGCAAATGATTCTTATGCTTATTTGGTGGGAAGTTTAATTGGTAAGAGAAAATTACTGGAAAGAGTTTCTCCGGGTAAAACCTGGGAAGGCACCATAGGAGCTGCAATCTTAACTTTAGCCTCTTCACTATTGGTAGCCACTTGGTTTCCTGAGGTAGCGAAAGCACATTGGATGGTACTCAGTTTAATTGTATCGGTTGTTGGTACACTGGGCGATTTATCAGAATCTCTCTTAAAAAGAAAGGCCGGCGTGAAAGATTCGGGCAGTATTATGCCGGGACATGGAGGTATACTCGACCGTTTTGACAGTTTAATGTTTATTGCACCTTTTGCGTTGCTTTATTTAAGCTGGGTTTACGCTTAAATTTTAATGCGGTGAATTCGTGTAATCGGAATCACAGTTCCTTGTTTTAAAATCACACGCTTATCCGTTACGCCCCACACTGTTGTTTCAACCACGTAACAGTTTTTTTCATCTTCAAAGAAAATTTTGATTTTAGTTTGCTCGAGGTTGCCTAAAGTTAAGGCGCGGTTTAATTCGCTTAAACGCTCTTTAATAGCATCATTATCCGATAAAACTTCTGCATCCGGAAATTTTAAGCCGGAAATCATTTCCTTCTCTATTTTTTCAAATGTTGCTGTATTCATGGGGAGGTATATTTATGTTAGTTAGTATAAATTATACGCTAAATACAG
This sequence comes from Bacteroidia bacterium, assembly GCA_016787445.1. Classification (GTDB taxonomy): domain Bacteria; phylum Bacteroidota; class Bacteroidia; order B-17B0; family Aurantibacillaceae; genus JAHEYG01. The sequence goes on from JAEUTQ010000056.1 coordinate 51,116, forward strand.
GTCCGGGTTACAGTGACTTATTAACTTTTTATCTGATTCTTTAAAATGTCAAAAAATTGGCTGAGGTTCTGACTTCCAATACGATAAGTAAAGCCGGCATTATCCCTCATTTCAATAAAATCATGGCCGCTTGTGTAAAACCTGATAACCCCTTTTGAGTGTAAGTTGTAAACGGCACGTCGGAATATATTGCGCTTGTATCGTCCTTTACGGATATGAGTAATTGTACTGAAATCAATTTTTACTTTACGTGCCGTCCAAAATCCATCAATTATCATATAACCATTATATACCCGTGTATGTGTGTGTAATACATAAGTTAATCCCGCTGAAATGATCAAAATAATTAATCCTAATAAAAAGAAAATCTCCCCCGAATTTGGTATGTTTTGTATAGGATAAGAACCAATGTAAAACACAGCCACCTTAACCGGTTTAGGATTCTCGCTCCAATAGTAACCTAAAAAGCAAAACAAAGCCAATATCATCCGCCAGATAATACTAAGGCGATTATGCCCCATGTACTGTTTTTCTTCAAATAGAATTTCGTTACTCACGGCTTTAGTAAACTTAATTTTAAAACTTTTTTAGTGACCGCTGTTATTTTGTATCTATCATCTATGCGCTTTCCGATAACCCAAACAATATCTTCATTAGAATTGCAAAGCACAAAGGTGTTTTCTTTTTCAAAAACGGAAATTTTATTGCTGATGAAAAAATCACTCAATTTTTTAAATCCTTTCATTCCTAATGGCATGAACTTATCGCCATGCTTCCATTTTCTAATGGTTAATGGGAATTTTAATTTATCGTAATCAAGTAAAGCAATTTTTTCGTCACCCGTGATTATAAATTTTTCTGATGTTTCAGTTTTAAGTTTCGGTGAAGCTTTTGCAAAATCACTTAGTTTTTGAATAACAAACTCGTTTTCGTCTGATATTTCTGTTTGTGGTTTTACAATGATTCTGTTACGGTCTATCAGCAATGAGTGAGTAGCTGAATTAAAAATTTTCCCCGAATTATTTTCTTTTAAACCTTTAAATAATTGTTCGGTTTGCGATGAATTAAAACCTAACGGACTCAACCATTCATGTAACAATAAAGCACCGGATAATTCTATCTTTAGCTTAGGAATATCAATGTAAAATACATCCTTGTCATTGGCTGTAATCAGTTTCGTTTTTTCAGAAATGTAATTATCAATAATTATACTTGCTTCTTTAAATAAAGCAATATTATTATTAAAAGTGGATTCGATAGACGGATTTAGTTTTTTCAAAGCCGGAATCACTTTATGACGAAGTAAATTACGCGCATACTTTACTTCATCGTTACTGCTGTCATGTCTGAAATTAATTTTTTTAGTCTCAGCAAATTTCAAAATCTCATGCTTAGAGGCAAATAAAAGTGGTCTCACTAAATGGTCTTGCTTTTCAGGAATTCCTTGCAGGCCTTTTAATCCTGTACCGCGTGTTAAATTAATGAGCAGGGTTTCTACATTATCATTGGCATGATGGGCAGTTAAAATAAAATCAAAATGATGTTGGTGCCGCATTTCTTTGAACCAGTGGTAACGCAATTCGCGGGCTGCCATTTGAGCCGACAGTTTTTTTATTTTCACATACGATTTAGTATCGAATTGTTTAATGTGAATTTTCACGCCCATTTTTTTTGCAAAGGCCATGCAAAATTTCTCATCAGCCTCCGATTCTTTCCCTCTCAGATTAAAGTTGCAGTGCGCTAATTCAAATTTGTAACCATTTTCTTTCAGGAGATGTGTTAACACAACCGAATCAACCCCACCACTAAAAGCAACCAGCAGTTTATCTTTTTTTGAAAATAAGGAAGCACTTTCAACTCTATTTTTAAAATCAGTGAGCATTAAACAAATATACTAAAAAGCAAAGTCATTCACTTTCAATTGTGGTGGAAACAAATTGCTTATTTTTTTGTTTTTCTTTAGTAAAATCAAAGCTTTTATGTAAACTTGCTTATTCTAAAACCTATGAATAAAAACGTAAACATCATTGGAGCCGGCCTTGTGGGCTCGTTATTATCTATTTATCTCGCAAAAAAAGGATATAAGGTTAATATTTATGAGCGCCGACCGGATATGCGTAAAACAAAAATGTCAGCCGGAAAATCCATAAACCTGGCCTTAAGCGATAGAGGCTGGCGCGGATTGGAAGGCGTTGGTATTGCTGATGATGTGCGTAAAATCGCGATACCCATGTATGGACGATTTATTCATAATCGCGACGGATCAACGGCCTTTCAGCCTTATGGCAAGAAGGAACAAGCCATCTATTCTGTTTCTCGTGCAGAGATAAATATGAAGTTGATGGATTTAGCCGAGCGTGAAGCGGGAGTGAAAATTCATTTTAACGAGCGTTGTACAGCAGTTGACAGAGTGAAGATGGAAGCCTCTTTTGTAAACGAAGAAAATAAAAGCACAACTGTTTCAAGCAGCGATTTGATTTTTGGAGCGGATGGAGCCTTCGCGGCTTCGCGTTTAAACATGCAGCTCAACAACGATCGTTTTGAGTACAATCAACATTATATTTCTGCGGGCTATAAAGAATTGATTATTCCTCCGGGAGAGGGCGGTTCTTTCTTAATGGAGAAAAACGCCTTACACATTTGGCCGCGCGGAAGTTTTATGATGATTGCCTTACCAAATCCGGATGGTAATTTTACGTGTACGCTTTTTTTACCGTTTGAGGGCGAAAAATCATTTGAGAAATTAAAAACACGCGAGGATGTAACAAAGTTTTTCAATGAAGAATTTCCTGACGCTGTTCCCTTAATGCCAACTTTACTGGATGATTTTTTCAATAATCCAACTTCATCACTTGTTACTGTTAAGTGCTTTCCTTGGGTTTTTGATAATAAGGTAGCTTTAATTGGAGATGCGGCACATGCCATTGTTCCTTTCTTCGGACAAGGCATGAATTGTGGTTTTGAAGATTGTGTGGTGTTAAATGAATTAATTACTAAACACAACGAAGACTGGAATAAAATTTTACCGGAGTACCAATCATTACGTAAACCTGACGGTGATGCTATTGCTGATTTAGCGATTGCGAACTTTATTGAGATGCGTGATAAAACCGCCGACCCGAAATTCTTATTGCAGAAAAAAATTGAAGCACGTTTCAATGAGAAATATCCTGATAAATGGATTCCGCTTTACAGCATGGTGACGTATAGTCCGCACATACGTTATAGCACAGCATTAAAAGAAGGTGCGCGACAAGAAGCCATCATGCAAAAGATAATGGCAATGCCGGATATTGAGAAAAAGTGGGATAGTGAAGAAGTAGAGAAGGAGATTCTGAAACATATTTAATTGCCGGATTTTTCTTATATTTACTATAATAAACTTTTACTATAGTAAATTAAGTATGAGGAAAATTTACATTCTTATTTTAAGTCTTTTTAGTTTGGTTTCTTACGCTCAGAATTGGAACGTATTTAACACCGCATTTCGTTATAATTATTCATTCAATAATTCGCCGGTAATAAGCAATGTATTATTTGCGGCTTCTTCATCCGCATCAGCTGGAGATACGCTTTTTAGTTTAAACCTCATTGGTACGCCATGTATTAAGGGGTGTCCAACTTTAACTGCAACGGTTTTTGCTTCTACATCTACTACTTTAGTGATACCAAAAAGCAGAATGATTGTGCCAAATCAGCCACAGTTTCTACAGAAAAAAATAAAAACCTATAGTAATGGTATGGTTTTTTTGTACGACACGGCCAAGTTTGTTTTAAATACGAAATGTAATCTCGGACAAACTTGGTTGTTCGATTCTGTTAATTCAGTAAATGTAACCTGCGCAGCAATTGGTACAAAAACAATTTTTGCCATTGCCGATTCTGTTAAAACATTAGTGCTCGCTACCGGTGATACAATTACACTTTCCAAAAAATTTGGCATCATACAATTTCCTTTAACCTATGGGCAAAATAAGTATTATCGTTTGGTAGGAATTGAAAAGAAAAGCGCCAATGAAATAAATGCCCTTTACGGACAAAAAGTTCCAAACTTCTGGGATTTTTACAACTTTAATAATGGCGATGAGTTTTATTCCACCTTAACTACCTGCGACAAAATGAGCAGTTCGCCCTGGACGCCGTTAACGTTTACACTCAAGAACGAAAAAAGTAAAATTCTTAATAAACAGATAGGAAGTAATTCAATTACCTACACCATACAGTCGTCCTATCAATATATTTATCTGGCTAATCAGGGAAGTTGCGGCGCCTTACCAGGTGCAGTTACCAATACAACAAGTATAGTCACGTATTCCAACACCAATAATTTATTCGAAAACTATTTATATCCGGGTGCAATTTTTGATGTGTTTAATCCGAATGCCAATCCTGTAACAAATACGTTTAATACTTTTAATGTGTGTTCATTTATTAACGACACTAAATCAAAATTTACGAAGCGCGCTGGTTTTTACTGTTCACAAAACAATCCGGCTTTAAACGATACAGTGGTGGCGTTTAAATACGTGCCCACTTATAGTGTAATGGTTCCGTCTGCATATTACAACTCAACATTTGGATTTTCTCCATATGAGCAGAATCAAAAAATATTTACAGCAGGTTTAGGAACCGTGAAAGATGAGTATGTAATATTTGAGCATTCAAAGCAATATTGTTTAATAAGCGCAGTGTTGGGTACAGATACTGTTTTAGGTCCGATGCCCGGTTGGAATTTAGGAGTAGGCTTAAACGAATACAATGAGGTAATCCCTATGAAATCACTTTACCCAAATCCTGCTAATGACTATATTATGATTGATTCTTCTCAATCCGGAACAATTGAAGTTTACGACGCTTTAGGTGTGAAATTACCGGTTGATGGTGCTTCGATAAAAAATGGTAAAATTATAACCAATAATTGGAAAGAAGGCGTTTATTTTATCAGGCAAATTTCTGATGCAGGAATAAAAACAGAAAAAGTGGTGATACAGCACTACTAAATTTATTCTTTATTTATTCTGCCAGCCATTTCTCAACTTCGTTCTGGTCAAGTTCCATGTAGTTCACCCAGTGTTCAACGGTAGAATTATTGATAAGATAAATGGCCGGCATATTAGTGCCTGCTAAAAATATAAAGGGCTTGGCACCAAGCATACAATACGGAATGTTTTGGGTTTTGGTGTCTTCATAAAACTCTTTCAATTTCTCTTTATCACCATTTAAAACGAAGTAAATACTTATCTGCGGATTTTTTTCCGTCATAATGCGCATTTTTTTAGCGGCAATACGACAATGCGGACATTTAAGACTCATGAAAGCCAATACATGTTTTCCATGAGATAAACTTTTAGGTGGCGTATTTACTTTGGCGTTATTGTAAAGTGTATCGAGTGGTAGTGCAAAATTGTCTTCCGGTTTGTTTAAGTAAGATTCTGAATAGTCCAAACTCACATAATTTAAAATATGAGGCATGGCAAGTGAAGTAAGCAAGAAAGAAACGCTTAGCCATTTGCTTAATTTTCCAAATGAAAATCCTTCATGAAACTTATAAATCAATCCGCAAACACCAAGCATCACTACGTTTTTTATGATGGCTTGTAAAGGTGTCATTGCAAGTGCGTTTCCAAAGCAGCCGCAATTACCATTGTTGCCTTCCTTAACAATCATGACGGTCAAATACACAGTAAAGAAAATTAAAACCGCTGAGGTAATTTTAATGGTGAATTTGCGGAGATAAAGATTGAAAAACAGCATGAGTCCTATGAAAAATTCTAAACCAATCATGAAACGTGCAATGAATGGAGCAAATACCCATCCACCGATGCCTAAATCAACAAAAGTATATTCGAAAGGCTCAATAGGAAACAGTTTGGTATAGCCTGAATAAATGAAAAGTAGTCCTAATAGACTACTCAAGGTTATCCAAACTATTTTTAATATTTTCTCTTTCATTGAGTCAAAAAAAAAGGCCACCCAAAGGTAGCCTTTAATTAGATTAGATTAAAAATTAATCTAAAGTACATTCTGATTTTGTACCAGTTGAAGTAGTTCCACCAGCTTCAGTTACTGTTTGCTCACCAATACACATTTGTGCAGCATGATCTTTCTTCACTTTGTACATAGTAGTCTTAGTAGTATAAGATGTACCAGAAGAAGGAGTGTGAGTACAAGTACAAGTTCTGTCTTTTTTGCAAGATGCAAAGCTAATAGCTAATGCAGCAACAGCTAAAATTGTAATTTTTTTCATAATTGGGTTTTTTAAATTTTGACCAAAAATAAAGAATTATTTGGAATCTCAAACTACGTATTTTAGGGTATTTTTTTACTGTTTATAATTTGTCTAAATAAGGTTTGTTTTTAACCTTTCTTTAACCTAAGCCAAACAACGTTAATCCCCTCTGTGGGTTAACATCTTTTAACAGGCCCTTTACCCTCGTAAACCCGCGTCATTGCTAATTTTGAACACATTTTTTACTTATGGTAGATATCAGAGAAATTAACGAAAGAATTCAGCGCGAAAGTGCTTTTGTCGACCTCCTTACGGTTGAAATGGATAAGGTCATTGTGGGTCAGAAACACATGGTGGAACGACTGCTAATTGGTTTACTAAGTAATGGCCACATCCTGTTGGAGGGGGTGCCGGGTCTAGCAAAAACTTTAGCAATCAATACACTTGCCAAATGTGTAAAGGCCGATTTCAGCCGCATTCAGTTTACACCTGATTTGCTTCCTGCCGATTTAATCGGTACAATGATTTACAATCAAAAGCAAGAACAATTCTCCATTCGTAAGGGTCCGATTTTTGCCAATTTCGTTTTGGCGGATGAGATTAACCGTGCCCCGGCAAAAGTACAATCTGCTTTGTTGGAAGCAATGCAAGAGAAACAGGTAACTATCGGTGATCAAACATTTCCTTTACCAAATCCTTTCTTAGTACTTGCTACTCAAAATCCGGTAGAGCAAGAAGGAACTTATCCATTACCTGAAGCGCAAATGGATCGTTTCATGTTAAAAGTAGTGATAGGCTATCCAACCAAGGAAGATGAAAGAAAAATCATCGCTTCTAACATTTCTCCGCAAGGAATGCCAAAACCGAACGCAGTTTTAAATCCTGAAGATATTTTGAAGGCACGTGCTGCTGTAAAAGATGTTTACATGGATGAAAAAATTGAACGCTACATTGTAGATATTGTTTTTGCAACACGTTTCCCTAAAGAATATAAATTAGATAAGTTTGACGGACTTATTTCTTACGGTGGTTCACCTCGTGCAAGTATAAATCTTGCATTGGCTGCTAAAGCATACGCTTTTATTAAACGTCGCGGTTATGTAATTCCTGAAGATGTGCGCGCTATTTGTACGGACGTGATGCGTCATCGTATCGGATTAACTTACGAAGCGGAAGCAGAAAATATTACTACCGAAAATATCATTACCGAAATTTTAAATACTGTTGAAGTACCCTAGTAGTTGGTAGTTCGGAGTTGGTAGTTCGTAGAATTTAAGTACGAATGCCATCTACGAACTACGAGCTAACATCTACCAACTAACATGGAAACAGCCGAGCTGCTAAAAAAAGTATGCAAAATCGAAATCAAAACCCGCGGGTTAAGTCGCCAGATTTTTTCCGGTGAATACCATAGCGCGTTTAAAGGTAGAGGTATGGCGTTTTCTGAAGTTCGGGAATATACTCCCGGTGATGATGTTCGAACCATCGACTGGAATGTGACGGCTCGTTTCAATACGCCTTATGTGAAAGTCTTTGAAGAAGAACGTGAACTCAGCGTAGTATTATTGGTTGATGTGAGTGCCAGCGGATTTTTCGGAACACAAAAACAATACAAAAAGGATTTGATTACCGAATTGTGTGCAGTGGTTGCATTTTCGGCTTCTACCAACAATGATAAAATAGGAGTTATTTTCTTTTCCGATAAAATCGAAAAGTTTATTCCGCCTAAAAAGGGAAAATCGCACGTGCTTCGTATCATTCGTGAGCTGATTGACTTTAAAGCAGAAAGCAAGGGAACAAATGTTGAGTTGGCACTGAAATATTTAACGAATGTGATTAAGAAACGCAGCACCGTGTTTTTGATTTCAGATTTTTATTCAACGGCTAATTATTCTGACGCACTTAAAATCGCAAACAAAAAACATGATGTAATTGCTTTAAAAGTGAATGACAAAGCCGAAATGGAAATTCCGAAGGTAGGCTTGATTAAGCTGAAAGATAATGAAAGCGGGAAGACAATGTGGGTAGATACTAGCAGCGCTTCTTTTCAAAAACAATTTAAATTAAATCTTTTGAAACGTGAGGATGCCGTTAAGGAAAATTTTAATCGCAGTGGTGTAGACTATTGCGATATATATACACACGAAGGGTATATAAAACCATTAATGAATTTATTTAAGAGACGATAAGAGTTTGAATGAGATTTAAAATAACACATATTTTCCTTACAACGTTTTTTGCACTCTTGTGTTGCTTGGGTTATTCTCAAAGCATTCGTGTAAATGCAGTTATTGATTCGAGCAAAATCCGGATTGGTGAAGAAACAAGATTGGATTTGTACGTGACCTATGATGCAAATGCGCAGAAGAATATTAAAATCGATTGGCCATCATTCGAAGACACTATTTCAGGTAAAGTAGAGATTATTTCTAAAACACCAATCGATTCAACCATTCCCGATAAAAGCAATCCGGGTGTTATTCAATACCATCAGCAGTTCGTGGTTTCAGCTTACGATTCGGGTTATTTTGCAATTCCTCCTTTTAAGTTTATTGTGAATGATGATACAGCAAATCCTTATTTAACGGAGGCTTTGTTTTTAGAAGTAAATACTGTTCCTACTGATACTACTGATGCCACTGTAAAGGATATTAAACCTCCTTTTGAAGAACCTTTTGATTGGAAATGGTATTTGCCAACGGTGTATACAATCGGCGGTGCCATTTTGATTTTGGCGCTTATCATTTTTATTATTATGCGATTAACCCGCAAAAAACCGGAGACTATAGTTGAACGTAAGCCGGATATTCCGCCACACATTCTTGCCTTGGACCAGCTGGAGAAAATTAAAGCGGAGCAAATATGGAAGGAAGGGAAAACAAAAGAATATTATTCAGCCATCACGGATTCTATTCGTTTATACATAGAAGGACGATTTGGTATTCAAGCACTCGAGTTAACTACTGATGAAATTATGCGAGCTTTTAAATCGCAAGTGGTAGATTCATTAAGCAAAGAAAAATTGCAACAGTTATTGGTACTCGCCGATCTTGTAAAATTTGCTAAACAAATTCCAATTGAACAGGAGCATACTTTAGCCTTGCAAAATGCGATTGATTTTGTCAATGGCACAAAACGTGAGGAAGAATATCAGGCAGAAGAAGTGAAAGTAGAAACGAACGATAATACTCAGCAACCGTCATGATTTCGTTTTTGGAAGACATACAGTTTGCCGAAAAGCAATGGTTCTGGTTGTTTTTATTACTTCCGGCGATGTTGGTTTGGTATCTCATCCGTTTAAAAAACTATGAGGGGGAGTTAAATTTTTCTTCATTCGACAATTTTAAAAACATTGGTTCTTCATTAAAAGCTAAACTTCGTCATTCTACATTTGCGCTACGCCTAATCGGAATTTCTCTTTTGATTCTTGCTTTGGCTCGTCCTCAATCGCGTAGTAGCTGGAAAGATGTTAAAACAGAAGGTATCGATATTGTTATATCCATGGATATTTCTTTATCAATGCTTGCAAAAGATTTTAAACCTAACCGATTGGAAGTAGCGAAGGAGGTTATTTTAGACTTCATTGATGCTCGTCCGAATGATAAAATCGGAATGGTGATATTTAGCGGCGAGGCGTTTACACAATGTCCGCTTACAGTAGATCATAAGGTATTAAAGAATATGTTCCCTGAAATTAAAGCAGGGATGCTGGATCAGGGAACCGCTATTGGTTTAGGATTGGCGAGCGCAGTATCCCGCTTAAAAGATAGTAAGGCAAAAAGTAAAGTCATTATCCTAATTTCCGACGGTGTGAGTAATGTGGGAGAAATCACTCCGCTTACTGCAGGAGAAATTGCGCAAACTTATGGTTTGCGTGTTTATACAATTGGTGTTGGCAGCAAAGGAAAAGCTTTACAGCCGGTGGCCATGTATCCCAACGGACAATTAGAATATGATTATGTAGATGTTGAAATTGATGAAGCAGTAATGAATAAGATTTCTCAAATGACAGGCGGAAAATATTTCCGTGCTACAGACAAAGAAAGTCTTTCTAATATTTATAAGGAAATCGATAAGATGGAAAAAACCATTATTAGCGAAAAAAGTTTCACGAATAAGGCAGAGCATTTTTTACCATTTGCTCTTGGAGCCCTAATAAGTTTATTGCTTGAGTTCCTATTAAAACGTACCATTTTTAAATCAGTGCCATAAAATGTTCAGGTTCGAGAATCACATATTTTTTTATGCCTTTGCCATTTTGCCGGTGATGCTGATAGTTTTTATCTGGTATTTATACAGCACAAAAAAGCAATTGAAAAAATTAGGCGAGTATAACCTGGTAAAATCGTTGGTGCCCGATGTGTCAAAATCAAAGAAGGTAACAAAGTTTATTTTGTTATTGCTTGGTTTTAGTAGTTTGATTTTGGCATTATGTAATTTACAAACCGGAAGTAAAACCGAGGAAGTAAAACGTGAAGGTGCTGATATCATTGTGTGTTTGGATGTTTCCAATTCGATGATGGCACAGGATTTAAGTCCGAACCGTTTAGAACGCGCCAAATATGCTTTAGAGAAGATGATTGATAAATTACAAGGCGATCGCTTGGGAATTATTGTTTTTGCCGGAGAAGCTTATGTTCAATTGCCAATCACAACAGATTATAGTGCGGCTAAGTTATTTTTAGGAAGCATTAATACTGAAATGGTACCAACTCAGGGAACTAATATTGGAGCCGCTATCCGAAAAGCGTTAGAAGGTTTTAGTAAAGATGAGGAAAAGAACAAGACTATTGTTGTAATTACCGACGGTGAGAACCATGAGGCGGAAGCTGTAGAAGCAGCGGAGGAAGCGGCCAAAGCCGGAATCATAATTAATACCATTGGAGTTGGATCAGAGAATGGTGTGCCTATCCCGATTATGCAGGGCGGACAAGTAGCAGGCTATAGAAAAGATAAAGACGGTAATACCGTGGTTACTAAATTAAATAAAGAGGTATTGCAGGAAATTGCGGGAAAAACGGATGGTATCTTTGTTCAGGCAACCAATGCGGATATTGGATTAAATGCTATTTTAGATAAGTTAGCGCAGATGGATAAAAAAATGATTGATACAAAAATGTTTACCGATTACGAAGACCAGTTTCAATGGTTTTTGGGATTAGCTTTATTGTTTTTGATCTTAGAATTTTTCATCAGCGAAAGGGTAAGTAATTGGTTCCGTAATTTCTTTAATAAAGTTACAGCCGATAAAAAATCTACAGCAACACTGGCGCTTTTAACCTTATGTACAATTGATGCGACTGCTCAAAATGATAAACAACTTATCTACGAAGGCAATAATAATTATCACAGTGCAAGAAATATTCAGGCAATTAATAATTACCGTGAAGCATTAAAGGCTAAGCCGGATAACCGCAAGGCAAATTTTAATTTGGGTGATGCGATTTATAAGGAGGCGATGGGAGTAAAAAACTCCAAGAATCAAAATCCTATCATGGGAATGAAGCCCGATTCCCTGGCTAATATCATGTTTGATGAAGCAGCCGGTCAGTTCGATTTAATTTCACAAACAGTATCTGATAAAGACACTTTGCATCGTGCGCTCCATAATTTAGGTAATTGTCGTTTGCAACAAAAAAATTACCAAGCTGCTGTGGATGCTTATAAAAAGTCGTTAAAGCTTAACTCAAAAGATGAGGAAACCCGTTATAATTTAGCCTACGCATTAAAAAAACTGAAAGAGCAACAAAAGAATCAGAACAAGGATAATCAACAACAGCAACAGCAGCAACAACAACAGCAGCAACAACCTCAAATGTCGAAGGAACAAGCCGAACAGATGTTGAACGCTCTAAAAAATGCTGAGCAAAAATTGCAGGGCAAGAAGAAGAAAGGTGAAGGACAGAAAGTGAAGACGGAAAAGGATTGGTAGGAGACAGAATTATTAAAGTATAAGAATATAGAATGAGTTTAATGAGAAATAGTTTAAGCAATAGAATTAAAACAATAGCCCTTGCGTTATTTGTTTTTGCCTGTGCTTTTTCTTTTGCTCAAAAGATAGAAGTACAAGTAAGCTCCTCACGTGTACAAGTGGGTGTTCCTTTTCAAATTGCCTTTACAGTTAATTCTACTCCATCTACTTACACGCCACCCGATTTTAAGGATTTCGATATTTACTCCGGACCTAATCAGAGTCAGAGTATGCAATACATCAATGGTAACATGTCGCAATCTTTCTCCATCTCATTTTTAATCGCTGCAAAACGGGAAGGTAAGATTACGATAGGTCCGATGACCATGTTGGTTGGTGGACAAAATATAAAATCTGCACCCTTAACAATTGAAGCTTCCAAAGGTGCAGCTTCTGCCGGAAATAGACAGCAACAAGGTAATACTGGTGGAGGCGATGATGGAGGTGTAAGCACGAAAGTGAGTGGTGAAGATGTTTTTCTTCGTACTACGGTAAGTAAAACTAAGTGTTATTTGGGAGAACAGGTTACTGTAACTCAAAAAGTATATTCTCGTTTAGACTTACGCGGGTTTCAAAACGTGAAATTTCCGTCATACAATGGTTTTTGGTCACAAACACAAGAGAATACAGGAAACATTCAGTTACAAATTGAAAATGTAGACGGTGTAAATTATTACGTAGGTGAATTTAGCAGAACTTATGTTTTTCCTCAGCGCACCGGACAGCTTACGATTGATCCAACTGAATTGGAATGTGTAGTAAGAAAACAAAGCAGCAAAAAGCCGCGTAATATTTTTGAGCAGTTTTTTGGAACCGGAGGATATGAGGATGTAGCGGTTAAGGTGAAGAGCAAGCCGATTGTTATTAATGTGCAAGCTTTACCTGAGGAAAATAAACCAAATGGTTTTCTTGGTGGTGTAGGAAGTTTTAGCTACAAGGCAGAAGCCAGTAAAAGTAATATTAAAGCAAATGACGCTTTTAATTTGAAAATCACGATTAGCGGAAAGGGGAATGTGAAATTAATTGAGCCGCCTAAATTAAATTTACCGGAGAGTTTTGAAATCTACGAGCCAAAGATAACAGAGAATATTTCAAATGCCGGCGGTGTAAGTGGTTCTAAAACCTATAATTATTTAATCATTCCACGCGAGGCAGGAGAGTTTACAATTGGCGGATTGGATTTCAGTTATTTTGATGCGGAAAAAAAGAAGTATGTTACAATTCCTTCCGCTGAAATGAAAATTACCGTAACGCCGGGTGATGGAAAAGGAGATGCCGCTGCAAAAGTCTTTGATCATTTAAAGCATGAAGTAAAGGAAACTGAAAATGACATCCGTTATATTAAGAAGGGAGATTTACTTTTAGCGCGAAATGAATCTGAGTTTTTTAATTCTACCACGCATATTTTATTAATGGTATTACCGTTGTTATTGTTTGCCGGTGGAATGAGTTATCGTTCCTATTACCTCAAGCGTAACAGCGATGTGGTGGCAGTAAAAGGACGAAAAGCTGCGGCTGTTGCAAAGAAGCAATTGGTGAATGCGGAAAAGCAAATGAAGCAAAATAACAAGGAATTGTTTTATACAGAAGTTATTAATGCCATCAATCATTACTTAGGAAATAAATTTAATATTGCGGTGGCTGATTTATCAAAGGAAAACATTGGTAAGGAATTAAATCAACGCATGATAAAACCTGATTTACAAAATAAATTATTCGATACTATCAATGTGTGTGAAATGGCGAAGTATGCGCCCGGAGCAGTAAGTGGTGATTTACAAAAGGTATATAATGATACTGTGGAATTAATTTCTGAAATGGAAAGCGAATTGAAAAATGCATAAGGTTATTTACATATCGTTTGTTTTCTTTCTTCTAACCGTGAAGTCATTGGCTCAAACGGATAAGGCGGATTTGGATTTCGCTGCGCAGGCTGAAACTTATTATGAAGCCAAGAATTACAAGAAGGCAATAGAAGCTTATGAAAAGCTGTCATCCAAAGGATATAGCTCGTGGAGATTATATTATAATTTGGGAAATGCTTATTATAAGAACAATCAGTTAGGGAAAGCGATTTATAATTATGAACGTGCCAAGAAACTGGATCCTAATAACGAAGATGTCATCAATAATATTACGTTGGCTTATTCTAAAACCGTTGATAAAATTGAAGTGAAGGAAAACTTTTTTGTGAATGCCGTAAAAACAAATGTCTTAAGTTCTTTTTCAACTACCACTTGGGCTTGGTTCACTGTGGGTTTAAGTGCATTATTGTTTGTGTTTTTGTATTTGTTTTTCGCCGGACCAACCACTGTTATACGCAGGGCATCTTTCTTTGTTTCCATAGTTTTGGTTGTAGCTTTCTTTATTGTTTATTTCCTTGGTAAGTCAGCAGTGAATGCGAAAGTTCAAACAAGTTTCGCAGTGATTACAACGCCGGTAGTTAAAATATTTCCGGAACCATCCGCAACATCGGTTTCAAAATTTAGTTTGCATGAAGGTACCCGTGTAAAAATCATGGAGTATAATGCCGACTGGATACTTATAAAGTTAGAAAACGGTAATGAAGGTTGGTTAAAAACCAACGACGTAGGAGTATTTTAATTCAGGATTTCGCAGTATTAAACAGATTCCTTATTTTTATAATTATTAAGAGGTATTCTGTGAAAACAATCTTTCAGGCAAAACATATAGTCATTCTCTGTTTGATTGGATTTGTATTTTCTCTACGCTCTCAAAACACCGATCTTGATATTTTAGAAAGTGTAAACGCAAAGGATTATCCTATGTGGGATGAAACCATGCGTTGGACATCCGACGGAGTGTATCCGTTTATGGTGTTGAGTACCGGAGGAATTTGGCTCAAAGGATATATTGACAAGGATGATGCGATGATGCGCAACGGGTATAAAACCGCTATTTCCATCGCGGCAAACATTGCTTTAACAGAAGGTTTAAAAAGAACAATTAAAAGACCACGGCCTTATACTGATTATCCGGATCAAATCACATTACGTACAAGAAAATCAGGTTTTTCATTTCCATCAGGACACACTTCCTGCGCTTTTGCTACAGCAACGGCTTTAACCATGAGTACAAAAAAATGGTATGTAGCTGTGCCTGCATTTACCTATGCGGGATTAGTTGGTTACTCACGCATGCGTTTAGGTGCGCATTATGGAAGTGATGTATTAGCCGGTATCATTGTAGGTGTTGGAACGAGTTTGCTCACCTGGCAAGTCGATCGTTGGATTAATAAGCAATAAAATGAAACAGAGAATTTCTTTTTTTACCATTGGCGTGAATGATTTAAATGCCATGAAAGAATTTTATATCCATAAATTTGGTTGGACACCGATGAAAGACAGCGACGGAATAGTGTTCTTCAAATTAAATGGTTTCATATTTGGTTTGTATCCAAAGCACGAATTGGCTGAAGATATTGGTGTGAAGGATGACGGCGTTGGATTTAAAAATTTCACCTTAGCGATAAATATGAATTCGGAGAGTGAAATTGATGAACTCTTTGAAAAATTCAAATCGAATGGTGTCAAAATCATTAAATCACCGGAGAAAGTGTTTTGGGGAGGCTATAGAGGTTATGTTGCCGACGTTGAGAATAACTACTGGGAGTTTGCTTATAATCCCTTTCTGAGTTTAGATACGGAAGGTAATGTTATAGAACATCAATAAATTTATAAGATAAATTTTGAAAGTTATCTTCAATATAATTGCCATTTTCTTTTTTGTTGTAAGGTTGAATGCGCAAGAACCATACGTGTTAGTATTAGGGCTTGCACAGGATGGTGGTTATCCTCATTTGGGTTGCGAAAAGGAATGTTGCAAAAGTGCGTGGAAAAACGATTCCTTAAAGAGAAATATTGTCTCTTTAGCTTTGGTGTCTCCAAATGATAAGAAATGGTGGTTATTCGAGGCCACACCGGATATTACTAAGCAGCTACAACTCTTCAAGGACTTAACAAAGTCTGAATTTAATTATTTACCGGAGGGAATATTTATTACACATGCTCACATAGGCCATTATACCGGTTTAATGAATTTGGGCCGCGAAGTTTTTAATACGAAAGAAATTCCGGTTTACTGTTTGCCTAAAATGAAAAAATTTCTGGAGGAAAACGGGCCCTGGAGTCAATTGGTCAGTTTAAAAAATATTACGATTAAGGAGTTAACACCTGAAACAACTGTTGTGCTGGGAAATTCCATTTCTGTTAGCGCTTTTACCGTTCCGCATCGTGATGAATACAGTGAAACCGCAGGGTTCAGTTTTTCCGCCGGACAAAAAAAATATTTATTTATTCCCGATATTGATAAATGGCAAAAATGGAATAGGAATATTGTAGAAGAAGTTAAAAAAGTGGATTATGCATTTTTGGATGCAACTTTCTATTCAATGGATGAATTAAAGGGCAGGAAAATTGAAGAGGTGCCTCATCCGTTGGTCAGTGAAACAATGAATTTATTCAGCAACGAAAGTTCACTTACAAAATCAAAATTGTTTTTTATTCATTTTAATCATACAAATCCAATGCTGCGCTTAGCACCATTTCAAAATGAAGTAAAGAAATCGGGATTTAATTTAGCCGTTGAAGGTGCTAAGTACTAGGTGTGAAACTGCTGCGTAAATGTTGTTATTCGTAAAGTTTTTCAAATGCCTTTGGTAATTTAGCAATGACATCTGTCGCTAATAAACTTTCAATATTTATTTTCTTTAAGCATAAATCAGCAGCAAGTCCGTGTACAAATACACCCAACAATGAAGCTTGAGGCGGCGTATAACCACGCGCTATTAATCCGGTAATTATTCCGGTGAGTGTATCGCCACTGCCTCCTTTCGCTAAACCGGCATTACCGGTAGAGTTAAAAAAGCAATTTCCATCGGGCATCGCAATTAATGTATAGGTGCCTTTTAAAATTAAAATGCAATTGTGTTTTAAGGAAAAGTGTTTGGCGCTATTCAATCTTTCAAAATCGTCTTGATGATTTTCTGTGAGACGGTCGAATTCTTTTACATGTGGAGTCAGAATCGAATTAGCAGGTAAAAAACTCAACCAGGTTTTATTGGAAGCTAAAATATTTATGGCATCCGCGTCAAAAACGATAGGAGCAGCGGAGTAGTTAAGTAATTTTTTAATGGCTATTTCTGTTTCTGATTCTGTTCCTAAACCCGGACCCACACCAACTGCCGCTATCTTATCGATGTTTGGTAGTTCAGTGATGAAGTTTTCATTGCTATCGGCACTCACCATTGCCTCCGGAATAGAGTTCTGAATAATATTAACGCCTTTAGAAGGCACGTGTACGGTTAATAAACCGGCACCGCTTCTTAAGCAGGCTTTGGCTGCTATAACTGCCGCACCCATCTTACCGTAAGTTCCGCATAATAATAAAGCGTGACCAAAACTTCCCTTGTGTGAAAATTTATTGCGGTATTTTAAAATAGGCTGTAAATCTGATTTGGTAATAAAATAGAATGGCGTATTCTCTTTAGAAATAAATGTTTTGCTTAATTCAATGTCAAGTATTTCGAAATCGGGAACAAAATATTTGTTTTGCGCCATTAAAAAGGAAAGTTTCGGAAACTGAAAACTTAAAGTGATGGAGGAGCGAACAATCGTATCTTCTTTTTCATTTGGCTTATCAGCATAGAGTCCGCTTGGTATATCAATACTAATGGTTTTTAATCCGATGGCATTAATGAAATTAACCACACTGTCGCAGATTCCTGTAATAGGTTTATTTAAACCGGTACCAAACAAAGCATCAATTACAACCGTGTTTTTGTTTAATGGAACAGAATTGAGTTGATCTTCATGATCGATAATGGTAATTACTTCCGGTTTTAAAATGGTTAAACGCTCTAAATTAGTGGAGCAATCTTCGCTAAATTTTTCTTGATGATTTACAATGTATACGTTACAAACATAGCCGCGAACAATTAAATGACGGGCAATTGCTAAGCCATCGCCGCCATTGTTACCTTTTCCACAAAAAATAGCGAACTCATCATCTACCGATGATTTTTTGACGATGTATTTAATGCAAGCCAATGCAGCACGCTCCATCAAATCAACAGATGAAACAGGTTCGTTTTCTATTGTGAATTTGTCGCAGTCTTTTATTTGTTGTGCGCTGAATATTTTCATCTTAATGACAATTACAATCTGTTCCGCAATCCTTTTTCTTTTTTGGCCAAATGAGTTTTAACACCAGAAAAAATGCTGCTGCTCCAACCAATATGTAAACTATTATCTCTTGCATTATTTTAATATCGGTAGAAGAATCGTTGAAGGATTCTGTTTCTGATGGTAAATTTTAATATCTGACTTCACGAAATCTTTTTCTTCGCAATGGTAAATATCCACAAACTGTTGAGGGTTTCTGTCAGCCAAAGGAAACCAGCTGCTTTGAATTTGTATCATCAGTTTATGTCCTTTTTTAAATGTGTGAGCAACATCCGGTAGGTCAAATTTTACTTTGGTGATTTCACCGGGTTTAAATGCTTCCGGTTTTTCAAAACTGTTTCTGAATTTCCCACGCATAATTTCGCCTCTTACCAACATTTGATACCCTGCCATTAAATAATTGTTTTTTACGCCATCGCAACAATACGCTGTGTCATATTCAAATTTATCAGGAAATACATCAATCACCTTCACAACAAAATCTGCATCCGTAGTACTTAGCGAAACAAATAAATCCGCTGTAACTGTTCCTCCTAAAGTTAAATCTTCGTTCAAAACATCTGTTTCAAATACCAATACATCGGGTCTTTGAGCGGCGAAACGTTGGTCGTCGGTCATGTATTCTCTTGTCCGGTGAGCGTGTGGTTCACTGGTATACGGAACAGGCTTGTTAGGGTCGCTCGTATAATAGGAAAAGGAATTTTCTGTAGTCGGTGCATTGAAGCTTAGTTTGTTTTTTTCACTTAAATAAATGCTGGTGTTGTTTAAATTCTTTGGCGGCCATTGCTCAAAAAATTTCCATTCATTACTACCTGTAAAAAACACACTGGCTTCCGCAATTTTTGTAGCATCGCCTTTTCCTCTGAGGTAATAATCAAAAAACGGAATTTCTATTTTTTGCTGATAGTATTCTGAAGTATGCGAACCAAATCTCACATTACCTAAATAACTTCCTGTTCCTCTTCCCCAGCCACCATGGAACCAAGGACCCATCACTATTTTATTGTTCGTGTTTTTGCTTTGTTGTTCGATGGCTTTATATAAATTCCAGGCACCATAGCAATCTTCAGCGTCAAAAGTTCCGCCAACAACCAACATGGCCGGCTTTATATTGTAACAAGCACGTCTGGCATCTCTCGCTTTCCACCAATCATCATAATTTGGATGTGCAATTAAATCATTCCAAAATTTTATGGAGTCTCCCATGAGTTTTGTGAAGTTTTTAATAGGACCTGTCTCCAAATAAAATTTATAATTATCAAGGATGGGAAAATCGAAACCTCGTGATCCGATTGTTGTTTGCGCAGGACGAGGTTTGCCGAATCCAGAATAAAAACTAAAGGCATCCATCAACATGAATGCACCATTATGATGAAAGTCGTCGCCTAAAAACCATTCGGTAACCGGTGCTTGCGGACTTACTGCTTTCAATGCAGGATGTCCGCTTAATGCTGCCATGGTGCTGTAAAATCCGGGATAAGAAATTCCGAATACACCCACATTGCCATTATTAAACGGAATGTTTTTCACCAACCAGTCAATTGCATCGTAGGTGTCACTTGCTTCATCAATATCTTTCTTCGTTTTTTTATTGGCAATAAACGGACGAACATCTACGAATTCACCTTCGCTCATCCATTTACCGCGCACATCCTGTATCACAATAATGTAATTTTCCTTTACATAATTTTTCCAGTAAGTGAGCCATAAGCGAGATGTGAAATTATCTTCGCCATAAGGTCCGCAGGAGTAGGGCGTGCGTACCATTAATATAGGATGTTTCTCAGAAGAATTTTTGGGCATGTAAGCGGCGGTGAACAAACTTACACCATCACGCATTTTAATTTTATATTCACGCTTGTAATAATTTTCCTTCAGCCACTTTTCATCAATATTCTGCGCACTTAGTAAAAAACCAAAGCTCAGTAAAATCAGTATCGCAATTAATCTCTTCATATAACTAAGCTTTCACTTTTAATATTTTTTGTACGGTTTTCGCTTTTTGTTTCGCTTTTACTAATTCATCATCAGTAACAGTAACATGTCCCATCTTGCGAAATGGTTTGGTAGTTGTTTTTCCGTAAAGGTGAACATATACACCACCAAATTTCATTACATCTTCAAGTCCTTCGTATTTGGCCGGACCTTCATAGCCCATTTCTCCCAATAAATTTATCATTACTGCGGGTTTTACAATGGAAGTATCACCGAGTGGTAAATTTAAAATGGCGCGCCAGTGCTGTTCAAATTGTGATACAACATTTCCTTCGATGCTATGATGACCGCTGTTATGCGGACGAGGAGCGATTTCGTTCACTAAAACTTTTCCGTCTTTCGTTAAAAACATTTCAACGGCTAATAATCCAACAATGCCTAATTTTTCAGCCACTGTCGTTGCGATGGAGTAGGCTTCCTTCTCTATACTTTTTTTAACGTTGGCCGGAGAGAAAAGAAACTCTACCAAGTTGGCTTGAGGATTAAACTCACATTCAACGCAAGGGAAACATTTTGTTTCTCCACTTGCATTACGTGCAACGATCACCGAAATTTCTTTATCGAAATCCACCAAACGTTCAAGAACACTGGGCTCTATAAAAGCTTTCTCCAAATTATCGGGGTTGTTTAATTTCACAACACCTTTACCATCGTAACCGCCTTTTCTTAGCTTCTGGAAGAATGGAAAAAAGTCAGCGTATTTTGAGATTTGTTCTTTTGTTTCAACAAGAAAGAAATCGGCAGTTGGAATGTTATTGCGTTGATAAAACATTTTCTGTAATCCCTTGTCTTGTATGAGTTCAATCAAATCAGGTTGAGGATATACCTTTTTGCCTTCTTTTTCCAATGCTTTTAACGCTTCAGTATTTACATTTTCAATTTCTATTGTAATTACCTCTTTGTCTTTACCGAATTTATAAACGGTATCGTAGTCGGTAATACTGCCTTTCGTGAAGTTTGATATTCCTTTACAAGGCGCATTCGCATCCGGGTCTAGAACAGAAATGTTTAAGTTATAGTTAATGGCATTTTGAATAAGCATGCGCCCTAATTGTCCGCCGCCTAAAATTCCAATCTTATGTTGGGGATCGAAAGAATTCATAGAATAAATTGTCCTACAAAGTAACAGAAATTAACTTAATTCCTTAACTTTATCTCTCTTATTTAACGATGAAAAATCTATATTTTTTAGCCTTTCTTTTTGCCGGCGTTTATTGGGCTCATTCGCAGAGCCAACGTATTTGTGGTACTTCTGAAGTTATGAACCAATGGATGGAGGCTAATCCCGAAAAAGCTAAACAATTTTTAGCCCTTCAAAATGAGGCTGAAGAACTGAGTAAGAGTGGTTTTTCGTTAAAAATGAACGCGGCTACAGTTTACACCATTCCGGTTGTTTTTCATGTTTTACATTTAAATGGGTCGGAGAACATCAGCGATGCACAAATACAAGATGCATTAAATATTCTGAATCGTGATTTCAGGAAATTAAATGCGGATACTGCGAGTATTGTGAATGAATTTAAGGGATTAGCTGCTGATGTCGGCTTCGAATTTCGCTTAGCCACTAAAGATGAAAATGGTAATTGCACTAATGGAATCACGCGTCACTATGATGCGCGTACGAATTGGGTGGCTGATTTTTCAAATTATGTTTATACCTGGGATAATACGCGCTATTTGAATATTTATGTGGTAAAAACCATTACAAGTGGTGCGGCGGGTTATACTTTTTTGCCTGGTACAGTGGGATGGTCGGCGGATGCAATTGTGATTCGTCACGATTATACTGGAAGCATTGGTACAGCGTTTCCATTCGGACAGCGCTCATTAACACATGAAGTAGGACATTGGTTCAATTTGCAACATGTATGGGGTTTGACTAATAATCCGGGAGTTGCTTGTGGTGATGATGGTGTGAGTGATACGCCAATCACAAAAGGGTTTACAGGTTGTAATTTATCCGGTGCAGCGAATTGTAATCCTCCAATCAAAGAGAACGTACAGAATTACATGGATTATTCATTTTGCGGCCGCATGTTTACAATCGGACAAGCAACACGAATGAATAACGCCGCTTTAAATCCTACCGGCGGAAGAAATAATTTACATACCACATCAAATTTAATTGCTACAGGTGTTATCAATCCAATCAGTCCATGTGCACCTAAACCTGATTTTGTGGCTGACAAAACAGAAGCATGTATTGGCGACAAAGTAACATTCACTGATTTGAGTTATAACGGAGCTATAACAAATTGGAATTGGAGTTTTGCCGGAGGAAGTCCCGCAACCTCCACACTTCAAAACGCATTTACCAATTTTACCCAATCAGGTTTAGTGCCGGTGCAATTGAAAGTCAGTAACAGTGTTGGGGCAGATTCATTAATTAAAAAATTGGTAACTGTTTTACCGGGACCGGGTAGTGGAACAAATAATATAGCTCAAGGATTTGAAACCATTACATTTCCGGATAATAATTGGATTAAGAATTATCCGCAAATTGGTGCCGGATGGATTCAAACTAATACGGTTGGCGCAACAGGGAGTAAGTGTGTTATGATTGATAATTATTTGGATGCTCCGAGCGATCCCTGTTTTTTATATACACCAATGTATGATATCAGTACATTGCCAAATCCTGCGCTTACATTTAATGTGGCGCATTCACAAAATGCGGGAGGAAGTGATGATCGTTTGCGCGTTTACGCTTCGTTCAATTGCGCCAACTCGTGGGTGCTTGTGTATAGTAAATCGGGAGCCAATTTACACACATTAGGTGCAGGAAATTATGCGAGCGGAGCCTTTAAAAACCCTTTGAGTTCACAATGGAGAAAGGAAATTGTGAGTTTGTCTTCCTTTTCATCCGTTACAAATTTGTTATTGAAGTTTGAGTTTAAGAAAGACAGTTTAAATCCCGGGAATAATATTTTTTTAGATGATATTAACTTGGAATCCGCCAGTGGAGTCAACGAATTAAATGCAATTAATTATTGGGAGATTTATCCTAACCCTGCAAGTGAATTTGTGAGTTTACATGTGAGTTCTCTTGTTGCACAATCAATTGATGTTGAAATAAAGGATGTGTCCGGAAAAACAGTATTCGACTCTAAAAACAATGCTATTCAACCTGGAGAAAACAGAATTAACATGCAACTTCACGGTTTGGCTAAGGGCTTTTACCTGATAAGGTTAAAAACTGTGGACAATTTCTACATAAAGAAGTTAATTATCGACTAAAAGCCTTTCATTTTGGCTTATAATTCACTAATTTTAGGAGAATTATTTTAAGTCAATAACATGAAAAAATTATTACTCGCTATTTCAGCATTTGCAGCAATCACTGTAAATGCACAAGATTATAAATATTGCGGAACAGATCAGGCCATGAATGAATGGTTTGAGAAGAATCCTTCTGCACGTTTAGTGTATCAAACGCTCCAGCAACAAGCAAAAACACAGGATTCAATTGCGTTTTTAAACGGATATAAAAATCCGGAGCAAAAAATGACAGCTGCTCCTATTTATACCATTCCTGTTGTATTTCACGTTCTTCATATGGGTGGTTCAGAAAACATCAGCGATGCGCAAATTCTGGATGCGGTGAATATTTTAAATCGCGATTACCAAAAATTAAATTCAGATACTTCATTAGTGGTGACTCAATTTAAAAATTTAATTGGCGATGCTAGAGTAGAGTTCCGTTTGGCAACAAAAGATCCTTCAGGAAATTGCACGAATGGTATTACACGTCATATTGATCCAAATACAAACTGGACCAGCACATTGTCTCACTATATTTATTCATGGCCTCGTAATATGTACATGAATATTTATGTGGTGAAAACTATTGCAAGTGGTGCGGCAGGGTACACGTATTTACCGGGTACTTCTCCTTCATTAGCAAGTGATGCGATTGTGATTTTGCATGATTATGTTGGAAGTATTGGAACAGGTAATGTAGGAACGTCTCGCGCTTTAACGCATGAAGTTGGACATTGGTTGAATTTACCTCATGTTTGGGGCGGTACTAACAATCCGGGTGTAGCGTGTGGTGATGAAGGTGTAAGCGATACACCTATCACCAAAGGTTTTTCATCTTGTCCAAGCAGCACTACAGCAGCAATGATTTGTAATCCGGGTATCGTTGAAAATTACCAGAACTATATGGATTATTCATATTGCTCACGTATGTTTACTACCGGTCAGGCTACTCGTATGAACAATGCATTATTAAGCGCAACTGCGCAGCGTAATAACCTTTCTTCCAGCGGAAATTTAACGGCTACAGGTGTGAATCCAACTTCAGGTCCTTGTGCACCAATTGCTGATTTTTATACTTATTCAGGTGTTACATATAACATATACACTATTTGTGCGGGACAAAGTTTAAGTTTTGTGGATGCATCGTATAATGCTGCTGTAACATCTCGCACATGGTCATCAACCGGTGGCGCCACTATTTCAAATATGAACGGTTCACCTACTACTATTACTTTCCCGAACGCAGGGGTGCAAACCGTTACTTTAGTATCAAGTAATGCGCAAGGTTCTAGTACAAAAACTAAAACCGTGAACGTTTTACCTAACGCGGCATTCATCACTAATTCTTATCAGGAAAGTTTTGAAGGAACAGGTTTACCAACGAACTGGACCATCATTAATCAAACCGGTGGAACAACCTGGCAGCAATATACCGGCGCAGCAGCCAGCGGAACCAAATCGTATTACATGAATAACTCTATTAATCCTAATGGGGCTATTGATATTATTGAAACGCCATCTTATGATTTTGCCGCTAACAGTGGTGCTATCTTCACTTTCAAATACGCTTATGCTCGTTACAGCACTACTAATGCGGATGTGTTTAAAGTACAGGCCAGCAGTAATTGCGGTGGTACATGGCAAGATATTTATACGCCTTCTAATTCAACTTTAGCTTCAGGTTCAGGTGGAACTACAACAACTCCTTTTTTCCCAACGCCGGCTCAATTTAAAACGTACACTTTAACATCGCATCCTGCTTTTAATACCTACAAAACACAAAGCAATGTGCGTATCCGTTTCTACTTCCAGGAAGATCCGGGTGGAGGATTTGGAAATAATATTTTCTTAGATGATATTAATTTCAACTCACCATTAGGTGTAAACGAATTAACTAAATCAATTGGATTTAATGTGTTCCCGAATCCAACCAGTGGAAGCGCTAGTATTGTGTTTAACTTAAGCGATAACGCGGACGTGAAGTATTATGTAACGGATATTACCGGTCGTATTGTTGAGTCTGAAAAATCAATGAACGCAAATCCTGGTGAGCATATCTTAACCGTAAATGAAAATAATTCATTAAAGTCGGGGGTGTATTTAGTACACTTCGAATTAAACGGACAAAAAATGTCTCGTAAATTAATTGTTGAATAAAAACTATAGCAGACTGCCTTAAGCAGTCTGCTTTTTCTGTTGATTTAAATTACCTATGAAGATTTCTTATAATTGGTTAAAGACTTTAATCAATACCGAATTAAAACCTGAAGATATTTCACGTTTGCTAACGGATTGTGGACTTGAAGTAGAAAGCATGGAAGCTTTTGAATCTGTAAAAGGCGGATTAAAAGGCGTAGTTGTTGGTGAAGTAATGGAGCGCGAAAAGCATCCTGACGCTGATCGCTTAAGTTTAACGAAGGTAAATGTAGGCGGAGAGAATTTACTTTCCATTGTTTGCGGTGCGCCAAACGTAGCAGCCGGACAAAAAGTTTTAGTGGCTACAGTTGGTTGTACTTTGTTTCCAAGTGAAGGCGACCCAATTGAAATTAAAAAATCAAAAATTCGCGGTGCAGTAAGTGAAGGAATGATTTGCGCTGAGGATGAAATTGGTGTCGGGAAAAGTCATGATGGTATTTTAGTTTTACCGGCGGATACAAAAGTAGGAATGCCGGCTGCCGATTATTTTAAATTGGAGAACGATGTTGTTTTTGAAATCGGATTAACACCTAATCGTAGTGATGCAGCCTCTCATCTTGGAGTAGCGCGTGATTTGGCTGCTGTATTAAAAACCATTGATTCGAATAGTTCTGCAGAAGCAAAAATTATTGGTATTCGTGAGTTACCTCCTGCCACAGGATTAAATACAGTTGAAATAAAAATAGAAAACACCAGTGCTTGTAAACGTTACAGCGGTTTAGTGGTGAGTGGAATTACTGTTTCGGCATCTCCCGATTGGTTGCAAAACCGGTTAAAAGCAATTGGATTGCGTCCGATTAATAATGTAGTAGATATAACCAATTTTGTATTGCATGAATTAGGACAGCCTTTGCATGCTTTTGATTTGGAAAAAATTAAAGGCAATAAGGTTATAGTAAAAACATGCGCCGAAGGAACTAAATTTAAAACATTGGATGAAGTAGAAAGAAAACTTTCTGCCAATGATTTAATGATTTGCAATGAAAGCGAACCAATGTGTATCGCCGGTGTATTTGGTGGAATAGACAGTGGTGTTACTGAATCTACAAAAGCAGTGTTTTTAGAAAGTGCCTATTTCGATAGTGCTTATATCCGCAAAACAGGAAAGCACCACGGATTAAAAACAGACGCAAGTTTCCGTTTCGAAAGAGGTACAGATCCTGAAATGACTGTAACTGCTTTAAAGCGCGCTGCAAGTTTAATGATGGAAATTTGCGGAGGAACTTTAAGTATGGATGTTGTTGATGTTTATCCTGAGAAATTAGAGCCTTATAAAGTAGCCTTCTCCTATAAAAACTGTCACGATTTAATTGGCAAGAACATCGACAAATCTGTTATCAAGAATATTATTACGGCCTTAGGTATAGAAATCAGCAGTGAAGGTGCCGACGGCTTATTGTTGAATGTTCCTCGATTCAAAACGGATGTTACTCGTGAAGCGGATGTGATTGAGGAAGTAATGCGCGTGTACGGGTATAATAATGTTGAAATAAACAATCAAATTTCATTCGGTGTACAGCAAAACGTGTTTACCTCTACGAATGAATTAGAAAATAAGATCGCTGATTTATTGATTGGATATGGATTCAATGAAATCATGTCTTTGTCATTAACCAAAGAAGCGCTTTATCAAGATAATACTGCATTGGTAAAAGTTGTGAATCCTTTGAGTCAGGATTTGAATGTATTGCGCGGCAATATGCTTTATAGCGGACTTGAAGCCATTTCCTATAATTCAAACCGTAAGAACGCTGATATTAAGTTTTATGAGGTCGGAAAAACATATTCGTATAATGCTGAAGCTGAATTTAAGTACAGTGAGCAGAAACATTTGAGTTTGTTTGTAAGCGGTAAGAAAATAAATGAAAATCCTTATCAAAAGGCGGGAGATGTAGATTTCGCTTATATCAAAGCATGTGCGGAATCTGTCTTAAAAAAATTAGGCATTACAAATTATGCGGTGAGTGAGGGCGACAATAACACAATGTCTTATTCGATGGTTTATACAGCCAAGAAAAAAGTGTTAGTGGAAATTGGCGCTGTAGCGAAATCCGAATTAAAGAAATTTGATTTGAATCAGGCTGTGTTTTATGCTGATTTCAACTTAGATGTTTTGTTTGAATTAAATCGTAAGAACAAAACAGAATATGCTGAGATACCGAAATTCCCGGCTGTGCGTCGCGATTTAGCGATGTTACTCGATAAATCGGTGAAGTATACACAAATTGAAGAATTAGCCTATACGGCAGAGCGTAAATTCTTAAAGGAAGTAAACTTATTTGATATTTACGAAGGAGAAAAAATTGGTGCCGATAAAAAATCCTATGCCGTTAGCTTTACATTGTTAAATGAAGAAAGTACTTTAACGGATAAGCAGATCGAAAGCATCATGCAAAAATTAATTACTACCTATAAAGAGAAACTAAACGCTGAGTTGAGATAAATATGAAAAGAATTGCGATAGTAATTTTAGTATTTATTGTTAATATTATTCGTGCGCAATGTGGTATTACATCTTCAGTTACTTTACCTAGTAGTTCTTGTGCATGTGATGGAAGCGTCAAATTTTATCTCAATCCATCTTGTACTAATTTTCCATATAAATTAAATGTGAATGGCGGTACTTGCATTACTTCCGGTACATTCACAGTAAACTCCTCAAGTTTTGTGCTTCCGGCCCTATGCCAGATTACCTGTAACGTAAATGCAATCTTAACTACTTCACTTAACAACCCGATTGGGTTTACAAATTTTAGTGTACCGGGAGGTGGAACCAATCCTGTTAGTTTAACCACTACTGTAGCACCTGCGTCATGCTCTGTATGTTGTGACGGAGCGATAACAAGCTTCAATTTTGGTGGAACGCCTCCTTTTTCTTACACTTTGTCTTCCTCAACAAATTCCAATATTGCCACATTAATTAATCTTTGTCCCAACTCCTATACATTATGCCTTCGCGATAATAATGGTTGCTCAGCTTGTAAAACATTTACTATTGGTTTTCCGGCTTCATTGAAGGAGTTGATGGATACACAACCTGTAATTCAAATAAAAAACAGGATGCTCTCCATTTCAAATTCAGATTCAGAAGTTTATTTAGAGATTTATGAGATCGATGGTAAGCTTATATACAGGAATTCTGAGAAGCAGCCTATTCAGGTTTTTTTAAGTCCTGAGCTATTTAAAAGTGGAATTTACATTGTAAATATTCATGGAAAGAAGCAAACATATCGGCAGAAGTTCCTGATTGAGTAATCAGTTTATTCTGTTGAAGTCTTCCATTCATTTAAACTATAGGTATGAGGCAGTGTTTTTCTAAAGTGCTATCATATACTTTTACAACAAGCAATCATAGTTAAAGCATTATAGCTTGACGATTTTTTTTGAACACGCAATATTTGTCTCTTTAAAGAAAATTTTTACTGTATAAACCCCAGGATTTAGCATTGAGACATCTAAGTTTTTGTTTTCGGAGTTTCGCACTTGGATACTTTGTCCTAATTGATTAATAATTTCCACTTTTTCAATTAATAAATCCGTGTCAATTTGAATGCTATTCTCCGCAGGGTTGGGATACAATTTAATTTTTGAGAAGAAGGCATTAATGTCGTTTATACCTGACGCATCATAGGTATAAACAGTTATTTTATCAGAACTGGCACCGCCGTTATTAATGAGATAGATTTTTGTTCCATCAGGGGAAATTGCGATATCTCTTAATCTTCCATTTAAAGCTTGGTCATTACCAAAGTATCTTTCAGGATTGGGATTTGTAGTTGTTGAAGGAGCTATTCCAAGACCGTTAGCATTTAATTTAAATCTGTACACTTCCTGGTCGGTAGTAGTTCCATTTTTAAGCGTGGTAACAAGTAAACTGTTATTCCAATTCGGAATGGCATTACTGCTGTAATAGGCAGCACCGGAAGGCGCAACGGTACACCAATCTAAATAATTTGAAACAGTAGGTTGAGAGGTAGCACACCAGGAATACATAGGTTCTTTTAAAGCATCACCTGCAATGGAAGGGTGTGGTGTATAACCACTAATATAAGCTGATTCACCGGGAAAGTTATTGTCGGCATGGTAGCCTTTTACATTTTTCCAGCCATAATTCATGCCGGATACTAATACGTTTATTTCATCATCGGTTCTATCACCATGCTCAATATCATAAAGTACATTTTGCGACGTGTTATAAGCTAGTCCTTGAGGGTTTCTGTGACCGCGTGTATAAAAAGAATTTCCGGGAATCGGATTATCCGCAGGTATAGTTCCATCTATATTAAAACGATGAATTTTTCCATTCTTGTAATTAACGTCTTGTGTAAAATTATTTGGATTATTTGCCTGATTGGAATAACACGTCGGACTGTTTTCTTCGGAAATACCATTGTCGCCGCAGCTCATAAACAGATAGCAATTGGTGCCTTGCTTAACAGAAAGTAATCTTCCGCCAAGATGATCATAACCATTAGGGAGTTGAGTGACTAAATCTGTATTAGCAATAACGCTTGAACTGCCAACATCCCAGGTAAGCCTAACAATTTTAAATTTTGTATCCGGAGCACTTACTGTACCGTTATTATAGGAGTAAACAAAATAAATATAGGAGCTGTTTACATTAGGAAAATCGGGATGGAGAGTAAGTCCCAAAGTTCCTGCACCAATATTAGGTTGAAAACATAATGTTGATTGCTCCATAGCTGAACCGCCAAAATAATCCGCAGCAGTATACACTACAGTTTTAGTTCCTACAGTTGGATCAATTCGGGAAACTCTGCCTCCTGATTCTGTAAGCCACAAATAATTATCCTGACCATAGGTAATTTCCCAAGGAGTGCTCAGCGATGTGGTTAATTCAGAACGAAGAAAAGTTTGTGATTTGCAATTAAGAGAGATAATTGTCGCGAAAGTGAATATTAGATATTTCATATATCTAATATAATAAAAAAATTAAAGCTTAAGCTTCCATTCGTTTAATCGATAAGCATGAGGCACTGTTTTTTTATACAGTGCCTTACTTATTATAAATACGGGTACTCCGGCGGCAATTACACCAAGCGTAACAGGATGTAATAAATAGTAACCACCTGCAATGAGTGTAACACCGATTGGCGGTACCAGCATCATACTAAATCCAGCGCGCTCGGAAAATGCTGCTCCAAAGTGTTTTTTACGGATATTACTGCAGGCGTAATAAATAGTATGGAGTTGTGAAGTTTCAAGAGCGAAAACACTGTCGAGTTTTAATTTGTTTTTGTTTTCACTTAAATCATAACTGTAAGAACTAAAAATTAATTTTCCTTCATTCACGCCTTCATACACGCAATGGCGCAGAGGCGTTGTATCTGAATGTAATTGTAAGGAGAATAAGGCATAAGGTTTAATATTTAATTTCTTTTTGCCATTTTCCAGAACAAGTGTTTTCTTTTCTACTTTACCGGCGTATTTGCTGTGCGCCAGGTGCTGATGCTTTTTATTGGTCTTAGGTAATTTGGCGTATTTGCCTTTATTGAAATCCGACTCACGAATTTGTTTTCCTTTTTTGTTGTAGAGTTTTTTTAAACCATACGGCGTTTCTTTATATACAGCCAGTGAACCTTTTTTTCGATAGTCCCAGGTTTTATTTGGTAAACCATTCTTTCCGTAAATAGTCAGGCTTTTTAATCTACCGCTTTTGTAATATTTCTTTTGGGTACCGAATGGTGTTTCAATGTTCATTACAATGGAATCTCCCGGATGTTTGGGATCTATGCTTTCGCGTTTTCCAACTAAAATCTCTACGGTTTTCCAAACAGAATCTTTCACGCTCCCGTTTTTGTGATAATTAATTATTTCAATGGTGTCATTACTATGTTTGGTAATTTTAGATTTTTGGGAAAAAGCCATGAAGCAAGATAGAAAGCAGAACGAGAGTAAAAAATGCTTCATAAATAGAAAGAGGTTTTGTGATTCTAAAATAAGGAAAAATATTAAATTATTTTATAAACCCCGCATGGTGAATTGTGTTATGCCTTGAAAACCTGTGATTTGGGAAAAATAACATTTCTTTAACCGGCCTGATATGTAAATTAGATTTAAAATCAAATACCATGGCAGCTAACCAACAAACCCAAACTAATAACGGACCAAGCATTGGATTCGTGCGCGCAACAATTAAAATTGCTCATCCCGACTGGACTCCCGAGCAAATAGAAGCAGAGTTACAAGTTAAAATGCAAGAACTTGCGAAACAGAATAACGACGAAGATTGTTTGTTTTGTTCGGCGTAATATTATTATTGAATATTCTTTGATAACCAAATGTTATTGAAGAATGATTTTGTGAGTGCCAATTTTTTGTTTATTGCTGTATATACTTAAAAAGTAAATCCCCTTGGGTAAAAAAGAAAGGTCAACTGACGTTAAATTGCTTTCCAAATTTTGTTGGTGCATTTGTGAGCCAATACTACTGTTTATAATTATTTCGGCATTCTCTAAATAGTGTTCGCTATTTAAGAAGATTTTTCCATTGTTAGGGTTCGGAAAAACAGTGATGTGTTGATTGAGGTCTGATTCTTTGATGCTAGTAATAATACATTCTAAAGCACCCATGTCAATTGTTCCAAACATAATTCGTGCATTCCCCAAGATGTCTGTTGCGGGATAACTACCGGTTGGGTCACCGGAATTAACGCATGGTGATACATATGGTAAAGACCAATTCGCGGTTAAAGCATTAAAGGAGATTCCGCTACCTGAAGTAGGGAAAAAAAACTGAGGATTTGCATTGATGTTGTTTGCATAGTTCCCTGTGTAAAATCCACCATTTAAATCAAAAGCCGCTGTACCGCCTTCTATATCTGAATAAGTAATGTTTGGGTCGCTGGCTTCATCTGTTAAATAGAATTGATTGCCGGCGATTGCTGCAGTGTTACCATATATAATGCAATTTTTAATATTAATAGTAGAGGTACTATGACAATAAACTGCCCCACCTTTATTGGAATCGTTATTAGCAATGGTATTATTAGTTAATTGTGCTTTGCAATTATACATTGAGAAAACAGCTCCCCCAATTGATCCAAAATTATTACAGATGACGTTATTATGAATATCCGGATCACCATTATTTATGAATATCCCGCCACCACAAATAGTAGTACGATTATTAATAATGTAATTATGATGAATTGAAATGTTAGTTCCGTAAACATAGATGCCGCCTCCGCCTGCTGAAGATCCGCCATTAGCCATTGTAGTTGTTGTAGCATTATTATAACAAATTAAATTGTTAGCTACTATAATTGTTGAAGACGGGGATGTTTGAGTAATACCTAATCCCCCAACGGAAAATGCTGAATTACCACTAAAAGTATTGGATGTAATAGATACAATACCGTTTAAACATAACATTCCTGCTCCATCATTAGTTGAAAGCATTGTGTTACCACTAACAACATTTCCAGTAAAAGTGATGTTGGAGAACAAAAGATTTAAACCAGCCCCTCCATTACCTTGCGCGGTATTATTACTGATAGAGTTGTTAAATACTTTTGGTGTACCGCCTTGACTTATAATTCCTCCTCCGCCATTACCACCAACAGCCGCGTTCTTGGAAATTGTATTACCCAGAAGTAATGAATTTGAATTATTCAAATAGACGCCGGCACCACCGCCACTTGTCGTTGAATTATTAGAAATGGTGTTTTTAATAATTAAAGGCGAGGCATTGTTAATGTAAATTCCACCGCCTTGTGCAGTTGCCATACAATTATTGATAAGTGAATTTTCAATTTTGACTTTTGAAAATCCTGATATATAGAAAGCGCCACCTTTATCATCAGGCGCACTGCCATTAGCTTTTCCATTTATAAGTTTACAATATTTAAAAAATGAAGTGTCACTTACACTCGGTGTACCATCAAAGCGAATTCCACGCCAACCCGCACTTATATTTGAGGCTTTAAAGGTAATAGTATCAGTAACGGTACCTTTAGCTTTTAATTTACCTAGAACAAGAAGCTTAAATGCACCTTGAAATTCTACAATTACACCAGGACTAATAATTAAAGAGTCATTTGCAGCAATCATTATGCTGTTAGTAATTTGATAAGGCGAACCGCTTAATGTCCAAATACCATTAACAGTACCACCGGGAACAGATGTTTGGCCCAAACCCAACAGGGATGTCAATAAAATGGAGAAAATTGAAATATATTTCATAAAGGTTGTTTTCATATTAAAGATATAAAAATATATAGTTCGTATGAGACTAATTTTATAATTTGCCTAACATATCCTATAATCAATCTCAAGCTACTGTAACTTAATTGTATAGGCATCACCATACTAGAGCTTATTGCTTGTCCGTAAGCAACCGCAGGTATCCATTTTGGCATGAGTTTAATTAAACGAACAGCTTCATCATTGCAAGGTTTGCAATCCGGTGAGCCTTTAATAACCTCAATGTTGTTGAGTGTGCCATCGGCATCAATTGTAAAACGCACAAATACTTTAGTGTTTAAAGTTAGGTCATCAAACCTTGGTACAACAGCATTTTTTTTGATAAATTCATTTAAGGCCGAGTAACCGCCCGGAAATTCTGCTTGATTCGTGAAGGAGTTTTCGGCTGTTAATATGACAGTTGAATAGGTAGTGGTAGCTGTTTCTGTTTCTTTTTTGATTTTTATTTTTTGCGGCGTTTCATTTTGAGCAGCCAAATAAAAGAATGACATTAATAACAGATATGTAAATAAGCCTTTCACTCATTAAAGTTAGTGAGATACAACCAAGCTTATTACTACTTTTAATAGGTGGTGGAATTTTATAAAGAAGTGGTGAGATAGTGTCTAATGACGGTAGGATTGATTCATAGTTTCCGATAAAAACCAAACTTTATTTATTACTCTGTGTATTTAATTTTTCCCATGGGCACTAACTTAAATCCATACATGGAATCTGTTAAGGTAGAGAAATTGAGTCCGAGGTATAAATTTGAATTCTCTTCATCCTTCATGAGTAGCTTAACTATATTGTCGGATATGGAAGCAAAGTTATAGGGATGCTGATTCGAAATAACAGCCAATTGGCCCGGACCAAAATCAGAATTTTTGGGTGAGAGGTAACTTACATTTACTAAATATTTTTCTCCGGGTTGCAATACTTTTTTAAGTGTAGTAGGGTAGTGCTCATGTAATTTCATAAATGGCACAACAGTATCCGAAAAATATTCCTGTTTTTTTTGCGCTTCCACATCCATGTTCTGCGGAAGTAAAAACAAGCGAAATGTTTTATTCAAATGTTTATATTCTGTTTCGAATTGTAAATCTAGTTGAATAGGAACAGTCGTATCATTTGTAATAGTGGTAGTAATATTAAAATAAGCATGCCAGCTTGAGTCGTTGCCAAATTTTGGGCGACCATGACGCCCGGTGTTTGAAATGGAAACACCGGAATAAGTTTTGTTTTTAATAACCTCCTTATTATCGAGCTCGCATGCATGAATAAATCCGAATATTACTGCAACTAATACTAAAAATTTAAATATTTCTCTACCAAGTTTCATTCTTTAAATTATCCTTGTCTTTTCTGAATATAATATGCTTTGGTTTAATTTTAGGTTTGTAAGTAATTTTTATAAATAGATGAATTAACAATGGAAGCAAAACAAAAACTGCCCAAATAATGAAATTACGGGGAAACCAATTAAAATTGTAATTTAATATAAATAGTATAGAAGTAACAATCAAACTTATAAGAGCATGCAATGGATTAATTTGTTCGTTAGAATATCTTAATACGTGTTGTTTTTTCAGATCTTTTATATCTTGAAAATAGAATTTATTAAAGAAGGTCCTGGTTCCAGGAATAAATCTCAAGAGCATTAAAAGATTTTGTGCCAAATAAACCGCGGAAATTCCTAGGAAGAAATATTGTATGGCGACGATAATTGCTTCGAACGTATTGTTGCTACTTTCAATTAAGGTTTGATTACTATAGAGTGAGTAAATGTTTTCAATTGAAAAAACCATCATAACAAAGGAACTCCATATACTCAATCGCAGTCTGCTTTTGCTATGCAGTTTTTTATAAGTAAAGGCATGAAAAAGCGAGTAAAGCACAAATAAAATACCTATAACTTCTAAACAATAAACATACCACTCCGAAATGTTATACACTTTCATGTCGATAGCCCAATATGTTATAGCGATAGATTGTAATAATGTAATACCTTCCGATGCGGCCGGAGTTGTCTTCTTCTCATGAAAGAAAATGGTAATAAAAATAAAAAAGAAGCAAAATACATAAGGCCAAGCCTCAATTCTGCTGTCTAAATCGTAACCTGTTCGTCCTTGTTTATCAATAAAAACCCAGAAACTTGCACCATAAGATATTACTGTAGTAAGAATTACAGTTGTCCATTTTTGACAAATTCTTTTGTACTCATAAATTAAGCCAATTATGAGTGTGAGGATTCCTATAGGTACAAGATGTTTATCGGATAAAATAATCTTCTTGATAAAGAAGAAGGACAGAAAAGATATTAGTAATCCAACTAAAATTAAAGCAGCGGTAAAACCGATGGGAAGTACAGGCTTTTTTTGATTTGGATCTTCCATGCTAGGACTTACAAATTACGTTTTTATTTTAAAATACATCTTAGCACTTATTACTTGTTCGCCTTTTGTATAGTGATTCGGTAAATCTTTTTCAAATTCGTAACCGCACTTTAGTAAAGTTTTCTCTGAAGCTAAATTAAAATCAAAAATAGGTGCTTCAATTCTCTGATAATTTAATTGAGATAAGCAGTATTCCGTAAAACCATTTAAAACAGCACTCATGATGCCTTTATTTCTATACGGATTCCCTAGCCAATAATACACTTCATTTATGGTTGAGTCGAGCCCGTAAGGAAAGTGTAAACCAATATGTCCCATTAACTCCTTTTTCTCATTTCTGATAACCCAATTTCTTCTTTTGTGGTTTTTCTCTTCGAAATTTAAATTGTAGGCAATGTTAGCTAAGGCATCTTTTTCGGTATAGGGAAACGGAATCCGGAGAGTTTGCTTATGAATTTCTTTATCATTCAATAATGAAACGAGAGCATCTTTATCTTCATAAGAGCTTTTCGTGAGAGTAATTTCATTATTTATTCGCAAATCATTCATTATTCAAAAATTATCATTTAAAAATCACTTCGTTGTTTTACTCCCCATTAGTTTACCTATTTTTCTTACTCTGTTTTGGCAAATTCGAATTCTTTCAACCATACTCGATAGGTGTAATAAATAAAAGAGCCAAAAATTAAAGCATAAATAACATATAAGGGTCTTCCAACTATTTCCCTGAAGTTATTGTAGAATGAAACATTATAATACTGACAAATATTATGAATGGTAGCCAAAAAACTTCCTATGATGGCGACCCTAATGACGATGTAACCAAAATGAGCAATAGCGGTTTTTCTGTTCTTAGGTGTTTTAAATAAAATCTGATACAGTTTACCTTTTTCGTTAAAGTACAATTCCGAAATATAATCACTCATTCGTGTGGGCTTATTGGAAGGTTTTAGTCGCTTATATTTAAAAGTGTAATAGTAAAAGCTGTAAATAATGAAGCCTACTAAAATAATATTGCTAATCAGTAAGCCATTCCAGCCCAAATGAAAAACGCTTACTAAAGGGTTGGTTTCTCCTTCCGGATGATCAAAAAACCAAAGTCCGGTTGAATAAAAATCACAGCCTCGGGCAAATAGCAGCAAAAAGCAGATTAAGTAAAATTTGATTCTCATGCCATATAAAGTTATTTGCTTTTAAATGAAGGGCAAGCATCCTTTTGTTAAAATGAAATTGAATTAACAAAAATTAAAAGAATGACTTCATTCATCATTCAAAATTCATCATTTAAAAATCATTTCGTTGTTTTACTTCCCATTTGTTTGCCCATTTTTTCATACTCTACATCATTGGGTTCCCAGAGTTCGATTTTATTGCCTTCAATATCCAGGATGTGTACAAACTTTCCGTAATCATAACTTTCAATGGTATCTAAAACCGTAACGCCATTCTTTTTTAAATCATCCACCAACCATTT
Source organism: Bacteroidia bacterium (assembly GCA_016787445.1). Lineage (GTDB taxonomy): Bacteria > Bacteroidota > Bacteroidia > B-17B0 > Aurantibacillaceae > JAHEYG01. The sequence continues at coordinate 89,045 of JAEUTQ010000056.1, forward strand.
TAAATTTTCTACGCGGTAATTAATCATGAAGTCTTTGGTAGAGGGCAAAAAGTATTTTGTTTTTTCATTAAACGGACTCCATTGCGTAAATCCTTTTTTAGTACTGTCGGCTCCCTGAAACCACTCAAACACTGAGCCGTACTGATTGGTGTTTAAACCCAAATGTTTTTGATACCAGTCTCTCACTTGCTTGGGATCTTTGCATTTAAAAAAGATGCCGCCGATACCGGTGACTCTTTTAGGAGCTGTTTCACTTTTTTTATCGAGCAGACTCTTAAACGCAAATCCAAAAAAGAAGGAGCTTGCGATGAGTAGGGTGAGGGTGAAAGGTTTTTTCATAAAGCTTGAATGTATTTTACAAGTAATTTTATTTCGATTCTTTACAAATTAGACATTAATAAACTCAATCATCACAATGCTTGAGTTATATACAAAGTGACCAATTATTCCATAAATTAAGTTATCATATTTAGATCTTAAATAGCCGAATAAAAGACCGATAGGGAAAATCCATAGGAAGGAAATCAACGAGAAATGAAGTATGGTAAATAAAACAGTTGATATGATGATTGTAGAATTATTAGATACAATGTTTTTTAATTCGTTAAAAAGTATACCTCTAAATGCTATTTCCTCAAAGATTGCCGGAAAAACCCCAACTGAAATTATACTAAATAAAAGTGGTAAAGGGGAGTCCTTATAGTGTTCAATATAAGTACTGTTACTGTTATTGAATACACTTTCGTTCAAGTAATTTGCAAAATTAGAAACGATAAAGGCTAAAAATACAAGTCCGAGACATAATATAGTTAATAATCTATAATCAGTTATTTTTGGAATTAGAGTGCCTTTTATAGAGTTGAAATTTAAAACGAGAAATGTAACTACAATAGTTGCAAAAATTAAATCCGCAATTATTGCATATACATAATTGCTGTTTAGTTTTAGTACGTGTAATAAGGCAATATAACCCAGTAATACAAAGAAGAATACTTTGGTTCTATTAATAGATTTACTGTAATCATCAACTGGTTCTGTTATTAGTTTAGAGCCACATTTATTACAATAAGAAATTGCTCTTGTTATCTCAGTTTGACAATTCTGACACTTCATCAGGGATGTTTAAGTCTTTTGCTTTTTTAATAGATTCTAGTTCCTTTTCCAATGCGGCAGATTCTTTTACGGCTTTATAACCATATATAAATCCGGCAATAACAAATCCTTTCATTAATGCACCTTGTAAAAGTGTGGCAGGGTCAAAAACAGCATTGATTACAATTAAAGTTATATAAAGGAAAAAGCCTGTTAAGATAGCGGGAAATGGATTTTTAATACTCCAAAATCCTAAACCAAGATAAATACCGGAAACAATTAGGTTAGAGATAAGAATAAACAAATTAAACTCGAGACCTAAACCTAATATAAGTGAAAAAACAAAGAATAGAATCGATAAACCAAACAGGATATTTCTCGCTTTACTAATAGCCTTTTTTTGTTTATCAAGAAGTACATGCTTGTTATTAATATTCCAAATGAATTTTTTCATTTGCACTTGAGTTCCTCTTTGAGGAAAGCCGCAATTTGGACAAAATGCATCGGTAACAGTTAATCCTGTTGATTTACAATAATAACAAACAGAAGGATTGGAAATTACAATTTGCCTTCTTGCTTCGCTTCTTTGGCGACCTGTGAGTTGTTTCGACATTTGAAAAAATTGAGAATTAATAAATATTCAAATTAAATCTACACTAAGATAGAATATTTATCGGATTTCGCCCCTTAATTTAAATTGTGAAGTCGAATATTTAATAGAAATTTTCGGCAAATTTTGCAAAAAGTCTTGGGCAGATTTTTCTCATGCTTTCGCCATTTTCTTCTTCCCATGTAAAATTTATTAGAGGATAGTTTCCTTCGCAATGCTTAAAATTATCGTAATCTATAAAATCATATAAATCTTTCCCTGTTTTCTGCTGAAAGGCTTCTAGAGCTACATACCAAAAACTTTCAAAATCATAGAATTCAACACCTTCAATTACTTCATTAATTAACGTGTCAGGTTCTTGCTTGGCGTTGTAATATGTTTGTTTACCTCTTGAAATGATCCAGTTTCTGAAATATTCAAACGAATCGTCTGAACAACCGCAATTCATGATATATCCTGCACACCACATTTCCGAGTTATAGGTGTCATAAAGCAACTTATCAGTTCTAAGTCTAAATCCAATAATTTGTTTAGGCGTTAAACTTCCTATTTCTTTAATCAAAAATTGTTCTTGACTATCTTGGTCCGAGGTGTTTTTTAGAGATTTTTCAATAATTTTCCAGAACAAATCTTCATCAAGCATCTCTGCTGTTTTTACAAGTTCTGTTGAATTCGAATTTTCAGAATTGTTTTCTAATTCTTTAGAGTTAAAAAATTTCTTGAAAAGATTCATCATGATATTTTTTCTTTATCGTCTAATAATTGTTTAATAATAATTTGAGTAAAAAGATTATCAGTTTAAAAAGCAAATGTACGTAATTGCTTCAATTCGTTAGTACATCAATCACTCTACAATTTACAAAACGCTTTCTACTTTACTTTTTATTTTAGCGCTACTTTTGAACTACTTTTTGACAGGGTAGAGGTAGAGTTTTCGATTGTGCTAATCTTTAAGCGTCTCGACTCCGCTCGACCTTACAGTGGTTTGTAATTTGGCAGTTTGGCAATCCCCTCGACAATCCCCTCGACAAGCTCGGGAACCACTCGGGGACCGCTCGCATCTCGACTACGCCAACCTACACTTCGTTTCGGTTGGTAAACTCGACGAGACAAATAAAAAACCCCGCTTTTTCAAACGGGGTTTTTGTTTTTATGATCCTTCGATACGCTACACTACGTTGCGCTACTCAGGATAAGAAATATCTAAGGTTCGCCTTTATGGGCTCACCTAAGATCTTTCTTACATCATTCCGCCCATGCCTCCCATGTCAGGGCCCGGCATTGCCGGTTTTTCTTCTTTCTTCTCTGCTAAAACGCAGTCAGTAGTTAATAACATACCTGCTACAGACGCAGCGTTCTCTAATGCAACACGGCTTACTTTAGTTGGGTCAATAACACCAGCCTTCAATAAGTTTTCAAATGTTTCAGTACGTGCATTAAATCCGAAGTCGTCTTTTCCTTCTTTTACTTTTTGTACTACAATGCTTCCTTCTAAGCCACTGTTCGCGCAAATTTGGCGTAATGGTTCTTCAATCGCACGTTTTACAATTTGTATACCCGTAGTTTCATCTTCGTTGATGCCTTTCATTTTTTCTAAAGCTGCAATTGAACGGATATACGCTACACCACCACCCGGTACAATTCCTTCTTCCACTGCTGCTTGTGTTGCTGCTTTCGCATCGTCAACACGGTCTTTCTTTTCTTTCATTTCTACTTCAGTAGCAGCACCAACATAAATTACAGCTACACCACCTGCTAATTTTGCTAAACGCTCTTCTAATTTTTCGCGATCGTAATCAGAAGTCGTGCTTTCAATTTGCGCTTTAATTTGGTTTACACGCGCAGTGATATCTGCTTTCTTGCCTGAACCACCAACGATAGTTGTATTGTCTTTATCAATGGTTACTTTTTCAGCTTTACCTAACATGTTTAATTCGGCAGCTTCTAATTTGTAACCACGCTCTTCGCTGATTAATGTTCCGCCTGTTAAAATAGCAATGTCTTCTAACATTGCTTTACGACGATCACCAAAGCCCGGTGCTTTAACAGCAGCGATTTTTAATGAACCACGGATTTTGTTTACTACTAAAGTAGCTAATGCTTCTCCGTCTAAATCTTCAGCAATAATTAAAATTGGTTTTCCGGTTTGTACGGCTTTTTCAAGAATAGGAAGAATTTCCTTCATACTTGAAATTTTCTTGTCGTAAATTAAGATTAATGGATTGTCTAACACAGCTTCCATTTTATCTGCATCGGTTACGAAATATGGAGATACATATCCGCGATCGAACTGCATACCTTCAACGGTTTTTAATTCGTCAGCAGTACCTTTTGCTTCTTCCACAGTAATGATACCTTCTTTGCCTGCAGCTTTCATCGCTTCAGCAATTAATTTACCTACTGCGTTATCGTTGTTAGCAGAGATGGTTGCTACTTGCTCAATTTTCTTGTTATCGTTTCCGATAGGTGTAGATTGTTTCTTTAAGTTTTCTACTACAGCTGCAACCGCTTTGTCGATACCGCGTTTTAAATCCATTGGATTTGCGCCTGCGGCTACGTTTTTTAAACCTGCAGTTACGATAGCTTGCGCTAATACAGTAGCGGTAGTTGTACCGTCACCGGCAGCATCAGCAGTTTTGCTGGCTACTTCTTTTAATAACTGCGCGCCCATGTTTTCTACAGGGTGGCTTAATTCAATTTCTTTAGCTACGGTAACACCGTCTTTAGTAATTGCCGGCGAACCGAATTTTTTATCAATGATTACGTTACGTCCTTTTGGACCTAAAGTAACTTTTACTGCATTTGCTAATGCGTCAACACCACGTTTTAAAGCGTCGCGTGCATCTAAGTTGAAGGTGATATCTTTTGCCATTTTTTTAATGTTTTAAGTTTGGTTGTTTAATGTTTCAATGTTTTGTGTTTAATGTTTTGTGTTTAATGTTTGGTTGTTTAGGCAGTAGCCCTCAATAAACAAAAAACAATAAACATTTAGATAACAGCGTAAATATCGCTTTCACGCATGATTAAATATTCCTTACCGTCGATTTGTAATTCGGTACCTGCGTATTTTCCGTATAACACAGTGTCGCCTACTTTCACGGTAACAGGTTCGTCTTTTTTACCTGCTCCTACAGCAATTACTTTTCCTTTCATTGGTTTTTCTTTTGCGGTATCAGGAATAATTATTCCTGAAGCAGTTTTTGTCTCAGCTTCGGCCGGTTCTACCAGAACTCGGTCGGCCAACGGTTTTACACTCACTTTTGCCATAAAAATTGGTATTTATTGGTTATTTATTAATTAAAAATTAAGCATGCTAAGGTATGCTAAAAATGTGCCAATCCCCCATAAACAGGCGTTTTTGGTCATTTTTTCAGGAAATAACAGGCTATTAACAGGACTGGTGGCAGGGTGGGTGACAAGGTGACATTTTCTAATTGTGTCACTTTTTGGATCGCCAAAAAGTAACCAAAAAGCTCTTGATGCCGAAAGGCGATTTTGCGCAAGAGGCAGGCGCAAACCGCGGTTAAAATTGCCGTCGGCTTAGGCCTCGGAGAAGGCAATTTTCCCGCTATCGCTGCCCGGCATCAACCCTCCGATTTGCATCTTAAACCATTGTATGTAACGCTCCTAATATTCTAGCGTACTCCATTCGGAGCTTCTCGAAGACGATACAACCTTTATCCGGCCTCATTTTATACGGTTTTTTATGCGCAACAAATTGCGTTAAGCCAAATGGGAAGCTCCGCAGGTGGACCAAGGAGATCACCCATTTGGTAGCAATTTGTAAGCATAAAAAATTACGACCGTAGGGAGTAAAGGA
>JAEUTQ010000068.1 GCA_016787445.1 Bacteroidia bacterium
TGGTGTGCTAATGCTATCCAATGTTTTAAAGAGCAAACGTGCTATTGCTGTCAGTATTAGAATCATTGATGTTTTTGTTCAGCTAAGAGAGGCGTTTTTAGATAATACCGAATTACGTTTAGCGATAGAACAAATAAGAAAGAAGACCGATAATAACACTAAAAACATTGAAGTTGTATTTCAATATCTTGATGAATTAATCGAAAAGAAAGAAGGTCAGAAGCCACGTAAGAAAATCGGTTACAAGCTACCAAAAAAATAAAACCAAGGAAATACTAAAGAAGCACTATTAAAATCCCAAATAAGCTTCAATCTTTTTGAATGTTTCTTCGCCAACAATTTCGATCACTTGTTCTTTACTTTTAATGGCTCCGTTTTTTCGACGCCAGTAAAAGATGGCTTTGGTTTCTTCGAAAAAAATATGCTCATAAAAAACAAAAAAGCTTGTTACCGCAACATTCTAAAAACTGGTACAACGAATGTTTTAAAGAATTAGCCAGGTATTTAGACTTTAAAACCCCAGAGATAAAGTATAGAACAAAACGTGGTGTAAAATTTGCCATTTATAAGAACAAAGAAAAAAGACAACATTACACAATGGCTGATCATATTACAACCCATACAATGCGAAGAACCGCCATTACAACAATGCTAAGATTAGGAATGCCGGAACAATTGGTTAGAAAAATATCCGGACATGCAGCAAACAGCAAAGAGTTTTTTAGGTATGTTGAATTTGCGCAAGGTTATATTGACGAACACACCGATAAAGTATTTGAAAAAATTACAAAAATTGACCTAAAAGAGCTTAAAATTTAACTCAAAAAACAGGCATTTTTTACTATATTTACATAAGATGCATGCATAACTTCCTGAATTACAAATACAATTACTATCCATTCGGAAGTGTAACCCCGGGCCGCTCATTTAGCTCTGGTTCATATAGATACTCAGCATTTGGGTTTGAAAAGGATGACGAGGTGAAAGGAAGCGGCAATCATTTTTCTTTCTCGGATTTTGGATTTGATCCAAGGTTAGCAAGAAGATGGCAAATAGACCCTAAAAACCAAGATTTTCCATGGCAAGGGGTTTATAACTGTTTTAATAATAATCCAATATTTTTCATTGATCCCTCTGGCGAATCAGGCGTTGCTTATAAGACAGATCAAAAAAACAAAGACGGAAAACCTATAATGAAAGTTGTTACTAATGTCTACATATATGGGTCCGGCGCAACAGATGCTAATGCTAAAACAATGCAGGACAACGCTAATGCCCAGTTCAATAATAACGGTAATTACTTTACCGCTACCGTAGATGGTGTTGAGTACGAAGTACAGTTTGATATTAAGGTCCAGGTAATTGACTCAAAACTAGTAGACACAAAGCTTGTTGAAGGAGGATATGGCAATCTTAATGCAGAGAATAATTATTATGAAATTAGAGATGATATCGAGGATTCAGGTCAAACGTTATCCGGACCGCCAACTAATCCAGGGGGCAATACCGGCGTTATAAAAACCTCGGAGATCAGCACTCCTACTACTGCGCACGAATTAAATCATGGTTATGCCGGTGAAAATAAAGATAAACCAAAGGGTGATGAAACAAAAACTGACGATAATGACATTGCAGTTCAGGCTAAAAATTCTAAAAAACCTGCTGAAAGAAAAGTTACACAAGGTAATATAGATGCCATTTTCAAACACGTTAGCTTCAAAGAGGGCTCAGATAAAGCGAATGTTGGTAACCCAAGACCACAATTATATGATAAAGACAAAGGAACAAGAACTGTACCACAAAACTAAACGAATGAAGTATATAATATTAATAATTTGGAGCATTTTCTTTTTTAATAGAATAGCAAATGGGCAAGAAAATTCATCTTTTAGTTTTGACAAAAAGAAATGGATGTGTAGTTCCAATTATCGTTATGAAATAACAAAAAGTACTTCATTTCCTGATTTATCCAACAAGTCTAAAAAGCAAACCAAAAAGCTATTAGGCAAGCCAAGTTTTATTCAAGAAGGTAAATACATTTATTGTTTGGATATTCCAATCAAACAAAAATGTAAATGTGAAGGCTCAATGTTAGTGGTTGGTTTTGATAAAGACAATCCGTTTAATGTAACGGTTATTAATATTGAACCGCCATCCAAATAATTTTTTTTGGCGTATAAGTTTTTACTTAGGCAGATTAGGATCGCTCATAAGTTTGATTATATTAAGATTAGAGGATTACTTATTGCAACTAACCAAAAATGGAAAATACTTCTTAGGAATTTTTGAACCAAACTTTTCATAAATTTTATTTGCGACGCAATAACCATTTGCATAGTACTGATTTCTGAATTTCACCACACCATTTTTGGCGAATAGAAAAGTATCTTTTCTTATGATAAAAGCTAATCTTACATCATCAGTTTTATCTTTCTCTAAATTACGAATTTCAATTATTATTAACTCAAAACCAACATCAACATTAAGGCTATATAATTAGTATTCTGTATTAAATATATTATCCTGTTCTGCATGTTAAAGGTTTTGTTCAATCTTGAAAAAGATACTTAATATTAATAACGAAAATTTCGAAATTATTCTATAATTAAAGTGTCAGAAACAATTGTTCCAGACCAAGCCTTCTCTAGGAGTTTAAACTTTCGTTGGTTAGAGTATTTGCTTGAATCAAAATAATACGTCAGTACTAATTTGTAACCTTTCATATTCTTAAGTGATAAGTTTTCCATCTGTAAACAATTTGACCACCTTAACCTATTTAAAAAGTTTCTTCCCGGTTTTAATTTTTTATACTCTTTTCTATCGTACAAATAATCCGAATCATAAAATTTTGTGTTAGGACAAGAGTCGTTAATTGCATTTCCGTTACTGTCAAAAATTGTAAGGCGAAAGTTTTTTTTATTATCCCCTGAGAATACGTTGAATATTAGGGTTTGGTCACTGTTGTTTTCAATTTTATAAAACAAGTGATCCTTTATCATAATCAGATGCAAACTGGGTTTATTATTTAATTGCAAAGGATTGGAACTACTCGTCAGTATTAAAACAGATATTCCTAATATAAAATGTTTCATTTTTTCTTTTCGCCAGTATTTGGTTTACCAAGTTTATCGATAACGTTATCAGGATTTGCCTTGACATCTTTAAAAGTTGGATTCTCATCGATAAACTTTTCAAATAACACTTCGCCGAAAGCATCCTTTTCAAAATCCTCCCCGCGTTCTTTGCCAGGACTAGTAAAGCCTTGCTTTGTTTGTTCACCAGAGCCAGAGTTGTCCGTTACCTTTCCATTGCTTTGAATATCGCCTTTGTGTACTCCTTCGTGGAGAACGGTTACTGCAATAGTCGCAAGCCTTCGTGCATACTTCTCTTTCGCTTTACCTATTTTCTTTTCCGAAGCGTTTTCACTAGTGAGTTTGTCGAGTTCAGCTTTCGCAGCCTCCAACTTCATGACATCACGCTTATTTATTCGTATTTGTCCATCAAAAGTTGTTTCACCCGCTCCATTTACCATACCAATGTCCAGAACCGGACTGCTTTTTCCGTATTCAATATAAGCCTTCGCATCAGCTTCTGACAGACCAGAGTTTTTAATAAATGATTCGAGAACTTTTGGATTTTCGGCCACAAAAGTTGATAGATTTTGTAGCACATTATCTAATACTGGATAATTTTTGCGATCGTCTGGTGCTAACTGGAATCTTCCATTCTTATCTATGAATCTAATTGGAGTGTTTCCAGCAAATAAATATGTTGAATAATATGGTGCTAAAGCAGTGTTAATGTCAATTGACACAAAACGTGCGAGTCTGTTATTATAAATTCGATCACCAAAATCATACGAGTTATTTGAACCATACGTCTCATCATCTTTTTCCTTACTGTTAAACCCATAACGATATGAACCAGAGCTAAATGAGCGGCCTGGGGTTACACTTCCGAATGGATATGTCAAACTATTGGTAATCAGATATTAGAGCCTTAAATACAGATAAATTTAGTGTAATTTTTGATGTTTTTTGTTTTAAAAAAACTAACCTTTTACTTTAAAAACAGTGATAATAAATTGATCTTTCATCACACGCACAGCCATCATTTGAGCTCCATTCTTCAATTTTACCCCATAACCGGGATAATAACACCAATCTTCGTTTTTTTGAAGGTTCTGACGCGTTATTTTACCTTCAGGAGCAATCTTTACACAAACAGGAACAGGACCTCTAATATCGCCTATATCGTCGTAATTTGATGAGTCGTAATTGTCGATGGTGTACTTTTCCAGGTTTTTAGGGTGTTCGCAATAAATTACATAAAGGTTCCCATTACTTTCCATAATATCGGAATTGTACATATCCTTCCATGCATATTTTGGAAGAGTTCGTACAAATTCAACCTTGCCATCTTTATTGTATTTGGTTATTAAGAAATCTCGCGAATAATATTTAACATACGTTGCCTGCTGGCCGCTTGTTTCTTTTGTATAAGCTAAATTTTGCACTAAATAAAAGCCATTAGCTGTTTCATAAACATTGGTTAGCTTTATTTCTTTTTCTGAAAGTTCCCTTTTGCCACTACCATCTTTATAAGCTAATTTAGTTTCAATGTCGGCAGGATAATAATCAAAAGTTAAACTGAATTGATCCAAATTTTTTATGTTATAGGTTTTGCAATAGGTGCCTACTTTCTTTTCTTTCTTGGAAATAGTTTCAGTAAAACTACCGGTTATGTAATAGGTGTCACCTTTCAAGAAGGAGCGGCTGTATTCTAGGCTCTTGGTGGATGGCTCCAGTTCCTTATAATTAGTCGCTTTAGTTTGAAAATTATAAATAGCTAAAGTTTCTTTCTTTGGTGCATCTTTCTCCTTTACATCATTTCTAAATACGTAAAACAAATTTCCATCTGAGTTTAAATTATAACTATAGCTTTTTATCAGCACGTTGTTTAACATATCCGGAAACTTGTACTCTGCTATTTGTTTCATTCCTTCCACTTCATAAAGTATAGCTTTAACTTCTTGCGGTTTTTTATTCCATTGAAATGAGGAGATGATGCAGATTTTTGTTTTATCGGCACTTAGTTTAATAATAAATTCCCTTGAATCTTTTCCAAATGGATCACTTGCTAAGGAACCATATTGTTTTTTTTCTTGGATAACTTTACCTGTTTCCTTATCTAAAACGCGAAGGTGTAATGTTTTGTTAGCGCCATCGTAATGGTTAGTAAATAAATAAATTTTATTGTCTAAAAAAATCCAATCGCTTGGATATTCTCTATCGTCAGGAAAACTGAGAAGCGTCGAAAATTTTAAACCTAAATCTTCATCGTATCTTTCTAATGTAAGATCGAAGCGATTTTCCTTATTAAAATCTTTTCTCTGCGTTCGGTATAATTGATTGTCATTCCCTCTGAAAAATCCAACAGGATTTGGGCTAGATTTTAGTCCGGCATCTTTAGCAGAAATTTCGGTTATTTCTTGCGAATAAATGAATCCGCTAAGTAATATGTTTAAAAAAATGATGATTTTTTTCATGATTTAATTGATATAGTGAATTTTGTTAATTAAAAATACGAATAAAAGCTAGTAAATGGACATAGCACAAAAAATAAAATATTATCATTGGAAACAAAAAACCAAGAATGATGACCTTGGTTGAATTGGGATTCTAGAAAACTTTTGTTTTGATTATCATAAAAGCATAGGGACTAATTGAACAACATCTCCCTATTTCATTATTACACTGTTATCGAACTAACTTTTAGTTATAAGAATCATAGCATTTTCGTAACCTTCATTTTGTATAAGCATCTTTGGAATTATTGTTGACTCCCATTCTAATTGCTTTGATTTATTTATACCATGGTTTGTTTCTTTATCGTATAGTTTATTTAGTTTATTTAATTTGGTTACATATTTTCTTCTGAGATTTTTCAAATTTTTATAATAGTAATTTGAACTTTTTATACTGAAACCTTCATAAAAATCTCTTCTCATTTGTCTAGCCATAATTTCACAAATATCAAAATGACCCTGTTCGTGTTTTAAACCACTTAATGTGGTATCTGACGCATTTAACCAAGACAATCTCGTATTGAACACTGCCTTAATATTTATATAAACCGAATCTTTTATGATTTTGTAATCATATTGAATATCGGTATAAGTCATTCCAGTATAATCATTTTCCCCAAATTTTTTTTTAATCAATTTGAAATCATTTGTTCGCAGTTTTCTTTCTTTTGTCCATGGTATAAAGTTCGCTTTTCTAATTTTTGAACTTGCATTTTGCGAGTAAATAAAAGAACTTAATAGGATGGTATAAAATATTAATAAGAAGTGTCTATTCATCTTTTACACGAACTTTTGTTTTAATCTTTGTTTCAGCACTGACTTTAGTTCCACCGCCACCAGTTTTTTCTGTACAACCTTCACAACCTTTATTATTCGTATAAATATAGTCCCCTTCTTTCAAATTAAAATCCATAGTCTGATTTGTTTTTTCAGAAGTTTTAATTGTTTGAGATTGAATAATATTTCCGTTAACGTCCTTTACTCCATATTCTAATGTTACCTCTGGAGCCTTTTCACCTTCAGGTGCCGTTGGTGGTTGAACCTCTATCTTTAACGTACCTTGCTTGTACTTTGGAATTATTTCGTTATCACCAGTTAATGTAGAATGCCAATCCTTTTCAAGTGGGTTATTTATTATTTTTTCACTCTCTTCCATATGATAAGTTGGTTTCTTTGCTGCGGGCGACACTCCTTCAACTTTATTCTTACCTAAATCCCAATGTTTTAAATATTTTCCTCTTGTGCCTCCAAACAGACCAACAAGTCCACCACCATTGAAATTTTTATGGTCTAATATAGGCTTAGTCCTTCTTGTGGCAGTATTCTTCGCTTTTTCTAATCCATCTAAATCAATAAACTGAATTGGATTACCTTCAGCAAAAGCAAAACTGCTATTCCATGCAAAATCTTTAAACAAAGGGTCAACACTTAAAAACCTACCCAACCTTGTATCATATATTCTCATACCATAGTCTTGTTGATTTCGAGTCCCTTTTACCTCGTTATCATTCTCCTTACCATTAAACCCATAACGATATGAGCCAGAGCTAAATGAGCGGCCCGGGGTACTACTTCCGAATGGATAGTAATCTGAAGCCGAAATTATATCCGCCACATAGTAATCTACAACATTATCATTATTTACATCCATCTGTATCTTTTTGTCGCTAATTACAGTTAATACATTACCCAAATGATTACTTAACTCGTAATTTTTTATACCCAAATACATTTTTGCTGTATCTGCATTTGCAATAGCTCCAATCATCTCCAAATTAGGATTCCTCATTCCGAGTCTACTACTTCCATATAAATGCTGCTCGGCTAACATATAGCTCATTAAACTACCTGTAGCTTTCTTCTCATACACACTCATTACATTTCCTTGTGCGTTTACATAATATTAAGTCTAATTTACATATTATTTTTTATTTGCATCTCCGGATGTTTGTCTGAACAATTTGTTCAATTTCTTCACTATCTATAATTTGTAGCAAGCCCTGTTTATTAATGGCATTAATTTTATACAAGGAAACAGAATTCGTTTCCTTGTAAGTTATGGTATTTAGCATGTATTTAATGAATCATAACAAGCAATCGGAGAATACAATTTGTCACGTCTAAAGAGAGATTAAAATATGGCTAAGAAAGAAACATTGATAATGGTTCCTGACGAACTTATAATGCGTAAGATTTATTTTATTCGTGGGCAAAAAGTAATGCTTGATCGTGATTTGGCGGATTTATACCAAGTAGAAACAAAACGTTTAAAAGAACAGGTTAGGAGAAACATCGAGCGTTTCCCTAAGCACTTTATGTTTGAACTAAGTAAAGAGGAAGCAGAAGTTTCAAGGTCGCAATTTGCGACCTTGAAAAGAGGTGAGAATATTAAGTATCTACCTTATGCTTTTACTGAGCATGGTGTGCTAATGCTATCCAATGTTTTAAAGAGCAAACGTGCTATTGCTGTCAGTATTAGAATCATTGATGTTT
>JAEUTQ010000002.1 GCA_016787445.1 Bacteroidia bacterium
CAAATTCTCTCCTTGCCATATTTCGAAAGCGGCCAGTATAACCAAACTGTTAGTGGGCTCGATGGTTTTGAAATTACAGGAACAAGGAAAAATCAACATCAACGATCCGATATCAAAATACATTGATAATGATATTTTAAAGAAAATAAAAAATGCGGATGGAAAAACCATTAAGCAATTAATGAATCATACTACCGGAATTTTTGATGTAATTACTGCGCCTGCATTTTATTTGGCCATCATCAATAATCCTAATAAAACGTGGTCGTTTGAAGAGCTATTACAGTTTGTATATAACAAAGACGGAGAAGAATTAAGTACACAATATCCCGCCAATTATTCTAACACCAACACCTTATTGCTCGCCATGTGTGTTGAAAAAGCGACTGGCGAAAAACATGAAAAATTATTGCGCGAATTAGTTTTAACGCCACTCGGGATGAACAGCACCTTCTATCAGGGGCGCGAACAAATTCCCAGCGATGCTGCCCAGGGTTATTTTGATTTACACAGCAACGGAACCATTGTAAATGTTTCTAATTACATAACGGGAAGCGGAAATGGTTATGGTGGAATGTACTCTAACGTTTTTGATTTGTATAAATTCATGAATGCGCTTTTCGCAAAGAAAACTTTATTATCGCAAGCCTCTTTAGATTTAATGACGGAATTTAATCGTGAAGACGATGACTTTTACTGCGGTGTAAGTACAGTAAAGAAATTTACTCATAAAGTTACTTACGGCATTGGCCACACCGGCCGCGATTTAGGCTACAACGCTAACTCCTTCTATTTCCCCGAGAGAGGCTATACGATTATTTTCTTTGTGAATTACGGAACAAATGGTAACAGTAGTTTAAAGCAAACCTTTCTCGATTTTGAGAGTGAATTAACGGATGTGGTATTAAATTAAAAAGCCCCGCAATAAATGCAGGGCTCCTTAATTTAAATCAAATTTTATTTTCCTTTTCCGCCGCCTTCCGCCTGTCCGGCGCCGGCTACTGCAAAAGTTTCCAAATCTCTATCAAAGAAGTACAATCCGCTCTTATCATCACCAATTAATTTAATCTTGTCCATGATTTGACGCGCTAAAGCTTCCTCTTCTATTTGCTCGCTCACATACCATTGTAAAAAGTTGTGCGTTGTATAATCTCTTTCTTTTAAAGTAATCTCAACTAATTTATTTATTTCGTTGGTTACTTTAACCTCATGTTTTAATATCTCTTCAAAAACAGCCTTTACCGATTTAAACTTTACAGGAGGTTGACTTAATGCAGGAACTACCCCGTGTCCGCCACGCTCATTCACAAACTTAATCAACTTGAGCATGTGCATGCGCTCTTCGTCGGCATGCTTATATAAAAATCCGGATACACCATTTAAACCTTGTGTTTCGGCCCAACTCGCCATCGCTAAATAATATTGCGAGGAAGATGCCTCTAATTCGATTTGCTTATTTAAAGCTGTACTTACTTTTGAACTTAACATGAGTTTTGTTTTAGATTTATAGTATAAAGTTATATCTTTATTTTCATTATAAAAATATAAATAGTGTTATTTCCTTGACTAGAATTGCAAAATATTACATCGTTTTTTTAATAACAATTCTTCAGGGGTTTTTGTTCTCACAGGATATAAAAAAAATCATAGAATTAAACAATAAAGCCGATTCTGTATTAAGATCTCACCCACAATTGTCCCAAATCTTTGCCGATTCTGCTGTTTCCCTCTCCCTTCAAATTAAAAACGACTCACTTACCTATCTTAGTCGACATAAAAAAGCGGTTGCTCTATATGTACTTGGTGACCTAAATCGATCCCTAGAATGTTTTATTGAAAACAAAGGCTTAGCCAAAAAATTAAATCAAAATTCGAAAATCATTGAAAGCTTAAATGCCATCGGCAATTTGTACGTAAGTAATGAAAGGTTTGATAACGCAAAATTAACTTATCATGAGGCAAGAGCTTATAGCGTTTTTACAAAAAACAAGGTTAAAAAATGTTTAGTAGAAAGCAACCTTGCTATAATGTATTCTAAAATTAAACAGAATGACTCTGCAATTTTCTATAGTAACCTTGTTATTAATAATGCGTCGGAAGAACAAGCGAAAAATTTATCGTTTATGGGTAACATATATGGAACACTTCTTTCGGCCTATTCAGAAATGCAAAATAAAGATTCAGTTGCAAAATACGCCGAGGTTGTTTTGCAATATTATAAAAACGGCGGCGATCTCTTAGGTTATGCAGGTACCCTATATAACATTGGAACATTTTATTATAAATTAAAAAACACTGAAACCTCTCTAAAATATTTTGAATTAGCTTATAAAGCTAATCCTGACAACGTGGAATTAGCAATGTCGATTAATAAAGCCCTTGGTGATGTTTATTACGAACTCAAAAAATATATTAAGTCAGCTGAGTTTTATAATACCGCCTTCTTCCTAAAAGACAGTGTAAACAAACTACGCACCGTAGAAAAACTCAGCGAAATGGAAGTGAAGTACGAAACCGGTAAAAAAGAAGAAGAACTCAAACGTCTTTCGGCAGAACAAGAAATAAGCGCCTTAAAAATTAAACAATCACGCACCTTGACCCTTGTTTCGGTTTTCTCTGTGATTGTGTTCTTGGTAATAGCCGGCGTTTTATACAAACAAAATAAGAATAAAAAACAGGCGAACGCTTTACTGCAAAAACAAAACGATGAAATTACCCATCAGAAAAAAGAAATAACCGATAGCATTAATTACGCCAAGCGCATTCAGCTTTCTATTTTACCTCCGGATAAAATGGTAAAGAGATTGTTGCCCGATGCGTTTATATTTTACAAACCAAAAGATGTAGTAAGCGGTGATTTTTACTGGGTGGAAGAAAAAAATAATTTAGTCATGTTTGCGGCGGTTGATTGTACCGGACACGGCGTACCGGGAGCCATGATGAGTGTGGTGGGCATGAGTTTACTAAATCGCGCGGTTAATGAAAAAGATTTAACCAAACCTTCCGATATTTTACAACATTTGGATATGGGTGTAACAGATACACTCCGACAAAATCAAGAAGACAATGCGGTAAAAGACGGCATGGATTTGTCTTTATGTACTTATAACGCGCATACAAAAGAATTACAATTCGCGGGCGCTTTCAACAATTTATGGATTGTGCGTAAAAATTTCTCTTCATCACATAAAATTACCTCCGATAAAGAAATCTTTTTTGAAGACAGTTTATTAGAGATAAAAGCAGATAAGTTTCCTATTGGCAGCAACACCGATGGCGTAGCCGATAATTATACCAATCACAAAATCCAATTACAAAAAGGCGATTATATTTATTTATATTCTGATGGTTTTGCCGATCAGTTTGGCGGACCAAAAGGAAAGAAATTCAAATACAACGCGCTTAAAAAACTACTCATCTCCATTCACGATTTATCTCCGGCTCAACAACATGAAGCCATTAAAACAGCTTACGAAAACTGGAGAGGAAATCTTGAACAAATTGACGATATCCTGGTGATTGGTGTTCGTGTTTAATGCTGCAAAAATATTTCATAGCCATCATTCCTCCCGAACCTGTGTTTTCACAAATAGAAAACATTAAAAAAGAAGTGTCGGAAAAATACAACAACAAAAGTGCCTTACGTTCTCCTTCGCACATCACCTTACATATGCCCTTTGAGTGGAAAACAGAAAAAGAAGAAATTCTCTTGAATACACTTTCCAATTTCAAAACAGACTTTCCGGCCTTTGAAATTAATTTGAAAAACTATAATTGTTTTGAACCCAAAGTAGTTTTTGTGGATGTTGTTGAGAATGAAAATTTAAATCGACTGCAGAAAGCAGTGGTTAAACAAGTAAAATCAAATCTCAATATTTTCAATCAGGCGGATGACATGCGGAAATATCATCCACACGTTACCATCGCTTTCCGTGATTTGAAAAAAGAATTTTTCTACCTGATGATGGAAGAATATCGCAACAAATCCTTTGAAGCCAACTTTCTATGCAACTCTTTCTTCCTGTTAAAACACACAGGAAAAAGCTGGTTACCCTATAAAGAATTTAAATTCGCTTAAAGCTTAATCATTAATTGAAGTACATGCGTGCGTGGTGGTCTCACATCGCCCGGTCGTGAACTGTATTCTTCATTAGCTACGTTGTTACAAATGTAGGAGAGCTTCACTACTTTCGATACCTGGAAACCAATTCTGAAATCATGCACCCAGGAGCCTGCTTTATCTTTCTCTCTGTATTCAGGCAAACCCGGCAATACATAGGTAGAAGGAATCTGATCAAACTCAGGCAACAAATCATGCAATAAACTTTCATTAAACTTTTTATCAATGTTCTCCATGTAACTTTGATAACGGGTGCTAAAACCAATGGAAATAAATTTATAATCGAACTGAATATCGTTTTTAAATAAATGACGGTTACGGTATTTCAGAACATTTAAGTAAGGTAAGCCCAATGTATCTTTAGTTGGATTGTAATCCGGATTAATTGGATCAATATAAGTGTAGCCGCTAAACAACGCAACATTCACCGGACCAATCTTTCCACCGCCGGTTAAAGAAATGTCGATTCCTTTAATTTGCGCACGTCCTAAGTTTTGCGATTTAAATCCTGCATACTCTCTATCCGTTAACTGTACCACGTAACCTTGTGGTTTTGGCTCCGGGAAATAAAAATCAAAAACAAACTCCACCATATTGGTGTACTCCGTCCAGAATCCGGCCACATCCAAAAAGCCTTTGAACTTTCCTAAAGAGAAGCCTTGCTTCACGCCAATCTCTGCACTCCAGCCGCGCTCCGGTTGTAAAGATGGGTTTTCATAAATTCTTAGAGAACTAACATTCGTGCTGATGTATTTCTCCGCTACACTTGGAAAACGATAACCTTGTCCGAATGAAGCGCGCAAGAACGTATATTCCAGTAACTGATAATTTAAGCCTGCACGTGCCACCGGCTGAAACGGTAAATCATTTATTTTCTTAGTTAAATAGCCACGTGTAAATGCCGTATCTACTTTATAAAACTCGCCACGTAATCCGAGTGACATCGTAAGACGTTTAATTTTCTTATCCAATTGTAAATAGCCGGCTGTGTTTTTTCCGACATGTCTTCCATATAATGAATCAGAGAAAATCTGTTGCTCAATGTACAAGGCGCCGGCCGTTATAGTTAAGTTATTACTAAATCGCTTCTGGTATTGCAACTCGTTATAATACAATTCAGCGGTGGCCTCTTGATTTTTATCGTTGGTGTTCAGAGTTAAGTAATAACGACTTCTAAAACTTAATTTGTTATCCTTACCCCAGAAATATGTAACAAAAGGATCCACATTAAAACGTTTGTTTTTATATTTCTGAATATCGTTCGGAACATAGGCACTGTCGGCATGCTTCCATAAGAAGAAAAGACCACCTTGCACATCCATTAAATTTGTATTGACACCAATTGATAAACCCGGAATTTTTTTGAAATTATAACGAATGTTCGCGTTGATACGCGCGCGTCTTTCGTTTTCGTTTTTCATTACCTGACGATTAATAGTTGTTGTGCCTGAAGTCACCGCTTCATTCACTAAACCTCCGCGATAGCCATCATCATTATACATATGGCCACCAATTACTAAATCAAAATTTCCTATTTTTTCTGAGTGAGAAAAATTAATGCCCGCTTGCTGCTGACTGCTTCCCTTCCACCATTTGTATTGATATTTTGGCGCATCGTATCCTCCACCGAATAAAGTTACAGAAGTACTTGGTTTATCTTTTGCGTAAGCCGTACGTAAATTTATCACGCCGTTTAAAGCAGAAGAACCAAACAAAGCAGAGGAAGCGCCCTTAATAACTTCCACTTGTTCTAAATTTTCTATTGGCAAATAATTCCATTTCACATCACCTGCATCGGCGCTAATCATTGGCATTTCATCCACCATCACCAACACACGACTACCGGCACCATATGCAAAACCACTTCCACCACGAATACTGGCCTGACCATCGCTCACCGTTACGCCCGGCACTTGATTCATAATATTATCGATAGACGTTGTGTTTTTATTTTCAATCAAAGCCGGTTTAATCACCTCCATACTCACCGTTACATCCGATAATTTTTGTTCGAACTTTCCGGCCGACACAACCACTTCTTCTAAAAGTTTGTTGGCATCTGTCATCGAAAAATTGAGTGTGAGTGTATCGTTTTCTTTTAAGTCAACCGTTTGTGAAATGGTTTTGTATCCCATCATCGTACACTCTACCGTTTGTTTACCGGCTGTTGTTGTAAGTAAGAACATTCCGTTCATGTCGGTGCTCGTTCCATTACTTTTTCCAATTGACACTAACGCGCCGGGGAGAGTTTCTTTGCTGCTATTATCAGTAACTGTTCCTTTAATGAATGCAGGAGCCTGAGAAAATAAATTTATTTTAATCAGAATAAAGCAAAGTGTAAAAAGTGTTGTAGTTTTGCGCATTCTATGTTATGCTAATATTAGCACAATATAAACAAGAATATTTTTAATTCAAATGGTGGGAGGCGAATTGTTGTATCAGGTAGGTTTAACCCTATTGGAAGGCGTTGGAGATGTGGTGGCTAAAAATCTTTTAGCTTATTGCGGAAATGCCGAAGAGATTTTTAAAGCAAATAAAGCGCAATTATTGAAAATTCCGGGTGTGGGCGAAGGTCTAGCCAAAGCGATTATTTCGCAGCAACATGTTTTGAAAGAAGCCGAAAAAGAAGTTCGTTTCATTGAAGAAAACAACATAGAAACGCTCTTTTTTAC
This sequence comes from Bacteroidia bacterium, assembly GCA_016787445.1. GTDB lineage: Bacteria > Bacteroidota > Bacteroidia > B-17B0 > Aurantibacillaceae > JAHEYG01. Next base: position 6,793 of record JAEUTQ010000002.1, read on the forward strand.
CAATGAAAAATATCCGCAGCGTTTAAAATATTGCAGTGATAGTCCGGTTTTACTCTATTACAAAGGCAATGCCGATTTAAATGCTGAAAAGATTGTAGCCATTGTAGGAACACGCCAGCCCACCGATTACGGCAGAGAGCAAACCGAAAAATTAGTAAATGAATTACGCGGCAGTGGTATTTTAGTGGTGAGCGGATTGGCTTATGGCATTGATGTGTTAGCACACAAAAAAGCCTTGGAAAATGATTTGGATACGGTGGGTGTTGTAGCGCACGGACTCGATCGCATGTATCCTCAAACACACACGAGTATTGCCATGAAAATGCAAAAGAAGGGTGGTATACTTACCGATTTCAGAAGCGGTACTAATCCGGATGCGGTTAATTTTCCGAAGCGAAACCGTATTGTGGCGGGTATGTGCGATGCCTTGATTGTGATGGAAAGTAAACGCGATGGCGGAAGTTTAATCACAGCCACCATTGCTAACAGTTATAATAAAGATGTGTTTGCCTTTCCGGGAAGAAGTACGGATGTGATGAGTGAAGGGTGCAACGGTTTTATAAAATCAAATAAAGCAGCATTGATGGAAAGTGCAGCCGATTTATTTTATGTGATGGGTTGGGAAAGCGAAACAAAAAGTAAAAAGAAAGAGAGTGCACAAATTCCGCTCTTAATTAACCTCAGCGAAGAAGAACAAAAAATTGTGAATTGCTTTAAGGAAAAAAAGCAATTGCACATGGATGAAATCAGCTACGCCTCCGGATTTACCATCAGCAAAGTAGCGGCTTTATTATTGCAACTCGAATTCTCCAATGTCATTCGCTCCCTCCCCGGGAAAATGTATAGTTTGGTGGGGTAAACCGCAAGTCCTTTGAGCTGAGGGTTCGGCGTGGGAGTGGTCTCGACTACGCTCGACCTGACAGTAGCTTATTAGTTCTAAATATCCTTGGTTTGTCATTTCGAGCGAAGTCGAGAAATAGCAAACCTATTTGGTCCGTCAAATGAAGGAGCTATTTTAAATTGAGCTTATTATATAATAAAATCTCATTTCTAAAACTTATATTTGCTCTATGCTGCTACGCGACATAGTTGGACAAAAAGAAGTAAAAGATCGTTTGATAAAAATGGTGAATGAAAACCGTTTGCCTCACGCGCTTTTATTAACAGGCTATGAAGGCAGCGGCAATTTAGGAACCGCTATGGCTTTTGCGCAATATTTATTTTGCAGCAACAAACAGAACAACGACGCCTGCGGTGAATGTCCGAGTTGTCAGAAAACAAATAAATTAGTGCATCCTGATTTGCATTTGGTATTTCCTATCGCCAAATCGAAAGATGTAAAAAGCAGTGCCGATTTAATTAAAGAATTCCGCGAAGCGTTTTTAGAAAATCCTTACTTAAGTTTAAACGATTGGTTTGAAGGTCTGGATGCAGAAAATAAACAACCGATTATTCCCGTTGAGGAAAGCGGCAATATCATCCGCGAATTAAGTTATACCAGTTACGAGGGACTATACAAAATAATGATCATCTGGCAGCCGGAGAAAATGAACACCGAAGCCGCCAATAAATTATTAAAGGTATTGGAAGAGCCGCCTGAGCAAACCATTTTTATTTTGGTGTGTAATAATCCTGATCAGTTACTGGCAACCATTATTTCGCGTGTGCAGCAGATACCTTTTTTGCGTTTACAGGAAGCGGAGATAAAAGAAGCTTTGGTAAAAAAGTTTGGCGTTACCGAAGAGAATGCGCAGCAAGCGGCGTTTTTATGCGACAGCAGTTTTAATGAAGCCATCAAGCTATTAACGCAAAGCGATGAACAGTTATCTTTTTTGCAGCACTTCCAAAGTTTTATGCGCCTGGCTTTAAAATTTGATTGTGACAAAGCCTTGCAGTGGATTGACCAGAACGCCACAACAGGACGCGAAAAACAAAAACAATTTTTACAATACGGCCTCGAGATATTCAGAGATTGTTTAATGTATAATTTTGGCTCCCGTGATTTAGTGCGATTAAGCGGCAATGAAAAACAATTCTTAGAAAAATTTGCTCCTTTTATAACCCAGCGCAATTACGAAATGCTGGTAGAAGAGTTTAACAGCAACTGTTACTACATAGAGCGTAACGCCAATCCTAAAATTTTATTTATGGATTTGCTGCTGAAGACAAATGAGTTGATTAATAAGAGGTGATTTATATTAAAAAATTACTAAATTTATTTATTAGCTAAAGGATATAAAATCATCCCGTCTTGCAAAATTTTGAGGCTTAGGGTGAAAATATGGCTGTTATGAGGAAATTGGCTGTAATTGCAAAATGACAATCGAAGAAAAAATAGCATTAGTAAAAAGAAACACAGAGGAATTCATTTCTCAAATTGACAAGATTGGTTTTAATGAAGACTTGGGATTAGTAAAATTCGTCTTAGTAAGTTGTTTGGTTGACTCCGTCGCTGCTTATGGTTATCAAAAACAAAACAATAACGAACAATACAAGAATTTCATTAAAAAATATTTAGGACAAGTAAATGCCTTATATCGAAATGACCAAGTTGCTAATGTACTTTACCACGGGATTAGATGTAGTTTAATCCACTCATTTACAATTTCTAAAAATATACTCTTAACTGAAGCATCAGACGAAAAGGTGCACTTGTCGACAAATTCCAATTCTCATTTAATTGTCGACCTTGTGACATTCTTTAATGATTTGAAAAAAGCTATTAAACTTTTCTTTACAGACTTGAACTCTGGAAAAGGAGGTTTACAAAAACATTTCAAGAAAGGGTTTTCAAAAAATCCACCTTTCGAGATTTATAAAAATGTTGACTTGCTTGACCCAAATCAACCAGCTACTGGGACTACAGAAATAAAGACTATTAGTTATAGAAAAGTAAATTTCAGAAGAAGCAACTACAGCTAACACGGGTTTTACATTAGTGGGCGGACAGTGCGAATAGGAATATTTGAGCAATAAATAAACGTTGGTGTTGGCAGTCAGTTTACGGTTTTAAAAGCCCACAAACACAAAGCCCGAAACCTTTAGGTAGCATAGGCGGACAAAAAATTTGAGAAATAAAGTTTTTAAAATATTAACACTCGCTTCCTATTGTTTAATTTTAATAAACGGCGGGCATATTGGCGGGCCTTTAATTTTATTTTTGCTTATTGGTTTGTCAAGTAGCGGGCTTAGTTTATTGGGTGTAACTATTATTTGGGCTGCTCTATTTGGACTTCTGTTTACAATTTACAAACCAAATATTAAAAGGGACAAACTTGTGCTTCCAATAATTCTATCAATTTTATGGGTTTCGATTTTTTTTCAAAAGGGCACCGTATTTAATCCGTTTGACTTTAGACTTGACTCGGGGCACATAATTACAATATTTATCTTTTGCGTCATTTCAATCCTATTAGTAATATTTACTTTTATTAAAAGAAAAAAAGTTCAAGCGGACAGTTAGCAAACGATATCCCTACTTCTTCACCACTGTAAACTCTACTCTTCGGTTTTGTTTTTTGCCTTCGTCGGTAGAGTTATTGGCAATAGGCTTAGTGCTGCCATATCCTTTAAAAGTAACGCGGTTTAACTCCACACCTTTAGTAATTAAATAATCAGCTACGGTGTTGGCTCCCAAAGAA
>JAEUTQ010000022.1 GCA_016787445.1 Bacteroidia bacterium
TTTGTCTTTATCAAACTTTCCTGTTTTTTTATTGTAACCATACGGACAATGTTTACATCCGCTTTTGCAACAATAACCCCGTTTAAGATGATATTTCTCAGTAAAAACTATATAACCTTCAGGACTAAGGTAATAATCTTCGGGGTCGAGTTGCTTGTTAAACATATGCAAAAATACAATTACCCGCCTTAAACCGAAAGAAATTCTTAGTTTTGTTGTAATGAAAAAAGGCACTTTTCGGGTTTTATTTTTTACTTTGATTTTAGGCGTGTTATCCTCATACGCTCAAGACTCTCTTGTAAAGAAAAAATCAGTTACAATTCAACGTGATTCGACAGCCTTATTCGGAGGAATCGGAATCACCAAAAAAAGCACAGATGAGGCGGCACTATTAATTGGTGGTTATGTTTCAACTTATTATGCGTATTATACTGATGAGACAAACATAAATGGAATGGTTCAGGCACCGGCGGTAGCTCCGCGCAATAAAGAGTTCGGATTGAATATGGCCTTGATTTCCTTAAAGTATAACAGCAAGAATGTGAGAGGAAATTTTGGATTGCACTTCGGGGATATTCCCAAAGCCATATGGCCTTCAGAACTTAATATGATTCAGGAAGCGAATGTGGGTTTTCGCATTGTGAAAGGTTTATGGTTAGATGCGGGCGCTTTTCGATCGCATATTGGTGTTGAAAGCACACAGCCGCGCGAAAACATTGCCACTAGCATGTCATTGGTAGATAATTTCGAACCGTATTATTTTGCAGGCGCCAAATTAACGTATGTTTTAAACTCAAAACTCTCCTTACAATTGAACGCGTTTAACAGCTTCAACACTTTAGTAGATTATAATAAGGATAAGTTATTTGGTTTTTCAGCGGTGTACGATCCCAACGATAAAATTTCAATCACTTATAATTTTGTAACAGGGGATGAAACGCCTGATACAGTAAGTTTGAAACAAAGACGATATTACAATGATTTATATGCTACCATGAAGTTTAATAAGTTAAGCGTAGCGTTGGAGGCCAATTATGGCTGGCAAGAAAATTCTGATTTAAAGGACACGACAAAGAACGCGGTGTTTTATAGTGGATTAGCGGTGTTGAAGTATCAATACATTAAAAAGTCAGCATTGTATTTGCGTGGAGAATATCTGTCGGATCCAAACAGAGCGCTGACCGGAATAATTTCATTTGGCGACCATGTGATGGGAACCACTTTGGGTGTAGAGTATAAACCGTTTTCTAATGTAGCATTAAGTGCTGAAGGAAGAATTTTGCAGTCCGAAAATGCTATCTTTAAAGAAAAAAATTATAAGACCAATCAGCGTTACGAGTTTATATTGTGTCTGGATGTTTCTTTTTAATGAGTACAGAAAAAACATATTCACCAATAGGCGTTTTTGATTCGGGTTATGGCGGATTAACCATCATGAAGGAAATCGTAAAAGAATTGCCTCAATACGATTATTTATACTTGGGTGACAATGCCCGCGCGCCATATGGAACGCGTAGTTTTGAAACGGTGTATCAATATACTTTGGAGTGCGTTAATCACTTATTTGCCAAGGGTTGTCATTTAGTAATATTAGCCTGTAATACAGCTTCGGCAAAGGCGCTTCGTAATATTCAGCAAAAGGATTTACCGAACATTGATCCAAGCCGCAGGGTGCTGGGCGTTATACGACCAACCACCGAAGTCGTTGGAAATTTCTCCAAAACAAAACATGTGGGAGTTTTAGGAACTACCGGAACAGTCACTTCTAATTCTTATCCCATAGAGATAGAAAAGTTTTTTCCGGAGGTTAAAGTGTTTCAGGAAGCTTGTCCGATGTGGGTGCCGCTCATTGAGAACAACGAGTTTAATAATGAAGGCTCTAATTATTTTGTAGAGCAACACATTAAGAATCTTTTGCATCAATCCGACAAAATCGATACTGTTATTTTAGGATGCACACATTATCCATTGCTATTGAATAAAATCAAACAGTATTTACCACAGCACATCACCATACTTTCACAAGGTGAAATTGTTTCTAAAGGATTGTCAGATTATTTAAAACGTCACCCGGAAATGGATGCCAAATGCAGTAAGGGTGGAAGCTTAAAGTTTTTTACGACGGAGATGCCACATAATTTTGATGAGCAGGCATCACGCTTTTTTGGTAAGGAAATAAAATCAGAACATTTACAGTTGTAAATTATTTGAACCAGCTGCTATACATTAAGTAGTTGTTGGCAATTCTGTCTATTTCTCCGCTTATTAATTCTTCTGAGATATCTTTTACTTTTTTGGCAGGCACTCCCGCAAAGATGCAACCACTCGGAACTTTCGTTCCTTCCGTCACAACTGCACCGGCCGCAATAATGGTGTTACTTCCAATCTCACAATTATCCATAACTATAGCGCCCATTCCTATTAATACATTATCATGAATCGTACAACCGTGTACAATGGCATTGTGTCCAATTGAAACGTTATTACCCAAGTGAACTTTTGTTTTTTGATAGGTGCAATGTAAAACGGCACCATCCTGAATGTTTACCTTATTGCCAATTCTAATACTGTTCACGTCGCCACGCACAACGGCATTAAACCAAACACTGCAATCGTCGCCCATAATAACATCACCAACAATGGTGGCGTTTGGGGCCACAAAACAATTAAAGCCCATTATCGGACTGATACCATTCACCGGAAGTATTACTGACATAAAAATAGTTTTATGCAAATTAACGTTTTTTATATTCATCACCCAACCATTTATAATTAGTAACCGTATAGTTGAATAAGAAAGGCTCAACAGCTATGAAAACACGTCTACTTCTAAAACCATACATCTATGAAAACCACAAGAAGTATCGTGTTATGTACAATGATAATTGTGCAAACCGTTAAGGCTCAAAACAACAATCATAAAATTTATTTAGAGGGAACATTAAGCAGTGGCGTGCAACAATCCGATGTTGTTGCTGGTGTTGGCGGAGCCATTGGAGTGTTCTTAAATAAAAACAGCAGCATAGATATTCGTGTTCGTGAGGTATATAATTTCCGTAACATGGAAATAAGCGGACCCATCAACATTCATTACCGCTATAATTTTGATTTTGGTTTGTTTGTGGGAGGAGGCTTTGCACATCATCATGAGGTTGGTCATCATACCTACATGCACCATCCTGTAGAATCAGTGATGGGAATGGAAAGAAATATTTTTCACAGAAGCGGATTAGGTTTTGAAGTAGGATACAACTTTAAACCTTTTGCAAAAAAAGGATTCTTCAGCGTGTTTTATCCCAGTGCAAACGTAGTGATTAATAAAATGTTTATGGATAGCCGAAGCAACCCTTTAGTAACCGCCAACATTGGTATTAGAGTAGGGCTGAAAAAGTTCAACTGATTTTATATCCTACCGTATAAGTAGTATATTTGGGTAATAGAAACTTATGTTACCTAAGAAAACTAAATACGCCATCAAAGCCCTCTTGGCACTAGCGAAGAATTATAACGGATTAAAACCACTCGCTATTTCAGAAATTGCAGAGACTGAAAAAATTCCACGTAAATTTCTCGAAGCAATTTTATTGGAATTACGCCATCAGGGAATAGTAAAAAGTAAAATGGGTCCAACCGGAGGTTATTATCTTACAAAACATCCGGAGGAAGTGATGTTGAGTACAATCATTCGATCTACAGGCGGACCAATTGCCTTATTACCTTGTGTGAGTTTAAACTTTTATGAAAAGTGTGAAGAGTGTCCTGAAGAAGAAAAGTGCGGATTGCGTGATGTGGTTTTGGAGGTGCGGGATGCAAGTATAAAGATACTTTCTAAGACCAGTTTGGCCGATATTTTGAAGCGGGAGAAGAAACTAAGCAAAAAAATAAATAGTTGAAAGACAAAAACATAACACCGTTTGTTTAACTAATTAGCCATAAAGGTTAAACAAAAATCCTTTCATACGTGTTATAACATCAAATTAACCTATAATCTGATGTTATGAAAAATCTAATTACAAAATCTTTAATTGCCGCCGGACTTTTTGCTTCGGCAACAGCCATCAAGGCTCAAACTGCTTCCTTGCAAATCATTCACAATTGCGCGGATGCCGCAGCGGGTACCGTGGATATTTACGCAGGAACAACACTTTTAGTAAACGATTTACAGTTTCGTTTTGCTACGCCAACTTTAACGAACATTCCTGCGGGAGTAAATATTGTGGTTGGTGTTGCGCCGGGAACCAGTACATCCTCAGCTCAAAGTATCGCCACCTTTACTGTAAACTTTGCACCAAACAGCAGAAACATTGTTATTGCTGACGGAATTGTAAGTCCTACCGGCTACAACCCTTCATCTATGATGCGTCCGTTTACATTAAACACATTTACGGCTGGTGTTGCAGCAGCACCAAACGGAACAACAACAAGCTTATTGGTTCATCATGGTAGTACGGATGCTCCTACTGTGGACATTGTTGCGCCTTTTACAGGAACTAATCCTGTTGTTCCAAATATTCTCGTTAACAACGCGCCATATGGAGCTTATGCCGGGTATTTAAATTTACCAACTGCCAATTACAAAATTCAGGTGCGTGATCAAAACGCAGAGAATGTTGTAGCAGAATATTCTGCCCCTCTTCAAACTTTAGGATTAGGCGGAGCTGCGTTAACAGTAGTGGCAAGTGGTTTCTTAACACCATCTAATAACAGCAATGGTCCTGCCTTCGGACTTTATGTTGCAGCAGCAACAGGCGGATCTTTAATTCCATTACCATCAACACCGGCATCATCAACACGCTTGCAAGCCATTCATAACTGTGCGGACCTTGCGGCAGCACAGGTAGACGTTTATTTTCAGTCTGCAACGACAGGACCGAACGCAGTTAAATTGATAGACAACTTCGCATTCAGAACAGCATCACCTTATATTGATGTTCCAACTGCACAAGTAGTAACACTTTCAATTGCTCCTCCAACAAGCACCAGCGTAGCTTCAGCAATTGCAAGCTATACTTATAACTTATCACCGTCATCAAAATATCAATTGATTGCAAACGGAATTGTAAGTCCTACAGGATATACACCTTCATCAGCAACAACACCTTTCAACTTGGCAGTATATGCAACTGCAAGAGAACGATCAATTAATGCTAATAATACGGATGTATTAGTTTATCATGGTGCTACTGATGCTCCTGCTGTTAACGTTGTAGCTCAAGGTTCGGGAACAGTAGTAACCAACATGGCTTACAACACATTTAACTCAACAGGCTATTTACAATTGCCTTCAAACACTACAGCTGGTAATTACACATTACATGTAACGAATACTGCGGGCACCGCTACAGTGGCAAGTTATAGCGCTCCTTTAAACACATTAGGTACAACAGGATTAGGTTTATCAGTAGTGGCATCAGGTTTCTTAACGCCATCTTCTAACAGTAACGGTCCGGCGTTTGGCTTATGGGCTGCATTGCCAACCGGAGGAAACTTAGTGCAATTGCCATTGGTAAGCACAACTTCTATCAATGAAATAACTTCGGAGTATGTGAACGCGAATGTGTTCCCTAATCCAAACACTAATCAGGTTAATGTAACTATCAACACGAAAGAAACTCAATTAGCAACCGCTATTATTACTGATTTATCGGGACGAGTATTAATTCAGGTTAATTCAGAAATAAACGCAGGTGAGAATACAATCACTATAAATACAACAGAATTAAATGCAGGATTGTACATTTTAAATGTATATCATGGCAATGTTGTAGAGCAAGCTAAGCTGATTAAAGAATAATAAACCCTCTTTTGAATGAAAAGCCCGGAATTTTTTTCGGGCTTTTTGCTTTTTATTTAAACCCAAAAACCCAGAAAAATCAAGCCATTTGGGGCTTTAATTCCTATTACTCCGATAGGAGAATAGAAAATAATCGGGTTTTTTCTTGTCAGCCAGAAAAAATTGATTTTACTTTGTGCCGTTAATATGAAAAACAATCGCTTACATATACTACCAATCTCTTCCAACATGATGTGTTGCAAGATGTGGATGTTATTTAAGCGGAAGTAAAACGTATTTAGTGTTTATTTGGTAATTAAAACCCTTCCGCCTAAAACGAGAAGGGTTTTTTATTTTAAACAATTAAGACTAACAAAATGCAAAGTTTCAGAACAGAATTAGAATTAGTAAATCACAGCGGTAAAGCTCTGGTTGAAAAAGATATAATCGAACTCGATAAAAAAATCCGTGAGTTCAGGGAGGGAAAAATTCATGAAGAAAAATTCAGAAGCCTCCGTCTAGCGCGCGGAGTATACGGACAGCGTCAGCAAGGTGTGCAAATGATCCGCATTAAATTACCATTTGGTAAAATAACAACCAAACAGCTTCGCCGCATCGCCGCCATTAGCGACGAATATTCTAATAGCAACTTACATTTAACGACGCGACAAGATATTCAAATCCACCACGTAAGTTTAGATAAAACACCGGAGCTGTGGGCAAAGCTTGAACAAGATGAAATCACTTTGCGTGAAGCTTGCGGCAATACGGTAAGAAACATAACCGCTTCTGCCGAAGCCGGTATTGATCCGAATGAATTGTTTGATGTTTCTCCTTATGCTCATGCCGTGTTCAGTTATTTTCTGCGTAAGCCGTTCGGACAGGAACTAGGTAGAAAAATTAAAATTGCATTTTCCAATCATGAGAAGGATACGGCGGTAACTTATATTCATGACCTTGGATTCATTCCAAAATTAAATGCAAAAAAACAAAGGGGATTTAAGGTTTTGGTTGGTGGCGGATTGGGCGCACAACCTTTTGTGGCGCAAACCGCGCATGATTTTTTACATGAGGATTATTTAATTCCTTTTGTTGAAGCTGTAGTGCGTGTGTTTGATCGTCACGGAGAAAGAGTAAGCCGTCACAAGGCAAGATTAAAATATCTGATTAATAAAATCGGAATAGAGTCTTTCTTGAATTTAGTAAAGGAAGAAGAAAACGCAGTTCTGAATAAAGTGTATGCAATTGATAAAAATCAATCAGAAACCATCCTTCAGTTTAAAAACAAATTACCGAGTGTAAGTCCTGCTATTGATGAATTTAAATTTAACCAATGGTTACGCACTAATACGTTCGCACAAAAGCAAAACGGCTATTACGGTGTTTACATAAAAGTTCTTCTTGGAAATATTTCTTCCGCTAATGCGCGTGAGCTGGCCAACATTATCGATACCTATGCTTTGAGCGAAGATTTTCGCATTACGATTAATCAAGGCTTTTTGTTGAAGTTCGTATCCAAAGAGGAATTACCTTTTTTGTATGCAGAACTAAAAAAATTAAATCTTGCCACGCCGGGTTTTGATTCTGTTGGCGACATAACAACTTGTCCGGGTACAGACACTTGTAATCTCGCAATCTCCAACAGCACGAATATTTCAGTGGAGTTGGAAAAGGTAATTTATGAAGAATACCCTGAACTAATTTATAATCATGACATCAAAATAAAAATTAGCGGCTGTATGAATTCATGCGGACAACACGGGTTGGCGCAAATTGGTTTTCACGGATCTTCTTTTAAAGTGGGCACCAATGTAATTCCTGCAGTTCAGGTTTTATTAGGCGGAGGAACTTTAGGCAATGGAAAGGGAAGAATTGCGGAAAAAATAATTAAAGTCGCGTCTAAGCGCGCGCCTGATGTATTGCGCACCCTGTTTAATGATTTTGAAGAAGGCGCTTTTGAAGGAGAATATTTTAATTCTTATTTCGACAGAAAAGGGAAGGATTATTTTTATCAGTTACTGAAACCATTGGCGGATAATTCCAACTTAAAAGAGGAAGAGTATTATGACTGGGGATCAGAGCAAAAATTCCAAACAGCCATAGGTGTTGGAGAATGTGCGGGTGTAATTATTGATTTGGTGCAGACTTTATTTTTGGAAGCTGAAGAAAAACTTAACTATAGCTTGAATAATCTCAAGGCCGGAAACTATGGTGATAGTATTTATCATTCTTATTCGGTTTTCATACAAGCTGCCAAAGCCATTCTCTTAGATGCGGGTTTGCACGTGAACACTCACCACGCCTTAATTAATGATTTCGACACCCAATTTGTGGCAAGCGGAAAGTTTGAATTAGGAAAAAGTTTTAAGGATATCATACTGCAAATAAATAAAACGGAGCCTTCTCAAAATTTTGCTTCAAGCTATTTTTCTGAAGCCCTGAAATTTTTTAACGACGTAAAGAATTATCGTGAATCAAATAAAGAAATTGTTGAACATGCATAAGAAACATAAAATATACATCAAGTACGAGTATTGTTGCTGTTGTATGATAATGCAAAGCTCATTGTAATATTTCCTCCATTATAATGAGCTGTTTAAAGGAGGAAAAAACCACTTAAATAAATAACTCATTATAAAAATTGAAATCATGAAAAAGGAAATATATCCAAAATTAACTGTAGTAGGTGCCGGTCCGGGAGACCCTGAATTATTAACCGTAAAAGCGATCAACGCTTTAAGTGAAGCAGATGTTGTGCTTTACGACGCTTTGGTCAACAAAGAAATATTAAAGTACGCGCCAATTGACGCGTTGAAAATTTACGTTGGGAAAAGAAGCAACAAACACACATATACGCAAGAGCAAATTAATAACTTAATTGTTGATTTTGCTTTTACACACGGCCGTGTAGTAAGATTAAAAGGTGGCGACCCGTTTGTATTCGGCAGAGGTAGCGAAGAAATCCAACACGCTGAAGCATTTAATATTGAAACAGCCATTGTTCCCGGCATCTCCAGTTCTATTGGTGTTCCGGGAGCCAGCGGAATTCCGGTTACACACAGAGGGCTAAGCGAAAGTTTTTGGGTGATTACAGCCACTACGCAAAGTGGAGAATTATCGAATGATATTTATGACGCTGCGAAATCAAACGCAACAGTTGTGGTGTTAATGGGATTGAATAAACTTCCTGAAATTGCCGAGGTGTTTAAGTCTGCAGGTAAAATAGCAACGCCGGTAGCCGTGATTCAAAACGGCACTTTACCAACAGAGAATGTTGCGATTGGAACCATCGACACAATTGTGGATGAAGTAAAGGACTTAGGCATTAAGTCTCCTGCAATAATTGTTATCGGAGAAGTGGTGAAGCTGCACAAATATTATGAGCTATTAGTGAACGAACAAAACTATGTGTTGAATTAAAATGCGTTTTGCAGTCTTCATATTTATTCTGTTTTCCTTAAAAGCAAGAAGTCAGGAAACGGTTCCGGTTGTCCGTTACACTAACGCGGGATGGTTTGGTTATTTCAGCTCCATTACTTTCAAAAAGCACTGGAGCGTGAATACCGATTTGCAATACAGAATGAAAAACTGGTTGGCTAATCCCAGTCAAGCACTCGTGAGATCGGGATTAGCTTATCGGTTGAATGATAAAGTCAGATTTACATTTGGTTTAGCTCACTTCCGTTTTTATTTAAATAATGTTGCTACACGTGGCGAATGGAGGCCATGGCAGGAAATACTGTTAGCCAATGACATAAATAAAGTTAAAATTGCACATCGCCTGCGAGCAGAACAGAGGTTTAATGAGTCAACAAGAAAAGGCAAGCCGAGCGGAGAGTATCTTTTTAATTGGCGATTTCGATACCGTATCGAGCTACAGATTCCTGTTTTGAGGAAGAATGGAAAATCTATTTCCATGATTGGAGGAGATGAGTTGTTAGTCAATGCCGGTAAAAACATTCGCTATAATTATTTTGATCAAAACCGATTGTATGTTGGCATTAATTTCGAGCAAAGCAAAAACCTTACTTACCAAATTCAATTCATGAAAATATGGCAACAACAAAGTAACGGATTAACCCTGGATGACATTTCCGTGATACGTTTAAATGTGTTTCACAAAATAAATTTATGAGTGTAGAAGTAAATAACAAATTATTCCCTGTATTTCTAAAGCTTGAAAACTTTAGGGTGCTTATTATTGGCGGAGGGAAAGTGGCGCATGAAAAAGTAACCGCGGTCATCAATAATAGTCCTGCTACAAAAATAAAATTAGTGGGAACACACGTGAGCGATGAAATTAAAAAATTGGCGCATTCGAATTCCAATCTCGAAATACATCAGCGTTCATTTGTAGAATCTGATTTGGAAAACACCGACCTCTTGATTTCTGCCATTAACAATAAAGAAACCAGTTTGCAAATAAAACAACTGGCACAAGCTAAAGGAATTCTAGCGAACGTTGCCGACACACCTGAGCAATGTGATTTTTACTTAGGCTCCATTGTACAGAAAGGAAATGTAAAAATAGCCATTTCCACAAATGGTAAATCACCAACCTTGGCGAAGCGTTTGCGCGAAACATTTGATGAATCCCTTCCAAACGAGATTAATGATGCGGTTGAAAACTTAGTTGAGATCAGAAAGTATTTAGAGGGCGATTTTTCTGAAAAAGTAAAGCAGTTGAATGAAATAACATCCGTTTTAACCAAGGAGAGCATTCATGTAAAACCAAAAATCAGTAAGCAAAGAATCTGGATTTATAGTTTAACGGCTCCTGTATTAATCTTGGTGGGATATTTGCTTTATCATTTTTTACCGCCACAATTAATAAACGACTATGCGGTTACTTTGGTTAGTAACATTCATTCCGATATTTTGATTTTTATTCTTGCCGGCTTTACAGCACAAATGATTGATGGTGCATTGGGTATGGCATATGGAGTCACCGCTACATCTTTTTTATTATCGGCAGGAGTTCCTCCCGCTGCTTCCAGCGCCAGCGTGCATGCTTCTGAAGTTTTCACGAGCGGTGTATCCGGACTCATGCACTTAAAGTTTGGTAATGTGAACACAAAATTGTTTCGCAATTTATTGTTACCGGGTGTGCTTGGCGCGATATTAGGCGCGTACATTTTAACTTCTTTCGAAGAATACAATTACATCATCAAGCCTCTAGTGTCTGTTTACACGTTGATTTTGGGTTTGCTCATTATTTTCAAAGCATTGAAAAAAGACAAAGTGCGCGAGAAAATCAAACGTATTTTTCCGCTTGCCGCAGTGGGTGGATTTTTAGATTCAATTGGCGGTGGGGGTTGGGGTCCTATCGTTTCATCCACATTAATAGCCGGGGGAAGAAACGCAAAGTATGCCATAGGTTCTGCTAACCTTACGGAGTTTTTTGTTTCACTCGCGAGTTCGATTACATTTTTCACACTCATTGGATTAACCCATTGGTATATTATTGTCGGATTAATTATTGGTGGAGTAATAGCAGCGCCAATTGCCGCTTATCTCGCCAATAAAATTCCTACCAAAGCCATCATGATATTGGTTGGGGTAGTGGTGATAATAGTTAGTTTAAAACGTTTATTTTTTTAATTATGATTACAACAGATATAGCAGTTATCGGAGCAGGACCCGTTGGTCTCTTTGCCATCTTTGAAGCAGGACTTTTAAAAATGCGCTGCCATTTAATTGATTATTTACCTCAGGCGGGCGGACAACTCTCGGAGATTTATCCGAAGAAACCCATTTATGATATTCCGGGTTATCCGACTGTTTTGGCTCAGGAGCTGGTAGATAATTTATTGAAGCAAGCGGAGCCTTTTAAACCAACTTTTACTTTGGGTGAAAGAGTTGAAAAGCTTGATAAAATCGCAGAGCGTGATTTTATTCTTACTACAAACATGGCAACTAAGATTAATGCACGCGCCGTTATCATAGCCGGAGGTTTAGGTTGTTTTGAGCCTCGTAAGCCGGAAGTAGAGGGATTAGAGAAATTTGAAAACGGCAAAGGTGTTTCTTACATGGTTCTTGATCCGGAAGCGTATCGTAACAAAAAAATTGTTTTGGCTGGTGGCGGCGATAGCGCATTGGACTGGACTATTTTTTTATCAAACGTGGCAAGCGAAGTGAGTCTGGTACATCGAAGCGAATCTTTTCGCGGAGCACCGGATAGCGTAAATAAAGTATTAAAATTGGCCGAAGAAGGAAAAATAAAACTGCATTTAAACAGTAATTTATCGCATGTTTCTGGGAATGAAAATTTACAGGAAGTTGGAATCGTAAATACTAAATCGGGCGAGAAACATAGAGTGAGTGTAGATAATCTAATTCCATTATTTGGTTTAAGTCCGAAACTCGGTCCTATTGAAAATTGGGGATTAGAAATTGATAAGAATGCCATTCTTGTGAATACAGAGGATTATCGTACAAATGTGGAAGGTGTTTGGGCTATTGGTGATATAAACACATACAAGAACAAGTTAAAGCTTATTCTTTGTGGATTTCATGAGGCGGCCTTAGCGAGTCACAGTATTTACAAATACTTGAATCCCGGCGTAAAATATACTATGAAATATACGACGGTGAACGGTGTAAATGAGTTCTGATTTTGTACCTTTATGGAACTAATTTAAAAGCACTATGAAAGTAAATATTAAACGACTGAATGATAATTTTCACATGGAGGCCCGTGGCGAAAACGGCGAAGTGATAGAGATGGATGGCTCACCAGACATTGGTGGCAATAATTTAGGATTTCGTCCGATGCAAATGTTATTGGCCGCAGTTGGTGGATGTAGCAGCATCGACGTGATTTTAATTTTAAAAAAGCAAAAGCAGGTGATAGAATCTTTTGAAGTAGAGGTAGACGGCGAAAAAGAAAAAGTAGAAGATCATTCTGTTTGGAAAAACATTGTGTTGCATTTTAAAATCAAGGGCCAGGTAGATTATGATAAAGCGGATCGCGCGGTAAAATTATCAATGGATAAATATTGTTCGGTATCAAAAATTTTGCAACCAACATCAAACATTACTTATAAATTAACTGTGAATTAAAATGGAAAAGAAACACTTTGAAACCAATGCCATTCGTGCACAGTTAGAACGTAGTGAAAATAATGAGCACTCTGTTCCGGTTTATTTAACCAGTAGTTTTGTGTTTGATACGGCAGAAGATATGCGTGCAGCCTTTAATGAAGAAACCGATGCGCATATTTATTCGCGTTATACAAACCCAAACAACAGTGAGTTTGTCAATAAGGTTTGTTTACTGGAAGGTGCTGAAGCCGGCGTTGCAATGGCTTCCGGAATGGCTGCAATATATACAACGTTTATGGCCTTGCTAAAATCAGGAGACCATGTTGTTTCTTGTTCTTCTGTGTTCGGCGCTACACACGCACTATTCACAAAATATTTTCCTAAGCTTAACATTTCGCATTCTTACTTTAATATTAAGAACCCAAATGATATTGAGAAACTCATTAAACCTGAAACGCGCTTTATTTATTTGGAAACGCCTACAAATCCGGCTATTGAATTAATTGATTTGGAATTTGTAGCAGCAGTAGCTAAAAAGCACAAGGTTCTTTTAATCGTTGATAATTGTTTTGCCTCACCGTATTTGCAACAGCCCATTAAATGGGGCGCTGATTTGGTTGTGCATTCTGCAACAAAATATATGGACGGACAAGGCCGCGTGTTAGGTGGAGTTGTTGTGGGTAAAGCAGATTTGATAAAGGAAATTTATTTATACGGCCGTTTAACCGGGCCATCGTTGAGTCCGTTTAACGCCTGGGTATTAAGTAAAAGTTTAGAAACATTGGCACTTCGCATGGAGCGTCATTGCGAGAACGCTTTATATGTAGCGGAAGCTTTGGAAAAGAACGCTGCCTTGGAAAACGTATCCTATCCGTTTTTAAAATCACACCCTCATCATCACATTGCAAAAAAGCAAATGAAATTGGGAGGAGGAATAATCACAATAACAGTTAAAGGCGGATACGAAGCAGCGAAGAAGTTTTTAGACAAATTACAAATGATAAAAATATCTCCTAACCTTGGCGACGCACGAAGCATTGCAACACATCCTGCTTCATCCACTCATTGTAAGTTAAGCGAGGAAGAGCGATTGTCGGTGGGCATAACACCGGGATTAATCCGCATCTCCATCGGTTTGGAAAACAAGGAAGATATTTTAAATGACATTCAACAAGCATTAAAATAAAACGTATCGTCGTAGAGCTTGTTGAAACGAAAATTAGATGAACAGAGTAAAAGAAATAGAAGAGTTAATAAAGGGAAAGAATGCTGAAGACATTCTCAAAACCATTGCTACATTGCATAATGAGAGAATTATGTTTTCTACCAGCTTGAGTTACGAAGACCAGGTGATAACGCATTTTATTTTTACTCATGATTTAAATATTTCTGTTTTCACTTTAGATACAGGACGATTATTTCCTGAAACGTATTCGGTTTTAAGCAGTACACTCAACCGGTATAAAAAACCAATTCACGTATTTTCTCCCGCAACGGCTAAAGTGGAAGAGCTGATGACAAAAAAAGGACCATTCAGTTTTTATGATAGTGTGGAGAATAGAAAGGAGTGTTGCTTCATCCGAAAAGTAGAACCTTTGAAGAGAGCTTTGCAGGGGAAAACAATTTGGATAACAGGAATTCGTGCAGAGCATTCAGAAGGAAGGAACGATATGCCAATAGTAGAGTGGGATGAAAGCAATCAGATTATTAAAATACATCCGTTATTAAATTGGAGTATGGAGGATGTAAAAAAAGTAATTAAACAATTTAATATCCCATACAATCCTCTACATGATAAAGGGTTTATCAGCATCGGTTGTCAGCCTTGCACCCGAGCAATAAAAGAAGGAGAAAATTTCAGGGCAGGAAGATGGTGGTGGGAAGATAATTCAAAAAAGGAATGCGGATTACACGGTTAGTTCACTGCAGTCCCATCCTTCAGGGTGGGGAAAGTATATAGAAAGAAAATAAGCCTTTAGGCTTGAAATGAGAAAAGAAATGAGCACACAAAAAGATTATTTAGATCAGTTAGAAGCGGAAGCGATTTACATTTTGCGCGAAGTGGCCGGACAATTTGAAAAGCCGGCCTTGTTATTCAGTGGCGGAAAAGATAGTATTTGTTTAGTGCATTTAGCATTAAAAGCTTTTCGTCCCGGAAAATTCCCTTTTCCATTGGTGCACGTAGACACCGGCCATAACTTTCCTGAGGCGCTTGAATATAGAGATAATTTAGTAACTAAGTTAGGCGAGAACTTAATTGTTAGAAAAGTTGAAGACACCATTAAAGCTAAAAAGTTACAAGATGCTAAAGGAAAATTTCCAAGCCGGAATGCTTTGCAAACATATACGTTGTTAGATGTGATTGAAGAATTTGAGTTTGATGCTTGTATTGGCGGGGCACGTCGCGACGAAGAAAAAGCAAGAGCCAAGGAAAGAATATTTTCAGTGCGTGATGAGTTTGGTCAGTGGGATCCTAAAAAGCAACGTCCGGAATTGTGGAATATTTATAACGGAAAAATCAATAAGGGTGAAAACGTGCGCGTATTTCCGATTAGCAATTGGACAGAGCTTGATGTTTGGAATTATATTAAGCGCGAGAACATAGAATTGCCAAGCATTTATTTTACACATGATCGCGAATGTGTAATTACTGAAAGCGGACAGCTCATGGCTAATTCACACTATTTGCAATTAGACTCTACAGACAAAATTGTAACAAAGAAAGTACGTTACAGAACGGTAGGTGATATGACCTGTACGGCCGCCGTAGAAAGCGAGGCACATACTTTAGATGATATCATCAACGAAATTAAAGAAGCAAAAATAAGTGAGCGCGGTGCAACGCGAATGGATGACAAAATAAGCGAAGCGGCGATGGAAGACCGCAAGAAAGGGGGGTATTTTTAATTATAAATGATGAGTTATAAGTGATGAAAGAGGATAACGTTTTTGTGAGAAAATCATTCGCGTTTGCAATAAAGATTGTAAAAGCAAGTCGGTTATTGGTAGAACATAAAAAGGAGTATGTTTTAAGTAAGCAATTATTACGAAGCGGAACAGCGGTGGGAGCACTTATTAGGGAGGCCCAAAACGCCGAAAGCAAATCCGACTTCGTACATAAGTTATCAATTGCCCAGAAGGAATGTGACGAGACATTATATTGGCTTGATTTATTAAAGGAGACAAATTACTTAAATAACGAAGAGTATCTTAGTTTAAGAAATGAAGCGGAAGAATTATTAAAAATGTTACGCAGTTCAATTTTAACAACAAAGAAAAACCATTTGAATAAGCAACAATTATAAATCATGATTCATAAATCATAATTAATTATATGGAACTTTTAAGATTTTTTACGGCAGGAAATGTTGATGACGGAAAGAGTACGTTAATCGGAAGATTATTGTACGACAGCAAATCCATCTCAACCGATATCAT
>JAEUTQ010000035.1 GCA_016787445.1 Bacteroidia bacterium
CTTTTTCCATCAGGACCAATTGTTAATTCACTTTTACCGCGAATACTGTATTTAGCGTATTCATTGGTACACATTAAATTTCCTGCGTTTGGCAATACGGCAACAATACTTACTACAACAAAAATTCCAAATGCTTTAGCGAATGAGGGGAGTTGTTTTTCTTTTACGGCATAATAGAAATAAGAAAGAATTAATGCCCCAATAATCATGAATCCGTAATAAGAAATCTGAACGTGATTAGCATTTAATTCCATCGCCATAAACAGAACCGTTAAACCTGCCCCTAACCAATAGCGACCTTTAAACAATGTGATAACACCGCCAATTAATGGTGGCAAATACGCTAATGCATTTATTTTGGAGTTATGTCCTGCGCCTAGCGCAACTAAAAAATATGTTGATAATCCATAAGCTAAACTTCCTGTTAGAGCAAGCCAGGGCTCAATATCGAGACAAAGCAACAAAATAAAAAAACCGGCGAAGCATAAAAAGATATAACCGGATGGATGAGGTAAAAATAATTTGAAAGCCTGATCTAATTTCCCTAACCAATTACCGGGATATAATGTAGAAACCTGATAGGCCGGCATTCCGCCGAACATAGAGTTAGTCCACAACGGCTCGGTGTTTTCTTTCTCTCTGAAGTCACCAATTTCTTTACTCATTCCTTTGGCTTGCATGATATCATGCTGAGAAATTTCTTTGCCGGAAAGTAGAGGTTTGAAATATATTAAAGTTACAACTGCAAAAACCACAATGGCTGCAATGTATGGTAAGTATTTTTTAAATGGTGAATTCATAATTTTTAATCCAAACAAATATCAAAATAAAAAGGCAGAACCCATTGAATTCTGCCTAATATAATTAACTATTTATTAAAAATTTATTTTTTAAACCCGAACACTTTTTTGAGTATGTCCGTTACACGCGCCATAGGGTCTTTACGGATTTTAGCCTCCTCATCCGCAATCAAAACAAATAAACCATTGGCTGCCTTCTTCGTAACATAGTCATCCAAATTTGGGTTCTGCTTTTTCACGCCCGGTAACTTATTGTATTTTGTCACTAAAGGATTCCAATACTTTGTCACGTTTACTTTTGCAATCGCTTCTTTTACAACCGGTAAAAACTGATCGTATAAGGGCGCATAGGATGTTTTACGCAAGAAATTAGTCGCGGCTGTATCATTTCCATTTAATATGGCCATTCCGTCGCTGATGCTCATTTTCGTAATTGCATCAATAAAAACGGGTGCAGCTTTTTTAGCAGCCTCTTCAGCGGCGCGATTCAAGCTGGTTTCAAAATCGGCGATTTGTTTTTTCATTCCTAATTTAGTTAATCGCTCTTTCATGTCTTTTGCTTCTTCAGGCCATGGAATGAATAAACGTGTGTTTTTCAAATACCCATCGGCTTTACTTGCACTGGCTGTTGAGCTGTTTGTTCCAACCGTTAAAGCTTCACGTAAACCTTTAATGATTTCTTCATTGGTTAGTGATGGTGTGTTGGAATTGGTACCATTAATTACAGCCTGAGCGGCTTGCGTAGCGGTGTTTACAATGGTGCCTTTGTTTTGATTCCACAAATCACCCAAAGTTTGTGCATTTACTACAGCTGTAGCAAACATCACATTTAATACTATTAATATCTTTTTCATACGGATTATAAATATACCATTACTTTAGTACAAATATAAAGCCAAAGTATTTTATGCGTGCCGAAATTTTAACCATTGGAGATGAAATTTTAATTGGCCAGATAACCAACACCAATTCGGTTTGGATTGCCCAGGAATTAAATTTATTAGGAATAAAAGTAGTTCATATGTCGTCGGTAAGCGATGATAAAGAGGCAATTATAAAGGCTTTTGATGATGCTGCCACACGTGCTGAATTTGTGTTTATAACCGGTGGATTAGGTCCTACTAAAGACGATATTACCAAGAAAACCTTTGCTGAATATTTTAACACTATTTTAGAAATTGATGAGCGTGTTTTAAATACCGTAAAGGGATTCTTTGAAAGAAGAAACCGTGAATTAACAGAAATAAACCGACAACAAGCATTAGTGCCTAAAGGTTGTATTGTGATTGAAAACAAAAATGGTACTGCACCGGGCATGTGGATGAAAAAAGGAAACACTGTGTTTATTTCAATGCCGGGAGTTCCTTATGAAATGAAATCGATGATGAGTGAGTTGATTTTACCAAAAATAAAATCTGAAAATAAATTACCTCACATCTATCATAAAACAGTTTTAACACAAGGACTCGGTGAAAGTTTTTTGGCTGAGAAAATTGAAAAATGGGAAGATGCCTTAGCAGAAAACAATATTAAACTTGCCTATCTACCTCAACCCGGAATTGTACGTTTACGCTTATCTACATTCGGAGAAAACAGTGAAGTATTAAAATCTGTGATTGAAAATGAAATAGAGAAACTACGTAAAATAATTCCGGAATATATTTATGGATATGAAAATTACGGGGAAGATCAACCGGGATTAGAAAAAATAGTGAGTGAATTATTGCGAGAACGAAAACTCCGTGTTTCTTTAGCCGAAAGTTGTACCGGCGGATACATCGCCTCTCTGTTTACGTCGTTAGCGGGCAGCTCTGATATTTTTAATGGAAGTATCGTTCCTTATCAAAATCAGATTAAGCATGAGTTGTTACATGTTGATGCAGCTTTGTTTGAAACGGTAGGCGCTGTCAGCAAAGAGTGTGTGATACAAATGGCCAATGAAACAAGGAAAAAATTCCACACCGATTATGCTATTGCCACTTCCGGCATTGCAGGCCCTGCAGGTGGAACAGCCGAAAAACCGGTTGGTACTGTTTGGGTAGCCGTTGCGTCACCTGAAAAAACGATTGCACTCAAATTTTTATTTGGAGATAATCGTCAGCGTAATATTCAAATGACAGCTAATGCTGCATTAAATATGCTCAGAAAAATAATTTTGAAACAGGAATAAAATAGTGTCAGGGCTAAAGCCCAAAACTTATGAATACATAAAACCCCGGACTTAAGTCCGGGGTTTTATGTAAAATCAATATAAATGGACTTTAACCCTGAATAAAGTTCTAATCCCTCTTTGTTACCAAAGCGTAATTGCCATCAATCTTAAACTGCCAGGTTTTATCGTAAATTTTAGGGAGGAAACGTTTGTATAAAATCATTCGCGCGTTTTCGGCTTTAGTTTCATTTTCACCATCTCGTCCAACCGCATTGAATTCGTAAATACAAACTTTAGGATGTTGCGCAATGAAATCCTTCACGATTTCAACGATAGTATTCATTACCTGATAAACCTCACCTCTGTTCGTTGTTACATATTCCTCGCCTTCAAATTCATCATTCACTACACCAAACACAATCGATGCATGCAGAATATTATCCTGCCTTCTTCCAAAACGCACTTCGTAACGTAAACCTGAAGGCGTATTGAAATAATACAAACCCGCGCTTTTAATAGCAGGAAATTCGATTGGCAATATGTTTTTGTAGCTGTTCAAGAAAAGTTTATGCAGGTATTAAACTATCTTTTTTTTTAAATCTCTCTGCTAATACCAATTCTTTTCCACCACCTGAATAATCGTAGAATCCTTTACCTGACTTAACACCTAAATGTCCGGCAGTAACCATATTTACCAATAACGGACAAGGCGCATATTTTGGGTTTCCAAATCCGCTTTGTAATACGCGCATAATGTTTAAGCATACATCGAGACCAATAAAGTCAGCTAATTGTAATGGTCCCATCGGATGCGCCATTCCTAACTTCATTACTGTATCAATTTCCTCTACTCCCGCTTCACCTTCATATAAAGTAATGATGGCTTCGTTGATCATTGGCATTAAAATTTTATTCGCCACAAAGCCAGGGTAATCATTTACCTCAACAGGAATTTTATTTAATTTTTTAGAGGTTTCCATGATTAAACGGCATACCTCGTCACTTGTGTTATATCCTCGAATTACCTCAACTAATTTCATTACCGGAACCGGATTCATGAAATGCATTCCGATCACTTTATCGGCACGCTTTGTAACCGCAGCAATTTGTGTGATAGAAATAGATGATGTGTTCGATGCTAAAATTGTTTTCTCAGGACAAATTTCATCCAACTGCTTAAAAATTTTAAGTTTAATATCTACGTTTTCACTGGCTGCTTCTACTACTAAATCCGCGTTTTGCGCTGCAGATTTTAAATCGGTAGAAGTTTTAATGTTTCCTAAAGTTGCTGCTTTATCAGCTTCGGTAATACTTCCCTTAGCAACCTGACGATCTAAATTTTTTGTAATCGTAGCGATAGCTTTTTGTAAAGCAGCTTCATTAATATCAATTAAACTAACTGCATAGCCGAATTGAGCAAAGGTATGCGCAATTCCGTTTCCCATTGTTCCGCTGCCTATAACCGTAATATTTTTCATACAATAGAGTTTTAGTAAGGACTTAGCCTTAATTTATCACGTAAATCTAAGTGACAATTCCATTTAAAGCAAACATTAGTTTTTAACCGATGATTTGGTAACTTTTAATAAGATTAAACCCTAAATAATTTAGAAATTAATGTAAAAATCCTTGGTGAGATTTTTATACTCATCGGTATAGGACATACGAGAATCTTTCTCTATAACAAGCGTAGATTCAGAAAACTCAGTGGGATGAAATTCAAACTGCATCACATGACGTTTTTCAGTGTCTTTATCTAATCGTGTTCTAACTCTCAGCAACTTCGATAAATGAAAACCTTTTGCTTCAGCCATTTCTCTGAAGGAAATAGCTTCGTTTTTTGGAAGTATTAAACAGAATTTCCCCTTGGGATTGAGCAGTTTTTTAACTCCTTCAATTAATTCAATATAAGGCAAGGTTTCTGCGTGACGAGCCGTCGATCGATTAGTATCACTGCTTTTTAAAGAGCCTACAAAATAAGGCGGATTGGTGACAATTAAATCAAATTTTGATTCATTTGTTTTCGCAAATTCCTGTAAAGAAAGATTAATTGCCTGAAGTCTGTCGCTGAATTTACTTTCCTTAAAATTAATAGATGCTTGTTCGATAGCGTTAGGGTCAATATCAATAGCTGTGATTTGTGCGGAGCTTGTTTTTTGAGCAAGCATTAAAGCAATAACTCCGGTTCCTGTACCGATATCTAAAATTGTTTTTGATCCGTTTGGAAAAACCCATGCCCCCAACAAAACTGCATCAGTGCCTACTTTCATAGCGCACTTGTCTTGTTGAATTACAAATTGCTTAAACGCAAATGTTGAACCGGACATAAATTCATTTTATTATTGCTCGGTTATCGGTTTACAGAATTACCCAAAGCTCTTCCATAGCCCGGGCTGGTATTATAACGCAATGTAACTTCTAGTCCACCTTTTAATTTTGAAGCAGGTGTTAATTGCGATAAGTTAACGTCGTAAGCTAATCCAATTGCATATTTCGATTTTTGATACAACAAGGTTGGAATCACTGCATCCTTTAAACGATAATAAACTCCAAACGAAAGTGAACTGGCTTTCTTTACATTGGTATAAGTAGCTTGATCTTCGATGATGTATTTGAAAATAAATCCTAATGTTGTTTCTGTATTAGGTCCTTGCTTCATGTAAAGTACACTAGGAACCAAAGCTAATGCAGCAGACTTAATACCATAATCTAAATTAGCATGGAAAATATACTTTGTATGTAAACGCTCGCTTGATTCGAAAAATGAGTTTTTAGGTTGTTGGAAATGGAATGCAGAAAAACCGATATCGCATTTAGCACCATCCTGAGCACTTATATAACGTTCGCTTTTTGCATAATGGAAATTTACACCGCCGCCAATATCATACGTTGTTATAGCGCTTCTTGGAGTAGATTCTCCACTTGGTAAAGATGGATCGTAAGCGTAACCATCATACTGACTATCCCAGCGTAATGAATTAATATTAATGGTACGATAAATCATACCCGCTTGTAATCCGCCAGAAAGTTTACTGAATTTAGATGATTTTGTTACAAAACAAATTCCCAAGCTTGGCATTAAAGAACCCAATTTGGCATCTCCGGCTTTATCGCTATTAATGTTTAAAGCAAGACCGATATAGTTTTTCTTAAGTTTCAAGTGACGAATAGCTTGCTCAACACTTACTCCATAAGTAGTATAAGCTTTGCCAATACTTCCCCATTGGGTACGGTAATTAGCAATAGCTCTTGTATCGTAAGCAGTGGTAATTAATGCAGGGTTTATATTTACAGGAGCTTCATTATACATAGAAAAATGTACATCCTGTGCAAAAGACACATGAACTGCAAATAATGCGCTTAAAAAACTACCTATTCTTATTATTTTATTCATAAAAGTTTACCTTATTAGAGTAACATTTCCTTTGAGATTAAACGGAGCATTATTGACCGTTGTTCCTTGTAATCTAAATACAAAAACACCGGTGTTTAATGGTTCACTGTTAAAGGTTCCATCCCAACCTAAATCTTTATTACTTGATTCGAATACTTTTTCACCCCATCGGTTAAAGATTTGAAAAGTAAAATTCGCTAAACATTTGCCCCTGACGTACAAGACATCATTGACCCCATCTCCATTGGGCGAGAAGGCATTGGGGACAAACATCTCACCACAATCATCCAAGACACAGACCGTGAGCGTATCGTTATACTTACAATTCTTACTATTATACCCAGTAACGACGTATTTTGTGGTTATGGTTGGTGTGGCAATTGGATTATAAATCAATAAAGGATTGCAACTGCTTGGAGAACCATCCGGACAAGTTAACGATCCATCATTAGGCGACCACTTATAATACAGAGCTTGAATACCGTAAAGTTGAACCGACTGACCAAAACGAATACAAGTATCTCTTAAACCTTGCGTATTTGGAGTATCGACCACATGAATAATTTTAGTTTTCACAATACTATCATATCCATAAGGATTTGTAACTGCTAAACTAACGGTATAATCACCGGGCACGTTATAACAAATAGTTGGGAACGGTGTTGAAGTTGTATCAGGATTTCCACCCGGAGAGTACCACTTCACAATTTGAGGTTCACCACCGCAAGAAGTATTGATAAATGACACACACCCTTTAGTACAAATGGTATCATTAGCAACTGCCGTCGTGAAATTCGCAACCGGCGGAAAACAATTAATAACACTCATTGTCACAGTATCCACTAAACTTTTGCAACCTTGCAAAGTTGCATAGGACACAGTACAAGAATAAGTAGTCAAATAATTTTGTGTACAAACAGACATTGCAGGAATGGCTAAAACAGAAGCGGAGTTAGAAGAGGTCACAATATGCATGGTTGGCGACCATGTGTAACTGTAGGCCATTCCCGGAGGAGGTGTTGATGTTGCCACCGATAAAGTCGCAGTTTGATTTCCACAAATTGTATTCGTAGCAATAGCATTCGTATTGGTAAGTAACGAAACTGTTGCGGTAGGAACGGGAACTACTGTTAATGTTACGACTCTTGGTAATGATAAACAACCAAGAGCTGTTTGCCCCGTCACTGTATAGGTAGTTGTAACAGTAGGAGATGCAGTTACAGTTGAACCTGTGAAATTATTTAAGGTAAAAGATGGTGTCCATGTATAGGTGCCGCCTGTGCCCGCACCTGTTGCTGTATAGGTATAAGAACTTCCTAAACAAATGGTAGTATTCGTTGGAGTTACTGTTAATGTTGGCGGTGTAGTAACTGAAATACTAACAACTGCCTGACCCGTACAAGTACCGGTTGAACCTAAAACTGTATAAGTAGTAGATGTACTAGGTGTTGCCACTACTACAGGACCAAAACCACTGCTTAAACTTGCAGAAGGCGACCAAACATAATTTGAAGCACCGAATGCACTTAAAGTAACACCGGCACCGCCAATACAAGTAGTAGCAGTTATAGGAGAAACTGAAACTGATAAAGGAGAACCAATCACCACACTTACATTTGTTGTACCTGTACAACCTGTAAGTGGATCCAATCCTATAATAGTATAAGCTGTATTACCTGTAGGTGACGATACAACTGCTGAACCTGTAGTTGAACTTAATCCTGTTCCGGGCGACCAGGTATAAACACCTGCAGCACCAGCTCCTGTTGCAGTTAATGTTGCACTACCACCTGGACAAGTTGTGAAAGATGGAGACGCTGTTACTAAAACAGACATTGCAGGATTTACAACTAAACTAACAACTGCAGTACCAAAACAACCTCCTGAACTACCAACTACTGTATAATTTGTACTGGATGAAGGGTTCGCTGTAACAGGAGAACCATTCGCGCTACTTAGAGATGAACTTGGTGTCCATGTATAGGATGTACCACCTGCAGCGGTTAATGTAGAACTATTTCCGACACATATGGTAGCCGGATTTGGAGTTGCCGTAATGGTAGGTGTAGGATTAACTGTAACAACTTGACTAACACTTGCGGTATTAGTTCCTCCGGCTGTAGCAGTAACAGAAATTGTAAAAGTCCCTGCTGTTCCAAAACTAATAGAAGTTACTGAAGCGTTAGGTGCGCCAATTACTGGTCCGGCAGGAGTTGATGTCCAAGTATAACCAACAATTGCGGTTGTTCCGGGAGTCACAGCACAAGTTGTTGTCAATGCAATTCCAGAACACAAAGGAGATGGAATAGCAAAGTTGGGAGTAAAAGTAGCCTGCGAGAATGTGAATAGGGAAATAAACAGTAAAAATAAAACGTAGAAAAATCTTTTCATATTTTAGGTATTATATCTAAATCTAAGTTAACTAAACAAATTTTAGTTTGAGCGCTTCTCACTCAATACTTTAATAAACTCACTAATTGGTAAAGATAAGTAATATGTACTACATATAAAAATGAAAGAAGGGCAACTATCAACAGGTGATTTTTAATTTTCACGAACCCTTAAAAAATACATTTAAAAAACAGAATTTGTTAAAGTAATTAACCGAAATGTTCAAATTGTTAATAACTTTAGGATGAATAACGTAAATTAACAGTTGGATTTCTCGTAAAATATTAAAACTTTGCAAAATTCTGAAAATGAAGGGTTTTATTCACATATGTATATTTCTTGCCATGATGGTCGTAACTCCATCATTTGCAGGTAATTTGCATAAAGATGATGAAAGGAACAAACCTGGCGATGATAAGAAAAGCAAGGCTAAACGTGATGATACGACACATCACGCTTTAAACACACAAATAGCTGAAGTTGAAGAAGATGAGCAAGATACATCAAGTATTTTATTTCCTTCTAACGATTTATACGCTACCTGGGATACAACAACCATCCATCCTTATAATTTCGGTGATTGTTTTCGTGCAGATTCTGTAACAATTTGTTTAACCGACCTAGGTGAAGGTCGTTTTGCAATGCCATTCAAAGGAATGATAACCAGTGAATTTGGCTGGAGAAGATATCGTCCTCATTATGGAACAGACATTGATTTGGAAATTGGTGATACTGTAGTGTCTGCATTTGATGGTATGGTTCGAATCGCAAGAAGTAAGATAAGCGGTTACGGTAATGTAGTAATTATACGTCATGCTAACGGATTAGAAACAGTTTATGCTCACTTAAGCAAGATTTTAGTTGAAGCCGGGCAACCTATTAAAGCGGGTGAAATTTTAGGTCTGGGAGGAAATACCGGTCGTTCTTACGGAGCTCATTTACACTTTGAAATGCGCTACTTAGGTCAGGCTTTAGACACCGAAGACTTTATTGATTACGCAAAAGGAGATTTAAAAACATACGAATTTACACTGAGAAAATCGGACGTTGAAAACAAATACGATCTACGTGCCATGCACAATCGTCACCGTCATGATGTTGGTGCAGTAAAATACACGACAAAAAACGGTGTTAAATACGGGATTTACAGAGTAAGACCAGGTGATAACCTTGGCGTAATCGCTAAACGTTGTCATACTACTGTTAGTGCTATCTGCAAAAAGAATGGCATCAAACCAACCAAGATTTTACAAATCGGTCAGAAACTTAAAGTTTAATTCTCTCTATTTTTTATGAAATTCAATTAAGCCTTCGATTGGAGACTTAATGACTTTGCCAAGCGTATATCCTTCTTCATTGGCCACCTCAGCCAGAATACTTTTATAGTAAAAACCTATAGAGCCAACAGAATGAACCGTGTATTTTCGCGAGTCGGAGTATTTTTCAATTTGCTTATGAAAAAAGCTAATAAAGCAATTCTTCACCAACTTTTTCATGTAGGGATCCTTAATGTTTTCTGATACAAAAGAACTAATTGAAGCTAAATAACGGCTTGGCATTCCCTTTTTGTATACATTATCTAAAATCTCTTCGCGATGATAGCCCTTTGCCTCAAAAGCGGTTTTTATTTTAGAAGGCAACTCACCATCAAAATAAGCCTGCACAAATGTTTTTCCTATGTGCGCTCCACTGCCATCATCCCCAAACATGTAGCCATAAGAAGGGACATTTTCAGCCACTTCTACTCCATTATATAAACAACTGTTACTACCAGTACCAAGAATACAAGCAATGCCTGATTCCGATCCACATAAGGCTCTAGCAGCTGCCAATAAATCGTGACCAATATTAACGTTTTTCAAATCCAGAGCAGATTTAATACCATCCCCAACAATCTTACAATTTATTTCATTAGAGCATCCTGCACCATAATAGTATAATACATTAACTTTTGGCAGGTATTCACTTACAAATGGCATAAGGTTTAAAATTAGTTCATCGTAAATTTGCTCGGTAGTTTGAAAATAGGGATTAAATCCAATAGTTTTATAATTGGCAATTACTTTGCCATTCTCAAGAACAACCCAATCAGTTTTCGTAGATCCGCTATCAGCTAATAAAGTGTACACCTTAAATTGTTTTAGTGCTTTTGTACAAAAATAAAAAAAGCCCCGTTCGGGGCTCTTTAAGTTATTAAATATTTATGCTTGTTCCTCTGATGAGGTTTCTGCTGCCGCATTATTTTCTTCTGCCGGAGCTGCTGTGGTTTTAGCTGCAATTTTAGCTGCTTTTGCTTCTTTACTTGCAGTTTCAGCTTTTAAACGGTCGTTTGCTTTTTTAGAACCTTCACTTGCTAAACGATCTTTTTTGCTGTTAACTTTTCCTTCTTTTTCCTGTAACCATTTGTTGAATTTTTGTTCAACTTGGGCTTCAGTTAAAGCGCCTTTTTTTGCACCTTCCAACAAATGCTTTTTTAACATTACACCCTTATAAGAAAGGATGGCACGGCAAGTGTCAGTTGGCTGAGCACCATTCATTAACCATTGTAATGTTTTGTCGAAATTGATGTCAATTGTTGCAGGGTTCGAATTAGGGTTATAAACACCTAATTTTTCAATGAATTTTCCGTCACGTGGTGCACGACCATCCGCAACTACAACGTGAAAAAAGGCTGCATCCTTTTTCCCATGTCTCTGTAGTCTAATCTTTACTGCCATTTTGTTTAATTTTTAATTGGGTCGCAAATATCGGAACTTTTTATGGTTTTACAAAAAATAAATATACCTGTTTTTGTTGCCATTTTTTTATAACTTTGCGTCTTTAAAAACCTAAAACTATGCAAGTTAAAGAAAGAGGCATCGTCCTAATCCCAATCGATTTTTCTGAACAATCAATTTTTGCCATTAAACAATCTTACAACCTTGCTAAATATACTCACTCTAAGATCGTTCTTTTGCATGTATACGAAAAAGTTGGCGAAGAGCGTTACGAGGACCTTACTAAATTAACTAAGCAAACTGAGACTGAAAGCGGCGGAATTCCTGTTGAATTCATGAATGTTAAAGGTGATATTTATACCGAAACTGACCGTGTGGCTGAAGAAATTAGTGCTACTTTAATTATCATGGGTATTGAAAGCCACATGAAGTTTAAAGACATTTTTGGTGGTAGCGCTTCTAAATTAATCCGCAAAGCACCTTGCCCTGTAATTACTATTCGCGGTCGCGAACACCGTGATGGTTGCGAAAACATTCTATTACCTCTTGATTTATCTCGCCAATCACGCGAAAAAGTTGATATTGCTGTTCAGTTTGCGAAATATTTTGGTGCTTCTATCCGTGTACTTTCTGTGTTTAGCCCATCAGATGCTGCTTACGAAAATCAATTATTAGCTTATTCTCATCAAGTAAAGCAATTTATTAAGAGTAAAGGTATTTCTTGTACCAATAAATCAATTGCAAGCGATCACGTTGCTGAAACAGTGGTAGATTATGCAAACAAAATTGAGTCGGATTTAATCATGATTATGAATAAACCTGAGTTAAGCGTGAAGGAATTCTTTGGTGGTACAGAAGCTCAACATATCGTTGATATCAGTAATATTCCTGTTATGACGGTAAACCCAATGAAGCGTGAAAGCATGAACCATTTTGGTACAGGCTTCTAAGTCGAATTTTAATTCTTATTTCTTACCAAAAGCCGGCACTTGAACACCAAGTGTGGCTGTTAATTGATACGCAAAGAAATGATGCGTTGCTCTTCCATTTCCTTTGCCAATAACAAGTGAATTTACATAGTGCGCGAAACTTGCCTTGCCCACAAATTCAAAAAAACCATATTTAAAAAACTCTGTGCGTAATCCGGTTTCAGCGCCCACTAACCATCCAGCAATGTGAAAATCGTTGTTTAATCGTTTACCAAATAATGTAACATCCGTACGAGGGATGACACAACCCACTCCTCCTTTAATAACCCAACCCATATTGAAAAGCGGACTTGGATTTACGAGCTTCCAACGCTTTACGATATTCAGCAATAAAAAATTAGCACCATCCGAATGCTCGAAATGTAAAAACTTCTTCGGATCAATTAATGTATCTTGGTCAATGTATGTTCCATTGATATCTCCCTTTACTCTCAACTTTTGATAATCTTTCATGATGTACTTCGTGTGATCATAATTGATTTCAACAGCTAAATCAGACTTATTATTGAAATAATATCCTAAACGATAAGCGTATTGTGGCACTGTAAAGTTTACTATATCAGGAATTTTATCAAAGTCAGGACGATCCTTCGCCTCTGCATCATAAACGGTAAAATCATAATTATGATTATAACCTGTTTCCGGATGATACGTATTAGAGCGGTCTACAAAACGAATGTCGCTTTTTGAAAACCAAACACGCGTATAGCCTGCCGATAAATACAAGGTTCCTTTTTTCTTTGTACTAATTTTCAGGGAGTCGCTTTGCGAAAACAAATGACTTGCTGCAATCAAAACTAAAAATAAACTTAAGCGCATTTACTCAATAATTTGGGCGCTAAGGTAACGATTATTTTCTTTTACATTAATGATTATACTCAGATAAGGTTTAGGCAAAAACGACAAGGCTAACTCGGGCCATTCAATAAAACAATAACGTTTACTATCAACATATTCTTCAAAACCAATATCTAAAAGTTCTTCGGCCGACTTTAATCGGTATAAATCGAAATGATATAATTTTTTTGTGGGCGTTAAATATTCATTGACGATAGAATATGTAGGACTGCTGAAATTATCTTTAGAACCTAACGCTTTACACAACGCTTTAATAAAAGTAGTTTTTCCTGCACCCATTTCTGCCTCAAAGGCAAAAACCTTTAATTCACCCGCAAAATTTAAGAGTTGCCTGGCATTTTCCGGCAATTTATTGGCGTCACTAATATCTATTTGTAAACTCTTCACTAACGTGGTGATAAAGTAATATATGGAATAATCATTTCTTCTAAACTAATACCGCCGTGTTGAAACGTGTTACGATAATAATTTACATAATGATTGAAATTGTTTGGATACGCAAAAAAGCGATCTTCTTTCGCGAATATAAATCGTGAACTCGGATGTAATTTAGGTAAGAACGCATCGCTCGGATTTTTTACCTCAAATACCTCTTTAGCATTATAATCTAATGCCTTACCCTGCTTGTAACGTAAGTTAGTATTCACGTTTTTATCACCTAATACTTTGGTTGGTTCTTTTACGTGCACGGTACCATGATCAGTAGTAATAACAATCTTCACCTTTTTTGCCGCCAACTGCTTAATCATATCCAATAAAGGCGAGTGCTCGAACCACGACATGGTAATACTTCTATAGGCCGGTTCATCATCTGCCAATTCACGAATCACCTCCATTTCGGTACGAGCATGACTTAACATATCTACAAAATTATACACGATTACATTGAGTTTATTTTGCATTAAGTTATTTATACTCTCAGCTAATTTCTTTCCACCGGCATAATTCGTTACTTTGTTGTAAGACAGTTTAACATCTTTACCCAAACGTTTTAACTGTGCTTGCAAAAAATCTTCCTCGTGCATATTTTTTCCGCCTTCATCCTCATCATTTAACCACCAATCAGGGTGACGTTTTTCCATTTCACTCGGCATAAGTCCGCTGAATAATGCATTTCTTGCATATTGCGTTGCAGTAGGAAGAATACTGATGTATAATTCCTCATTCTCCACTTTATAATAATCCTGAATCACAGGCTGAATGATTTTCCATTGATCATAACGAAGATTGTCGATGACAATTAGGAAGATGCTTTCACTTTTGTCTAATTCAGGGATAAATTTATTTTTAAGTAAAGTATGGCTCATGGTTGGTGGATTTGCATCCTTCCCATTTAACCAATTCACATAATTTTTTTCAACGAACTTAAAAAACTGAGTATTAGCGTCAGCCTTCTGCATCTTTAACACATCCAACATTCCCTTATCTTGTGCTTTATCCATTTCCAATTCCCAATACACAATTTTTTTAAACACATCCACCCACTCGCTCCATTTCAGATTATCACTTAAAGTCATACCGATTTGACCAAACTCTTTTCGATACTCTGTATTTGTTTTTTCAGAAACCAAACGCTTATTATCTAAGGTTTTTTTAAGTGATAAGATAATTTGATTTGGATTAACCGGCTTAATCAAATAATCTGCAATCTTTCCGCCGATAGCATCATCCATAATGTGCTCTTCTTCACTTTTTGTAATCATGATAACAGGCAAATCGGCACGAAGCTGTTTAATTTTCGTTAATGTTTCCAGTCCGCTTAAACCCGGCATATTTTCATCCAATAATACGGCATCAATTCCTCTGTTCTCCTTTACAATATCAAGGGCTTCATCACCACTAACGGCGGTAATTACATCATAGCCTTTATTATTTAAAAATAAAATATGAGGCTTTAACAGCTCCATTTCATCATCGGCCCAAAGAATTGTATTTTTTTCCATAAACGTTTTATATCTTTACAATATACGCAGTAAAGGTAAAATTATTGTAGATAATTAAGATTTTTTAGCATTGATGTCAAACATAAAAAGTAAAATAATCAACGACCCCATTTATGGTTTTGTAACCATTCACGATGAATTAATTTACGCCCTTATAAACCACCCTTACTTTCAACGTTTACGACGTATTAAGCAATTAGGCTTAACGAATTTGGTTTATCCTGGCGCATTACACACTCGTTTTCATCATGCCATTGGCGCTATGTACCTTATGAGCGAAGCCTTGCAGGTTTTGAAAAGCAAGGATGTAAAAATTTCTGACGAAGAAACACGCGCCGCTTTAATTGCGATTTTACTACATGATATCGGGCACGGACCATTTTCGCACGCACTGGAGCATAGCATTGTTAAGGAAATTCATCACGAAGATGTTTCGTCGATGATTATGGATAACCTGAATAAAGAGTTTAAAGGAAAGTTGTCGTTAGCCATTAAAATCTTTAACAATCAGTATAACAAACCGTTTTTACACGAATTGGTGAGTTCACAATTAGATATGGATCGTCTGGATTATTTGAAACGCGACAGTTTCTTCACAGGCGTGAGTGAAGGCGTTATCAGCAGTGAGCGCATCATTAAAATGTTGAATGTGGTGGATGATAAATTGGTAGTTGAAGCAAAAGGTATTTATAGTATTGAGAAGTTTTTAATTGCACGGCGCTTGATGTATTGGCAAGTGTATTTACATAAAACTGTTTTGAGTGCCGAGAATTTATTGGTAAACATTTTAAGAAGAGCCAAGGAACTTAGTGGAAAAGGTGTGCCTCTTTTTGCTACCCCAACCTTCTCTCTTTTTTTAGAAAATGATTTCACAAAAGAAGATTTTTTAAATAAACCTGAGTTGTTACAAAAGTTTGCCGCCTTAGATGATTATGATGTAATGGCTTCGGTGAAAGCCTGGAGCGATTGCGATGATTTTATTTTAAAAACACTTTGCAAAAACATGCTCGAGCGCAATTTGTACAAAATAGAATTACAAAATGAAGCGATTGCTACAGCGCATAAAAACAAACTAATTGAAAAGGCTATGAAAACTTATTCGATTAGCCGAAAAGAAGCATCCTATTTTGTTTTTTCAGAAAGCGTAAACAACCGTGCCTATAACAGTGGCGATCATGGCATCAACATACTTTATAATACAGGTAAACTGGTAGACATTGCTACTGCCAGTGATTTATTAAACATTCAGGCTTTGAATAAATCTGTAACGAAACATTTTATTTGTTACACCAAAGAACTCAAATAAAAAAGCCCCGCATTATTTGCAGGGCTTTCTGTAATATTTTCCAGATTAGAATTTAGCACGAATCTTACGGGTTGCACCTCTCTTCTTCTTACTGAAGAAATGTCCGTAACGAGAACGATAAAACGAACTCTTACCACGCATTACATAACTATAAGATAAATTCATTGTCATGTAAGAATCATTATGTGTTTTATCACCACGTTTTTGTCCCCAACCATGTGACAAATAAGCATTATCCGGATAATTTGGTCCTAACTCTTCAGTACGGTACGACATTGTCTCTGATAATGAATTTCCAGGTGCTTGATCTGGATAATTGCCGCTAATATCATCGAGGTAATCTGTGAAAGTGGTTCTCCAATTCAACTCCCAACCAATACGATGTTTCTTTTCTAAAGTAAAATAGAAACCAACACCAAGCGGAATATTTACACCAATAGGTTTGTAAGCAATTCCTTCAGTTTGCAAAGGACGTAGTTTAATCCACTCACCATTTAAATTTCCTTTTGGGTTACTATAGTAGCCGCCAACACCACCAAATATATAAGCACGGAAGCCATTACGATAACGATATGTATTTCCTAAATCATTGTTTTCGTAAAAAAACCATTCAGCTGTAAAAGCCATGTCAAACATGTCATTACGGAAGTTCAAATTACGAGCACGACGACCCGGATTAGTTGATAATTTATCATCCCCTTCTAATCGCAAATAATCCAAAGCCAATTTTATTGAGATTCTTGGGCGCCATTTGTAACGTGCAAAACCTCCCACATTCCAACGTGTTTTTGCTAATTTCATATCCGCCACGAAATCACGACGGGTTTTCTCCTTCCCTCCAATATCTCCCAAATAGTTAGAAGCTCCAACTGCTAATCCAAAATCCCACAACCACTGAGAATAGGATGCGGTAAAAAAGAAAACAAGTAAAAGCGAGTAGAATAGTTTTTTCATTTGACTACAAAAGTAATAAAAATCTCTAATTTTATGGCTTAAATATACTAAATTTTAATCCCTATGTCAAATCCAATTTGCTCTCTTTTTAACATAAAATACCCGATTGTTCAAGCCGGAATGATTTGGTGCAGCGGGTGGGAATTGGCCTCTGCCGTTTCTAATGCCGGAGGCTTAGGTTTAATTGGCTCGGGTTCTATGTATCCGGATGTTTTAAGAGACCAAATTCGTAAATGTAAAGCTGCAACCGGTAAACCTTTCGGCGTGAATGTTCCCCTTCTATACCCTAATATTGAGGAACATATGAAAATAATCGTTGAAGAAGGGGTTAAAATCGTATTTACGAGTGCAGGGAATCCAAAAACATGGACCAACCACTTAAAAGAACATGGAATTAAAGTTGTTCATGTCGTGAGCAATGTAAAGTTTGCCCTAAAATGCCAAGAAGCCGGTGTTGACGCAATCGTTGCTGAAGGTTTTGAGGCCGGTGGACATAATGGCCGGGAAGAAACTACTACCATGGTTTTAATTCCTCAAGTTCGCAAAGCTATTCAAATTCCGCTGATTGCTGCCGGAGGAATTGGTTACGGTTCTCAAATGGCGGCGGCCTTTGCATTAGGGGCCGATGCGGTGCAAATTGGCAGTCGATTTGTGGCAACACCGGAATCATCAGCGCACCAAAACTTTAAAGATTCTGTTGTGAAAGCGAAAGAAGGCGATACCATTTTAACACTTAAACAGTTGACTCC
The DNA here is from genome assembly GCA_016787445.1 of Bacteroidia bacterium. Classification (GTDB taxonomy): domain Bacteria; phylum Bacteroidota; class Bacteroidia; order B-17B0; family Aurantibacillaceae; genus JAHEYG01. The sequence goes on from JAEUTQ010000035.1 coordinate 18,254, forward strand.
GGTGCGCTTAATTAAAAATGATTTTTGCAATAAGGTAATAGAAGCGGAAAAGAATGGTGCTTCGGTTGAAGAGCTCACTACACTTTTAGGAAGAGCGCGTGCCAAAAAAGGCATGTTTGAAGGCGATTTAACCGAAGGTGAATTAGAAATCGGACAAATTAGTGGTGATATTAACGAAATTAAACCTGCCGCCCATATAGTAGAAGAAATAATAAAAGACTTTAATTCCTGCATTAAAAGAATCGGTAACTTAACATTCTGATTCGCGACCACACTATGATAAAATTCGAGAAGTTTAAACTACAAAATAATCTTACTGTTATTGTTCATCAAGACAAGTCGACGCCGATGGCTTGTGTCAATATTTTATACGATGTTGGTGCCCGTGATGAAGATGAAAATAAAACAGGTTTCGCACATTTATTTGAACATTTAATGTTTGGTGGGAGTATTAATATTCCTAATTATGATGAACCACTGCAATTGGTAGGCGGAGAAAATAACGCTTTCACGACGAATGATATTACAAATTATTATTGCACGGTTCCTTCAGAAAATTTGGAAACTGCTTTTTGGCTGGAGAGCGATCGCATGTTGAGTTTGGCTTTTACTGACAAAAGTTTAGAAGTTCAAAGAAATGTTGTTATCGAAGAATTTAAACAACGTTATTTAAATCAACCATACGGAGATGTTTGGTTATTGTTACGCCCGCTAGCATATAAAACTCATCCATATAAGTGGGCTACAATTGGTAAAGAAATTTCGCACATTGAAAACGCCACCATGGAGGATGTAAAATCCTTTTTTAAGAAGCATTACAATCCGAGTAATGCCATTATGGTAGTTGCAGGTAATGTTGAAATTGACAACGTTAAACAACTTGCTAAAAAATGGTTTGAGCCGATAGAAGCAGGAACTAAACCAAAAAGAAACTTACCTAAAGAACCAAAACAAACAGAAGCAAGAAAGTTAACCGTTGAAAGAGATGTGCCGGTAGATTCCATTTACAAAGCCTACCACATGGTGTCTCGTCATGATAAAAACTATTATGCTTGTGATTTACTATCGGATGTTTTATCGAGAGGAAATTCTTCACGTTTATACAATTCACTTGTAAAAGATAATCCTATATTCTCAGAGATAAATGCTTACGTAATGGGCGATTTTGATGAGGGATTATTTGTTGTATCCGGGAAATTAAGTAATGGTGTTGATATTGAAGCGGCCGAAAAAGCCATCATTCATGAACTCAACAAAATTAAAAACAGTTTAGTATCGGAAAACGAATTACAGAAATGCAAAAACAAAGTTGAATCAAGCATTACTTTTTCCGAAACGGATGTTTTAAATAAGGCAACAAATCTGGCAATTTCCGAATTAATGGGAGATGCTGATTATATTAATCAGGAGATAGGCAAATATTTAGCTGTTACGGCTAATGATATTAAAGATATCGCTAACAAAGTTCTTGACGAAAACAACTGCTCTACTTTGTATTATCTAAAAAAGAAATAAGTCCCGCAGATTTCGGTGATAATCGCAGATGTTATGATGCATAAAGAAGATATAATTGAAAATGAAATTTCATACAAAATAAGAGGGTGCATCTTTAAAGTTTATAATGAACTTGGTCCCGGATTATTAGAGTCTGTATATGAAGCAGCCTTGGCTTTTCAGCTTCAGCAAGAAGGATTGTCCGTGAAAACTCAAGTACCTGTTCCATTAATTTATGCAGGTCAAAAACTTGAAGTGGGCTTTCGAATTGATATTTTAGTGGATAATCTAGTTGTTATTGAAGTAAAATCAGTTGAACAATTAGCGGATGTTCACCATAAACAAGTTTTAACCTATTTAAAATTATATGATAAGAAGTTGGGCATTTTAGTTAATTTTAATACTGATAATATTGCGAATTCAATTTATAGAAAAGTAAATAATTTATAAACCTCTGCGTATATCTGCGATATCCGCGGGAAACAAACTGAAATGATAGATTTTAAAGACAGTATCGACCATTATCTTCAAAAACCATTTGAAGAACAATTGGAAACCGAGAAAATGATTTTTAATCAATTTCAAAGTCACGATTACCTGGTATATCGCGAAGAGCGATTGAAGCATTTGTCGAAAATCAATAAAGATGGAAAACTCGATGCGCTTATTTCATTCGTAAAATACAATCAACCTAAAATTGGTGTATTTGCAGGAAGCTTTAATCCTTTTCATAAAGGACATTACAATGTATTGCAAAAAGCGGAATTAATTTTCGATAAAGTAATTATTGCGTTTGGAAAAAATCCCGCCAAGGAAGGTAGAAACTGGCCTCTGCCTAAAACAATTAAAAATCGTCAGATTTGCGAGTACGATTCTTTACTCACCGATTTTCTTGACACATTAAAGTATGATGTAACAGTCATCCGCGGATTAAGAAATTCAACAGATTTTCAATATGAACAAAATCAATATCGCTACATACAGGAATTAAAACCGGATGTAAAAATCATTAATATTTTTTGCAATAAAGATTTCGAACATATCAGTTCATCCGGTATCAGAACACTGGAGAAATTCAATAAACATCAGCAATATCTTTTAGATTAATACTTATACTTCATTCCCATGATAAACAGAACCCTTGCACCGGAATTTAAAACCATTGAAAAGATTGACATTATTCAAGCTGAAGAAAAAAAATTGGATAATGGCATTCCGGTTTTCAGTATAAATGCCGGTTCGCAGGAACTAACGAAAGTGGAGCTGATTTTTAAAGCAGGTATGTTTTATCAAAACCGAACTTTACTTTCTTCCACGGCTAATACCTTACTCGAAAACGGAACCACAAAATATAATGCTTTACAATTATCTGAAAACATCGATTATTACGGTTCGTTTTTAGAATTATCAGCCGGACAAGATTTTTCGTCGGTTACTCTTTATTCATTAAACAAATATTTGAATGAAAGTTTAGTTTATGTGGAAGATTTAGTGAAAGATTCTATTTATCCGCAGAGTGAAATTGACATCTATTTAGCCAACCGAAAACAAAAACATTTAATTAACTCACAAAAAGTAAATTATTTAGGGCGAAGAAAGTTCTCGGAATTACTATTCGGGGAAACACACCCTTATGGTATCGATTTAAAAAACGAAGATTTCGATACAGTAAAGCGTCAGGATATTCTCGATTTTTACAAAACACATTATAATTCCAAAAACTGTTTTATTGTTGTATCCGGAAACTTTTCCGCAAATCTTATCAATATTCTCAATCAACATTTCGGAAAAAGTGAATGGGGAAATCCGGCTGCAGTCACAAAAAAAATGCCGGCCATTCAATCAACCGGACAAAAACACGTTTTAGTGGAAAAGAATGATGCAATTCAATCGGCGATAAGAATTGGGCGCGTATTATTTAATAAAACGCATCCCGATTATTTCAAATTTCAAGTGTTAAATACTATATTGGGTGGTTATTTCGGTTCGCGTTTAATGGCAAACATTCGCGAAGATAAAGGATACACCTATGGTATCGGCTCCGGATTAACGTCGTATGTTAATGCCGGCTATTTCGCGATTAGCACTGAGGTTGGTGCTGATGTTACAAACAATGCATTGGATGAAATTTACAAAGAGATAAAACGTTTGCGCGAAGATTTAGTGAGTACAGATGAATTAGAAACGGTTCGCAACTATATATTAGGACAGTTTTTACGAAGTGTGGACGGACCATTCGCGCTAGCTGAAAAGTTCAAAGCTATTTATGAATTTAATCTCGGATACGATTATTACAGCACCTACTTTGAAAGCGTAAAAAATGTAACGTCTGCCGAATTACGTGATCTAGCCAATAAATACTTGCAGCAAGATGATTTGATTGAGTGTGTAGCCGGTAAACGCTAATAATCTTGTAAAATTATTTCAACCTCCAATTACTGATTTTTATTAGTTCTTCTCTATTATTTTGAACATTTCCTTAAATGAATCAAATTAATAGTTTAATTTTACTTAAAACCCAATTACTATGAAAAAAACCATTTATCTGGCCGGAATCATTCTTGGCCTTGGTGCTACATCCCTATGTGCACAGGAAGCTCCGACTTCTAAAAAAACATCTAGCTCTATTTCTTTTGCATCTGAAAAAGAAAAAAGTTCAAAAATTAAGGAACTGGAAAATAAAATTAAGATTGATGAAACGGATCCTTCTTTTCCGGCTGACGAATTAAAAAAGGAAAAACAACAATTAGCCGAAATGAAAAAAGCTAAAATTGTTAGCACAAATAACTCCAATAAATAACATTAAAATTAACTCACATGAAATTGAAAATATACTCTTTATTGTTTTTGGCATTAGGCTTTATGTCTACCTCTAAAGCCCAGTTAACCGGTTACTCAAATGTTACACCAATCACTGTTTACAACAGTGCAACTGTTACGGCTATTAACTATCAGTTAAAACTTACTATTAACACGCAATCGCTTATTGCAGCTTCTCAAATGCAAACTTCCGGCGACGATATTCGTTTTGGAAAAAATTGTAATGGCAGTACTTTATACAACCATTGGTTAGAGTCTGGCATCAATACAGCAACAACCATTGTTTGGGTTAAAATCGATACTATTCCTGCAGGAGGTAATCGTACTTTCTATTTCTTTCATGGAAATAGTACAGCTACATCTGTTTCATCTGTTCCGGGTGTATTCATTGGTATGAAATCTTCTACCGATTCGGTTAGCTCAGGCGGTGCCGGTGGTGTTGGTAACTCTCAACGCGGATTCCGTTTTTCTCCGAATGAAGACATATTAGTTACAAGCTTCGGTAAACGTGAACCAACCGGAACAACTCGTTATGTTACTTTATTCGATTACACCACTACTAACATAATTTCACAAATTCAAGTAAGCGGTCCAGCTGCAACTTATTCTTATGCTCCGCTACCAAATCCTATTTGGTTAACTCAAGGTACGCAATACGTATTACAATTATTCCAAGGTGTAAGTGACGGTTATTATTTTGGTACGTCAAGCCAAATTAATAATAAACTAACTTACATTGATATGCTTTATTGCAACAGCTGTACTCAAAACACTTTCCCAACTAATACGCTTACAAATTACCATTATGGTTATCCGGATTTACAATTCTATTGGAAAAACAACATCACTCCTGCTCCAACTTATTCAATGGGCCTAACTCCGGCAATTTCTGTTGCACAAAGCGCCAGCTCTGTTTGTCCGAATGCTTCTGTAACCATCAGCGCGTCAACCACCGCAACAGGCTATACTTATACATGGAATCCTGGAGCAATAAACGGTGCTTCTATTTCAGTAACTCCTAGTGTAAGTACTACCTATACAGTTTCAGGAACTCAAACCGGGTGTATTGTTGCCTCAACTAATACAGTAGCGATTAATGTTTACGCACTTCCAACTGTGAGTGCAACTACCAGCAATACTTTAATTTGTGCCGGACAAAACGCTACATTAACTGCTACAGGCGCGAATACTTACGCTTGGTTACCGACAGGAAGCGGCGCATCAATTGTTGTTTCTCCAACTGTAAATGCAACATACACAGTTACCGGAACTAACACAGTAACCGGCTGTTCTAATTCAAGTATTGTTACACAAAACGTGAGTGCATGTACAGGCATCAACAACATAGCTGCTAATAATTCATTTAATGTATTCCCTAACCCTAACAACGGTAAATTCATGATTGAATTACCTGCGGATGCGCAAGTAGAAATTACCAATACATTAGGTGAAGTTGTATTTAGTCAATTAATGAAAAAAGGCAACCAAAACATTAACTTAGCTTCAAGTTCTAAAGGCATTTACTTTATTAAAGTTGGTATCAACGGTAAATCAACAACAAACAAAATTATTGTTGAGTAATTCATCATCACAAAAACAAAAAGGCCATTCATATGAATGGCCTTTTTTATTTGAATTAAATATTTTATTAAACAGCTTCTGATCTGTCTTTGATAATCTGCAGTAAATCTACCAACAAATCAATGTTATCGGGCTTTTCTTTTATTTTAGCAGTTACTTGCTTTTGCGCTTGCTCTAACTGATTCGCGGGAATCGCATTCTCAATACTTTCGATAACTGTTAATGCTTCTAATGAAACATTAAAATCTTCATTACAGGTTAAATCAACAAAAAACAAAAAGTCATCCGTACAATCTAAATCAATCTCCCAACACGCTGCAATTAATTTGGCCTTTTTAGCATCACTTTTTGACGTCTGAATAGCCTTAAATAAAGCTTGCTTTGCTTTACTGGCTTTTAAATGTTTTAAAATTTCTTCCTTCTCTTCTGTACTGATTTTATCTTCTACCAATGCTGTTATAGCATCTTCCAAATCTTCATTGCTCTTATAACCATCCTTACCTACAATAATGGTTCGGTATTTCTTCTCATCAAAATACTCCTTGGCTTTTTCCTCAAAACTTTCGGGCTTATTTTCCATTACATTAATTGCTTAATAATACTTTCAACATTCATTCCTTCCGCTTCTGCTTTATAATTTAAGACAACACGATGTCTTAATACAGGTATTGCGATAGCCTTTACATCTTCAATATCCGGACTGAATTTGCCATTTAATAAAGCGTGGCACTTTGCGCCCAACACTAAATATTGAGAAGCACGCGGGCCGGCGCCCCATGCTAAATACTTCTTTGAAACATCAGAAGAAAACTCACTGTTCAATCGTGTTTTATTCACCAATTTAACTGCGTACTCCACTACATTGTCGGCAACCGGCACCTTACGCACTAATTCCTGAAAGGCTAAAATTTCTTCGGAAGTTAAAATTTTATTTAGCTTAACATTGCCCGATGTTGTTGTTTGCTTCACCACCTGCAATTCCTCTTCAAACTTCGGATAATCCAACCAAACATTAAACATGAAACGGTCTAATTGCGCTTCAGGTAAAGGGTAAGTTCCCTCTTGCTCAATTGGATTTTGAGTAGCTAAAACAAAAAAAGGATTTCCTAATTCATATTTTTTTCCGGCTGCCGTTACATGACGCTCTTGCATGGCTTCTAATAATGCAGCCTGTGTTTTTGGAGGGGTACGGTTAATCTCATCCGCTAAAATGATATTAGCGAACAAAGGTCCTTTTACAAATTTAAAGTTTCTACTCTCATCCAAAATCTCACTACCAATAATATCTCCGGGCATTAAGTCAGGCGTAAACTGAATACGATTAAAACTTAAACCTAAAACATCAGATATAGTATTAACCAATAAAGTTTTAGCCAATCCCGGAACACCAACCAATAGACAGTGTCCTTTACAAAACACACTAATTAAAACATCCTTAATAGTGTCTTGCTGACCAACTATAACTTTACCTATTTCTGAATTAAGTTGTTTGTATTTGGCAACAAATGCTTCTGCCGCTTCTGTATCTGATTTAAATTGCATAGAATTAATTTGATATATGCCAGTTGTATTCGAATTTACAATTGTACTCAGGATCAATTTTTATATACGTAACTTTTGATCGACGCTCAATCCATTCTCTGATTAATTTGCGCTGACGCTCGAATGTGGCCATAGTTAAGAGCTTAGCATAATCATCTTTGTAATTAATTTTGTGTGGATCGGTGCGGGAAATAATAGTAATGATTCGGTAACCCGGCTTGCCATCCATAGAGTTATACTGTACCGGTGTTGAAACATCTCCGGCATTCATCTTATCAAATACAAAAACTAAGTTTTGATCCATCTGACTGATTTCTTCATTCTCCCATTTAGTTGCGCCCGTCATTGGATTAATTAATAAACCACCGTTTTGTTTTGTTTCCTTATCATCGCTGTATTTTTTTGCTGCTTCCTC